>NZ_JBVJCB010000004.1:0-580782 GCF_055589025.1 Streptomyces sp. NPDC041968 | reverse complement strand
CGGCTCGACGACGGCGCGGACACCGGCCGCGTGCATGGCCTCGTAGTCGTCGGTGGTGCGGGAGGTCATGTGGATGTGCGGGTCGAAGATGCGCATCAGGACTCCTTGCCGTGGGGGGCGGCCGGGGTGTGCGACGTGCCGGGCTCGGTCAGGGCCAGGACGCGGCGCAGGTCCTCGGGGACGGAACGGCCCGCGGCCGTGCGTTCGGCGGCGTAGTCGGTGAGCATGCGGGCCAGTTCGGCGTCACCGCGGGCGCGTCCGGCGAGGTCCGCGACCTCGTCCAGGGGCACGCCGGTGAACAGGCACTTCAGTACGGCGTGCCGCCACTGGTGGGCGTCGAGGTGCCGGGCCGTGTAGGGGCCGAGGGCCGCGGCGACCAGCCGGGTGTCGTTGGTGCGCAGCGCGTCCTCGACCAGGGGCAGGGCCTCGGGGCCGGACACCAGATGGGGCAGCGCGTGCAGGACGGCGCGGCGTTCGTCGGCGGTGCCCTGGGAGTAGACGCGGGTCAGGGCGTCGGTGTCCGCGCGTGCCGCGTGCAGGACGAGGACGCGGGCGGCGTCGGCGTGGGCGGGGCCGCAACGGCGTGCGGCCTCGGCGAGGCGCAGTTCCCAGACGGAGATGGGGCCGTGGGCGCCGGGGTGGGCGGCGGCCTCGTCCAGTGCCTGGTCCAGCCAGGCCCGGGCGGCTCCGCCCAGCTCGGCGGAGAGGGCCGCGCGCAGGTCGGCGGGCGGGACGTGGGCGGGGGTGGGGCCCTGGTCCCGTCCGGCGGTGGGGGCGTCCGCACCCTGGGTGTCGGGGGTGACGTGGCCGGTGTGTGGCTGCGTCATGGGGGTGGCTCCCTTCAGTGGGTGGCGGAGGGCTCGCCCGAGCGGCTCGTGCGGGGGACCGCCGTCGCGGCTCCGCGGAGGAACGGGAGGGAGAGTTCGGCGAAGCGCGGCCCCGCGTGGGAGTGGCGGGGCAGTTCGACGACGGTCAGGCCCTGGTAGCCGGTGTCGGCGAGGGCTTGGAGGACGGGCGGGAAGTCGATCTCGCCGTCGCCGAAGGGCAGGTGTTCGTGCACGCCGCGGCGCATGTCCTCGATCTGCACGTGCCGCAGCCAGGGCGCGGCCTGGCGCACGCAGTCGGCGGGCGGCAGCGGCTCCAGGCACTGGCAGTGCCCGAGGTCCAGGGTCAGGCCGAGCTGCCCGGGGTCGCCCAGCAGCCGGCGCAGGTGGTGGAAGTCGGCCAGGGTGGCCAGCAGGTGACCCGGTTCCGGCTCCACCGCGAGGGGCACGCCGGCGTCGGCGGCGGCGTCCAGGACCGGGCCCAGGGCGTCCGCCAGGCGCTTCCAGGCGGTCTCCGCGTCCGTGCCCGGCGGCGTGATGCCGCTGAAGCAGTGCACGGCGTGGGCCCCCAGGTCGGCGGCGACGCGCACGGCCCGCACCAGCAGGTCGGCCCGGCGCGCCCGGTCACCGGGGTCCGGATCGAGCAGCGAGGGGCCGTGTTTGCGGCGCGGGTCGAGCACATAGCGGGCGCCCGTCTCGACCGTGACGTCCAGACCCAGCGCGTCGAGGCGGTGCGCGACCCGGCGGGTGCGGGCGGCGAGGTCCTCGGCGAGCGGGTCGAGGTGCATGTGGTCGAGGGTCAGACCGACACCGTCGTAACCGAGGTCGGCCAGCAGGGCGAGGGCGTCGTCCAGGCGGAGGTCGGTGAGACCGTTCGTGCCGTAGCCGAAGCGCAGAGGGAGGGTGGGGGCACCGGTGCTCATGTGATGCTCACCTTCCTCAGGCCGGCCCTGCGCACGAACATCCGCCCGGCCGGGGCGAGCGCCGCGACCAGCAGCGACGTGGCAGCGGCCCCGGAGCGGGCGGCGAGCGCCGCCTGGAGCGGGATCGTGGCCCTGATGCCGCCGCCGACGGCGCGTTGGGTGAGCGGTGGCGAGGGGTTGAGCGCGGCGTGGACGTAGGGCCGGGCGGCCGTGGCGGCGTAGGCGGCGCCCAGGGCGGTGGTGAGAGCGCCGGTGGCCTGCGCCGGGCGCCCGGTCGGGCTGGGGCCCGGCAGGCCGGGGGCGGCTGCTGCCCACCGGCCTGCCGGGAGTCGGGTGCGGCGGTGGGTGACCAGCCGCGTCAGCGCCACCGTCGTCGTGAGGGCGGCCAGCGGGGCCAGGACCGAGCCGCCGACGGTCTCCCGGCGGGAGACGGCCGTGACCGCGAGGGTGTGGCTGCCGAGCAGCGCGGCGGAGGGCAGCGCGGGGCGGGTGGCGCCGCCGGTGGCGGCGGCGCCGAGGAGCAGGTCCAGTCCGCGGGCGGCGGCCATCGCCACGGGCCCGGCGGGGGTGTGCTTCAGCGCGAGGTCGTAGGCCCAGACCGTCGCCGCCAACGGGGCGGCCACCACCAGGGCGGGCCGGCCGGCCGCGGCGGCGAGCGCCAGGCCCGCTCCGGTGAGACCGCAGGCCGCGGTCAGGGCGGCGGCGGGACGGATCCGCCCGGAGGGCAGCGGGCGGTGCGGGCGCTCCACGGCGTCCTCGGCCCGGTCCGCCCAGTCGTTCAGCGCCATGCCCGCCTCGTACAGGCACAGGGACGAGCCGATGGCGAGCAGTGTGCGGGGCCCGGGACGCGCACCGGCCGCCGCGGCGCCCGCCAGGGCATCCCCGGGAACGGTGAACAGGGCGGGCAGGCGCAGCAGTTCGGCCCAGGCGCCGGCGCGTCCGGTACCGGTCGGACGGGAACCGTGCGCCGGAGCCCCGGCGGCGCCCGACGGGGCGCTCTCCGCGGCCGGGCCGCTGCCCGCCGCGCCGGCGGGCGCGGAGGCGTCCCGGGCCACGGCGACCGCGCGGCTCACCGCCGCTCCTCGCCGTCGCCGGCGCCGTCCCGGAGCCGTCCGGCGAAAGCCATCAGCTCCGCGTACTGCTCGGCCAGGGACGACGGGCCGTCCCCCACCGGGTCCTTGAAGTAGAAGCCGAGTGCGCGCAGCGGACCGGACAGGCCCCGCTCGTGGGCGCGGGCGGCCAGCCGGGCCAGGTCGAGGACGAGGGGCGCGGCCAGCGCCGAGTCGCAGCCCTGCCAGATGGTTTGGAGGACCATGCGGGCGCCGAGGAAGCCGTCGAAGGCGATGTGGTCCCAGGCGGTCTTCCAGTCGCCGAGGGCGGGCACGTCGTCGATGTGTACCTCGCCCTCGGGTGCGGCACCGAGGGTGTCGGCGAGGACGCGTTCCTTGCCGGCGTTCTTGGCGGCGGCCGCCGCGGGGTCCGCGAGGGCCGCGCCGTCGCCGCCGCCCAGAAGGTTGGTGCCGGACCAGGCGCGTACGGCGAGGGCCCGCTGGAGGAACATCGGGCCGAGCACGGAGCGCAGCAGGGTCTGCCCGGTCTTGCCGTCGCGGCCCGCGTACGGGAGCCCCGAGGACTCGGCGAGCGGGGCCAGCGCCGGGTGGTGCAGCCCGGTGGAGGGCGTGAAGTTCACGTACGGGCAGCCGGCGCGCAGGGCGGCCGCCGCGTAGAGGGAGCTGGGCGGCAGGGTGCCGTCGGTGGGGGCGGGCTCGGTGGAGGCCACGTTCACCACGACGGCGCCGGTGAGGTCGTGGCGGCGGACGAAGTCACGGATGTCGTCCGCGAACACGTCGATCCACTCGTCCTGGGTGCGGGCGGGCCCGCCCTCCGGGACGCCGGTCACGGGGCCGCCGGGCCTGATCTCGCGGTCGGCGGCGACGAGTTCGGCGTGCACGGCCGACGGCAGGCCGTGCGGCAGGACACCGCCCTCGGCCAGGTGCTCGGCGCGCTTGGGCAGGGGGCAGTCGAGGGTGTCGTGGCCGCCGAAGACGAGCGACGACAGCGGCGGCAGACCGCTCGACGCGAACGGCGGGGTCTCGGTGACCATGCCGGTCGGCGGGTGCAGGCCGGCGGCGACGGCGGCGCAGCCCGCGATCGCGGTGGTGGCCACGGAGCCACGGGCCCCGACGAGCCAGACGCCGAGGCGCGGAGCCGAGGAGGGGGTGGGCGGGGACGGTTCGGCGGACATGGGCAGCCTCCTTGTCGTACGCGAACCTGGTGCGAGTGCCGGGAGGGGGACGAGCGGGGTGCCGGGCGCGGGCCCGGCGGGACGGCGGGCGGAGGTCCGGCGTCCTCCGCCCGCCGCCGTTCCGGTAGCCCTAGGAGGAGAGTTCCTTGAGCTGGATGTTGCGGAAGGAGACCTGGTCGTCGGCGCCGTGGTTCTGGAGGCCGATGTACCCGTCGGTCAGGCTCCGCTCGGGGTCCTTGTTGGTGAAGTCGTTGATCTTGACTCCGTTGAGGAACACCTGAAGGCGTTCGCCCTGGACCTTGATCTCGTAGGAGTTCCACTGGCCGGGGGGCCGCAGGACCTGGTCACGGGCCTTGATGTTGGCCGACTTGAAGGAGTAGACGGAGCCCGTGGTGCGGTCCGCCGCGTCGGTCGCGTCGATCTGGATCTCGTAGCCCTTGTTCACCGCGGACCAGGGGTCGTCGGAGGCCGGGAAGCCCACGAAGATCCCGGAGTTGTCGTCGCCCCGCATCTTCCAGTCGAGCTTGAGGGAGTACGACTTCAGCTCCTTGGCCTGGTACCAGAGCAGGCCCATGCCGCCGTTGGACTCCAGCGTGCCGTTCTTCACGTCGAAGGTGCCGGGGCCGGCCTGCTTCCAGCCGTCCCTGGTCTCGCCGTTGAAGATGTCCCGGTAGCCGGTGTTCGGCTTGCAGTCGGCCTTGACCTGTCCGGTGGCGTACTGCATACCGCCGAGCAGGTGGCCCCGGAACGCCTCGTCGGCGTAGGACTCCTTCGTGTGGCCGCCGCCGGTGTAGAAGGACCGGCCGCCGCCGTAGCTCTGGCACCAGGCGATCGGGTGGTCGCCCTTCATGGTGCCGCCGTCGTAGGTGGTCTCGTCCAGGGTGGCGAGGATCTTGGCCTGGTCCCGCGGGTTGGTGCGGTAGTTGTACCACTCGTCGGTGCGCTCCCAGGTGTCGCCGAGGTGCGCGGTGGAGGGGTGGTCGTGGTCGTGGACGCGCACGGTGGCCTTCTGGATGGCCGGGTGCGAGTCGAAGTGGGCGCCGACGAGGCCGCCGTAGAACTCCCAGTCGTACTCGGTGTCGGCGGCGGCGTGGATGCCCATGTAGCCGCCGCCGTTCTTGACGTAGTTCTCGAACGCCTTCTGCTGGTCGGCGTCGAGGACGTCACCGGTGGTGGACAGGAAGGCGACGGCGTCGTACTTGGCGAGGTTGGCCGTGGTGAACTGCTTGGCCTCCTCGGTCGCGGTGACCGAGATGCCGGCCGGGGCGCCGAGCTCCTTCAGCGCGGCGACGCCCTCGGGGATGGAGTCGTGGCGGAAGCCGGCCGTCTTGGAGAAGACGAGCACCTTCTTGCCGCCCTTGAACGGCTCCTTGGAGAACTCGAAGTCGTCCAGGTCGTACAGCGCGCCCTCGCCGCCCCGGAAGACCAGGTAGATGTCGGTGGTCTTCTTGGGCAGGGCCCGCAGCGGCACGTCGACGTCCTGGAACGTCTCCCAGCCGCCGGTCGGCGGGATGTACGCCGAGCCGTGCAGCGGGCCCTCGGGCGAGCCGGTGCGCAGTTCGACGAAGCCGCCGGCGCCGCCGGAGGAGGCCCGAACGGTGAGCTTCTTCTGCCCGTCGAACTTGTAGGGGCTGAAGGAGATCCAGTCGCCGTCGTCGATGTTGCCGACGGTCTTGCCGCCGTTGGCGCCGGTCTTGTCGATGACCGAGACGCCCTGCTGGCCGGCGAAGTGCTCGGCCTGGCGGTGCAGCGGCTGGAGCACGGTGCGGGCGGTGCCGGTCAGGGCCTCCTGGCCGTTCGCCCCGCCGTCGGTGTAGCTGGCGCCGACGACGCCGTAGATGTTGGCGTTGGGGTCGTGCCCGCCGTCGCCGGGCGGCGGCTTCAGGGTGCCCTCACAGCCCATCTCGCTGGTCAGCTCGTGGGCGTGGGAGTCGTGGCCGAGGCTGTAGGCGACCTTGACCTTGGAGCAGTCGACGGTCTCCTCGGGGTCGGTGACGGTCACCTTAAAGGGGACGGGCTCACCGAAGGCTGCCAGGGTGCCGTTGCCCGGGACGTCGATCCGCACCTTGGGCGCGGTGTTGCCGACCACGATCCGGACGCTGGCGCTGCCGGTGTTGCCCTCGGGGTCCTTCGCGGTGAAGGTCGCGGTGTAGGTGCCGACCTTCTTGTACTTGTGGGTGGGCGTGAGGCCCTCGCCCTTGGTGCCGTCGCCGAAGTCCCAGCTGTGGGTGAGGTCCGGGGAGTCGGCGTCCTTGACGGAGGCGGTGAACTTCACCTTGAGGCCGGCCGCGCCGGACGTCTTGTCGGCGCTCACCTCGGCGATCGGGGAGAAGCCGTCCTCTGCGTTCTCGATGCGGTACAGCGCGGAGTTCTCGTCGCCCTGGAACCAGGAGACGCCGTAGTCCAGCACGTAGAGCGCACCGTCGGGGCCGAACTCCATGTCCATGATCTGGGTGCCGGTCCACGGGAAGTCGTTGATCTTCGCGACCGTGCCGTCGGCGTTCTGCTCGATCCGCTTGATCCACCGGCGGCCGAACTCGCCGGCGAAGAAGTCGCCGTCGAACTCCTCGGGGAACTTCACGCTGGAGTCCAGCTCGGGGTCGTAGCGGTAGACCGGGCCGGCCATCGGGGACTCGGAGCCGGTGCCGAACTCGGGCACGGAGCCGCCGTCGTACGGGATCCAGGCGGCCTGCGCGGGCGGCAGGTCGACCAGGCCGGTGTTGTGCCGCGAGGTGTTCTTCGGGGCGGCGCAGTCGAACTTCTCGCCGGAGGTCTTGGTGGCGAAGTCGTAGTCGACGTAGGCGTCGTTGTTGCCCGTGCAGAACGGCCAGCCGAAGTTGGCGGCCTTGGTGACCTTGGCGAACTCGACCTGTCCGGCCGGGCCGCGGTTCGGGTCGGCGGCGCCCGCGTCGGGGCCGTAGTCACCGACGTAGACGGTGCCGGTCTCGTCGTCGACGCTCATCCGGAACGGGTTGCGGAAGCCCATCGCGTAGATCTCGGGGCGGGTCTTCTCGGTGCCCGGGGCGAAGAGGTTGCCGTCCGGCACGGTGTACGAGCCGTCCTCGGCGACCTTGATCCGCAGGATCTTGCCGCGCAGGTCGTTGGTGTTGCCGGAGCTGCGGCGGGCGTCGAAGGCCGGGTTGCGGTCCGGGCGCTCGTCGATCGGCGTGTAGCCGTCGGAGGCGAACGGGTTGGAGTCGTCGCCGGTGGACAGGTAGAGGTTGCCCTCGGCGTCGAAGTCGATGTCGCCGCCGACGTGGCAGCAGGTGCCGCGGGAGGCCGCGACGTCCAGGACCTTCTTCTCGCTGGCCGTGTCCAGCGTGCCGTTGGCGTTGAGGACGAAGCGGGAGAGCCGGTTGACGCCGTCGAACTTCTTGAAGTCCTCCGCGGTCCCGGTCTCCGGCGCGTCGCCCGCCGGGGTGTCGAGCGGCGGGGCGTAGTACAGGTAGATCGCCCGGTTGTTCTCGAAGTCCGGGTCGATGCCTACGCCCTGCAGGCCCTCCTCGTCGTGGCTGTAGACGTCGAGCTTGCCGGCGACCTTGGTGACGCCGCCCTGGTCGGTGAGGCGCAGTGTGCCGTCGCGGGCGGTGTGCAGGACGCTGCGGTCCGGGAGGACGGCGAGCGACATCGGCTCGCCCATCTCGGGCTCGCCCTTGGCGAGGGGCACCTGCTGGAACTGCCCCTCGGCGGCCGCCGGTTCGTCGTGCTCCGGGTGGCCGGGGTGGGCGCCGGCGACGGTCGCCGGGGTCCCCACCGCCAGGATCAGGCCGGTGAACAGGGCGAGCGTGGTGCGCAGCCTCGGGCGCCTCGTGGTCCTGGTGCTTTTGAGTCTGGTTCTGTGCACGAAGTCCCTCCGGGAACGGGATGGGCCGTACGGAACGGGTGCGAAGACGTGCGGTGCGGCGGGCTCCGGGGTACGCCGTCACCCCGGGGGCGTGGGTGTCCTGAACACTTCAGGGACGGTAACCGCGTTCTTCCGGGGCCAACACCCCTTGGGCCCGGACTGGTTCAACTTTTTCCCAATGCAGGACAAAGCGGGATTCGGGCAGGCCTGACCGGGGACCGGCGGTTCCGCCGGCCCCCGTCCCCGACCTGCGGCCGGGCGGTCGGACGCTCGGGTCAGCTGTTGAAGGCGGCGTCGAAGGACGCGCTGGGCGGGTCGAAGTCGAAGGCCTTGAGGCGGGTGAGGGCCTCGGGGGCGCCCTGCAACCGGTCCATGCCGGCGTCCTCCCATTCCACGGAGACCGGGCCCTGGTAGTCGATGGAGCGCAGCATGCGGAAGACGTCCTCCCAGGGGACGTCGCCGTGGCCGGCCGACACGAAGTCCCAGCCGCGGCGCGGGTCGCCCCACGGCAGGTGGGAGCCGAGGCGCCCGTTGCGGCCGTCGAGGCGCTTGCGGGCCTCCTTGCAGTCGACGTGGTAGATCCGGTCGCGAAAGTCCCACAGGAAGCCGACCGGGTCGAGGTCCTGCCAGACGAAGTGGGAGGGGTCGAAGTTGAGGCCGAAGGCGGGCCGGTGGTCCACGGCCTCCAGGGCGCGCTGGGTGGTCCAGTAGTCGTAGGCGATCTCGCTGGGGTGGACCTCGTGGGCGAACCGCACGCCCTCGGCGTCGAAGACGTCGAGGATCGGGTTCCAGCGGTCCGCGAAGTCCTGGTACCCCCGGTCGATCATCGACTCCGGGGCGGGCGGGAACATGGCCACCAGGTGCCAGATGGCCGACCCGGTGAAGCCGATGACGGTGTCCACGCCGAGGCGTGCGGCGGCCCGGGCGGTGTCCTTGATCTCGGCCGCTGCGCGCTGCCGTACGCCCTCCGCGTCGCCGTCGCCCCAGATGCGGGCCGGGAGGATGGCCTGGTGGCGCTCGTCGATGATGGCGTCGCAGACCGCCTGGCCGACCAGGTGGTTGGAGATCGCCCAGCACTTGAGGCCGTACTTGTCGAGCAGTTGGTGGCGGGAGTCGACGTAGGAGGGGTCGGCGAGGGCCTTGTCGACCTCGAAGTGGTCGCCCCAGCAGGCGAGCTCCAGGCCGTCGTAGCCGAAGTCGCGGGCGAGGCGGCAGACCTCCTCCAGGGGCAGGTCCGCCCACTGACCGGTGAAGAGAGTGAAGTTGCGCGGCATGTCGCTGCCAGCCTCCTCAGGGGGCGATCGGGGTGTAGACGGAGTTCTTCTCGGCGCTCTCCTCGACCGCCGCGAGGACGCGCTGCACCTGGAGTCCGTCGGCGAAGGAGGGTTCCGGCCGGCGGCCCTCGGCGACGGCGTGCACGAGGTCGCGCGCCTGGTGGACGAACGAGTGCTCGTAGCCGAGCCCGTGGCCCGGCGGCCACCAGGCGTCCAGGTAGGGGTGCTCGGGTTCGGTGACCAGGATGCGGCGGAAGCCGGCGTGCTCCCCCTGCTCCGTACCGTCGTGGTACGACAGTTCGTTGAGCCGCTCCAGGTCGAAGGCGAGCGAGCCGCGTTCGCCGTTCAGCTCGATCCGCAGGGCGTTCTTGCGGCCGGTGGCGTAGCGGGTGGCCTCGAAGGAGACCAGGGCGCCCGAGGTGAGGCGGCCGGTGAACACGGCGGCGTCGTCCACGGTGACCTGGCCCATGGCGCCGTCCGCCGAGCCGGCCGAGAGCCCCCGGGCGGCACCGGCCGGCAGCGGGCGTTCCCGGACGAAGGTCTCGGTGAGGGCGGAGACGCCCGCGATCCGCTCGCCCGTCAGGTACTGCGCCAGGTCGACGATGTGCGCGCCGAGGTCGCCCAGGGCGCCCGAGCCGGCCAGTTCCTTGCGCAGCCGCCAGGTCAGCGGCGAGTACGGGTCCACGAGCCAGTCCTGGAGGTAGGTCACCCGCACGTGCCTGAGGCGGCCGACGCGGCCCGCGGCCACCATCCGCCGGGCCAGCGCGGTGGCCGGTACCCGGCGGTAGTTGAAGCCGACCATCGCCAGCTGGCCGCGGGCTGCGGCCTCGTCGGCGGCCCGGGTCATCGCCTCCGCCTCCCCGACCGTGTTGGCGAGGGGCTTCTCGCACAGGACGTGCTTGCCGGCGGCGAGGGCGGCCAGCGCGATCTCCGCGTGGCTGTCACCGGGCGTGCAGATGTCGACGAGGTCGATGTCGTCCCGTTCGACCAGGGCCCGCCAGTCGGTCTCGGTGCTCGCCCATCCGTGCCGGTCGGCCGCGGTGCGGACGGCGTCGGCGTCCCGCCCGCAGATCGCGGCCAGGACCGGGTTCAGCGGCAGGTCGAAGACCCGGCCCGCGGTGCGCCAGCCCTGCGAGTGCGCGGCACCCATGAAGGCGTAGCCGACCATGCCGACGCGCAGGGGCGGTCTGGTCGCGGATGCCCCCGTCGCCCTGGTCCCGGTCCCGCTGTCGGTCCCGGTGCCGGTGGCTGCTGCCCCCGCTCCGGCCCCCTCGGGCTGCTGCGGCTGTCCCATCGGATGTCCTCCTCGTCGTCGTGGCGCGGTGGGGGTGGGCCCCGCCCCGGCCGGCTGGTCAGGCCGCTGCCGGGGCGGCAGCCGTCACGTGGTGCCCGTCACTTGAAGCCCGTGGACATGTACTGGTCCACGTTCTCCTTGTCGACGACGGCCGAGTAGCAGGTGACGGTCGAGGGGATCTCGAACTCGGCGAGCCCGCTGACGCCCTTGCCCTGACCGAGGGCGCGGGCGAGGTCGATCGCGGAGGCGGCCATGGTGGGCGGGTAGAGCACGGTGGCCTTCAGCACACCGCTGTCCGCCTTGATGGCCTGGAAGGCGGAGAGCGCTCCGGCGCCGCCGACCATCAGGAAGTCGTCGCGGCCCGCCTGCTCGATGGCGCGCAGCGCGCCCACGCCCTGGTCGTCGTCGTGGTTCCACAGGGCGTCGAACTTCGACTGGGCCTGGAGCAGCTGGGCCATCTTGGCCTGGCCCGACTCGACCGTGAACTCGGCGGCCTGGCGGGCCACCTTCTGGATGTTCGGGTAGTTCTTCAGACCGTCGTCGAAGCCCTTGGTGCGCTGCTGGGTCAGCTCCAGGTTGTCCAGGCCGGCCAGCTCGATGACCTTGGCGCCGGACTTGCCCTTGAGCTTCTCGCCTATGTAGTGGGCGGCGTTGAGGCCCATGCCGTAGTTGTCGCCGCCGACCCAGCAGCGGTAGGCCTGGGGGCTGTTGAAGATGCGGTCGAGGTTGACGACCGGGATGCCGGCGCGCATGGCCTTGAGCCCGACCTGGGTGAGGGCCTTGCCGTCCGCGGGCAGGATGACCAGGACGTCGACCTTCTTGTTGATGAGGGTCTCGATCTGGCCGATCTGCTGGGCCGTGTCGTTGGAGCCCTCGGTGACCTCGAGCGTGACGTCCGAGTACTTCTCGGCGCGCTTCTGCGCCTGGTCGTTGACGGCGTTGAGCCAGCCGTGGTCGGCCTGCGGGCCGGCGTAGCCGATGGTGACCTGCTTGCCGGGCTGGTCGTCGGCGGCCGGCTGGGTGTCCGCGGCCTTGTCGTCGCCGTCGTCGGGGTCGTTGCTCGTGCAGCCGGTGAGGACCACGCCGGCGGACACGGCGGCCGCTCCGAAGAGCAGGCCTCTGCGGCTCGTGAGGTTCGTCATGACGGTGGACCCTTTCCTCAGTGCGTGCTTGCGGTACGGCGCTGGACCAGCACGGCGGCGACGATGATCGCGCCCTTGGCGATCTGCTGCACGTCGGTCTGCAGGTTGTTCAGGGCGAAGATGTTGGTGATGGTGGTGAAGATCAGGACGCCGAGCACGGAGCCGAGGATGTGGCCCCGCCCGCCGGTCAGCAGCGTCCCGCCGATGATCGCGGCGGCGATGGCGTCGAGTTCGTAGAGGTTGCCGTTGGTGTTCTGGCCGGATCCGGCCAGGACGATCAGCAGGAAGGCGGCGATGCCGCAGCACAGCCCGGACAGCAGGTAGAGGTAGAGCCGCTGGCGGCGGACATCGATGCCGGCGAGCCGGGCGGCCTCCGCGTTGCCGCCGACGGCGACGGTGCGGCGGCCAAAGGTGGTGCGGTTGAGCACCAGCCAGCCGATCACGGTGACGGCGGCGAACACCAGCACCAGGGGCGGGATGCCGAGCACGTAGGAGTCGCGTTCGCCCAGGTCCAGGACGCTCGGGACGGTGACGACCTGGGTGCGTCCGTCGGTGATCTGGAGCGCGAGGCCGCGTGCCGAGGCCAGCATGGCGAGGGTGGCGATGAAGGGGACCATCTGGCCGAAGGCGATGAGCACCCCGTTGACCAGTCCGCAGCCCACGCCGACGACGACCGCCGTGAAGAGGATGCCGACGAAGCCGTACTCCTGGGTGGCGACGGTGGTCGCCCAGACCGAGGCGAGGGCGACGATGGCGCCGACGGAGAGGTCGATGCCGCCGGAGACGATGACGAAGGTCATGCCGACGGTGACGACGCCGATCACGGACGCCTGGGTGAGCACCAGCTGGAGGTTGCGGGTGTCCAGGAACGAGTCGGGCTGGGTGATGCCGCCGATGAGGACCAGTGCGGCGAGCACCCCGAGCAGGGTGAGGGTGCGGACGTCGGCGCGGCCCAACTGGACTCGCCAGGCGGGCGGGTTGTCCACCGGAGCCGCCTTGCCGGTGCCGTCCCGGGGCGGGGACACGTGCTGGGTCATGACGCCGGGCTTCCTTCCATCACGAGGTCGAGTACGCGGTGTTCGTCGAGTTCACGGGCGGGGGCCTCGTGCACGACATGGCCCTCGCGCAGCACCAGCACGCGGTCGGCGAGGCCCAGTACCTCGGGCACCTCGCTGGAGACCAGCAGGACGGCGAGGCCCTCGTCGGCGAGTCGGCGGACGACCGCGTACAGCTCGGCGCGCGCGCCGACGTCGACGCCGCGGGTGGGTTCGTCGAGCAGCAGGACCCGGCAGCCGCGCAGCAGCCAGCGGGCGAGGACCGCCTTCTGCTGGTTGCCGCCGGAGAGGGTGCGCACGGGCGCCGACGGGTTGTCGGGCCGCAGGGACAGCTCCCGGGTGGCCGCGCGGGCCGCGCCGAGTTCGGCCCCGCGGTCGATCCAGCCGCCGCGCGAGAAGCGGGACATGGCGGAGACCGACACGTTGCGGGTGACGGACTCCAGCATCAGCAGGGCCTGCGCCTTGCGTTCCTCGGGGGCGAGCCCGAGCCCGGCGCGCACCGCGGCGCGGACGCTGCCCGGCCTGAGCGGACGGCCGTCGACGAGGACCTGTCCGGTGCTCGCCTTGCGGGCTCCGTAGACCGTCTCCAGGATCTCGGAGCGGCCCGAGCCGACGAGTCCGGCGAGGCCGACGATCTCACCGGGGCGGACCTCCAGGTCGAGGGGCGCGAACTCGCCCTCCCTGGACAGTCCCCGCACGCTGAGCACCGGTTCCCCCACCGCCGGGGCGGCGGGCCGCTCCGGAAAGACGTACTCCACGTTGCGTCCGGTCATCAGCGCCACCACCTCGCGGGTGGGCGTCTCCTTGGCGGGCAGGCCGCCGGCGACGGCCCGGCCGTCCTTGAGGACGGTGACCCGGTCGCCGATGCGGCGGATCTCCTCCAGGCGGTGCGAGATATAGACGACGGCGACGCCGTCGGCGGTGAGGTCGGTGACGATGCGGAAGAGGTTGTCCACCTCGTCCGGGTCGAGGGCGGCGGACGGCTCGTCCATCACGATCAGCCGTACGTCGTGCGAGAGCGCGCGGGCCATGGACACGATCTGCTGCTGCGCCGCGGACAGTTCGCCGACCAGTCGCCCGGGATCGACCTCCGGATGCCCGAGTCGCTCGAGGAGCTGGGCCGTCGACGCCCGGGCCGCCCGGGCCCGTACGACGAAACCGGCGGCGGTCGGTTCATGGCCGAGGTGGACGTTCTCGGCGACCGACAGGTGTTCCACCAGGTCGAGTTCCTGGTAGATGGTGGCGATGCCGAGGCGCATGGCCGCGATGGGCGAGCGCAGGGTGACGTCCTCGCCGCGCCAGCGGATGGTGCCGGTGTCGGGCTGGTGGGCACCGGCCAGCACCTTGATCAGGGTGGACTTCCCGGCGCCGTTCTGGCCGAGCAGGCAGTGCACCTCGCCGGCCTGGACGTCGAGGTCGACGCCGTCCAGGGCCCGGACTCCGGGGAAGGACTTGGTGATGCCGGACATGCTGAGCAGCGGTGGTTCTGGAGCCATGTGAGGTCCCCTCGGCGGGCGTGCGGGCCGGTGTCAGGGCAGAGCGGGGCTGGGTGGGTCGGGGCAGGGCGGATCGAGGCAGGGTGGAGCCGGGCAGCGGCGAGCAGAGCGGGGTGGTGCGCTGTGCTGGTGGTGCGCTGTGCTGGTGGAGCGCGTGCTGGTGGAGCGCGTGCTGGTGGAGCGCGTGCTGGTGGAGCGCGTGCTGGTGGAGCTCGCGGACCGGGCCGAGGGGCCCGGACGAGGGGGGCGCCTACGCGGGCGAGAACAGGTGGTCGCTGATCAGCCGGGCCCCGCCGATGACGCCGGCGCTGGGGCCCAGCTCCCCGAGGACGATGGGCAGGTTGCCGGTCGCCAGCGGCAGCGACTGGCGGTAGACCTGGGTACGGATGGCGGCGAGCAGGTTGTGGCCGAGGCCGGTCACCCCGCCGCCGATCACCACGAGCCCCGGGTTGAAGAAGCTGACCAGACCGGCGATGACCTGGCCGGTGCTCCGGCCGCCCTCCCGGATCAGGTCGAGTGCGGTGGCGTCGCCCGCGGCCGCGGCGGCGGCGACGTCGGCGGCGCTGAGGCCCCCGCTCGCCTCCAGCCGGTTGGCGAGCTCGGCCGACCGGCCCTGCTGGGCGGCCTCCGTGGCGTCGCGGGCCAGGGCCGCGCCGCTGAAGTGGGCCTCCAGGCAGCCCCGGTTGCCGCAGGCGCACGGGCGTCCGTCGGGCACGGCCTGGATGTGCCCGATGTCGCCCGCACTGCCCGTCGTCCCCCGGTAGACGTCACCGCCGACGACGATGCCGCAGCCGATGCCGGTACCGATCTTGACGACGAGGAAGTCGTGCTGGGTGCGGGCGACGCCCGCGTGCTGCTCTCCCAGGGCCATCAGGTTCACGTCGTTGTCGACCATGACCGGGCAGCCGAGTTCCTGGCTGAGCGCCTCCCGTACCGGGAAGCCGTCCCAGCCCGGCATGATCGGCGGAGCCACCGGCACACCCTCGGGGAAGCGGACCGGCCCCGGGACGCCGATGCCGGCGCCGTCGAAGCCCTCCGCGAGCCCGGAGGCCCGCAACTTCGCCGCCATGGCCAGTACTTGCTCGAAGACCGCGACCGGCCCCTCGCGTACGTCCATGGGCTGGTTGATGTGTCCGAGGATCTCCAGCTCGGCGTTGGTGACCGCGACGTCGACCGAGGTCGCGCCGATGTCGACGCCGAGGAAGCGCAGTGCGGGATGGAGCCGGATGTTGTGGCTGCGGCGCCCCCCGCGCGAGGCGGCGAGTCCGTCGGCCACCACCAGGCCCGTCTCCAGCAGCCGGTCCACCTCGACGGCCAGCTTGGACCGGGAGAGGTCCACCTGGTCGCCGAGCTGGGCGCGGGAGTTGGGCCCTCCGTCGCGCAGCAGCTGGAGCAGTCGTGCCTGGTGGGCGTTAGCGGGTCGTGCCGTCATGCGTCTCACGAGCCCCTCCCCGCCTCAATCGGCCTTCGAGTGTGCCGGTTCCCGGCCACGTCCTTGGCTTGCTTTCGGAGGGAACGTAGCAGTGGCCGCCGAGTGTGGGAAGAAGTCACGCACGAATTGCTGCGAACTTTCTCCACTGAGTGGACAAAGAAGTGCGGGGCGCTCGTCGTCCCCGGGCACGAGAAGGCCGCCCGGCGGATGCTCCGGGCGGCCTCCGTGCGGTCTGTGACCTGGGAGTCTTACCTCACGATTCGCCGCGCGCGTGGTACGAGCGCCGGGTGTGCTCGGTGTGCTCGCGCATCAGCCGGGTCGCGGTCTGCTCGTCCCGGTCGGCGACGGCGGCGATCAGCTGCCGGTGCTCGATCCAGGACTGCCGGCCGCGCTGCCGGGCGATGGGCGTGTAGTACCAGCGGACCCGGCGGTCGACCTGCGCGGCGAGTTCGGCGAGGACGGCGTTGCCGGCCAGCTCCATGATCTTCGCGTGGAAACGGGCGTTGGAGGCGACGGCGGCGTCCACGTCGTCGGCGGCGACGGCCCGCTCCCCCTCCGCGCACAGGTCCTCCAGCGCGGCCACGCCCCCGCTGCCGGCGTTGGCGGCGGCGAGCCGGGCCGCCTCGGCCTCCAGCAGCGTACGGACCGTCAGGAGCTGGTCGGCCTCCTCCTCCGTCGGCTCGTGCACGAAGGCTCCCTGGGCGGGGCGCAGATCGACCCAGCCCTCCGTGTTGAGCCGCTGGAGGGCCTCGCGCACGGGCTGCCTCGACACCCCGAGGTGACCGGCGAGTTCGCTCTCGACGAGGTGCTGGCCGGGCTGGAGGGCCCGGGTGGTGATGAGTTCGAGCAGCGCCTCGTAGACACGGTCGCGGAGCGGGCCGGGCCGTTCGAGCTTGGGCACCGCGCCCTGCGGCAGTCCTGCGGACAACATCGGTCCCCCCTCGAAGACGGCAAGCCCGGTACGCCGAGTATCGATTGTCTTTCGTCTACAGTCTACGGCGCACCGGGCCGTCGGGGCCGGGAGTAGTCCATGTCACACCAGGGCCGCGGCGCCGTTCACGGGCAGCGGACGACCTGACCGGCGTAGGAGAGGTTCCCGCCGAAGCCGAAGAGCAGGACCGGGTCGCCGGTGCTGATCTCACCGCGCTCCACCAGCTTGGAGAGCGCGAGGGGGATGCTCGCCGCCGAGGTGTTGCCGGACTCGACGACATCGCGGGCGACGACCGCGTTGACGGCGCCGATCTTCGCGGCGAGGGGTTCGATGATGCGTAGGTTCGCCTGGTGCAGGACGACCGCGGCGAGGTCGGCCGGCTCCAGGCCGGAACGCTCACAGGCCTGGCGTGCGAAGCCGGGCAGCCGTGTGGTCGCCCAGCGGTAGACGCTCTGCCCCTCCTGCGCGAACCTCGGGGGCGTGCCCTCGATGCGGACCGCGTTGCCCATCTCCGGCACGGACCCCCACAGCACGGGGCCGATCCCGGGCTCCGCGCCGGGCGCCGAGGCCTCCACGACGGCGGCCCCCGCCCCGTCGCCGACGAGCACGCAGGTGGTGCGGTCGCTCCAGTCGGCCACCTCGGACATCTTGTCCGCGCCGATGACCAGGACCCGGCTCGCCGAACCGGCCCGGACGGCGTGGTCGGCGGTGGCCAGGGCGTGGGTGAAGCCGGCGCACACGACGTTGACGTCCAGCGCGGCGGGCCCGGGGATGCCGAGGCGGGCCGCGACGCGGGCGGCGGTGTTCGGGGAACGGTCGATCGCGGTGGAGGTGGCGACCACGACCATGTCCACGTCGGCGGGCGTCAGCCCGGCCGCCGCCAGCGCCTTGGCCGCGGCGTGGCCCGCCAGCTCGTCGACCGGCTCCTCGGGCCCGGCGATCCGGCGGGAGTGAATGCCGACCCTGCTCCTGATCCACTCGTCGCTGGTGTCGACCATGCCCGCCAGTTCCTCGTTGGTGAGAATCCGGGCGGGCTGGTAATGGCCGACGGCGGTGATGCGGGAGCCGTGCATGTGGTGGAGTCCTCGCTGCCTCGGGTACGGGATCCACCAGTGTGATCAGTGACCGACGGGTACGACGGCAGGTGATACGACAGGAAACGTACGCCCGCCTTGTCGGCTTCGGTCAGCACCCCGGGTCCCCCGAGGGGCGTCACCCGGTGAACAGCTGGGTCGCCTTCCGGACGAGTTCGTACAGCCCGTAGGCGAGCGGCGCGCCCACCCAGAGCCAGGTGAAGGCGATCAGCGGCCGCCGGTCGGGCAGGTCAGGCGGACTCTGGCTGCTGTCGCCGGACATCGGCGGCCTCCTTCGGTGCGGGGTCGACGCTGACGTGGTGGCGGGGGTGGACGGGTCGGACGAGTTCGTTGGCGACGAAGCCGACGACCAGCAGCCCGATCATGATGACGAAGGACGTCCCGTACAGCGACGCGCCGTGCCGCCCGGCCTCCTCCTGCCGGTCGGCGATCCAGTTCACGATCAGCGGTCCGAGGACGCCGGCCGTGGACCACGCGGTGAGCAGCCGCCCGTGGATGGCGCCGACCTGGTAGGTGCCGAAGAGGTCCTTCAGGTAGGCGGGGATCGTGGCGAAACCGCCGCCGTAGAAGGACAGGACGACCAGCGCGCACAGGACGAACAGTGGCTTCGAGGAGTCGCCGAACAGCGCGATCAGCGTGTACATCAGGGCGCCGACGCCGAGGTAGACGCGGTAGATGTTCTTGCGGCCGATCAGGTCGGAGGTCGAGGACCAGCCGATCCGGCCCGCCATGTTGGCCGCCGACAACAGGGCCACGAACCCGGCGGCGGCGGTCGCCGACACCGGGGTGGAGGTGTCGGCGAAGAAGTCGGTGATCATCGGCGCGGCCTTCTCCAGGATGCCGATGCCGGCCGTGACGTTCATGCAGAGCACGATCCACAGCAGCCAGAACTGGGGGGTACGCATGGCCCCGCGCGCCGAGACCTGGACGCCGGAGAGCGCGGCCGGCCCGCCGGCGCCCTCCTTCGGGCGCGGCACCCGCACCAGCAGCACGCCCAGCAGCATGAAGACGGCGTACGTCAGCCCGTGCACGAGGAAGGCGAGGGCGATCCCCGAGCTGTCGCTGCCGAAGGACTCCAGCATCTGCGCCGACCAGGGCGAGGCGATGAGCGCGCCGCCGCCGAAGCCCATGATGGCGATGCCGGTGGCCATGCCGGGCCGGTCCGGGAACCACTTGATCAGCGTGGAGACGGGCGAGATGTAGCCGATGCCGAGGCCGATCCCGCCGACGAAGCCGTAGCCGAGGACGATCAGCCAGTACTGCTCGACCGCCGCGCCGAGCGCGGAGAGCAGGAAGCCCGAGGAGAAGCAGACCAGGGCGACGGTCATCGCCCAGCGCGGCCCGTGGCGCTCCACGAGCGTGCCGCCGAACGCGGCCGACAGCCCGAGCATGACGATGCCGAGCTGGAAGGGGAGCGCGCTCTGCGTGCCGCTGAGGCCGAGCGCGGACTCCAGCGGCGGTTTGAACACGGACCAGGCGTACGCCTGGCCGATGGAGAGGTGGACCGAGAGGGCGGCGGGGGGAACGAGCCAGCGGCTCCAGCCCGGGGGTGCGACGGGGGGACTCATGAGTCCCCAACCGTAGGGAGAGGTGGGGCTGTTGAGAAGACAGTTGAGCGGACAACCACCGTCCTTGCACAAAGCCTTGCTGGGTGAACTTCCATACTGTAGACAATATTTCGTCGACATGGTCGGCAGTTCCTCGGTATCCCTCGACCGAACGGAGCTCCCTCGCATGAAGGTCGCAGTTCTCGGCGCCGGAGCGATCGGCGCCTACGTCGGCGCCGCGCTCCACCGTGCGGGCACCGACGTGCATCTCATAGCCCGTGGACCGCACCTGGCGGCCATGCGGCAGTACGGCGTACGGGTGCGCAGCCCGCGCGGGGACTTCACCGCGCGTCCCCACGCCACGGACGACCCTGCCGAGGTCGGCCCCGTGGACTACGTGTTCCTGGGCCTGAAGGCCCACTCGTACGCGGCGTGCGGGCCGCTGATCGAGCCGCTGCTGCACGACACCACGGCGGTCGTGGCCGCCCAGAACGGCATCCCCTGGTGGTACTTCCACCGGCACGGCGGCCCGTACGACGGACGCCGCCTCGACAGCGTGGACCCGGCCGGCGCGGTCAGTGCGGTGCTCGCGCCCGAACGGGCCGTCGGCTGCGTCGTCTACGCGGCCACCGAACTCGAACGGCCGGGCGTCGTCCGGCACGTGGAAGGCACCCGGTTCTCCCTCGGCGAACCCGACCGGAGCGTCTCCGCCCGGTGCCTCGCGCTCGGCGAGGCGATGCGGGCGGGCGGCCTCAAGTGCCCGGTCGAGCCGGACCTGCGCAACGACATCTGGCTGAAGCTGCTGGGCAACATCTCCTTCAACCCGATCAGCGCCCTGGCCCGCGCCACCATGCGGCAGATGTGCCTGCACGGCGGCACCCGCCAGGTCATCGAGACCATGATGACCGAGACGCTGGCGGTCGCCGAGGCCCTCGGCTGCGAGGTCGGCGTCTCCGTCGAACGCCGCCTCGCGGGCGCCGAGAAGGTCGGCGACCACCGCACCTCCACGCTCCAGGACCTGGAGCGCGGCAAGCCGCTGGAACTAGACGTCCTGCTCGCGGCCGTCGTGGAGCTGGCGGAGATCACCGGGGTCCCGGTGCCCACCCTGCGCACCGTGCACGCCCTGTCGGACCTGCTCGCGCTGAGGAGCGCCGCATGAGCCACCGTGACCCGGACCGGAGCGACCGAAGGCGGCGCGCCCGCGACCCGAAGACCTACACCCGCCTCACCCACCCCCTGGTCCGGGACTCCCGCGACGAGCCGTTCCGCCGGGCCAGCT
Organism: Streptomyces sp. NPDC041968; assembly: GCF_055589025.1. Lineage (NCBI taxonomy): Bacteria > Bacillati > Actinomycetota > Actinomycetes > Kitasatosporales > Streptomycetaceae > Streptomyces > Streptomyces sp. NPDC041968. The sequence goes on along the minus strand of NZ_JBVJCB010000004.1, from coordinate 560,402 downwards.
GGGACGAGGCCCTGGACCGGACCGCCCGGGGCCTGGCGGCCGGGCGCGACGCGTTCGGCATGTTCTCCTGCGCCCGGGCGACCAACGAGATGAACTACGTGGCGCAGAAGTTCGCCCGGGTCGTCATGGGCACCCACAATGTCGACTCCTGCAACCGCACCTGCCACGCGCCGAGCGTGGCCGGCCTGTCCGCCGCCTTCGGCTCCGGCGGCGGCACCTCCTCGTACGAGGAGATCGAGCACAGCGACGTGATCGTGATGTGGGGCTCCAACGCCCGCTTCGCGCACCCCATCTTCTTCCAGCACGTCCTCAAGGGCATCCGGGCCGGTGCCCGCATGTACGCCGTCGACCCCCGCCGCACCTCCACCGCCGAGTGGGCGGAGAGCTGGCTCGGCCCGAACGTCGGCACCGACATCCCGCTGGCGCACGCGGTGGGCCGCGAGATCATCCACGCGGGGCTCGTCAACGAGGCCTTCGTGGCCCGGGCGACCACGGGCTACGAGGAGTACAAGGCGCTGGTCGAGCCGTGGACCCTCTCCCTCGCGGAGAAGGTGACCGGCGTCCCGGCGGCGGCCGTCCGCGACCTGGCGCACGCCTACGCCCGCGCCGAACGCGCCCAGCTCTGCTGGACCCTCGGCATCACCGAGCACCACAACGGCACCGACAACGTCCGGGCGCTGATCAACCTCTCCCTGCTCACCGGCCACGTCGGCCGCTACGGCTCCGGCTTGCAGCCCCTGCGCGGCCAGAACAACGTGCAGGGCGGCGGCGACATGGGCGCGATCCCCAACCGGCTGCCCGGCTTCCAGGACGTGCTCGACCCGGAGGTGCGGGCGAAGTTCGAGTCGGCCTGGGACACGGTCATCCAGCCGCGGCACGGCCTCACCCTGACGGAGATGTTCGAGGCCATGGACGACGGCACGCTGCGGGCCGTCTACTGCATCGGCGAGAACCCGGCCCAGTCCGAGGCGGACAGCGAACAGGCCGTGCGCCGGCTGCGGGCCCTGGACTTCCTCGTCGTGCAGGACATCTTCCTGACGAAGACCGCCGAACTGGCCGACGTGGTCCTCCCGGCGACCGCCGGCTGGGCGGAGACCGAGGGCACCACCACCAACAGCGAGCGGCGCGTCCAGCGCGTCCGCAGGGCCGTGTCGCCGCCCGGCGAGGCCCGGGAGGACATCGACATCCTCTGCGACCTCGCGACCCGCCTCGGCCACGACTGGAAGTACGCCGACGCCGAGGCCGTCTGGAACGAACTGCGCTCCCTGTCGCCGGACCACCACGGGATGACGTACGCGCGCCTGGAGGAGCACCAGGGCATCCAGTGGCCGTGCCCGAGCGGCGAGCGGCTGGAGCCCACCTACCTGCACGGCCGGCTGTGGGCCGAGGACCCGGCACGGCGTGGTCCGCGCGCGTCCTTCGGCCTGGTCCAACACGACCCCCCGGTGGACCTCACCGACGAGGAGTACCCGATCCGGCTGACCACGGGCCGACGGCTCGACTCCTACAACACGGGCGTGCAGAGCGGTGGTTACCCGTCGCCGCTGCGACGCGGCGAGTGGCTCGAACTGTGCCCCGAGGACGCCGAGCACTACGGGGTCGCGGTCGGCGAGGAGGTACGGGTGTCCTCCCGCCGCGGGTCGCTGGTCGCGCCCGTCTGGGTCGACACCGCCCTGCGACCCGGGCTCGCCTTCATGAGCTTCCACTTTCCCGACGAGGTCGACACCAACCAGCTGACCATCGAGGCCAACTGCCCGATCGCCGGGACGGCGGAGTTCAAGGCCTCGGCGATCCGGATCGAGAAGGTGAGCACCGGTGGACCTGCGCTTCGGTGACAGCAAGCCCACGGACGAGGAGCGCGAGGCCGTCGACGCCCTGCTCGGCCCGCCCGCGTCCTCCTGGGAGGGCGCCGCCCGCGACGGGGCGGCCGCCGCCGACCTCAGGTGGGCGCGCGGCGGACGCGCGGCCCGGGACCGCCGCGACCTGCTGCTGCCGGCCCTGCACGCGGTCAACGACCGGGTCGGCTGGATCAGCGAGGGCGCCCTGCACTACGTGTGCCGACGCCTGACGGTCCCCCCTGCGGAGGCGTACGGCGTCGCCACCTTCTACGCCATGTTCTCCGTCCGCCCCCGCCCCGCCACGGTCCTCCACCTCTGCACCGATCTGGCGTGCACGGCGGCGGGGGCGGCCGGGCTGTGCACGGCGGTCGAGGCGCGGCTGGGCCCGGCGAGCGGCGTCCAGGTCGAACGCTCCCCGTGCCTGGGCCTGTGCGAGCGAGCACCCGCGGCTCTGGTCGTGCGCGCGGGCGAGGCAGCCCACCCGGCGTCGGGCGAGGAGGCCGCCCAGGGGGAAGGGGGGACCGGGGGCGCGGCCCCCGGGGCCGGGAAGGGGAGGCGGTGGCGTGCCAGGCGCCACGCCACCGCCGTCGCCGCCCCAGCGACCCCCGAGGCCGCCGTCGACGCGGCCACCGCTCCCGAGACCGCGCCCCCCGAACCCGCCCCCGCCCTCGCCGTCCCCCAGGCCGGCGACCCCGCCCTCGTCCTCCTCCGGCGCGTCGGCACCACCGACCCCGCCTCCCTCGACGACTACCGCGCCCGCGGCGGCTACGCGGCCCTGCGCCGCGCCTTCGAGCTGGGCCCGGCCGGCGTGATCCGGGAGGTCACCGACTCCGGTCTGCTCGGCCGCGGCGGCGCCGCGTTCCCCACCGGCCGCAAGTGGCAGGCGACGGCCGCCCAGCCCGACCACCCCCACCACCTGGTCTGCAACGCCGACGAGTCCGAGCCGGGCACCTTCAAGGACCGCGTGCTCATGGAGGGCGACCCGTACGCGCTGGTCGAGGCGATGACGATCGCGGCCTACGCGACCGGCGCGCACCAGGGCCACCTCTACCTGCGCGGCGAGTACCCGCGCGCCCTGGCCCGCCTCACCCATGCCGTCACGCAGGCCCGCGCCCGCGGTCTGCTCGGCGACGACGTCCTCGGCCGGGGCTACGCCTTCGACATCGAGATCCGGCGGGGTGCGGGTGCCTACATCTGCGGTGAGGAGACGGCCCTGTTCAACTCCATCGAGGGCTACCGGGGCGAGCCGCGCTCCAAGCCTCCGTTCCCGGTGGAGAAGGGCCTGTTCGGCAAGCCCACGGTGGCGAACAACGTCGAGACACTGGTGAACGTCCTGCCGATCCTCACCCTGGGCGCCCGGGCGTACGCGGCGATCGGCACCCCGGCCTCCACCGGCCCGAAGCTGTTCTGCGTGTCGGGCAGTGTGGCCCGCCCCGGCGTCTACGAGCTGCCGTTCGGGGCGACCCTCGGCGAACTGCTCGCGCTCGCCGGTGTCCGGGACGGCCTCAGGTCGGTCCTGCTCGGCGGTGCCGCCGGCGGCTTCGTGCGCCCCGACGAACTCGACCTCCCGCTCACCTTCGAGGACACCCGCCGGGCGGGCACGACCCTCGGCTCCGGAGTGGTGATGGCCTTCGACGACACGGTTCCGCTCCCCCGCGTCCTGCTGCGCATCGCGGAGTTCTTCCGCGACGAGTCGTGCGGGCAGTGCGTGCCCTGCCGGGTCGGGACCGTGCGCCAGGAGGAGGCGCTGCGCCGCATCGCGGAGCGCACGGGCGCCGCCGCGGCCGGAGACGTCGCACTGCTGCGGGAGGTCGGCCGGGCGATGCGGGACGCCTCGATCTGCGGTCTGGGGCAGACCGCGTGGAACGCCGTGGAATCCGCCATCGACCGTCTGGGGGCGTACGAATGACCGCGATACCGCTCGGAGTGCCGCGCCGGCTGGTGGAGTTCAGCCTGGACGGGCAGGAGGCCAGGGTCCCCGAGGGGGCGACGGTCCTGGAGGCCTGCCGGGCCGCCGGGAAGGACGTCCCGACCCTGTGCGAGGGCGACACGCTCACCCCCAAGAACGCCTGCCGGGTCTGTGTGGTCGAGGTCGAGGGAGCCCGGACCCTCGCCCCCGCCTGCTCGCGCCGCGCGGAGCCCGGCATGGTGGTGCGGACGGACACCGAGCGGGCCCGCCACAGCCGCAGGATCGTCCTCGAACTCCTCGCCTCCTCGGTCGACCTGTCCACGACCCCCCGGGCGGCCGAGTGGATCAAGGAGTACGGGGCCGAGCCGGACCGCTTCGGCCCGGCCGCGGCCCGCGTCGACGAGCAACCCAGGATCGACAACGACCTGTACGTCCGCGACTACGGCAAGTGCATCCTCTGCTACAAGTGCGTGGACGCCTGCGGGGAGCAGTGGCAGAACAGCTTCGCGATCTCCGTCGCCGGCCGGGGCTTCGACGCCCGGATCTCGGTCGAGCAGGACGCGCCGCTGACCGACTCGGCGTGCGTCTACTGCGGCAACTGCGTCGAGGTGTGCCCGACGGGAGCCCTGTCGTTCAAGTCGGAGTTCGACATGCGTACGGCGGGCACCTGGGACGAGACACGACAGACGGAGACGACGACGGTGTGTGCGTACTGCGGAGTGGGCTGCAACCTCACCCTGCACGTGCAGGACAATGAGATCGTGAAGGTCACCTCGCCGCACGACAACCCGGTGACCCACGGCAACCTGTGCATCAAGGGCCGCTTCGGCTACCAGCACGTACAGAACCGGGACTGACCGGCAAGGGGCACGGACATGGGACGAGTCACGGAACGACGCAAGGTGATCCGGATCCGGGACGGGGCGGTCTCCGCCCGTCCGGACACGCTCGTCGCCGAGGAACCACTGGAGATCCGGCTGAACGGCAAGCCCCTCGCGATCACCATGCGCACCCCGGGCGACGACTTCGCGCTGGCCGCCGGGTTCCTGGTCAGCGAGGGCGTGCTCGCCGAGCAGGGGGACCTCCAGAACATCGTCTACTGCGCGGGCGCCACGGCCGACGGGGTCAACACGTACAACGTGGTCGACGTGCGGACCGCCGCGGGCGTGCGGATCCCCGACATCACCCTGGAGCGGAACGTCTACACGACCTCGTCGTGCGGACTGTGCGGCAAGGCGAGCCTGGACGCCGTGCGCACGACGGCCCGCTGGCCGATCGCCGACACTCCCCCGGTCCGCGTCACACCGGAGCTGCTGGCCGACCTGCCCGACCGGCTGCGCGCCGCCCAGCGGGTCTTCGACCGGACCGGCGGACTGCACGCGGCGGCCCTGTTCACCGAGGACGGAGAGCTGGTGGACGTACGGGAGGACGTGGGTCGGCACAACGCCGTCGACAAACTGGTCGGCCGCGCCCTGCAGAACGGCGACCTGCCCCTGTCCCGGTCCGTCCTGCTGGTGTCGGGCAGGGCCTCCTTCGAGCTGGCGCAGAAGGCCGTGATGGCGGGCATCCCGGTGCTGGCCGCGGTGTCGGCGCCGTCCTCGCTGGCGGTGGACCTGGCCGCCGAGACGGGGCTGACCCTGGTGGGCTTCCTTCGCGGCACCTCCATGAACGTGTACGCGGGTGAGGACCGCGTCGCCCTGCGGGCCGCGGCCGCCCAGGGCTGACCCTCTCCCCCGCGGCACGGCGGCGGGGCCCCGACCGGCGGGGAGCGCCCCCTGCGCCGCTGGGGCCCCGTCTCGACCGCGCCGCGCGCGCCCGCCGGCGTGCCGTCGCACGACACGCGCGTGATCACACGGGACCGAGATGGCCCGGTACGTCCTGTTCTACTGATGCCCTGACGACCGGCTCCCGACCAGCCGCCCGAAGGGCAGACCGATCCATGCCGTCATCTCCCCGCGCGCGTCCGCGTTCCCCCCTGCTCGCCCTCGCCTCCCTGTGCGCCCTGGCCGCCGCCCCGCTCCCCGCCCACGCCGAACACGGGGCCGGGGCGGCCGGGTTCGAGCAGCAGGTGCTCTTCGAGGCGGGCCGGGACCCGGGCGGCTACGCCTGCTTCCGCATCCCGGCGATCGTGCGCACGACGGACGACACCCTGCTGGCCTTCGCCGAGGGCCGGGTCCTGAACTGCGGGGACGCCGGCGACATCGACATCGTCCTCAAGCGCTCCACCGACGGCGGACGCACCTGGGGCCCGCTCCAGGTGGTCAACGACGGGGGCGGCGACACCCACGGCAACCCGGCCCCCGTGGTGGACCGCGCCACCGGCCGCGTCCTGCTGGTCGAGACGTACAACGCGGGCCGCACGGATGCCGCCGGCTGCGCGGTGCCCTGCGCCCGCACGCCCCACCTCCAGTACAGCGACGACGACGGCCGCACCTGGTCCGCGCCCCGGGACCTGAGCGCCGGCATCCTGCCGCCCGACTGGAACTCCTGGTACGCGACCGGCCCCGTGCACGGCGTCCAGCTCAGCGGCGGCGCCCACCCGGGGCGGCTCGTCGTCGGCGTCAACGCCGAGGCCTGGGACGGGGAGCGGGTCACCGCCCACCACGCGGCGCTGGTGGTCAGCGACGACGGCGGCGAGCACTGGAGGGTGGGGGCCACCGACACCTGGCCCGTCGCCGCCGACGGCACCTTCCGGCAGAAGCCGTCCGAGGTCGCCCTCGCCGAACGCGCCGACGGCTCGCTGCTGGTCAGCGGCCGCGAGGAGAACGGCACCGACCTCGGCCACCGCACGCAGGCCGTCAGCCTCGACGGCGGCGACAGCTTCGCCGGGCCCTTCCGGGCCCTGCCCGACCTGTACACGCCGCAGGTGCAGGGCTCGGTGCTCCGCCTGGACGACCGGCTGCTGCTGTCCGCCCCCGCCGACCCCGACCGCCGCCGGACGATGACGGTCCGCTCCTCCTACGACGGCGGCGCGACCTGGGAGGGCGTGGACCACGGCACGGTCGTCACCCGGGACTGGTCCGGCTACTCCGACATGGTGGCCGTCGACGACGGCACGGTGGGGCTGCTGTACGAGGCGGGAGCCGTCGACGCGCGCGACGAGATCCGCTTCGCCCGTTTCACCGAGGACTGGCTCCAGCCGCGCCGGGGCGCCGGCCCGACCACTCCCGACCTCGCTCCGGGCGCCGCCCCGGCGGCCGTCGCCGGCGGCGCGCGGGTGACGGAGGGAGCGGTGGGCGGCGCGCTCGCCTTCGACGGCGCCGACGACGCCGTACGGCTGCCGTTCGACGAGCGGCTTCCGCTCGGGGAAGGGGACTTCACCGCCTCGCTGCGGTTCCGGTACACGGCGGCCGACGGGGAGCAGCCGCTGCTGTGGATGGGCGGGGTCGGTACCACGCAGCCCCAGGTGTGGCTGCGGGCGGAGCCGGGCGAGGACCGCGTCCAGGGCCTGATCACCACCCGTGCGGCCGGGGCCGCCCCGCGCTCGGCGTGGGTCCGCACCGACCGCGCGTACGACGACGGCGCCTGGCACCACCTGGCGCTGCGTCGCGGCGGCGGACGGCTGACGCTCTTCGTCGACGGTACGGCGGTCGGCGCCACGGCGGACGTGCCGGGCTCGGTCAGCCGGAACTCGCCGTTCGGCGTGCACATCGGGGAGCGGGTGGACGGCCGGGCGCGTTTCACCGGCGCGATCGACGAGGTGCGCGTGTGGGACCGGGCCCTGAGCGACGAGGAGATCGCCGATGGCGATCCGCCGTCGGCCCTCGGGAACACGGTGCTGCACCTGCCCATGGACCGGGTGGACGCGACCGGCTGAGGGGTGCGCGGCGACTCAGCGGCTGCCGCTGCCGGCCGTGGTGGGCGCCGGGGTCGCGTCGTCGGAGGCGACCGCCTCCGGGTCCTGGGAGCGCCGCTTGGCGATGACCGCGCACACCATCAGCTGCATCTGGTGGAAGAGCATCAGCGGCAGCACGGCCAGGGAGGCCTGGGCGCCGAACAGGACGCTCGCCATGGGCAGCCCGGCGGCGAGCGACTTCTTGGACCCGGCGAACTGGACGGCGATCCGGTCCGCCCGGCCGAAGCCCAGCGCCTTCGCCCCGTACCAGGTCAGCAGCAGCATCACGGCGAGCAGCACGGCCTCCACGACCAGCAGCCCGGCCAGCCGGACCGGGCTGACCCGATGCCAGATGCCCTGGACCATGCCCGCGCTGAACGCGGTGTAGACGACCAGCAGGATCGAGCCGCGGTCGACCAGCCCGAGCACCTTCTTGTGCCGGGCCACGAAGCCCCCGATCCAGCGGCGCAGCAGCTGCCCGGCCACGAACGGCACGAGCAGTTGCAGCACGATCCTCACCACCGAGTCGGCGGAGAACCCGCCCCCGCCGCCCAGCAGGGCGGCGGCCAGCAGCGGTGTGACGACGATGCCGACCAGCGAGGAGAAGGACCCGGCGCAGATCGCCGCCGGCACGTTGCCGCGGGCGATGGAGGTGAAGGCGATCGACGACTGGATGGTCGACGGGACCAGGGTGAGGAAGAGCAGGCCCTGCTGGAGGGGGTCGGTCAGGAGCACCGGGACCAGACCGCGGGAGGCGAGTCCGAGCAGCGGGAAGACGACGAAGGTGCAGGCCAGCACGGTGACGTGGAGTCGCCAGTGCCGCACGCCGTCCATCGCCTCGCGGGTGGAGAGCCGGGCGCCGTAGAGGAAGAACAGGAACGCGATCGCCGCGGTGGATGCGCCGGAGGCCATGTCCGCGCCCGTGCCCCGGGCCGGCAGCAGCGCCGCGAGGCCCACCGTGCCGAGCAGCAGCAGGACGTACGGGTCGATCGGCGGCCGACGCGGCCGTCGCAGGCGTTTCACGGTGCTCCACTTGCTCGTTCGCCGGTGCCCGAGGGGCGGGACAGGGGTCACGGGTCCCCGCTCCATCCTGCTCTTCCGCCCAGCGATCGGGAATCCGGTACACCGCTCTGACTGTCATCACGATCGCCGATAGGCTGGAGTGATGTACGACCCCTCTCACCTGCGCACCTTCCTGACGGTGTCCCAGACGCTGAGCTTCACGCAGGCCGCCCGGCGGCTCGGGCTGCGCCAGTCGACCGTGAGCCAGCACGTGCGGCGGCTGGAGGACGCCACCGGCCGGCAGCTGTTCAGCCGCGACACCCACTCGGTGGAGCTGACGGAGGACGGAGAGGCCATGCTGGGGTTCGCGCGCCGCATCCTGGAGGTGCACGAGCAGGCGACCGCCTTCTTCGCCGGCACCCGGCTGCGCGGCCGGCTGCGGTTCGGGGCGTCGGAGGACTTCGTGCTGACCCGCTTGCCGGAGATCCTGGAGGGCTTCCGGCACGAGCACCCCGAGGTCGACCTGGAGCTGACGGTGGAGCTGTCGGGGACGCTGCACGAGCAGCTGGCCGCCGGGAAGCTCGACCTGGTGCTGGCCAAGCGGCGGCCCGAGGACCCCCGGGGCGAGCCGGTCTGGCGCGACCGGCTGGTGTGGATCGGTGCGGAGCGGCTGCGTCTCGACCCGGACCGTCCCGTCCCGCTCATCGTCTACCCGCCGCCGGGCATCACCCGGGCGCTCGCCCTGGAGGCTCTGCAGCGGCAGGGCCGAGCCTGGCGCATCGCGTGCACCAGCGGCAGCCTCAACGGCCTGATCGCCGCCGCCCGCGCGGGCCTGGGCGTGATGGCGCACTCACGGGGACTCGTCCCGCCCGGCCTGGTGCGGGTGCCGGACCGGGCCGGGCTGCCCGAGCTGGGCCGGGTCGACTTCGTGCTCGTGCACGGCCGGCGCCACCCCTCGGCGCAGGGCGCGGCGGACGCCCTCGCGGCGGCGATCCTGACGGGCGGCGACCGGCTGCAACGACCTCGGCGCGCGGGGCTCGCATAGGCGAGCCGACCATCCCGGCGCGGGAACGGCGACGCCTTCCCGTACCGGCCCCGGAGACCCCGTACCGGCGGTAAGCGGGGCGTACAGATTCGGTGGAGATTACGCCACCGAAACTTACTCATCCGTCAGTAATGTGTCCGACCCTTCCCCATGTGCGTGCTTTTCCTCTCGCTGACCAGCACGAACATGAGCGCTGTTCGGTTCTGGCGCCCCTCCCGCCCCCGTCCCGGGTGGGGTAGCTTTCACCGCGCTGTGCGGGGGCTCATCAGAAGCGGGGAGCGGGGTTTGCGCGAGTTCACCAGTCCTCCCTCGACGTCGGCACCACCCGTGGGCGGTCTGGCCGACGCCGTCTTCCGCCATGCGCAGGACGATCCGCACCACATCGCGCTGGGCCGCAAGGACGAGGCCGGGCAGTGGCGGGACGTGACCGCCGGCGCGTTCCGCGACGAGGTGCTGGCCCTCGCCAAGGGGCTGCTCGCCCAGGGCATCCGCTTCGGCGACCGGGTCGCCATCATGTCCCGCACCCGCTACGAGTGGACCCTCTTCGACTTCGCCCTGTGGACGATCGGCGCCCAGGTGGTGCCGGTCTACCCGACCTCCTCGGCCGATCAGTGCCTGTGGATGCTGTACGACGCCGAGGTGACGGCCGCGGTCGTGGAGCACGAGGACCACGCGATGACGATCGCCACCGTCATCGACCGGCTGCCGCACCTGCGCGGCCTGTGGCAGCTGGACTCCGGCGCCGTCCAGGAGCTGTACGACGCGGGGGCCCACCTCGACGACGAGGTGGTGCACCGGCACCGCGAGGCGGTCACGCCCGACACGGTCGCCACCGTCATCTACACCTCGGGCACCACGGGCCGCCCCAAGGGCTGCGTCCTCACGCACGGCAACTTCATGTACGAGGCGGACACGGTCATCGAGCGCTGGGAGCCGGTGTTCCACTCGAAGAAGGGCGACGAGGCGGCGACCCTGCTCTTCCTGCCCCTGGCCCACGTCTTCGGCCGGATGGTGGAGGTCGCGGCGATCCGCGGCCGGGTCCGCTTCGGCCACCAGCCGCAGCTGAACGCCGCCGTCCTCCTGCCCGACCTGGCCGCCTTCAAGCCGACCTTCATCCTGGCCGTGCCGTACATCTTCGAGAAGGTGTTCAACGCGGCGCGGCGCAAGGCGGAGAAGGAGGGGAGGGCGGGCGCCTTCGAGAAGGCCGTCGAGGTGGCCGTGAAGTACGCGGAGGCCGTCGAGGCGAGGGCCTGGGGCATCGGTCCCGGCCCGTCGGCGGGCCTGCGCATGCAGCACCAGCTCTTCGACAAGCTCGTCTACGCCAAGGTGCGGGCCGCGATGGGCGGACGCATCCGCAACGCCATGTCGGGGGGCTCGGCGATGGACCGGCGGCTCGGCCTGTTCTTCGCGGGCGCCGGCGTGCAGATCTACGAGGGCTACGGCCTGACCGAGTCCACGGCGGCGGCCACCGCCAACCCGCCCGAGCGCACCCGCTACGGCACGGTGGGCCGGCCCGTCCCGGGCGTCACCGTGCACCTCGCGGACGACGGCGAGATCTGGCTGAACGGCGGCAACGTCTTCCAGGGCTACCTCAACAACCCCAAGGCCACCGACGAGACCCTGCGCGACGGCTGGCTCGCCACCGGCGACCTGGGCGCGCTGGACGAGGACGGCTACCTCACCATCACCGGCCGCAAGAAGGAGATCCTGGTGACCTCCGGCGGCAAGAGCGTCTCCCCCGGTCTGCTGGAGGAGCGGGTGCGGGACCATCCGCTGGTCAACCAGTGCATCGTCGTCGGCAACGACCGCCCCTACGTCGCCGCCCTCATCACCCTGGACACCGAGGCGGTCGACCACTGGCTGGCGATGCGCAACAAGCCCCGGATGGCCGCGGCCGAGCTGGTGCACGACGCCGACCTGGAGGCGGAGGTGCGGCGCGCGGTCGTGGCCGCCAACACGCTGGTGTCGCAGGCCGAGTCCATCCGCACCTTCCGCATCCTGGCCCAGCCGTTCACCGAGGAGCACGGCCTGCTGACGCCCTCGCTGAAGCTGAAGCGCAAGGCCATCGAGAAGGCCTACGGCGTGGAGGTCGAGGCGCTGTACACGGCTTGAGTTCGCCGGTCAGGAATGCATCACGGCCCGTGATCGTTGACGATATGACGTACCACCTGACCACAACCGAAGGATCAAGAGCTCGTGAGCAGCAAGGTCCCCCCGATCACCCTGAACAATGGCGTCGAGATGCCCCAGCTGGGCTTCGGCGTCTGGCAGGTGCCGGACGACGAGGCCGAGACGGCCGTCGCCCAGGCGCTGGAGGCCGGGTACCGCAGCATCGACACAGCGGCGATCTACGGCAACGAAGAGGGCACCGGCAAGGCCATCGCCGCCTCTGGTGTGGCCCGCGAGGATCTCTTCGTCACCACCAAGCTCTGGAACAGCGACCAGGGGTACGACTCCACCCTCCGCGCCTTCGACACCTCGCTGGAGAAGCTGGGCCTGGAGTACGTGGACCTGTACCTGATCCACTGGCCCATGCCCGCCAAGGAGCGGTACGTCGACACCTACAAGGCGTTCGAAAAGCTGCACGCCGACGGCCGGGTCCGGGCCATCGGCGTGTCGAACTTCCTGCCGGAGCACCTGGAGCGGCTGATCGGCGAGACGTCGGTCGTTCCGGCCGTCAACCAGATCGAGCTGCACCCCCACCTCCAGCAGCAGGCCCTGCGCGCGTTCCACGCGGAGCACGGCATCGCCACCGAGGCCTGGTCGCCCCTCGGCTCCGGCAAGGGCATCCTCGAGATCCCGGCGATCGTCGCGATCGCCCAGAAGCACGGCCGCACCCCGGCCCAGGTCGTGCTGCGCTGGCACCTCCAGACCGGCAACGTGGTGATCCCTAAGTCCGTGACGCCGTCGCGGATCGTGGAGAACATCGACGTGTTCGACTTCTCCCTGGACAACGAGGACCTCGCGGCGATCAGCGCGCTGAACGAGGACCGGCGGCTGGGCCTCGACCCCGCGGAGTTCAACGCGGAATGACCGCCCACGCGGGGGGCCCGGCCGGTGACGGCCGGGCCCCTCCGCGTCAGGCCGGGCGCACCGCCGTGTGGACCGTGTGCGCCAGCAGGACGAACACGTCCGGCCTGCGGTGCACGCCCGCCTCGTCCGCGGGGTCGAGCAGCCGGTCGAGCGTGGCCCGGTCGGCGGCGTCGAGGCCGTCCGCGATCCGGTCCCGCAGCCGGGTCAGGGAGGTGACGACGTACGCGCGGGCCTCGTCGGTGAGGGGTGCGGGCAGGTCCAGCAGGAAGCTGCGGGTGCCGGTGTGCTTGAGGCCCGCCGCGGTCAGCAGGGCGGCCCAGTCCTCGGTCTCGGCCACGCTGCCGGGCAGGTCGGCGCGCATCTCGGCGAAGAAGTCCTCCTCCACCGCGTGCATCCGGGCCTGGAGTCCGGGACGCCCGATGCCGAGGTCGCGGGGCAGGAAGCGGGCCGGGAGTCCGCCCTCCAGGACCGCCAGCGTGCCGCCGGGCGCCAGGTGCCCGGCGAGCGCGGCGAGGGCCGCCCGCTGGTCGCCGAGGTGGTGCAGGCTCTGGCTCGCCCAGATCAGGTCCGCCGGGTACTCCAGCTCGCCCAGGGCACCGGGCAGGTCGCCGGCGAGGGTGCCGAAGCGGTCGGCGACGCCGAGCCGGGCGGCGCGGTCGCGGGCCCGCTCGAGCAGCGGTGCGGCGCCGTCGGCGGCGACCACGCGGGCGCCGGGGAAGGCGTCGGCGAACAGACAGGCGACGACGCCGGGTCCGCTGCCGACGTCGACGACCAGGCCGGGCTCGGTCACCATCCGCGCCAGCCAGGCCATGGCCTGCCGGTACAGCGGCGTGTACAGCTCCGCCTGGGCCTCCAGGAGCGGGGCCATCGCGGCCCAGTCGATGTCCGTGTGGTCGTGGGCGTGACCGTGTGCGTGTCCGGAGTGGTCGTGCTGGTGGTGGTCGTGGTCGTGGTCGTGGTCGTGCGCCATGGTGGTCGGCCTCCCGTTCGCGTTGCCGCCAGCGTGCGACGGAGCACCACGGGGAGGCAAGTTCCCTTGCCGCAATCGCAAAAGCGCACCACCGGGGCCCGGCCGGGGAGGGCCGGACCCGGGTGGCGTCAGCTACGCCGGAGTCCGCTCAGGACAGGGGCGGGTACGCGTTCTTCATCAGCTCCTGGAACTGCGCGGAGAACCAGTGGCCGGACACCGGGGCGTCGCCCAGGGCGCCCGACATGCTGTTGCCGTTGCGCGCGTTGCCCTCGTAGGTGGGGTCGCACATCCGGTCGAAGCCCTTGCCCTCGTCGTTCGGGATCTCCTTGCTCGCGCCGTCGGACTCGCCCGGGGGCTTCATCCAGACGTACGCGTCGATCCCGGCGGCGGGAGAGGCCTGCGGGCGTTCACCGAGGCCGGCTCCGGCCTGGTTGCACCAGTTGCCGAGGTGGATGCGGCGGTCGTAGCGCCCGCCGTTGACGTAGGTGTCCACGTTGGTCGTCGCACCCGGTCCGGTGGGCCGGGCGGTGCCGCCCCAGCCGTTGCGGGAGGTGTCGATCAGCATGCCGAGGTTCTGGTCGAAGCCGAGTGAGACCAGCTTGGCGCGCATGGCCTGGGCGTAGGACAGCTCGTCGGTGTACTGGTTCCAGTCGACCCACTTGGACTGGCGCACGGAGGTTCCGTTCACCGAGTCCGTGATCTTGAAGTTCTCCTCCTTCAGGGCGCTGTAGTTGGCGGTGTTGACGATGAAGCCGTGCACGTCGCCGACGGTCGCCCCCTCGGTGGTGGCGGCGGTCTTGAACATGTCGGCGGAGGGACCGAAGTTGCTGTCCCACCCGAGCCAGCCGTGGTGGCCGGCGTCGATGTAGTTGTAGACGTTGTCGATGTCGCCGAGCTTGTTCAGGGCGTAGCCGACGCCCTTCTGGTAGTTGCCGTTGGCCTTCATCACGTCGCAGTTCGGCGTGGCGGTCGGCCGTCCGCTGACGTTGGTCACCAGGTTGGGCAGCGAGTCGATCTCGATCGTGGTGACGATCCTGAGCCCCGCGTACTTCGGGTCGGCCAGGATCGCGGCGATCGGGTCGATGTACTGCGTCTTGTACTTGTCGATCTCCGTCGGGCCCAGCTCGCCGTTGGAGGCGAGGGCCGCGCAGTCGCGGCCGGGCAGGTTGTAGATGACGAGCTGCACGGCGAGTTCGCCGGAGCCCTTCTGCGTCAGCGCCTCGTCGAGATGGTCGCGCAGCCCCATGCCGCCGTTCACGCCGTTGATCGCGGCGATCCGGTCGAGCCACACACCGGTGGGCTGGTTCGCGATGCGGGAGCCGCCGGGCTCGGCGGCGGCCTTCTCGGACCACTCCGGGTTCACGTAGACCTTGGCACCGTCGTAGGGGTTGTTCACCCGGTCGGACGGGCCACCGGGGTCCGGCGGGTCGGTCGGGTCCGGGTCGGTCGAACCGCCGTCGTCGACGTTGCAGGTCACGCCGTTGAGCTTGAAGGTGGCCGGGACGGCGTTGCTGCCGCTGTAGGTGCCCTGGAAGCCGAAGCTCGCCGAACCCCCGGTGGAGAGGGTGCCGTTGTAGGACTCGTTGGCCGCCGTGACGGCGGCACCGCTCTGGCTGACCTTCGCGTTCCAGCTGTTGGTGACCTTCTGGCTGCCGGCGTAGGTCCATCCGAGCGACCAACTGGAGGTGGCCGCACCGTTGTTGGTGACGGTCACGGCAGCGGTGAAGCCGCTGCCCCAGTCGTTCTGCACCTTGTAGTCGACGGTACAGGGGACGGCTGCCGCGCCGGCGCTCGCGGAGTGGGCGGCGAGAGCCGTGCCGGACGCCCCGGCGACCAGCGTCAGGGCAGCGAGCATCGCGGTTCTGCTACGGGTCATGAGTGCGCAATCCTTCTTTCGTGGGGCTGCGGGTGCTGTCGTCCGGGACCGCGCGCCGTCACGGGCGCGGCCCGCTGCCGGACGGCATGGGGGTGCCGCCGGGTTCGGGGAGGATCAGGAACGGTCCGCGGGCACGGTGGAACCGCCCGGGGCCGGTACGGGCCGGCGAGCCGGCCGGTGACGCGTGGGACGGGCCGCGGCTGCGGCTATAAGTCCTGAACGCGGAAGGTGGAGCGGGGGGTGGCGCATGAGCGACTCCTCGCAGTTCAGGCGCGCCGTGACCAACGCGTCGACTGATGGAACCGCTCCCACTGGTTCAGCGAAGGTAGCGCCAAGTGACGGCAAAGAACAGAGGAGTGACCAACTTTCTCCCGCCGTCGACTGTCGAATCATTTCGACTGTTCACACATCTTGACCGCTTCCGGTGCCCTCATCACTATGGGAGCGCTCCCACTGGTTCAAGGCTTGTCGCTCCTCCCCCACTCCCCGAGGCGCAAGGAGGAACCAGCACCATGTATCCCGGACAGAGACCCGGACGCCGCACCGCGCGGCGCCTGTGGACGGCCGCGCTGGCGGCCCTCGCGTTACCCCTCACGCTGCTGGGCACCGGTTCGACTCCGGCCCAGGCGGCGGCACTTCAGTGCAGCGTGGACTACCGGACCAACGACTGGGGCTCCGGCTTCACCGCTGAGCTGACGCTCACCAACCGGGGCTCCGACGCCATCGACGGCTGGACCCTGACGTACGCCTACGCGGGCAACCAGAAGCTGACGAACGGGTGGAACGGCACCTGGTCCCAGTCGGGCCAGACCGTCACCGTGAAGAACGCCTCGTACAACGCCCGGGTCGCGGCCGGTTCCGCCGTCACCGCCGGCGGCCAGTTCACCTACAGCGGCACCAATGCCGCACCGACGAGCTTCGCGGTCAACGGCACCACCTGCGCCGGCGCGCACCAGCCGCCGATCACCGTACTGACCAGCCCGGAGCCCGGCGCGGTCTACTCGCAGGGCGAGGCGGTCCCGCTGGCGGCCACGGCGGCCGCCGCCGACGGTGCCACGATCAGCAAGGTGGAGTTCTACGACGACACGCGGCTGCTGGGCACCGACACCAGCTCGCCGTACACGTACTCCGCCTCCGGCTTGACCGTGGGCAGCCATTCTCTGGTGGCGAAGGCCTACGACAGCACGGGGGCCTCCGGGGACTCGACGCCGGTCGGCATCACGGTCGCCTCGGGACCGACCGTGGTGGCCACACCGGCGCAACTGGGTGTCCAGCAGGGGGAGTCGGGGACCTACGAGGTCAAGCTGTCCAAGCAGCCGGCCGCGAACGTCACCGTGACGACGGCTCGCGCGAGCGGCAACACCGGCCTGACCGTCACCGGTGGGTCGAGTCTCACCTTCACCCCGGCGAACTGGAACACCGCCCAGAAGGTGACCGTCGCGGCCGACGCCTCCGGCAACGGCTCGGCGGTCTTCGAGTCGACGGCACCCGGTCACGGCAAGGCCGCGGTCACCGTCACCCAGCTGGCCGCGGCGAAGGACTACGACGCCCGGTTCCTGGAGCTGTACGGGAAGATCACCGACCCGGCGAACGGCTACTTCTCGCCGGAGGGCATCCCGTACCACTCGGTCGAGACGCTGATCGTCGAGGCGCCCGACCACGGCCACGAGACCACGTCGGAGGCGTACAGCTACCTGCTGTGGCTCCAGGCCATGTACGGCAAGGTGACCGGCGACTGGGAGAGGTTCAACAACGCCTGGGAGATCATGGAGACGTACATGATCCCCACCCACGCCGACCAGCCGACCAACTCGTCCTACAACGCCTCGAAACCGGCGACGTACGCCCCCGAGCTGGACACGCCCGAGGAGTACCCGGCCAAGCTGGACGGCACGGTCTCCGTCGGCCCGGACCCCATCGCCGGCGAGCTGCGGTCGGCGTACGGCACGGACGACGTCTACGGCATGCACTGGCTCCAGGACGTGGACAACACCTACGGCTACGGCAACTCGCCCGGCAAGTGCGAGGCGGGCCCGTCGGACACCGGACCGTCGTACATCAACACCTTCCAGCGCGGCGCGCAGGAGTCGGTGTGGGAGACGGTGCCGCAGCCGACCTGCGACGCCTTCAAGTACGGCGGCCGGAACGGCTACCTGGACCTGTTCACGGGTGACGCCTCCTACGCCAAGCAGTGGAAGTTCACCAACGCCCCGGACGCCGACGCGCGGGCCGTGCAGGCCGCGTACTGGGCGGACAAGTGGGCCGAGGAGCAGGGCAAGGGCGACGAGATCGCCGGCACCCTCGACAAGGCCGCCAAGATGGGCGACTACCTGCGCTACGCCATGTTCGACAAGTACTTCAAGAAGGTCGGCAACTGCGTGGGGCCGGCGAGCTGCCCGGCGGGCACCGGCAAGGACTCCTCGCACTACCTGCTGTCCTGGTACTACGCCTGGGGCGGCGCGGTGGACACCTCGGCGGGCTGGGCCTGGCGCATCGGCTCCAGCCACACCCACGGCGGCTACCAGAACCCGCTGGCCGCGTACGCGCTGAGCACCTACGACGACCTGAAGCCCAAGTCGGCCACGGGCGCCGCGGACTGGGCCAAGTCGCTCGACCGCCAGGTGGAGTTCTACCGCTGGCTCCAGTCCGACGAGGGGGCCATCGCGGGCGGCGCGACCAACAGCTGGGCGGGCCGCTACGCGACCCCGCCGGCCGGCACGCCGACGTTCTACGGCATGTACTACGACGAGAAGCCGGTGTACCACGACCCGCCGTCCAACCAGTGGTTCGGCTTCCAGGCGTGGTCCATGGAGCGGGTCGCCGAGTACTACCAGCAGAGCGGCGACGCGCGGGCCAAGGAGGTCCTGGACAAGTGGGTCGACTGGGCGCTGTCGGAGACGACGGTCAACCCGGACGGCAGCTTCCTGATGCCCTCGACGCTGAAGTGGTCGGGCAAGCCGGACACCTGGAACGCCTCCTCGCCGGGTGACAACGGCGACCTGCACGTCACCGTCGCGGACTACACCAACGACGTGGGCGTGGCGGCGGCTTACGCCAAGACCCTGACGTACTACGCCGACCGCTCGGGCGACACGGAGGCGGCCGCGACCGCCAAGGCGCTTCTCGACGGCATGTGGGAGAACAACCAGGACGCGCTCGGCATCGCCGTCCCGGAGACCCGCGCCGACTACAACCGCTTCGACGACCCGGTGCACGTCCCCAGCGGCTGGACCGGGACCATGCCGAACGGCGACAGGATCGACGCGTCGTCGACCTTCTCCTCGATCCGCTCCTTCTACCAGGACGACCCGGCCTGGTCGAAGATCGAGAGCTATCTCGCGGGCGGTGCCGCGCCCACCTTCACGTACCACCGGTTCTGGGCCCAGGCGGACATAGCCCTCGCCATGGGTTCGTACGCGGAGCTGCTCGAATAGTCCCCGCCGGGCGCTCCGCGGGGCGCGGGAGGTTCTCGGCTGCGGGCCGTGCGTGGCCGGTCGCGCAGTCCCCCGCGCCCCTTCGGTGCGCTTGACAGCTCCGTGTGCCCGGTCCCGTCACCGGACGACGGGACCACACTGCCGGGCGGCCCTCGTCCACGCCGAGGCCGCCCGGCCCTCGCATGTGTTCTGCTCCTGACGGAAGGACGGTTCCCCACCGTGCGAAGAACCCGGATCCTCACCCTGCTGCTGGCCCTGGGGGCCGGCCTCCTCACCGGCGGTCCGCCCGCCGCGCTGGCCGCCGAGGCGCCGCGGGCGGCCGTCGCCGCCGACACCTACACCTGGAAGAACGCCCGCATCGACGGCGGCGGCTTCGTCCCCGGCATCGTCTTCAGCCGCACCGAGAAGGACCTCGCCTACGCCCGTACGGACATCGGCGGCGCCTACCGCTGGCAGGAGGCGTCGAAGACGTGGACGCCGCTGCTCGACCACGTCGGCTGGGACGACTGGGGTCACACGGGCGTGGTCAGCGTCGCCTCCGACGCCGTCGACCCGGACCGGGTGTACGCGGCGGTGGGCACGTACACCAACGACTGGGACCCGGGCAACGGCGCCGTGCTGCGCTCCGCCGACCGCGGCGCGAGCTGGGAGAAGGCCGACCTGCCCTTCAAACTGGGCGGCAACATGCCGGGGCGCGGCATGGGCGAACGACTGGCCGTCGACCCGCACGACAACGACGTGCTGTACCTGGGCGCGCCCAGCGGCAACGGCCTGTGGCGGTCGACGGACGCGGGGGTGACCTGGGCCGAGGTGACGGCCTTCCCGAACCCCGGCAACTACGCGCAGGACCCGTCCGACGCGAGCGGCTACGCCTCCGACAACCAGGGCATCGTCTGGGTGACCTTCGACGAGTCCACGGGCTCCGCCGGCGCGCCGACGAAGACGGTCTACGTCGGGGTCGCCGACAAGGAGAACGCCGTCTACCGCTCGACGGACGCCGGCGCGACCTGGCAGCGCGTCGCCGGGCAGCCCACCGGGTACCTGGCCCACAAGGGCGTGCTGGACGCGGAGAACGGCTACCTCTACCTGGCGTACAGCGACACGGGCGGCCCGTACGACGGCGGCAAGGGCCGGCTGTACCGGTACGCGACGGCGACCGGCACCTGGACGGACATCAGTCCGGTCGCGGAGGCCGACACCTTCTACGGCTTCAGCGGCCTGACCGTCGACCGGCAGAACCCGGGCACGGTGATGGCGACGGCGTACAGCTCCTGGTGGCCGGACACGCAGATCTTCCGCTCCAGGGACAGCGGCGCGACCTGGACGCAGGCCTGGAACTACACCTCGTACCCGGACCGGGAGAACCGGTACACGATGGACGTCTCCTCGTCCCCGTGGCTGACCTGGGGCGCGAACCCGACACCGCCCGAGCAGACGCCGAAGCTGGGCTGGATGACGGAGGCTCTGGAGATCGACCCGTTCGACCCGGACCGGATGATGTACGGGACGGGAGCGACGATCTACGGCACGGAGAACCTCACGCAGTGGGACTCGGGCGGCAAGTTCGCCATCGAACCGATGGTGCGCGGCCTGGAGGAGACGGCGGTCAACGACCTGATCTCTCCCCCGTCCGGCGCCCCGCTGCTCAGCGCGCTGGGTGACGTCGGGGGCTTCCGGCACACGAGCCTGACCGAGGTACCGCCGATGATGTTCACCTCCCCGAACTTCACCTCCTCCACGAGCCTGGACTTCGCGGAGGCGAAGCCCGACGTCGTGGTGCGGTCCGGCAACCTGGACTCCGGCCCGCACATCGCGTTCTCCACGGACAACGGCGCCACCTGGTTCGGCGGCACCGATCCGTCGGGGGTGAGCGGCGGCGGCACGGTCGCGGCGGGCGCGGACGGCGGGCGCTTCGTGTGGAGCCCGGCGGGCGCCGGAGTGCACCACACGACGGGCTTCGGCACTTCCTGGCAGGCGTCCAGCGGCATCCCGGCGGGCGCGGTCGTCGAGTCCGACCGGGTGGACCCGAAGACCTTCTACGGCTTCAAGTCCGGGAAGTTCTACGTCAGCAAGGACGGCGGAGCGACCTTCACCGCGTCGGCGGCGACCGGCCTGCCCGCCGGTGACAGCGTCCGCTTCAAGGCCCTGCCGGGCCGCGCGGGCGACGTCTGGCTGGCCGGGGGCGCGCCGGACGGACCGTACGGCCTGTGGCACTCGACGGACGGCGGCGCGACCTTCGCCAAACTGCCGGACGTCGAGGCGGCCGACACCGTCGGCTTCGGCAAGGCGGCACCCGGTGCCTCCTACCAGACCCTCTTCACCAGTGCGAAGATCGGCGGTGTCCGCGGCATCTTCCGCTCCACCGACCAGGGCGCTACCTGGACCCGGGTCAACGACGACGCCCACCAGTGGGGCTGGACCGGCGCCGCGATCACCGGCGACCCGCGGGTGTACGGACGGGTGTACGTGGCGACCAACGGCCGGGGCGTCGTCTACGGCGACACGTCCGGGACCGATCCGGGGCCGGGCCCCGACCCGACGGGCGCCTGTGCGGTGACGTACAGGATCACCAACCAGTGGTCCGGCGGCTTCCAGGCGGACGTCCGGCTCACCAACACGGGCACCGGCCCGTGGAACGGCTGGTCCCTGAAGTGGCCCTTCGCGAACGGCCAGCAGGTGACCCAGATGTGGAACGCCGACCCCACCCGCTCGGGCACCTCGGTGACGGCGAGGAACGTCGACTGGAACCGCAACGTGGCGCCCGGCGCCTCGGTGAGCTTCGGTTTCACGGGCAGCTGGTCGGGGACCAACGCGGTGCCGTCCGTCTTCGAGACGGCGGGCGGGAGGTGCTCGGTCGTCACCTGACCGGTCCCGTGAGGATCACCGCTCGGCCGGCGGCCGCCTCCGGCGGAGGCCGCCCCCGGTGGTGATTCCGCCGGGGCACCGGGGGCGGCGAGGGTCCCGGGGACGAGCCCTCGTCCCCCTTCCCCCGGCCCCCGGCCGGCGGATGCACCCGGGCAGCGGCGGGCCCCGTCCGCGTGACCGGACGGGGCCGCTTCGGCTCAGGGCGTGACCACGCTGGGCCTGGGAGCCGTCGGCATCCCGTTGCCGATGAAGAAGCTCGGGTGCGGAGGCTGGTTGTAGGCGGTGTTCTGCCAGGCCAGGGCCGTGCGGTACTGGGGGTCGTGGAGGAGGGTCGTGATCCTGCGGTCCGTGTCGTGCGGGGTGGAGTAGATGCGCAGGGCCGTGTTGTTGCTGGTCCGCCAGACGACCTCCTCGCGCCAGTCGCCGAGGATGTCGCCGGCCAGGACCGGGGTGGCCTTCGTGCCGTTGTTGGACGCGACGCCGGAGCCGGTGAGGAGGCGGGTGTCGCCGGACGTGCCGTACTTGTCGACGCGGGTGCCGTCGAGGAGTTCGCGGACGGGGTCTCCGTCCCACCAGGACAGGAAGTTGGCGCTGGAGGGCTTGCGGCTGTGCACCACCGTGCCCTTCGGGTTGCGGATGCCGCTCTCGGCCGAGGACCAGGACTCGGCGCCCGCGCTGCCGGACCAGATGTCGGCGGCGACGCCGCGGCCGTTGTCGCCGCTCGTGCCGGTGGACCAGAGGATCTGGCCGGTGCGCGCGTCCGCCATCCAGGAGGAGGGCTTCGAGCTGTCCTCGTCGACCTTGAACTCCTCCAGGCCCGCACGCGACGGGTCGAGGTCGCCGACGTGCATGGCGTCGCCGTGGCCGTTCCTCGTGGTCCACAGGCCGTTGCCGTTGTCGTCGACGGCCATGGCCCCGTACACGATCTCGTCCTTGCCGTCGCCGTCGACGTCGGCGACGGACAACTGGTGGTTGCCCTGGCCGTCGTAGCCCTTGCCGGCGTTGGTGGAGGAGTTGGTGTCGAAGGTCCAGCGGCGGGTGAAGCGGCCGTCCCGCCAGTCCCAGGCGGCGATGACCGAGCGCGTGTAGTACCCGCGCGCCATGATCAGGGAGGGGCGGGAGCCGTCGAGGTAGGCCGTGCCGGCCAGGAAGCGGTCGACGCGGTTGCCGTAGGAGTCGCCCCAGGAGGAGACGGTGCCCCGGGCGGGGACGTAGTCGACGGTGCCCATGGCCCTGCCGGTCAGGCCGTCGAACATGGTCAGGTACTCGGGGCCGGACAGGATGTAGCCGGAGGAGTTGCGGTGGTCGGCGGAGGAACTGCCGATGACCGCCCCGGTGCCGTCCCTCGTGCCGTCGGCCGTCTTCATGGCGACCTCGGCCCTGCCGTCGCCGTCGTAGTCGTACACCTGGAACTGCGTGTAGTGGGCGCCGGAGCGGATGTTGCGGCCCAGGTCGACGCGCCACAGCCGGGTGCCGTCGAGTTTGACGCCGTCGACGATCGTGTTGCCGGTGTAGCCGGACTGGGAGTTGTCCTTGGCGTTGGTCGGCTGCCACTTGAGGACGAGGTCGAGCGCGCCGTCTCCGTCGAGGTCGCCGACGGAGGCGTCGTTGGCCTCGTAGGTGTAGGAGACGCCATCGGGGGTGGTGCCGCCGGCGGGCGGGCTGATGGGCACGTCCTTGTAGCCGGCCCGGAACTGGACCGCGTGGACCGAGTCGCCCTGCTCCGTGCCGTTGACCACGGCGCGGACGGTGTAGTCGGCGTGGGAGGGCGCGCCGGCGTGGAAGAAGGTGGTGGTGCCGGTGACCGGCACGGAGTTGACCTTCGTGCCGGCCCGGTAGACGTTGAAGGCGACGTTGTCCGGGTCGGTGCCGAGCCAGCGCCAGCCGACCAGGTTCCCGTCACCGGTGTGGACGCTGACCACGCCCCGGTCGAGGGCCTCGACCTGCCGGGCCGTGGCGGCCTCGGCGGTGTCGGTGGGGAGAGTCGCCAGGCCGGCGCCGAGGAGCCCTGCGGCGGCGAGCCCGGCGGCCAGGGCCGACGGACGTCTACGGATCTTGTGGGGGTGCCTCACGGGACGAACCTCCTGGAGGACGGATGAGTTCCGCCTCTCAGTCGCCACCCGGTGCGGCGGGGTTGCCGCCCCGTGCCCCCGGTTTCGCGAAGGCTCTCAGGGTGAAGACGGGGTCGGGCCGGGGCCGGTCCTGGTCGGGAAGGTCCGCGAGCCGGGCGGCGAAGTGCTCCGCGCGCGGGTCGCCCGGCGGCAGCGTGACGAACCAGCCGCGTCGCAGGTCGGCGATGGTACGGCGGGGGCTGCGCCCCTGACCGTGGCCCGCGAAGCGGGTGGAGCCCGCCGGTACCAGGCCGTACGCGCGGGCGTGGGACTCGACCTGCCCGGCACAGTCGTGGGCGGTGCTCGGCGGGCGGGAGGCGAGCACGGCGTCGATGTCGCTGCCCACGTTGTGCGAGGCGCCCTTGTCGACCGTCGTCACGTACACCCCGCCGGGCCGCAGGACCCGGGCGCATTCGCCGACGACGGCCCGTACCTCGTCGGCACCGCCGACCAGGTGCAGCAGCCAGACGCTGCTGACGGCGTCGAACTCCCCGCTCCTGAAGGGCAGTCGGCGGCTGTCGGCCAGGACGACGGCGCCGGGCAGCCGGGCGGCGGCGTAGCGGGCCATGGCGGGGGCGAGGTCGGCGCCGGTCACCCGTATGCCGTCCCGTCCGGCGGCGAGGCGCCGGGTGACGATGCCGGTGCCGCAGGCGACGTCGAGCAGGCTGCGCGCCCGCGGCGGTACCAGCGTCAGGACGGCCTCGGCGGCGGCCGCGGCCCGGGGCTCGCCACCGCGGGAGGCGTCGTACCGTTCCGCTTCCTTGTCGTAGTCGAGCACGTCCGTCAGTGTGCCCCATGGCCGGCGGCCAGGTCCTCCACCCTGCGGGCGAGCTGTACGTCCTTCTCGGTGACGGCTCCGCCCGCGCTGTGGGTGTGCACGGCCAGGGAGACCGTGTCGTAGCCGAGGGTCAGGTCGGAGTGGTGGTCGAGCTCCTCCTGCACCTGGGCGACGTGGACGACCATCGCGGTCGCCGCGAAGTGCGAGCCGAGCCGGTAGGAGCGGGTGAGCCGTCCGTCGTCGAGCGACCAGCCCGGCAGTTCTGCCAGCCGTTCCTCGATCTCCTGCTGCGACAGTGGTACGCGGGGCATGGGCTGCGCTCCTCGGATGGGTCTGCCACTACCCCGCCAGCCTGCCACAGCACGGCCGCCCGGGCCCTGGCCACCGGCGCCGACGGGCCCCGGCGCGATGCGGCGTCGACTACCGTTCGGCGTATGACCGCACTCCCGTCCACCGCCGCGCCCACCGCCCAGGGCGTGGGCCCGATGCTGCGTTCCTGGCGGGAGCGGCGGCGGGTCAGCCAGCTCGAACTGGCGCTGCGCGCCGACTCCTCCGCCCGGCACATCAGCTTCGTGGAGACGGGCCGCTCGCGGCCGAGCGAGGAGATGGTGCTGCGCCTCGCGGAACACCTGGACGTCCCGGTGCGGGAGCGCAACGCCCTGCTGCTGGCCGCCGGTTACGCCCCGCACTACCCGGAGACGCCCCTGGACGACCCGGCGCTGGACGCCCTGCGCGAGGGAATGGAGCGGCTGATCCGGGGCTACGAGCCGTATCCGGCGCTGGTCGTCGACGCGACCTACCGGGTGCTGGCCGCCAACCGGGGCATCACGATGCTGATGGAGGGCCTCCCGGAGCACCTGCTCGAACCGCCGCTCAACGCCATGCGGCTGACCCTGCACCCCGAGGGCCTGGCACCGCGCATCCGCAACCTGCGCGAGTGGCGCGGGCACCTGCTGGAGCAGATGCGGCGGGAGATCGCCCTGCACCGCTCACCGCAGCTGCGGGAGCTGTACGAGGAGGTGGCGGCGTATCCGGTGCCGGACACCGCGCCGGGAGCGGAACCGGCCGAACCGGTGCCGTACTTCGCGCTGCCGATGCAGATCGAGCACGAGGGCCGCACCCTGTCGTTCATCTCGTCCATCTCCACCTTCAACACCCCGATGGACGTGACGGTCGCCGAGCTGGCCATCGAGACGCTGCTCCCGGCCGATCCGGCGACGGTCAAGTACCTTCACACGCTGCTGGCCTGACGCTGCCTCAGCGCGAGGTGCTGGAGCAGCCCGAAGACGGCGACGGTGAGGGCCTGGAGCACCGTCCACACCGCACCCGCCGTGGTGGGCGTGAGCCAGAGGGCGAGGGCGGCGAGACTGAGCGCCGCCCAGGCGAGATTGGCCTCCACGACGGCCCGCACCCCGAGGGCCGGCGGCGCGGGGCGGGCGGCCAGCAGGGCCACGCACCCGGCGTACACGGCCAGGAACGCGCCGAGTCCGAGCAGCAGCCCGGAACCGGCACCGAGGAAGCGGCCCAGGGGTCCGGAGAGCGTGAGGTAGGCGACGGCGTTCGCGCCGGTCACGGCCGCGTCCAGCGCCAGGAAGCGGCGCAGCACCAGCTGCGGCTCGTGGGTGCGGGCGAGTACGGCGACCTGGTTCGTGGACATGGCGAGTCACCCTCCGTCGGGTCGGACAAGGCTGGGGAAGCCGGGTTCCGGGCCGGAGTGCGCCGGCCCGGAACCCGGTGGAGCCAACGATCCCGTCCGGGCCGCGTCCGGTCGATTACCCGCCGGGTAATGACGTCGGTCCACGGCCTCCCCTTGTGAGGCGGGCGGGGGTGCATGACAGACTGCGGTGTGACTTGGGCGCGTTGGGGAGGCGTGGCGTGAGTGAGCGGCGGGCCGCACCCACGGTGGGCCAGGTGGTCCTGGGCAGGCGGTTGCAGGAACTGCGGGAGACGGCGGGCCTGAAGCGCGAGGAGGCCGCCAAGGTGCTCCGGGTGGCACCGGCGACCGTTCGGCGCATGGAGACGGCCGAGGTGGCGCTGAAAATACCGTACGTCCAGATACTGCTGACGGCGTTCGGAGTGCCCGCGGACGAGGTGTCGGCGTTCGTCGCCCTGGCCGAGGAGGCGAACCGGCCCGGCTGGTGGCAGCGCTACCACGACGTGCTGCCGGACTGGTTCAGCATGTACGTGAGCCTGGAGGGCGCCGCGCGGATCGTGCGGTCCTACGAGCCGCACTTCGTGCCCGGGCTGCTGCAGACCGAGGAGTACGCACGCGCGGTCCTGGAGGCGGGCACGATCGGCACCTCGGGAGCGGACGCGGTCGAACGGCACGTGTCCCTGCGCATGGAGCGGCAGCGGCTGCTGGAGCGCGCGGACCCGCCCCACCTGTGGGTGGTGATGGACGAGACGGTGCTGCGACGCCCGGTGAGCACCGACGGCCGGGTGATGCGCGAGCAGTTGGACAAGTTGCTGGACTTCTCCGTCCGGGACCGGGTGACGCTCCAGGTCGCCGAGTTCGAGGACGGCCCGCACCCCGGGACGTACGCGCCGTTCACGCTGTTCCGGTTCGCCGAGCCGGAGCTGCCCGACATGGTGTTCACCGAGTACCTGACGGGCGCCCTGTACCTGGACTCCCGCACGGAGGTCTCCGCGCACCTGGAGGTCCTGGACCACATGACGGCGCGCGCCGCCTCGACCCAGCGCACCGAGAAGATCCTGCGCGCGTACCGAGAGAACCACTGACCCCGCGCCACCGACCCGCTCCCCGTCCCGGGCCCCCGAGGAGACGACACCGCATGACCGGTTCCGACGCCGCCCCCGGCCCCCTCGACACCAGCCGCCCGCATCCGGCCCGGGTCTACGACTGGTGGCTGGGCGGCAAGGACAACTACCCGGTGGACGAGGAGCTGGCCCGCAAGATCCTCGCCGCGGACGACACCGCGGTCCGCGGGGCCCGCGCCAACCGCCGGTTCATGCACCGGGCCGTCCGTACGCTGGCCGAGGCCGGCATCCGCCAGTTCCTGGACATCGGCACCGGCATCCCCACGGAGCCGAACCTGCACCAGGTGGCGCAGGCCGTGGCCCCCGAGGCGCGGGTGGTCTACGCCGACAACGACCCGATCGTCCTGCGGCACGCCGAGGCGCTGTTGCACGGGTCGGCGGAGGGCTCCACCGACTACGTCCACGCGGACGTCCGGGACCCGGACACGATCCTGGGGCTGGCGGGCCGGTCACTGGACCTGGGCCGGCCCGTCGCGCTGTCGCTGGTGGCCCTGACGCACTACCTCGGCGACACGGCCGACGGCGACGACGTCCACGGCCTGCTGCGGCGGTACGTCGACGCCCTGGCACCCGGCAGCCACCTGGTCCTGTCCCAGGTCACGCCGGATCTGAACCCCGAGGCGGTGGGCCGGGCGGCCGCCCTGTTCACGCGCAGCGGCACGCCGTTCCATCCGCGTTCGCTGGCCGAGTTCTCGCGCTTCTTCGACGGGTTGGAGCTGCTGGGCCCGGGTGTCATCCCGGTCACCGGATGGCGGCCCGACCCTCAGGACGTGGCGGCCCAGGCGGAGGGTGTCGTGCCGGTGTACGCGGGGGTCGCCCGCAAGCCCTGACCGGTACCCCGGCCGGCCCGCCCTGACCCGTACGGGCCCCGCGAACGGGTGCGCTCCCGCACCCGCCCCTAGGTTCGGAACGTCAGGACCCGGGCGACCGAGGGAGCAGCGCACGTGACCGACACGCGGACACCGCCCACGGAGCCGGCCGCGGCCCTGCTGCGCGCGGGGCGGTTCTTCCGGCCCGGGACGGCCGCCCCCGACCTGCACAGCATCGGACTGGTCGGCGGCCGGGAGTCGGACGCGTTCTACCGCGACCGCTGGAGCCACGACAAGGTCGTCACCTCCACGCACGGCGTGAACTGCACCGGCTCGTGCCGCTGGAACGTGTTCGTCAAGGACGGCATCATCACCTGGGAGACCCAGGCGACGGACTATCCCTCGGTCGGCCCGGACCGTCCGGAGTACGAGCCGCGCGGCTGCCCCCGGGGCGCGGCGTTCTCCTGGTACACGTACTCGCCGACCCGGGTGCGCTACCCGTACGTGCGCGGAGTGCTGCTGGAGATGTACCGGGAGGCGAAGGCGCGGCTGTCGGACCCGGTGCTGGCCTGGGCCGACATCCAGGGCGACCCGGAGCGGCGGCGCCGCTACCAGCGGGCGCGCGGCAAGGGGGGCCTGGTCCGGGCGCACTGGGACGAGGCCGTCGAGATGGTCGCCGCGGCCCACGTCCACACCATCCGCAGCCAGGGCCCGGACCGCATCGCGGGCTTCTCCCCCATCCCGGCGATGTCGATGGTGTCGCACGCGGCGGGGGCCCGTTTCCACTCCCTCATCGGCGCCCCGATGCTGTCGTTCTACGACTGGTACGCCGACCTTCCCGTCGCGTCCCCGCAGGTCTTCGGCGACCAGACGGACGTGCCGGAGTCGGGCGACTGGTGGGACGCGGCGTACCTGATCATGTGGGGCTCGAACGTGCCGGTGACACGCACGCCGGACGCGCACTGGATGGCGGAGGCCCGCTACCGGGGCCAGAAGGTCGTCGTCGTGTCGCCCGACTACGCCGACAACACCAAGTTCGCCGACCAGTGGCTGCACCCGCACCCGGGCACGGACGCCGCGCTGGCCCTCGGCATGGGGCACGTGGTCCTCAAGGAGTTCTTCGTCGACCGCACCACGCCCTTCTTCGACGACTACGTGCGCCGCTTCACCGACCTGCCGTTCCTGGTGACGCTGACCGAGCGGGACGGGGCCTACGTCCCGGCGAAGTTCCTGCGCGCGGCCGACCTGGGGCAGGAGGGCGAGGACGCCCGCTGGAAGACGGTGGTGCTGGACGAGGCCTCGGGCCGTGCGGTGGTCCCGAACGGCTCGCTGGGCTTCCGCTGGAACGAGGCGGACCGGGGGAGGTGGAACCTCGACCTGGGTGAGGTGCGCCCGCGGCTGAGTCTGCACGGCCACGAGATGGCGTCGGGCGTCGAGGTGCTGCTCCCCCGCTTCGACACCGAGGGCGGCCCGCACGCGCAGGGCCGCGGGGACGTACTGAGGCGGGGGGTGCCGGCGACGCGGCTGGGCGGGGCGACCGGACCCCTGGTGACGACCGTCTTCGACCTGCTGCTGGCCCAGTACGGTGTGGCGCGCCCGGGAGTGCCGGGCGACTGGGCGGCGTCGTACGAGGACGCGGCGGCGCCCGGCACCCCGGCCTGGCAGGAGACGCACACCTCGGTGCCCGCGGCGGCCTGCGTGCGTATCGCCCGGGAGTTCGCGCGGACCGCCGAGCGCTCGAAGGGGCGCTGCATGATCCTCATGGGGGCCGGGACCAACCACTGGTTCCACTCGGAGACGATCTACCGGGCCTTCCTGGCCCTGCTCCAGCTCACCGGCTGCCAGGGCCGCAACGGCGGCGGCTGGGCGCACTACGTGGGCCAGGAGAAGTGCCGCCCGGCGACCGGCTGGGCGACGCTGGCCGCGGCCTCGGACTGGTCGCGCCCGCCGCGCCAGATGATCGGCACCGCGTACTGGTACCTCAACACCGACCAGTGGCGCTACGACCGCTTCGGCGCCGACGTCCTGGCCTCGCCGCTGGGCGAGGGGCGGCTGACGGGGATGACGGGCGCGGACTGCCTCGCGCTGTCGGCGCGCACCGGCTGGATGCCCTCGTACCCGACCTTCGACCGCAGCCCGCTGGAGCTGGGCGAGACCTTCGGCGACCCGGTGGCGAACGCGGTGGCCGAACTGCGCGCGGGCACCCTGAAGTTCGCCTGCGAGGACCCGGACGCGCCGGAGAACTGGCCCCGCATCCTGACCCTGTGGCGGGCCAACCTGCTCGGTTCCTCGGCGAAGGGCGCCGAGTACTTCACCAAGCACCTGCTGGGCACCCACTCCTCGCTGCGCGCCGAGGAGGCCGCGCCCGGCGAGCGCCCCCGGGACGTGACGTGGCACGAGGAGGCGCCCGAGGGGAAGCTCGACCTGCTGCTCTCGCTGGACTTCCGGCACACCTCCTCCACCCTCCTGTCCGACGTGGTGCTGCCCGCCGCCACCTGGTACGAGAAGCACGACCTGTCCAGCACGGACATGCACCCCTACGTGCACGCCTTCTCCCCGGCCGTGGACCCGCCGTGGCAGACGCGGACCGACTTCGACACCTTCAAGGCGCTCGCCGAGAAGCTGAGCGAGCTGGCCGTCGGCCACCTCGGCGTGCGCAAGGACCTGGTGGCGGCCCCGCTCCAGCACGACACCCCGGGTGAGATCGCCCAGCCGGGCGGGGTCGTGCGGGACTGGCGGCGCGGGGAGTGCGACCCCGAGCCCGGGAAGACCCTGCCGAACCTCGTCGTCGTGGAGCGGGACTACACGGCGATCGGCGCGAAGTTCGCGGCGCTGGGCCCGCTGGTGGAGGGCAAGGGCCTGCCGGCCAAGGGCATCACCCTGAAGCCGGACGAGGAGGTCGGCCGGCTGCGGGACCTCAACGGCGCGGTGCGCGGCGGCCCGGCCGACGGGCGCCCGGCGCTGGACACGGCGGTGAAGGCCGCCAACACCATCCTGGCCCTGTCCGGCACGACCAACGGGCGCCTGGCCGTCCAGGGCTTCCGCACGCTGGAGGCGAGGACCGGGCAGGAGATGGCCCACCTCGCCGCCGAGCACGAGGGCAAGCGGATCACGTACGCGGACACACAGGCGGCGCCCGTGCCGGTGATCACGTCGCCTGAGTGGTCGGGCAGCGAGGCCGGCGGGCGCCGCTACACGGCGTTCACGCTCAACACCGAGCACCTCAAGCCCTGGCACACCCTCACCGGGCGGCAGCACTTCTTCCTGGACCACGACTGGATGCACGAGCTGGGCGAGGCGCTGCCGGTCTACCGTCCGCCGCTGGACATGAGCAGGCTCTTCGGCGAACCCCAGCTGGGCCCGGACGGGCACCGGGAGGTGACGGTCCGCTACCTGACCCCGCACAACAAGTGGTCCATCCACTCCGAGTACCAGGACAACCTGTTCATGCTGGCGCTGTCCCGCGGCGGCCAGACCATCTGGATGTCGACGCGGGACGCGGAGGCGATCGGGGTCGCCGACGACGACTGGATCGAGGCGGTCAACCGCAACGGCGTGGTCGTGGCCCGGGCGATCGTCTCGCACCGCATGCCGCCCGGCACGGTGTACATGCACCACGCCCAGGAACGCACGGTCAACGTCCCGCTGGCCGAGACGACCGGCAAACGGGGCGGCATCCACAACTCGCTCACCCGGCTGATCCTCAAACCGTCCCATCTCATCGGCGGTTACGCCCAGTTGTCCTGGGCGTTCAACTACCTCGGCCCGACGGGCAACCAGCGCGACGAGGTGACCGTGATCCGCCGCCGCAGTCAGGAGGTCGAGTACTGATGCGCCCGATGGCCCAGGTCGCCATGGTCATGAACCTCGACAAGTGCATCGGCTGCCACACCTGCTCGGTCACCTGCAAGCAGGCGTGGACCAACCGCCGGGGCATGGAGTACGTCTGGTTCAACAACGTCGAGACCCGCCCCGGACAGGGCTACCCCCGCCGCTACGAGGACCAGGAGAAGTGGCGGGGCGGTTGGGAGCTGAACCGGCGGGGCGCGCTGAGGCTGAAGGCGGGCGGGCGGCTGAAGAAGCTCTCCGGGATCTTCTCCAACCCGAAGCTCCCGGAGATCAAGGACTACTACGAACCCTGGACGTACGACTACAAGAACCTCACCGACGCCCCGCTCGGCTCCGACTACCCGGTCGCGCGGCCCGTCTCCCAGCTCGACGGCAAGCCGATGAAGATCGACTGGTCCTCGAACTGGGACGACAACCTGGGCGGCGCACCCGCCTACGGCGACCTGGACCCGATGGTGGAGCGCACCCGGCAGCAGGCCTCGGAGAAGGTGCGGTTCGCCTACGAAGAGACCTTCATGTTCTACCTGCCGCGCATCTGCGAGCACTGCCTCAACCCGTCGTGCGTGGCGTCCTGCCCGTCCGGGGCGATGTACAAGCGCTCCGAGGACGGCATCGTGCTGGTCGACCAGGACCGCTGCCGGGGCTGGCGGATGTGCGTGACCGGATGCCCGTACAAGAAGGTGTACTTCAACCACCGCACCGGCAAGGCCGAGAAGTGCACCTTCTGCTACCCGCGCATCGAGGTGGGCCAGCCGACGGTCTGCTCGGAGACCTGCGTGGGACGGCTCAGGTACCTGGGGGTCGTGCTCTACGACGCGGACAAGGTGACCGAGGCCGCCGAGACGCCGGACGAGAGGCAGTTGTACGAGGCCCAGTTGGGCGTCTTCCTTGACCCGGAGGACCCGGCGGTGCGGCGGGCGGCGGAGGGGGCGGGCATCCCCTTCGACTGGATCGAGGCGGCCCGGCGCTCCCCCGTGCACGCGCTGGTGAGCAGGTACCGGGTGGCGCTGCCGCTGCACCCGGAGTACCGCACCATGCCGATGGTCTGGTACATCCCGCCGCTGTCACCGGTGGTGGACGCGCTGACCGAGACCGGGCACGACGGCGAGGACGCGGACAACCTCTTCGGCGCGATCGACACCCTGCGCATCCCGCTGGAGTACCTGGCCGAGGTGTTCACGGCGGGCGACACCGGCCCGGTGCGGGCGTCGCTGGAGAAGCTGGCGGCGATGCGCGCCCACATGCGGGCGATCAACCTCGGCGAGACCCCGGACCCGGCCGTCGCCGGCGGCGTCGGCATGAGCGCCCAGGAGATCCAGGACATGTACCGGCTGCTGGCCATCGCCAAGTACGAGGAGCGGTACGTGATCCCGACGGCCGCCGTGGGGGACGCGCACCGGCTGGAGGCGTCCGCCCTGCCGGACACGTGCAGTCTGGACACCGACGGCGGCCCCGGCATGGGCGGCGACGGCCCGTTCGGCCAGGACTCGGGGCGCAGGCGGCTGCCGCTGGTGCCGGTGGAGAACTTCCACGTCCTGCGCCGGCGGCAGACCGCGGACGACGAGAGGGAGGTGTGATCCGATGCCCGGGTTCGAGGTGCTGTACCAGGCGGCGGCGCTCTGCCTGACCTATCCCGACGACGACTTCCGCGCCCGGCTGCCGCTGCTGCGTGAGGCGGCGCCCCCGCTGCGCCCCTTCACCGACCACGCGGCCGTGACCCCGCAGGGCGAACTCCAGGCGCACTACGTGGAGGTCTTCGACTTCAAGAACCGGCACAGTCTCTACCTGAGCTGGTGGACGGACGGCGACACCCGCAACCGCGGCATGTCCCTGGTCCGCTTCAAGGAGCTGTACCGCGCCCACGGACTGGAGTTCACCGGCGAGGAACTCCCGGACTTCCTCCCGGCGGTGCTGGAGTTCGTCTCCCGCACCGGGGACATCGGCATGCTCACCGAGCACCGCGACGCCCTGGACCAGCTCCGCTCCCGGCTCACCGCGTTCGGTACGCCCTACGCGTGCGTCCTGGACGCCGTGTGCGCCACCCTGCCGCCCGCCTCGACCGGAGCACGCCGATGAACGTCTTCCTGTGGGGCGTGCTGCCCTACGCCGCCTTCGCCCTGCTGATCGCGGGCCTGGTCTGGCGGCACCGCTACGACCGGTTCGGCTGGACGACCCGCTCCTCCCAGGTCTACGAGTCGAAGCTCCTCAACATCGCCTCGCCGGTGTTCCACTACGGCATCCTGTTCGTGCTGGTCGGCCATCTGATCGGGCTGTTCGTCCCGGCGTCGTGGACGGAGGCGGTCGGCGTCAGCGAGCACGCCTACCACCTGTTCTCGCTGTACGGCGGCACCCTGGCCGGGGTGCTGACGGTGGCCGGGATCGGCATGCTGGTCTACCGGCGCCGCACCAAGGCACCCGTCTTCCGCGCCACCACGGCCAACGACAAGTTCATGTACGTCTTCCTGGTCGGCGCCATCGTCCTCGGCATGATCGCCAAGCTCTCGGACACCTCGGGCGACGGCTACGACTACCGCGGCACCATCGCCCCCTGGTCCCGCAGCCTGTTCGTCCTGAACCCGAAGGTGGAGCTGATGGAGGGCGTGCCGGTGCTCTACCACGTGCACGCGGTGATCGGGATGGTGCTGATCGCCCTGGTGCCCTACACCCGCCTGGTGCACATGTTCAGCGCGCCCGTGCAGTACCTGACCCGCCCGTACGTGGTGTACCGGTCGCGCGACCCCAGGCAGCTGGGGCCGCGCCCGGACCGGCGGGGCTGGGAGCGCGCGGGCTCCTGACCGCTAGGCCAGCTTCGCCGTGAGGGTGATGGTGGTGCCGGTCAGGGCCTGGCTGACCGGGCAGTTCTTCTTGGCGTCCTCGGCGGCGGCGACGAACGCGTCGTTGTCGAGGCCCGGGACGGTGCCCTCCACGGTGAGGTGGATGCCCGTGATGCCCTCGCCGGGCTGGAAGGTGACGTCGGCGGAGGTGGTGAGCTTGGTGGGCGGGGTGCCGGCACCGGCCAGGCCGTGCGAGAGCGCCATGGAGAAGCAGCTGGAGTGGGCGGCGGCGATCAGCTCTTCCGGGCTGGTCTTCCCGTTGGCCTGCTCGGCGCGCGAGGGCCACGACACCTGCTGCTCGCCGATGCCGGACGAGTCGAAGGTGACGACACCGTTGCCCTCGAGCAGGTTGCCTTCCCAGACGGTGTGTGCGGAGCGCGTGGTTGCCACGGCGGAGTCCTCTCGAATTCTCTTGCTGTACGGGGGCGGTGGGAGCCCGTGCCCGGGCCCCCACCCCCATCCGATCACACTCCGGCTCGGCTCACGAGGAACACCCGGGTGTCCGCGCTGCCTCCGTGCGCCGCCTGCGGGCCGCCATCACCGCGTAGACCAGCACGCCGGCGAAGAGGAAGAGCACCCCCTGGTAGACCGCCGCGTAGCCGGCGCCCGCGACCAGCCACAGCGAGAAGGCCGCCGCGACGGACGCGATCACGCCGTCCCGGACGAGGCGGGCCCGGTCGACCTTCTCGCCCTGTCCGGAGAGCAGGTGGAAGAGCTGGGCGGCGGTGGCCAGCAGGTAGGGCACGGTCGCCGTGAAGGTGGTGACCAGGACGAGGATCTCGAAGACCTTGGCCGAACCGGACGTGTAGTTGTACACGGTGAGCAGCGAGGCGAGGACGACGGTGACGCCGACGCCGACCGTCGGCACTCCGCGCCGCCTGCGGGCGAACGCGGCGGGGAAGAGCCCGTCCTTCGCGGCGGCGTACGGGGTCTGGGCGCTGAGCAGCGTCCAGCCGTTGAGGCAGCCGGTCATCGACACCAGGGCGGCGAGCGCCACGGCCCAGCCGCCCCAGGCACCGCCGAACATGGCGTTCACGGCGTCCGAGAAGGGGGCGGTGGAGGTCACCAGGCGGTCGTGGGAGACCGTGCCGAAGACCGCGAGGGTGCCCAGCAGGTAGACGAGGGCGGCGCCCGCGGTGCCGATGACGGTGGCCCGGCCCACCGTGCGGCGGGGGTTCTTGACCTCGCCCGCGCTGACGGCGGCGGACTCCACCCCGAGGTAGGAGAAGAGCAGGATCGCGGCGGCGGCGGAGACCGCTCCGATGCCGCTGCCGCCGCTCGCGTTGAACGGGCCGAGGTTGTCCGCGTCGAAGAAGAACAGTCCGCCGACCGCGACCAGCAGCAGCGGCGCGAACTTCAGCACGGTGGCCACCAGCTGGACGGCACCCACGTAGCGGGTGCCGGCGAAGTTGGCCAGCGCCGGCAGCCACTGGACGACGAGCGCGGCCAGACAGGCGGTCCAGCGGTGGTCGTTCACCGGGACGAGCACGTCGAGGTAGCCCACGGCGGCGACGGCCAGCGCCGCGTTGGACACCCAGGTGGTGATCCAGTACGCCCAGGCCGCGAGGAAGCCGGCGAAGTCGCCGAATGCCTCGCGGGCGTAGACGTAGGGACCGCCGGTGCGCGGGTCGCGGGCGGCGAGGCGGCCGAAGACCAGGGCGAGCGCGATGGCGCCGACGGTCAGGACGCCGAAGGCGAGCAGGCTGATGGTGCCGAAGGGCGCGACGGAGGCCGGGAGCAGGAAGATGCCGCCGCCGATGATGTTGCCCATGACCAGGGCGGTGGCGACGGGGAGCCCGAAGCGGCGGGCGTGCCTGCCGTTGCCGGGAGCGGGGTCGGAGGCCGCGGGGGTGACCCGCGGGTCCGGAGCCGGTGGGGGGACGGTCCCGGTGACGTGCATGGGGTGGGGCGCCTTCCTTGGAACTGGTGCCCGGGATCGCCGGGACGGCGCCCATGGTCGGGCACCGTCCGCCGCGCCTCCAAATCAGGCGCTTTTGTCCTGCACGACCCCGCCCACGACGGGAAAAGGTGCGCTGTCGACGGCTCTCGACGGTGAATCGTCCACGGGCACCTGCGGGCCGTTCGACTCCCGCAGCCAGCGGCGCAGGATCCGGTGGACCTGTTCGGCGCCGACGATCTCCGCGCCTTCGGCGACCGGCGCGGACAACACGGTCGGCGACAGCAGGAAGGCCCGCGACTGGGCGCCGCCGAGTCCGCCGTGGGAGCCGATCTGCTCCTCGAAGGCGAGGACCTCGCCGTCGGCCGGGTCGTGGAAGGAGTTGACCATGATGTCGGCCGTGTGCGGGAAGGAGTGCGTGCGGCGGACGGCGTCGGCCGCGCCGGGCCCGAACACGGCGAGCGGGCCGGGGTCCTCGTCGAGCCGGTCCAGGGGGATCTCCGCGCCGCGGGCGCCGAGCACCACCCCTCCGTGCCGCTCGCTGCGGACCAGCAGGAAGCCGATGCCGGGGTGGTTGGCGAGGGTCGGCAGCAGCGCCGGGTGGCGGGCGTCGATCTCCTCCCGGGTCATCCGGTGCGGCACGTCCGGGAAGGAGACCAGCCCCAGGTTCCCCGAGGCCAGCACGATCGGTTCCGAGCGGCGGCCGGTGGGGGTGTCGGCGGGTCGCCGCTGCTCGGCACCCTCTTCGACGGGCCGGTGCAGGGCGGCCCGTACCGTGTTGCGCGCCTCGGCGCCGCTGCGGGTGCGCTGGGCCCGGCGCGGCACGGGCAGTCCGCAACCGGCCCGCACCAGGTCGCCGAGGGTGAGGCCGTAGCGGGTGCGGAAGGTCTCGCCGGGGCTCTGGCCGTGGTCGGACAGGAGGACGACGCGGTATTTGCGAGGGGCGTGCTCGGTGACCGTCTCGATCAGGGCGAGGGACCGGTCGAGGCGCTGGAGGACCTTCGCGGCGTCCCGGCCGCGCGGCCCGGAGTGGTGCGCCACCTCGTCGTAGGCCACCAGGTCGGCGTAGACGGCGGTGCGTCCGGCGAGCATGTCCCCGATCACCGCGGCGACCACGACGTCCCGTTCGACGACGGTCGCGAAGGCGCGGACGAAGGGGTAGAGGCCGCCGCGCGAGACCCGGGGGCGGACCTCGTGCAGGCGGGCCCGGACGGACTGGCCGATCTCCCGGCCCACCTCGGCGACGAAGGACAGCGCGGTGCGCACGGCGTTGGCCGGGTCGGCGAAGTAGGCGAAGTAGCCGGACCGGGAGCGCGTCTCCGGGCTGCGGCGCCGGGTCGCGATCGACAGCACGAGCGCCTGTTCGTCGGCGCCGCCGCCGAACAGGTTGCCGCGGCTGGCGCCGTCGAAGGTGAGCAGCCCGCCGTCGCCGGTGCGCTCGATGGCCCGGCGCTGCAGTTCGGCGGCGCTGGTCGGGCGGTTGCAGACCACGACCTCGCCGCTGTCCTTCTCGTACCAGCGGAAGGCCGGGACGTCGTGGTTGCTGCCGTGCAGGATGCCGAGCTGGCTGGCGCCGGTCTGGCTGGACCAGTCGGTGTGCCACACGGCCAGCCGGTGGGTCGCGGACCTGCCGTCACGGCCCAGCCAGCGGGCGACGGTGGGCATGGCGCCGCTGTCCACGGCGTCCAGCAGGACGTCGTGGCCGACGCCGTCCAGTTGCAGGAAGACGGTGCCGGGGCCGGACGGGCAGGGCGGGCCGGATCTGCGGCGGCGGTCGGCGAGGCGGTACAGCCGGCGCCGGTAGGCGTCGTCGTCGCGCACGGCGAGGGCCCCGCCGGTGGCGGAGGCGACCGCGGACATGACGGCGGCCACCACGACCGCCGTCTCGGGGGCGACGCCGCCGCGCCCCGCCGGGTTCACGTCGATCGCCAGGAGCAGCAGCCCGCCGTTGAGGAAGAAGACCAGCAGCCCGAGGACGAGCGCCGGCACCAGGAGCAGCATCCGGACCATCAGCGGCCACACCAGGGCGGACAGCAGGCCGAAGGCGCCGGCCCCGACCGCGGCGGTGACGGCGATGTCGGTGGCGCTGTCACCGTCGGGCGACTGGAGCCGGAAGTCGGGCAGGATGCCGGCGAGCGCGAGCATGGTGACGGTGGACACGGCCCACACCGCGACGCTCCGCCCGATCTGACTGGCGACCCGGCGCCAACGCCCTGCACCCACGCTCCGTACACCTCACGTCCGGGCCCGTTCTCGGCGCGGGCCTGCCCCACCCTGTCACAACGGTCCGGAGCGCCCGTTTGTCCCCCCGGGTCCGGTTCACACCCCCCGGCGGGGTCAGCGGCCGTCGTACCCGGCCGTCGGCATGGACAGCCTCCGGTGGACGCACGCCTTCATCCGGGCGTCGTAGAACGGTTCGGCGTGGCCGGCCGTCTCGACGCGGGCCCCGCGCCGCGCGCACTCCGCGGTGAACTCCTCCACGGACGACAGGGCGCTCTCCAGCACCCGCCGGCTGGGCGCCACGAACAGGTCGCGCCCGGGACGGACGCCGTCCCACAGCGCGTCGTGGTCCGGCCGCAGGCCGCGCACCAGCAGCTCCCTGGCGACGACGTAGCCGTGCTCCGCGGCCCAGCGGGCGCACATGGCGTGCTGGCTGCGGGAATCGACCAGGAAGGGGTCGTCGTCCAACTGCTCCAGCGGCGTCAGACTCGCGATCGCCGTCACCCGCACCAGACCCATGGCGTCCCCCTCACCTCCCGTTTTCGCCGCCGACCCTACTCCTGGACGTAGTCTTCGGGGAGTCGCGCGAAGGAGGCAATGAGGTGCCGGTGGAGCTCACGTGGTGGGGTCATGCCACCTGCACGGTCGAGGACTCGGACGTACGTGTACTCACCGACCCCCTGTTCGCCCGTCGGCTCGCGCACCTGCGCCGCCGTCGGGGCGCGGTGCCGCCGCCGGAGGCCTGGCGCGCGGACGTGGCGCTGGTGTCCCATCTGCACGCCGACCACCTGCACGTGCCCTCGCTGGCGCGGCTCGCCCCGGGCACGCGCCTGCTCGTACCCCGGGGCGCACGCCGGTCGGTGCCGGCGCTGCGCCGGCTCGCGCACCTGGAACCGACGGAGGTGGCGCCCGGCGACGAGGTCCCGGTCGGCGACCTGCGGATCCGGGTGGTGCCGGCCCGGCACGACGGGCGGCGGCTGCCGATCGGACGGCAGCGCTCCCCCGCTCTCGGCTACGTCGTCGAGGGCGAGGCCCGGACGTACTTCGCCGGGGACACCGGTCTGTTCGACGCCATGGAGAAGGAGGTCGGGCCGGTCGACGCGGCCCTGCTGCCGGTGGGGGGCTGGGGGCCGAACCTCGGTCCGGAGCACCTGGACCCGGGACGGGCGGCCGAGGCACTGGCCCGGCTCGCGCCGCGCACGGCGGTGCCGGTGCACTACGGCACGTACTGGCCGATCGGGATGAACGCGGTGCGCCCCCACGAGTTCCACACGCCGGGCGACGAGTTCGTGCGCCTGTCGGCGCTGCGTGCGCCGGGCGTGGCCGTGCACCGGCTGGGGCATGGCGAGAGCGTGCGGGTGGAGGACACGCGGTGAGCTGGCTGGACGCGGCGGTGAGCATACCGACCGAGCCGACGCAGCAGGCGTTCGGCTATCCGTCGCTGTTCCTGCTGGTGCTGATCGGGGCGCTGGTACCGGTGGTGCCCACGGGCGCGCTGGTGAGTTCGGCGGCCGTGGTGGCGACCCACCAGACACTGCCGTACTCGATGCTGATGGTGTTCGTGACGGCCTCGCTGGCCGCGTTCTGCGGGGACATGGCGCTGTACTGGCTGGGCCGGCGCGGGGTCGGTTCGAAGAACGGCTCGCGCTGGCTGGAGGCCATCCGCTCCCGGGCGCCCGAGGACCGGCTGGAGCAGGCGCAGGAGAAGCTCGCCGACCACGACGTGGCGGTGCTGGTGCTGTCCCGGCTGGTCCCGGCGGGACGGATACCGGTGATGCTGGCCTGTCTGCTGGCCGAGTGGCCGCTGCGCCGGTTCGCCCACGGCAACCTGCCCGCCTGTCTGGCCTGGGCGGTGACGTACCAGCTGATCGGGATTCTGAGCGGCGCGCTGTTCGACCAGCCGTGGGAGGGGGTGGCCGCCGCGATCGCGCTGACCGTGCTGCTCAGCGTGGCGCCGAGCCTGTGGCGGCGGCTGCGGGGGCCGGCGAAGGCGTAGGCACAGCCCGGTGCGCGCGCTCCCCCGCTCGCGGTCACCCCAGCACGCGGGAGCCGCCGACCGGCAGGTCCCAGAGGTGCTCCCGGGGCAGGCCCGCGCGCTGCCAGGCGGCACGGACCCGGGTCAGCGGCTCCAGCACCGGCTCGGCGGACAGGACGAAGGTGCCCCAGTGCATGGGGGCCATCCGCCGGGCGCCGACGTCCTGGGCGGCCCGCACCGCCTCCTCCGGGTCGCAGTGCACGTCGCTGAGCCACCAGCGGGGGTCGTAGGCGCCGATGGGGAGCAGCGCGAGGTCGATCCCGGGGTAGCGGCGGCCGATGCGGGCGAACCAGTGGCCGTACCCGGTGTCGCCGGCGAAGTACACGCGCCGGCCGTCGGGGCCGGTGAGGACCCAGCCGCCCCACAGCGTGCGGCAGGTGTCGATGAGGCTGCGCTTGGACCAGTGGTGGGCCGGTACGAAGTCGAAGCGCACGCCGTCCAGTTCGGCCGCCTCCCACCAGTCCAGCTCGGTGACGCGGGTGAAGCGGCGGCGGTGGAACCAGCGGCCGAGCCCGGCCGGCACGAAGACCGGTGTGTCCCGGGGCAGCCGGCGCAGCGTCGGGGCGTCCAGGTGGTCGTAGTGGTTGTGGCTGATGACGACGGCGTCCACGCGGGGCAGGGCGCTCCAGGGAACGCCCACCGGAGTGACCCGGGCCGGGGTGCCGAGGATGCGGCGGGACCAGACCGGGTCGGTGAGCACGGTGAGACCGCCGATGTTCACCACCCAGCTCGCGTGCCCCGCCCAGGTGACGGCGACGGTACCGGCGTCGACGCGGGGCGGCCGGCCGGGTGCGTACGGCAGCCGGGGGATGTCGGCGAGCCCTTCGGGGCCGGGTCTCACCGCGCCCTCGCGGGCGAATCTCGCGAAGGCCTTCAGACCGGGCAGCGGCGTGGTCAGCCGATCGTGGAAGGTCCGCGGCCACACCCGGTGCTCGGCCAGCGGCCGCGGTTCCGCGAGCGGGGGGTCCGAGGGCGGCGAGGCGGGCGTGGCCGGCGGCGCGCCGGAGTCCTTGACGGACGTGGAGGTGCTCGTGGTCGACCGGGGCTGCTGCGTCATCGAGGAGGCTCCCATCGCTGAGCGTCGCGGAGATCGTCGAAGACCGACTTCAGACCGATCAGGGCGCGTTGCACGTGTGGCAGTTCCAACGGGTCGGGGACGGTGGGGCGTTCTGTGCGCTGCTCATCAGTACCACCGTCGGCCAGAGGACCGGTGGAGAGCCGGACGCGCAGGGCCTGGAGGTCGTCGCCGAAGCGGTGGCCGCCCGGCGCGGGCATGCCGAGGCGGGCGGTGAGGAAGTCCTCCAGTTCCTGGGCGTCGCCGACACCCCGGGCGGCGAGGGCGTCGCGCAACGAGCCGAGGTCGGCGTACAGGTGGCGGCCGGCCTGCGGGGGCCGTGCGGTGGCGCCCGCGGTGACGACCGCGGTGTGCACGGTGGCGGCCAGGCGCGCGTGCAGGCGCACGGCGGCCGACCGGCGGGCGGTGACCGGCTCGGGTTCGGCGAGGGCGTACCCGGCGGCGGCGGCGACGGGCGCGGCGACGCGGGCGCCGAGCGCGGTGAGCACGTCCAGCACGCGGGCGTGCAGGCCGTCTCCGGCGGCGGACTCGGGGAAACGGGCGACCGCGGCCGGCCAGCCCGGCGGCAGCAGCGCGCCGGCCAGGTCGGTGACGACGGTGACCCGTTCGGGCAGCATCTCGGCGGGGCTGAGCAGCACGGTGGCGTGCGGGTCGTGCAGGGTGTCGCGCCAGGTCTCGTCGCTGACCAGGTGCAGCCCCTCGGCGGCGGCGGCCTCGACGGTCTCGTGCAGCAATTCGGGCGGCGCGACGGTGCCGGTGGGGTCGTCGGCGACGGACAGCACGAGCAGACGCGGGTCACCGCCTTCGGCGCGGACCCGCCGTACGGTCTCCAGCAGGGCGTACGGATCGGGGACGCCGCCTGACTCGGCCGGGGTCGGGACGTGGAAGACGGGTCGGCCCAGGAGCCGTGCGTACGGTGCCCACCAGGCCGCGCAGGGGCGCGGCACCAGGACGTCACCGCCGAGCACGGCGGTCAGCGCGAGCAGCAGGGCGTTGGCCCCCGGGGCGGCGGCCACGTGGCCGGGGTCGGTGGGCAGGCCGCGGCGGTCCCAGTAGCCGCTCGCGGCGGACAGGAGGGCGGGGGCCCCGCCGGCCGGTTCCTCGCCGCCCCGGCCGGCCGCGGTGGCGAGCACGGCGGACAGCTCGGGCAGCACCGGCAGGCCGTCACCGGGGAGGTGCGGACCGTAGCGGACGGGACCGTGTCCTTCCGGTACGCGGCGCGCGGGGGCGTGGCTCCGGGGGTCCTGCCGTGCGGGGGTGCGGCCCTCTCCGCCGTCCCGCCCCCGGGGGTCCGTGCGCCGCATGCGTGCCTCCGCGCAGTCCGTCGTGCCGTGTCCTGTCGCCGCCCGGCCGGGTGCCCTTCTTCCCAGGTCTTGATCGGTCTTCGTCGGTCGTTGCTGAACGTACCCATCGGGAGGCGGTGCCATGACCGTGGTTCCGGTGGCGTCGATCCCCGGCGGACCGGGGCGAGGCGGGTCGGTGCGGCCCGGGGTCAGTGCCGTTCCAGGTCCCCGCGCAGCCGGAGTCGCAGCCGGTGCGCGGCCGCGGCGCCCGCGCCCGCGATCAGGACGCCGCCGGCGGCCAGGGCGGGCACCGAGTCGGTGAAGGTGCCGCCCGTGCCGGCCCGTACACCGTGCTCGGCCGACGGACCGACGCAGGGCTCCTGCTGCGCGGAGGCCCCGCCGTGCGGCACGGCGGGCTTCGGACAGGGCGGCTCGGGGGCGCAGGAGGCGCCGTGCGCGGGAGCCTGGCCGTGGGCCGGGACGTCGCCGCGCGGGGCGGGCTCGGGGCACGGCGGTACGACGGCGGCGCCCTCCTCCCCCGGCTCCGGCACGGTCATCGTCGCGCTCCAGGGCTCGCCGCCCTCGCCGCCGG
The DNA here is from genome assembly GCF_055589025.1 of Streptomyces sp. NPDC041968. Taxonomy (NCBI): domain Bacteria; kingdom Bacillati; phylum Actinomycetota; class Actinomycetes; order Kitasatosporales; family Streptomycetaceae; genus Streptomyces; species Streptomyces sp. NPDC041968. The sequence continues at coordinate 516,334 of NZ_JBVJCB010000004.1, read as the reverse complement.
ACCCCTCCGGGCAGGCTCCGTCGACGGACCACGCGTCCTCGGTGTCCGCGGTGTCCGCGGTGTCCTCGGGGGCGTCCGGAATGAGCGGGGCGTCGGGGGCGTCCGGGACTCCCTCGGTGACCTCGGTGTCCTCGGTGTCCTCGGTGACCTCGGTGTCCTTCACGGCGGTTATGCGCGCGGTGCCGCGGTAGGCGGCCCCTGACGTCGTCCCCGCGGTGCCCGCGACCTTGCGCAGGGCGACGGTGCCCTCGTCGAAGGCCGGTGAGGTGGCGTCCAGGGTCGCGGGCGCGGGCGCGCCGGTGGGAGCGCAGGAGACGGAGACGGTGACGGTGCCACCCGGGACGGCTTGGGCCGGACTGACCTCGGCGACCGGTCCGCCGGAGGCCGCCGAGGGCAGGGAGCGAGCGCCGGACGCGTCAGGCGCGGACGGCGCGGCGGGGTCGCCGGGTGCGGAGGGCGCGTCGGGGGGCGCGGGCACGCCGGGTGCGGCGGGCGGGGAGGGAGCACCGGGTTCGGCGGGCGGAAGGGGCGCACCGGGTTCGGCCGAAACGGGCCCGGTGAAGACGCCGAGGGCGGCACCGGCCAGGACGGCGGCGGACAGGGCGCGGGCGGTGCGGCGCATGGGGGCGGGCTCCTTCGAGCGACGGCTGCGGGGACACGGCGCTCGCGCCCCTGCGGCCATCACAGCCCGCCCGGCGCCACCGCGCGCGCCGCCGTGCGCCGTTCGCGGGAACGAGGGGCCCGAGCGGGTGAACGCCGTGTTTCGCGCTCCCGGCCGCCGCTCAGGTTTCCGCGCCCGGTCCCCGCGGCCCGGCTGCGGACCTCGGCCCACCGGCCCGTTCGGCCACCCCGCTCCCGTCGACTCAGGCCGTCTGGTCGCGCAGGACCTGCTCCCGTACCCGGTTGCAGCAGCGGCTGATCAGCCGGGAGACGTGCATCTGGGAGATGCCGAGTTCCTCGGCGATGCGGCTCTGGGTCATGTCGTCGAAGAAGCGCATGGAGAGGATGGCGCGTTCCCGCTCGGGCAGGGCGGCCAGGCGTTCCTTGACGGCCTCGCGGTCGACGACCGTGTCGAGGGCCGGGTCGGGGCCGCCGAGCGCGTCGCCGAGCGAGTAGCCGTCCTCGCTGCCGGGCAGCTCCGCGTCCAGTGACAGGGCGGTGAAGCTCTCCAGCGCCTCCAGCCCCACCCGGACGTCCTCCTCGCTCAGGTCGGCGTGCTCGGCGATCTCGGTGACGGTGGGCCGGCGGCCCGAGACGGTCCGGGAGAGGTCCTGGTCGGCGAAGCGCACGCGGTTGCGCAGGTCCTGGACCCGGCGCGGCACGTGCAGGGTCCACATGTGGTCGCGGAAGTGGCGCTTGATCTCACCGGTGATCGTCGGCACGGCGTAGCTCTCGAAGGCGTTGCCGCGCTCGGGGTCGTACCGGTCGACGGCCTTGACCAGGCCGAGGGATGCTACCTGGCGCAGGTCCTCGTAGCTCTCGCCGCGGCTGCGGAAGCGCCCGGCGAGCCGTTCGACCATGGGCAGCCAGGCCTGGACTATCCGCTCGCGGACCGTGTCGCGTTCCGGGCCGTCGGGAAGGGCGGCGAGCCGGCGGAAGGCGTCGGCGGTGTCGGGGGCGTCGTCGTGCGGGTGCTTCACGCTGGCGTGGATCGGCATGTGCGTCGCAACTCCCTCGGAGCGCGGGGTCCGGTCGTCGCGCCGGGCGGGTGCCCGGTCGAAGGCGCCGGTGTGCGGGACCGGGGGCTCGTGGAACCCTCCGCGCCCGGGTCGGACGGCACCGGTCCGACGGCGTGACCCTGGGGTCGGGCGGTCACCGCGGGAGGGCGTCCTGCATCCGGACGGCCGTCCGGGGCGACGGGGCGCCGCTCCCACGGACGTGCCTCCTGTCCGAAGCACTGCCCCTGCGCCTGCCCCCGGGCCACCTGCCAAACCACCCGGTGTTTTCCGGCGTCCTCCGGGGACACCCGGACGGGTGCCGTCGTCCGTCCCCCACCGGTCCGGGAGGTCCGCTACATGAGCACCAAGGTGTCCGACCACGTCCTGCATCGCCTGCGCGAGTGGGGTGTCGAGCAGGTCTTCGGCTACCCGGGCGACGGGATCAACGGGCTGCTGGCCGCCTGGGGCCGCGCCGAGAACCAGCCGCGGTTCGTGCAGTCCCGGCACGAGGAGATGTCCGCCTTCCAGGCGGTCGGCTACGCCAAGTTCAGCGGCCGGCTGGGGGTGTGCGCCGCGACCTCGGGGCCGGGTGCGATCCACCTGCTCAACGGGCTGTACGACGCCAAGCTCGACCACGTCCCGGTGCTGGCGATCGTCGGTCAGACCCACCGGACCGCGATGGGCGGCTCCTACCAGCAGGAGGTGGACCTGCACACGCTGTTCAAGGACGTCGCCTCGGAGTTCGTGGAGACGGTGACGGTCCCGGAGCAGTTGCCGAACGTGCTGGACCGGGCGATCCGCACGGCGTACGCGCGCCGCTGTCCGACGGCCGTCATCATCCCCGGCGACGTGCAGGAGCTGGACTACTCGCCGCCCACGCACGAGTTCAAGATGGTGCCCTCCAGCCTGGACCGCGGCTCCTGGACGGCGGTCCCCGACGACGAGTCGGTGCGGCGGGCGGCGGAGGTGCTCAACGCCGGTGACAAGGTGGCGATCCTCGTCGGCCAGGGCGCGGCCGGGGCGCGGGAGCAGGTGGAGCGGCTCGCCGAGATGCTGGGCGCCGGAGTGGCCAAGGCGCTGCTCGGCAAGGACGTCCTCAGCGACGAACTGCCCTACGTCACCGGGTCGATCGGCCTGCTCGGCACGCGCCCCTCGTACGAGCTGATGCGGGACTGCGACACCCTGCTGACCATCGGGTCCTCCTTCCCGTACTCGCAGTTCCTGCCGGAGTACGGCGAGGCGCGGGGCGTGCAGATCGACATCGACCCGCACATGATCGGGATGCGCTACCCGAACGAGGTGAACCTGGTCGGCGACGCGAAGGCCACGCTGGAGCGGCTGATCCCGCTGATCGAGGGCGGTCGGGGCCGCGAGTGGTACGACACGGTGTGCGACAACGTGACGCGGTGGCGCGACGTCATGCAGCGCCGGGCGGGTCTGGAGGCGGACCCGGTCAACCCGGAGTACGTGGCCGCCGCCCTCGACCCGCTGCTGCCCGACGACGCGATCGTCACCTGCGACTCGGGCTCCACGGCGAACTGGTACGCCCGGCACCTGACGATGCGGCCCGGCATGCGCGGTTCGCTCTCCGGCACGCTGGCCACCATGGGCTGCGGGGTGCCGTACGCGATCGGCGCGAAGTTCGCCCACCCGGACCGGCCGGTGATCGCCCTGGTCGGGGACGGGGCGATGCAGATGAACGGGCTGGCGGAGCTGATCACGGCGGCCAAGTACCGCGACCTGTGGTCGGACCCGCGGCTGGTCGTGGCCGTCTGGAACAACCGGGACCTCAACCAGGTCACCTGGGAGATGCGGGCCATGGGGGGCGCGCCGTCCTTCCTGCCCTCGCAGGCGCTCCCGGACGTGCGCTACGCCGACTTCGCCCGCTCGCTGGGGCTGACCGGCATCCGCGTGGAGAAGCCGGAGGACGTGGAGGCGGCCTGGCGGGCGGGGCTGGCGGCGGACGGGCCGGCGGTGCTGGAGTTCCTCACCGATCCGGCCGTGCCCCCGGTGCCGCCGCACGCCACCTGGGAGCAGATGGAGTCGACGGCCGCCGCGATCCTCAAGGGCGACGCGGACCGGGGGTCGATGGTCAAGCAGGGGTTCAAGGCGAAGGTGCAGGAGTTCCTGCCGAGCGCGGGGCGGGAGTGACCGCGCCGGGGGCGGTCACCGCTCGCGCGGCCGGCTGAAGCGGAGCATGTTGCCGGCCGGGTCACGGAAGGCGCAGTCGCGGACGCCGTAGGGCTGGTCCACGGGCTCCTGGAGCACCTCGGCGCCCGCGGCCCGGATGCGTTCGAAGGTCGCGTCGACGTCTTCGGTGGTGAAGATGACGCCGCGCAGCATGCCCTTGGCGAGCAGTTCGGCCACGGCCTCCTTGTCGGCGGCCGAGGCGTTGGGGTCGGCGAGCGGGGGTTCGAGGACGATGTCCACGTCGGGCTGAGCCGGCGAGCCGACGGTCACCCAGCGCATCCCCTCGAACCCGACGTCGTTGCGCACCTCCAGTCCGAGCACGTCCCGGTAGAAGGCGAGCGCCTTGTCGTGGTCGTCGACGGCGATGAAGCACTGCGAGAGGTTGATGTCCATGCGCTTCACGCTACGGGCGGCCCGGCGGGCCTCGCTTCTCCGTTCCTGACCGGTCGCGAGTAGATCTTGGCTACGCAGGCGGGGACGGCGGCGCCGTCGGAGTGGTCGCGGGCCCGGTAGGCGCTCGGGCTCTCGCCGACCAGTTCGGTGAACCGGGAGCTGAACGACCCGAGCGAGGTACAGCCGACCTCGAAGCAGACCTCGGTCACGCTCAGGTCGCCGCGCCGCAGCAGCGCCTTGGCCCGCTCGATGCGGCGGGTCATCAGGTAGCTGTAGGGCGTCTCGCCGTAGGCGGCGCGGAAGCTGCGGGAGAAGTGGCCCGCCGACATGAGGGCCACGCGCGCCAGGGCCGGCACGTCGAGCGGCTTCGCGTACTCGCGGTCCATCAGGTCACGGGCCCGGCGCAGCCTGGCCAGGTCTTCCAGCGTCGTCACCCCACCACGATCCCACAGGGCGCCGGGCCTCACGGGCCCGGCGCTGTGGGTCGGGTCGGGCGTCAGGCGCCGACGTAGGCCGCGAGGTGCTCGCCGGTGAGGGTGGAGCGGTCGGCGACGAGGTCGGCGGGGGTGCCCTCGAAGACGATCCGGCCGCCGTCGTGGCCGGCGCCGGGGCCGAGGTCGATGATCCAGTCGGCGTGGGCCATGACCGCCTGGTGGTGCTCGATGACGATGACGGACTTGCCCGAGTCGACGAGCCGGTCGAGCAGTCCGAGGAGTTGTTCGACGTCGGCGAGGTGCAGTCCGGTGGTGGGTTCGTCCAGGACGTAGACACCGCCCTTGTCGCCCATGTGCGTGGCGAGCTTCAGCCGCTGCCGCTCGCCGCCGGAGAGTGTGGTGAGCGGCTGGCCGAGGGTGAGGTAGCCGAGCCCGACGTCGGCGAGCCGCTCGAGGATCCTGTGCGCGGCCGGGGTGCGGGCCTCGCCGGTGCCGAAGAACTCCTCCGCCTGGTCCACCGACATCGCCAGCACCTCGCTGATGTCCCGGCCGCCGAACCGGTACTCCAGCACCGCGGGCTGGAACCGCTTGCCCTCGCAGTCCTCGCAGGGGGTGGAGACGCCGGCCATCATCGCCAGGTCGGTGTAGATGACGCCGGCGCCGTTGCAGGTGGGGCAGGCGCCCTCGGAGTTGGCGCTGAAGAGGGCCGGCTTGACCCCGTTGGCCTTGGCGAAGGCCTTGCGGATCGGTTCGAGCAGTCCGGTGTACGTCGCCGGGTTGCTGCGCCGCGAGCCCTTGATGGGGCTCTGGTCGACCGACACGACGTCCGCGCCGGCCGGGATCGAGCCGTGGATCAGGGAGCTCTTGCCGGAGCCCGCCACACCGGTGACCACGCAGAGCACGCCGAGCGGGACGTCGACGTCGACGCCCTGGAGGTTGTGCCGCGTGGCGTCGCGGATCTCCAGGGCGCCGGTGGGCTCGCGGACGGTCTCCTTGAGGGAGGACCGGTCGTCGAGGTGGCGGCCGGTGACGGTGCCGGCGGCCCGCAGCTCCTCGACGGTGCCCTCGAAGCAGACGGTGCCGCCCGCGGTGCCGGCGCCGGGGCCGAGGTCGACGACGTGGTCGGCGATCGCGATGGCCTCCGGCTTGTGCTCGACGACGAGGACCGTGTTGCCCTTGTCCCGCAGCCGCAGGAGCAGGTCGTTCATCCGCTGGATGTCATGCGGGTGCAGGCCGATGGTGGGCTCGTCGAAGACGTACGTGGTGTCGGTGAGCGAGGACCCCAGGTGGCGGATCATCTTGACGCGCTGGGCCTCTCCGCCCGACAGCGTGCCGGCCGGCCGCTCCAGCGAGAGGTAGCCGAGGCCGATCTCCACGAAGGAGTCGAGGGTGTCGCGCAGCGCGGTGAGCAGCGGCGCCACCGACGGCTCGTCGAGTCCGCGGACCCATTCGGCCAGGTCGCGGATCTCCATCGCGCAGGCGTCGGCGATGGAGATCTTCCCGATCCGCGACGACCGGGCACCCTCGCTGAGCCGGGTGCCGTCGCACTCGGGGCAGGTCGTGAAGGTGACGGCCCGCTCGACGAACGCCCGGACGTGCGGTTGCATCGCCTCCTTGTCCTTGGACAGGAACGACTTCTGGATCTTCGGGATCAGGCCCTCGTAGGTGAGGTTGACGCCGTTGACCTTGACCTTGACCGGCTCGCCGTGGAGGAAGTCCCGCAGTTCCTGCTCGGAGTACTCGCGGATCGGCTTGTCGGGGTCGACGAAGCCGGACTGGGCGTAGACCTGGACGGTCCACTGGCTCTCGGACTTCCAGCCGGGGATGGTGAAGGCGCCCTCGGCCAGCGACTTGGAGTCGTCGTAGAGCTGGCTGAGGTCGATGTCGGAGACCGTGCCGCGGCCCTCGCAGTGCGTGCACATGCCGCCGGTGCGCTCGTAGGTGGCCTTGGTCGCCTTCTTGTTGCCCCGTTCGACGGTGATCGCGCCGCTCGCCCGGACGGAGGCGGTGTTGAAGGAGTAGGCGCTGGGCGGGCCGATGTGCGGGTCGCCGAGCCGGCTGAAGAGGATGCGCAGCATCGCGTTGACGTCGGTGGCGGTGCCGACCGTGGAACGGGGGTCGGCGCCCATCCGCTGCTGGTCCACGATGATCGCGGTCGTGAGGCCGTCGAGGACGTCGACCTCGGGCCGGGCCAGGGTCGGCATGAAGCCCTGTACGAAGGCGCTGTAGGTCTCGTTGATCAGCCGCTGCGACTCGGCGGCGATCGTGTTGAACACCAGGGAGCTCTTGCCCGAGCCGGAGACGCCCGTGAAGACCGTCAGCCGCCGTTTGGGGATCTCGATGCTGACGTCCTTGAGGTTGTTCTCTCGGGCGCCGTGCACGCGGATCAGGTCGTGGCTGTCCGCGACATGCGGTGCGGTCTGCCGCGTGTCCGTTCTTCTGGCGCTGCTCATCGGGTCTCCTCCGTCGGCGGGTCGGCAGTGACACGCTAGACGGGGCGCGGTGGCTCCCGCTTCTCGATTACTGATCGGCCGGCCCGGCCACGGCCGGCTCGGCGTCCGGGGGCGGCGGGGCGGTGCCCGGGAGCAGCAGTTCCTCGTAACGGCCCAGGCCCAGGACCACGCCGAGCATGAGGACCGGGATGAAGACAGCGAGCAGCACCGCCATGGTCCGTCCTTCCCGAGAAGGGGTGGGCGTGGGGGGTGGTGCGCGGGCCGGGTTCCCACGCCCCGCCGGGCAAACCCGGGGTGTACGAGCAGGCACGCACCGTGTCGGCGGGAGGCCGGGACGGATCGGACCCGACCCGTCCGGACGAATCCGTGTCGGCCCGCGGTGTCCGGGTACGCGGTCGGCACCCCGAAGGATCTGGAGGGAGACATGCAGCGAGGCAGCGACCGGATGAGCGTCCACCGCGACGACGAGATGAAGCACGAACTCCAGGGTCTGCTCAGGTCCGGGCACTCCACCCGCACCGAGGAGTGGAACGACCCGGAACCGGCTGCCGAGGACGACCCGGACGTCATGTACGGGCCGGTGACACCGGGCCGCGGACCGACGTACCTGGAGGCCCTGCGGCTCGAACTGGCCCGGAACCTGACCCGGGGCACCTTCCCCGCGGGCCCTCGGGAACTGAGCCGGGCCCTGCGCCGCGGCCATGCGCCGGACGCCCTCGTCGAGGGTCTGGAACGGTTGCCGCACAAGGCGCGCTACGACAACGTGCAGGAACTGGCGATGGCCCTGACCGACGACGGCGGATCCGGGTCCACCGGCACCCGGGGTGCCTAACGCCGGGAGGGGCGAACCTCGGATGGCCGAGTACGTGAAGGACGTCATGACCCCGGGTGTGGCCGCCGTCCGCCCGGACTCCTCCCTCGTCGAGGCGGCGCAGCTCATGCGCACGCAGAACATCGGCCATGTGGTGGTCGCGGACGGACAGGACGTCGTGGGCGTCCTCACCGACCGCGACATCACGGTCCGGGCGGTGGCGGAGGGCCTCGACCCGATGGCGGTCGCCGTCCGGACGGTGTGCACCCGCGATCCGCTGACGGTCTCCCCCGGCGAGAAGGCGGCGGACGCGTTGGCGCTGATGCGCGAGCACGCCGTGCGCCGGCTGCCGGTCGTGGAGAACGGGCTGCCGGTGGGCACGGTCACCCTCGGCGATCTCGCCGAGGCCCGGGCTCCCGCCTCGGCCCTGGCCGACATCAGCCGGGCGGCACCGGACGAGCGGTCCGGCGGCTGAGGGCGTGCAGGACGACCACGGGGCCCGACGGACACCCGTGGACACACGGCCGGACCACACACACGGCCGAACGACACAGGTGCTGCGGGCGGCGACACCGGCCGGAGCACCCGGAAAGGAATCCCATCCCCATGCGTATCGCATTTCTGACCGCGCCCGAGGGCGTGGAACAGGTCGAGCTGACCGAGCCGTGGCAGGCGGCGAAGGACGCGGGTCACGAGCCCGTACTCGTCTCCACGCAGTCCGGTGAGGTCCAGGGCTTCCATCACCTCGACAAGGCGGACACGTTCCCGGTGGACGAGGTGGTGGGCGACACGTCCGCCGACTCCTTCGGCGGGCTGGTCCTGCCCGGCGGGGTGGCCAACCCGGACTTCCTGCGGATGGACGAGAAGGCCGTGGCGTTCGTCAGGGACTTCTTCCGGCAGGGCCGGCCGGTGGCCGCCATCTGCCACGCGCCCTGGACGCTCGTCGAGGCGGACGTCGTGCGCGGCCGGGTGCTGACCTCCTGGCCGAGTCTGCGGACCGACCTCACCAACGCGGGCGCCACCTGGGTCGACGAACAGGTGAAGGTCTGCGACCACGGCGACAACGTGCTGATCACCAGCCGCAAGCCGGACGACCTCAAGGCGTTCTGCGAGACGTTCCTCGCGGAGTTCGCCAAGACGGACGGCTGACGGACGGACCGGGTCCGCCCGGGCCGCGGGGAGGCCACCGGGCCGGCGCTCAGACGCCGGGCGTGGTGGCCTCCCCGCAGCCGCGTTCGCGGGCGCCCTCGCGGGTGCGGCCCGCGGCCACGGGACGCCGGGGGTTGCGGCGCAGCCACTCGCCCTCCAGCTGGGCCATGCGGTCGTTGTGGGCCCGCAGCGCGTCGTTCGACCCGTACAGCAGGGTGTCGTGGCGTGTGCGGTGGATGGTCTCCAGTTCCTTCATGAGCTGCTGGTCGTCCAGGCGGCCCGGGTTCACACCGGTCGCGGTGGCCTCACGCGTGTCGTGTTCGTTCATGCGGTCCGGGTACCCGCCCCCGAGCACTACCACCCCCGAGCGGCACCCGGGAGGGCAGCCCCATGGATCTCTCGTTTCTGCACCCCCTCTACGAGCATCAGGGGCCCTGGGCCTCCGTGTACGTCGACCTGTCCCGGCACGCGGAGGACACCGCCCACGAGCGGGAGCTGACGGCCGCCGCGGTGGCCCGGGAGCTGGCGGCCCAGGGCGCGGACGAGGCGACCTGCGAGGCGGTGCGGGAGGCCGTGGACGGGCTGCGCCACGCCACCGATCCGCACGGGCGGGCCCTGTTCGCGTGCGGCGGCCGGGTGGTCCTGGATCCGCCGCTGGCCCGGCCCCCGTACGGCGGGACCACCGCCGACTGGGCGCCGCTGCCGCACGTGGCGCCGCTGCTGGACCTGGCCGGCGAGGACCCGGTGTGCGTGGTGGCGTACATCGACCGCAAGGGTGCCGACTTCGAGCTGCGCAGTGCGCTCGGCAGCTCGGACGCGGGCGGCGTGACCGGCCGGAAGTGGCCGGTGCACCGCACGAGCAGCGCCGACTGGTCCGAGCGCCACTTCCAGCTGCGGGTGGAGAACACCTGGGAGCACAACGCGGCGGAGATCGCGGACGCGCTCGCCGTCTGCCAGGAGGAGACGGGCGCCGACCTGATGATCCTGGTGGGCGACGACCGGGAGCGGCGGTCCGTGCACCAGCGGATGCCCCAGCGGCTGCGGGACCGGATCGCCGAGGCCGCCCGCGGCGCCGGGAGCAGGCTGCTGGACGACGAGGTGGAGGGGCTGCGCGTCGACCACGTCCGCTCGCGCGCACGGGAGGACCTGGAGCGTTTCCTGGCCGCCCGCACACCGGACGGCGAGGGCCGGGCCGGTGCGGCGGAGGGCGTGCCCGCACTGGTGGAGGCGGCCCGGGAGCACCGCATCGACGAGCTGCTGATCATCCCCGACGGCCCGGACACCCACCGCGAGGTGTGGGTGGGCGAGGACGCCGACCAGCTCGCGGTGCGCCGTACGGAGCTGAAGACGCTCGGCGAGCAGACCTCCTGGTCGGCCCGCGCGGACGACGCCCTGCTGCGCTCGGCGGTGATGACCGGTGCCCCGGCGATCTCGGTGGCACCGGCCCTCCCGTCCGAGGCGGCGGACAAGGCCCCGGTGGGCGGTCTCGGGGCGCTGCTGCGCTGGAAGTGACCGCCCGGGCGGGTGTCAGCGGGCCCGCTCCACGCGCCGTTCGTCCCAGACCGGCTCCGCCGTCTCGCGGACCCGGCCGTCGCTGCCGAAGACCAGGTACCGGTCGAAGGAGCGGGCGAACCAGCGGTCGTGGGTGACGGCGAGGACCGTGCCCTCGAAGCCCTCCAGGCCTTCCTGGAGGGCTTCGGCCGATTCCAGGTCGAGGTTGTCGGTCGGCTCGTCGAGCAGGAGGGCGGTGACGCCCTGGAGTTCCAGCAGCAGGATCTGGAAGCGGGCCTGCTGGCCGCCGGAGAGCCGGTCGAAGGGCTGCTCGGCCTGCTGGGTCAGCTCGTAGCGGCGCAGCCGGGACATGGCCGCGCCCCGGTCCTGTGAGTGCTCGGTCCACAGGATGTCCAGGAGGGGGCGGCCGAGCAGTTCCGGGTGGGCGTGGGTCTGCGCGAAGTGACCGGGCACCACGCGCGCGCCGAGCTTCCAGTTCCCGGTGTGCGCCACCTCGGCACCGGCGAGCAGCCGCAGGAAGTGCGACTTGCCCGAACCGTTGGAACCGAGGACGGCGACCCGTTCGCCGTAGAAGACCTCCAGGTCGAAGGGTTTCATCAGGCCGGTGAGTTCCAGCTGCTCGCAGGTGACGGCGCGTACGCCGGTGCGGCCGCCCTTCAGGCGCATCCTGATGTCCTGCTCGCGCGGCGGCTCGGGCGGCGGGCCGGCCTCCTCGAACTTGCGCAGCCGGGTCTGGGCGGCGGCGTAGCGGGAGGCCATCTCGTGGCTCACCGCGGCCGCCTGACGGAGGTTCAGGACCAGCTTCTTGAGCTGTGCGTGCTTCTCGTCCCAGCGGCGGCGCAGTTCCTCGAAGCGGGCGAAGCGCTCGCGCCGCGCCTCGTGGAAGGTGGCGAAGCCCCCGCCGTGCACCCAGGCGTCGGCGCCCGCGGGGCCCGGTTCGAGGGAGATGATCTTCTCGGCGGCGCGGGCGAGCAGCTCCCGGTCGTGGGAGACGAACAGCACCGTCTTGCGGGTCTCGGCGAGCCGCTCCTCCAGCCAGCGCTTGCCGGGCACGTCGAGGTAGTTGTCCGGCTCGTCGAGGAGCAGTACCTCGTCATTGCCGCGCAGCAGGGCCTCCAGCACCAGCCGCTTCTGCTCACCGCCGGAGAGCGTGCTCACCTGCCGCCACTGGGCGCGCTCGTAGGGCACGCCCAGGGCGGCGGTGGTGCAGATGTCCCAGAGGGTCTCCGCCTCGTACCCCTGTGCCTCGGCCCAGTCGGCGAGCGCCTGCGCGTAGCGCATCTGGGCGGCCTCGTCGTCGACCGTCATGATGCCGTGCTCGGCCGCGTCGACGGCGCGCGCGGCCTCGCGGATCCGGGGCGGCGCCACCGACACCAGCAGGTCGCGCACGGTCGTCTCGTCCCGCACGGAGCCCACGAACTGCCGCATCACCCCGAGCCCGCCGCCGACCGTGACGGTCCCGCCGTGCGGCTTCAGCTCGCCCGCCAGCATGCGCAGCAGGGTGGTCTTGCCCGCTCCGTTGGGTCCGACGAGGGCCACGACGGCCCCCTCCCCCACCCGGAACGACGCGTCGCCGAGCAGCGCCCTCCCGTCGGGGAGGTAGTACTCCAGGTGTGCGGCTTCGAGATGGCCCATGGGACCGGATTCTGCGGCTCGCACCGCTCCCGGGGCAAACCCATTTGGCCCGCCGCGGACGCGGGCCCGGGCACGTGGGGCGCGCCACCCGCAGGAAGCGCCGCCCGCAGGGTAGGCGGGAGGCATGAGTCCCGACGTAGACCTCACCGCCCTCACGCCCGGCCCGCACCCGGTCCGCAACGGTTTCCTGCGCCTGGACCAGCGTGCGTTCGAGGCCGTGGCCGCCCGTACCTGGCCCGGTGCCGATCCCCTGCTGCCCCGGTTGAGCCGCAGCGCCAACCACGGTGTGCTGTGGTTCGCGGCGGCCGCCGCCCTGGCCGCGTCCCGCACGCCGAGGGCCCGTCGCGCCGCCGCCCGGGGCCTCGCCTCGCTGAGCCTGGCCTCGCTGACGATCAACACCCTCGGCAAGCGCTCGGTCCGCCGGGCCCGGCCCGCCCTCGACCCGGTGCCGCTGGTCCGGCAGCTGAAGCGGCAGCCGATCACGACGTCCTTCCCGTCCGGGCACGCCGCGTCGGCCGCCGCGTTCGCGACCGGGGTCGCGCTGGAGTCCCCCGCGTGGGGGGCCGCGGTGGCCCCGGTGGCGGCGGCGGTCGTCCTCTCCCGCGTCTACACCGGCGTCCACTTCCCGAGCGACGTCGTGGCCGGCGCGGCCCTCGGGGTGGGGGCCGCGTTCGCCGTGCGGGGCATGGTGCCCACCCGGGCGCAGCTGACGCCGCCGGCCCGGCCGCGCGCCGAGGTGCCGGCGCTGTCCGGGGGCGAGGGGCTGGTGATGGTGGCCAACATCGGCTCGGGCACCTCGGACCGGGTGCGGGCGCTGTGCGACGCGCTGCCCGAGGCCGAGGTCGTCGAGTGCGAGCCGCAGGACGTCCGGGAGGAGCTGGAGAAGGCGGCGGGCCGTGCCCGGGTGCTGGGTGTGTGCGGCGGCGACGGCACGGTGAACGCGGGCGCCGAGATCGCGCTCCGCCACGGGCTGCCGCTGGCGGTGCTGCCCGGGGGCACGCTGAACCACTTCGCCTACGACCTCGGCGTCGAGGACGTCAAGGACCTCTGCCGGGCGCTGGAGCGGGGCGAGGGCGTGCGGGTGGACGTGGGCCGGTTCGCCTCCGGCGGGCAACGCGGCGTCTTCCTGAACACCTTCAGCCTCGGCGTCTACCCGGAACTGGTGCGGGAGCGGGAGCGCTGGTCGTCCCGGATCGGCGGCTGGCCGGCCGGTGTGCTCGCGGCCGTACGGGTGCTGCGGGCCGACCGGCACCCCCTGGAGGCCGAGGTGCGGGGCCGCAGGCGTCCGCTGTGGATGCTGTTCGCGGGCAACGGCACGTACCACCGCCGGGGCATCGCCTCGGGCCGCCGGCTCGACCTGGCGGACGGGCAGCTGGACGTGCGGGTGGTGCACGGTGGCCGCCGGCCGGCGCTGCGGCTGGTGTCCGCGGCCCTGGCGGGACCGCTGACCCGGTCCCCCGCGCACGCCGCGGTGCAGGTGGGCCGGCTGCGCCTGTCCGGCGTCGCGCCCGGCACGCTGATGGCGTTCGACGGTGAGCTGACGGAGACGGAGGGCGACCTGACGCTGGAGAAGCTGCCCGAGGCGCTCACCGTGTACCGGCCGCTGCCCGGCACCGGATTCCTCTCCTGACCCTCTCCCGGCCTACTGACGTACCATCAGTCCACATGATGGTACGCGTATCTCACCATCCGGCCGAGGGGCGTACGGTGTCGGCACCGTCGGGAGAGCCGGGAGACCACCATGCCGAAGCCTCGGGAGACCGCCGTCTACACGCACGGGCACCACGAGTCCGTGCTCCGTTCGCACACCTGGCGCACCGCCGCCAACTCCGCCGCCCACCTGCTCGGCTCGCTCGAACCCCACATGCGGATCCTGGACGTCGGCTGCGGTCCGGGCACCATCACCGCGGACCTCGCCGCCCTGGTCCCGGACGGCCACGTCACCGGCGTGGACCGGGCGCCGGAGATCGTGGAGAGGGCCCGCGCGACGGCCGCCGGGCGCGGGGCGGCCAACACCGACTTCGCGGTGGCCGACGTGCACGCGCTGGACCACCCCGACGACACCTTCTGCGTGGTCCACGCCCACCAGGTGCTCCAACACGTGGGCGACCCGGTGCGGGCACTGCGGGAGATGAGGCGGGTCGTGCGGCCGGGCGGGATCGTCGCCGTCCGCGACTCGGACTACGGGGCCATGACGTGGTACCCGGCCTCGCCGGGCATGGACGACTGGCTGTCCCTGTACCGCCGGGTGGCCCGCGCCAACGGCGGTGAGCCGGACGCCGGACGCCGGCTGAAGGCCTGGGCCCTCGAAGCGGGCTTCACCGACATCACCGCGACCTCCTCCACCTGGACCTTCTCCACCCCCGCCGAACGCGAGTGGTGGAGCGGCCTGTGGGCGGAGCGCACCCTGGAGTCGACGTACGCCGGGTGCGCCGTCGAGGGCGGCCATGCGACGGCGGAACGGCTGCGCGCCGTCTCGGCGGCCTGGCGGGAATGGGGAGAGCGGCCGGAAGGCTGGTTCGGCGTGCTGCACGGAGAGATCCTCTGCCGCGCCTGAGCATCTCCGGCGCCTGTACGGTCCGGCACCGGCGCGTCCCGAGCGCGATCTCCGCGTCGCACGCCGACGCGCGGGGCCGGGAATCCCGGGCCCGCGCGTCGGCGGGGCGGCCGCTCGGCCGGATCACTCCCGGGGCAGCAGCGGTCCCAGCGGCCCGAGGTCCAGGTTCAGGTCCTCGGGCCGCAGGCCGTAGCGGTCGCGCAGTTCGGTCATGCGGTCGTCGAGGAGCATCAGGGTGAGTCCGATCCGCTCCTCCTGCTCCTCGCTGAGGTCGCCCTCGTCGACCCGGCGCAGCGCCTGGCGCTCCATGAGCTGGCGCAGCAGCTCGACCACGGTCAGCACCAGCTTGATCAGGTCGCGCTCGACCGTGTCGGGTTCCAGGTCGAGGCGCTTGCGGGGCTCGGGATGATCGCTCACGTCAGTCCCCGAACGGTGAGGGGACGTTGCGGTTGACCGAGCTGATCAGCGCGTTGAGGTCGATGCGGACCAGGTCGACGTCGGCGATGCGCAGGGTGACGTCACCGGTGATGACCACGCCGCCGGCGAGCAGCCGGTCGAGCAGGTCCACCAGGGCTATCTCACGGCGTTCGACGACGGTCACGACTCCTCCCCCGGGCTCTCCTCGCCGGCGAAGGAGTAGGCGGCCCACGGCCCCGTGAGTTCCACGCGCAGGCCGGGGACGTCGTCCTTCGTCCGGTCCACCGTCTCCACGAACTCCTCGGAGACGTCGCGCCGCACCAGATACGCGGCGTTGAGGACGTTGCGTCCGGCGGCACCGGAGAGGTTCGGGTTCTGCGGGGCGTGCAGCCTCGCGTCGTCGGCCCGGTCGGAGAGCGTCTCGTGCAGCCGCGTCGCGAAGCCCTCGGCCCTGGTCCACAGGTCCTCGTTCGCGCGCGTCTGCATGCGTCGCTGCCGGAGGTAGTCCCGGCCCGAGGCGGGCTTCGGGGCGGCTTGTGCCGGTCCCGAGGCCCGCTCCTGATCCGGCTCGACGTAGACCTTGACGCCCCATTCCACGCGCCCTTCGAGCCGGTCCAGACGGTTCGAGAAGGTCTCCGCCCGCTCCTCCATCATCACGCGCACGCCGCTGTCGTCCCGGAAGACGGTGGCCAGCCGGAGCGGCAGCGGGGTGGTGACGGCGGTGAGCGCGTCGATGACCTGCTGATGGGCACGGGCGGTCCCGGAGAGCCAGTCCAGGTCCTCCAGGTGGGCGCGGAGCGCCTCCTCGGAGAAGTCGGCCTCGGGGACGTGGCTCACGACGGCGACGAGGTCGCCGTGGGGCAGCAGGCGGGGCGGATCGCCCGCCACCCCCGTCAGCTGGCTCTGCAGTGCCGCGCCGAAGGGGCGGCAGACGGCGTACACGTACCGCAGTCCGGTCACGGTGCCTCCCTCGGTACACGGCCCGGGTCCAGCTCGCGCAGGCGTTCGCGCAGTTCGGCGTTCTCCCGGGTGAGTTCGTCGCGCCGGGCGCGCGAGGAGAGGGCGGGGTCGCTCTCCCACCAGTCGATGCCCATTTCCTTGGCCTTGTCCACGGACGCGACGATGAGCCGCAGCTTGATCGTGAGCAGCTCTATGTCGAGCAGGTTGATCCGGATGTCGCCGGCTATGACGACTCCCTTGTCGAGCACCCTCTCCAGGATGTCGGCGAGATTGGCGCTCTGTCCCTGGCCATAGGGGTCGGGCAGTCGGCTGGGTGTGGTCATCGACGACTCCCGCTGTCGGCGTCCTCGTGCTCCTCACGGGACGCGTACTCGTCCTCCCCGGCTTCCTTGTCCTCCTCGTACTCGCCCTCGGGCACCTCGTACTCGCCCTCCGGTTCCTCGTACTCCTCGTACTCCTCCTCCGGCTCGCCCGCGGACTCCTCCTCCGGCTCCTGCTCGTACTCGGCGTCCGCCTCGCCCTCCTCCTCGGCGTGCGGCTCCTCCTCCTCGCCCTCGTACTCCTCCTCGGGCTCGTCGTCTTCCCGGTCGTCCTCGTGCGCCTGCCCCTCCTGCCCCTCCTGCTCCTCCTGCTCCTCGGCGAGGGCGTCCTCGTGACTGCGGACGACCTCGCCGTCGCGGATCTCCCCGCGCCAGCCGTCGTCCGCCTCGCCCTTGAGGGTGATGTGGCGGACGTAGTTCTTCAGGTCGAGGCGGGCCCGGCGACCCTGGGCGCGCCAGATGTTGCCGGTCTTCTCGAACAGGCCCTTGGGGTAGTACTCGATGACCAGGATCACGCGGGTGAGGCTG
Source organism: Streptomyces sp. NPDC041968 (assembly GCF_055589025.1). Taxonomy (NCBI): domain Bacteria; kingdom Bacillati; phylum Actinomycetota; class Actinomycetes; order Kitasatosporales; family Streptomycetaceae; genus Streptomyces; species Streptomyces sp. NPDC041968. The sequence goes on along the minus strand of NZ_JBVJCB010000004.1, from coordinate 499,317 downwards.
TCGGCGAGCTGGTGGAAGCTGACGACGCCCTTGGTGGTTCCCTTGGCGCCCTCCGACGTCCAGGAGATCCGGTCGTCCGGCACCTGCTCGGTGGTCTTCGCCTTCCAGCTGCGGTTGGACCAGAAGACCTTCAGCTGCCAGTCGGACGAGGTGTCGTCGGCGCGGTTGGCGCTCTTGACCCCCTTGGCGAAGGTGCTGAAGTCCTGGTACTGGGTCCACTGGTCGTAGGCCGTGCGCAGGGGGACCCCGACGTCGACGTACTCGATGATGACGGTCGGCTTCTGGCCTCCGCCGCCCTTCTTGCGCCCCCTGCCGCCGGCGAGGTTCTTGAAGGCGCCGACCACGTTGTCCTTCACCTTGCCGGCGCCGACCTCGAACGCGGCCCGCATCGGACGCTTGCCCTCGGCGAGCTTGCGGCCACCGTCGAGGGCGAGCTTGGCGAACCCGGGGCTGTTGCCCTCGGCTATGTCGTTCAGCTTGCCGGTGGTCTCGCCGAGCTTGGTGCCGACGCCGGTCAGCAACCGCGTGACCTGGGCGGCGAGGTACTCCTGCACCTCCGCCTTGAGCCGGTCGGCCGCCTCGCTCTGGGCCACGTCGGCGATCGGGTTCTTCTTCGCCGCCTTGCCCGCGGTGGAAGCCGCGGAACCGAGGGTGTCGGTCATCGCTCACCACCGCCCTTCGTCTGCCGGGGGCCGGCGCCCCGGGCGGAGTTCCTGGCTCCGGCGGTCTTCTTGCCGACCGCCTTCTTGGCGGGCTGGGCCCGCTTCGCGGCAGCCTTCTTCGCGGGGGCCTTGGCGGCGGTCTTCTTCGCCGGCGCCTTCTTGGCCGCCTTGCGTGCCCCGTCGGGAGCCGCCTTCGCGGCCCGCTCGCCGCGCGGCTCCCGGCGTTCCCGGCCCCGCCCCTCGGACTCGGGCTCGTCCTCGCGGGTGTCCTCGGGGGACTCGTCCTCGTGGTCGTCGCGCTCGTCGTGCTCGTCGTCGTACTCCTCGTACGACTCCGAGTCCTCCGAGTCCTCGGAGTCGCGGGAGCCGACGCCCGGCGCCTTGGACGCCACGCCGGAGAGCTGGTCGCGCACCTGGGCGGTGCGCCCGTGCAGACGGTCGGCGAGCGCGTCGATCTGCCGCTCGACCATGGCGCCCGAGGCGGCCTTGCCCACGCCCCGCAGGTCGGTGCGCAGCTGGTCCCCGATCTCCTTGAACTGCGGGTTGTTCTGCAGCTGCGTCGAGACCAGCTCCGCGATGCCCTTCGGGGTCAGGTTCATCTTCTTGCCCGCCACCATGGTGCCCACGGCGACCGCGAGTTTCAGCTTCTTCGTACGTCCCAGCAGATATCCGGCCCCTACCGCGAGGCCGAGTCCCACTCGATTCATGGCGCCGTCCCGTTGCCCAATCCCGCGCTCGTGCGCGTAGCGATCTCCAGCCGGTCCAGAAGTCCGTCCTCCTGACGGTCGAACTCCTCCTCGGTGATCTCGCCGGCCTCCAGCTGCTCTTCCAGCCGGGCAAGTTCGGCGCGGACCGTGGCGGGGTCGTAGTAGATCCGCTCGGCCTCGTTCAGCACCTGTCTGATGGCCCAGGCGCCGCCGCGCGCCGGGGCGAGCGGCAGCAGCAGGATCTCCGAGATGAGTCCCACGTCCTCACTCCGTTCCGACATCCATCCCGCCGGCCGCGGTGCCCGCGGGCTCGGCCGGGCCGGGCTCGACGAAGCTGTACGGCGGCAGGGGGCCGTTCACGCGCACCTCCAGGTGCGGCATGTCCTTGCGGGCCCGCTCCACGGCGGCGAGGAACTCCTCGGCCGCGTCCTGCTTCACCAGGTAGGAGACATTGGCCAGCCACCCGGTGGACTCGGGACCCACGCTCACGGCGTCGGCGACCGGTTCCAGGGCGCGCTCCACCGCGACCGCGTCCTCGGCCTCCTTGCGCTGGACCGCCGCGGCGACCATCTCGCCGAGCTGGATCTTGGTCTCGTAGCTGCCGCCGCCCGACTGCCGGTTGGACTCGGCCAGCGCCCGGATCTCCGGGTTGTCGGCCATCACGTGGTGCAGCACGGCCTCTTCGACGTGGTTGGCCTTGACGTTGTACTCGACCCGGCCGTCCAGCGCCGCGAGGCGCTCCGTGTAGTGGTCCGCCCGCTCGGCGAGCACGCCCGTGACCGAGGCGTCGTCCGGGGCGACGCTGCCGAAGCGCATGGGCAGCACGCAGCCGCCCGCGCCCGCCTCGCTGAGCACGTTCTGGTGGGCGAGCAGTTCCCTGCGCTTGGGGCGCAGGCCCTCGGGCGCGTCACTGACGATGGCCGCCAGCTCACCCGCCTTCAGGATCCGCACCTCGCGCGGCGGCTCACCGACTCCGGCGATGCCCTCGGGAAGCGAGGGGTGCGAACCGGCGGTGATGCCGTAGACGTACGTGCTCACTCCTGCTCCTCCTTACGGCGCGAGGGCGCGGACTTGCGGGCGCGCGGGCGCGAGGTGGTCTCACGCTCGGAGTCGCTGTCGTCGCGGGCCTGCTTGAACGCGTCCGATATGGTCTCGGCGGCGCCGGAGAGCGCCCCCTTGGACTTGCCCTTGGCGCCGGACTCGGTGATCGATCCGACCAGGTCGGGCAGGCCCGGGTCCTTGCGCGGCCCGGCCTCCAGGTCGAGCCGGTTGCACGCCTCGGCGAAGCGCAGGTAGGTGTCGACGCTGGCGACGACGACACGGACGTCGATCTTCAGGATCTCGATGCCGACCAGGGAGACGCGCACGAAGGCGTCGATGACGAGTCCCCGGTCCAGGACAAGCTCGAGCACGTCGTAAAGGCCGCTGCTGCCGCCTCCGCCGCCGGTCTGTTGTGCCGGTACGACAGTCATGCCAGCAATCCCTCCATCTCGTCTGTGGGTGTGTGTCCGGTCGGACGGCCTAGCGGCCGCCGCGCGTGTCCGCCCGGCCGCGCTCGTAGCGCCGGACGCGCCGGTAACCGGTGAGCTGCCCGTCGGGGTCCAGCTCGACCTGGTAGCTCGCCATCAGGCTCATCGTGTCGGGGACGCGCTCGAGTTCGAGGACCTCGACCTCCAGCGCCCATCCCTCCTCCGTCTGCTCGAAGGACGACACCGACTCGGCGGTCATGCCGGTCAACTCGGCGAGCTGGGCACGCGCCTCGCGCAGGATCTCCATCGGCCGAGGCCTACGGGATTCCTGTTTGTCTTGAGATTTCTGTGAGTTGCGTGAGTTGCGTGAGTTCTCTGACTTCTGTGTCTTCTGTGATTCTTGTGAACTCTGTTGCGAGTCTTGTGATTCGGATGTGTTGTTCGTGTTCGCCATGGCCACCTCCCCTCCCGTGTGGCCGCAAGTGTGTTCGCCAAACCTCCACGGGCGCATGCATGTGCCACGCGCCGACGCAACCGGGCGGTCCGCGGGCCCGGGCCGGTCAGCCGCGCAGGGCGTTCAGCCGCCGTCGGGCGGGACCGAGCGCCCGGGCGCGGCGCATGATCCCCGCCCAGGGCCGGGTGCGGGCCTGGTCGACGGCGTCCGCGATGGTCCAGCGGCGGGCGTGCAGCCCGGGGTCGTCGAGCTGGTCCCAGGAGATGGGCGTGGCGACGGGCGCGCCGGGCCGGGCACGGACGGTGAGCGGGGCGACCGCGGTCTGCGCGTAGGCGTTGCGCTGGATGTCGAGGTAGAGCCGGTCGCCGCGGTCCTTCTTGCGGGCGGCGGTGGTGAGCCGGTCTGGGTGGGCAGCGGCCAGTACCTCGGCGACGTCCCGTGCGAACTCCCGTACGTCGTCGAAGTCCTGGCGGCCGTCGAGCGGCACGACCGCGTGCAGTCCCCGGGAACCGGTGGTCATGAGGGCCGAGGGCAGCTTCAGTTCGTCGAGCAGTTCGCCCAGCAGCCGGGCGGCCTCCCGGACCGCCGGGAAGTCGTCGCCTGCCGGGTCGAGGTCGAAGACCAGCCGGTCTGGCCGGTCGACCTGCCCGCGCAGGGAGAGCCAGCGGTGCAGGGTGAGGGCGGCCTGGTCGGCCAGGTAGAGGAGGGTGGCGGTGTCGTCGCACACGGTGTGGCGGACGGTGCCGCCCTCCTTGCCGACCTCGACGCGTTCGATCCAGTCCGGATAGTGCGCCGGGGTGTTCTTCTGCATGAACCGCGGTCCGTCGACGCCGTCCGGGTGCCGCTCCAGCATCAGCGGCCGGCCCCGCAGGTGGGGCAGGAGGAACGGGGCGGCGGCCCGGTAGTAGTCGACGAGATCGCCTTTGGTGTACTCCTGTGCCCGTCCGCCGTCCCCGTCGTCGCCCGCGGGGAACAGCACCTTGTCGGGCCGGTGGACCTCCACCGTGTGCCGGCCGGCCCGGACGGTCCGTACGGCGCCACCGCTCACGGGACGATCGCCTGCTCGACGAGCATCCGTACGGCGGCCGCGACGGACTCCGCGTCGATCCCGGCGGCGTGCAGTTCCTCGGCCGGGCTCGCGGAGCCGGGCATCGTCCCGACCGCCAGCCGGACCAGGCGCGGCACGGGCCGCCCGTCGCAGAACGCGTCGAGGACCGCGTCCCCGAGGCCGCCCTCCTGGCGGTGGTCCTCCACGGTCAGCAGACAGCCGGTGTCCTCGGCGGCCCGGCGCAGCGTGTCCCGGTCGACGGGCTTGACGGAGTACAGGTCGATCACGCGCACCCGGACGCCGTCCTGCTCCAGGACGTCGGCCGCGGCGAGCGCCTCGTGCACGGTGACGCCGGCCGCGACGACGGTGAGCCGGTCGCGGTCGGAGGAGCGCAGGACCTTGCTCCCGCCGACCGGGAACTCCTCGTCGGGACCGTAGATCACCTTGCTCCCCCCGCGCGAGGTGCGCAGGTAGCGGATGCCCTCCAGCCCGGCCATCCCGGCGACCAGGCGGGCGGTCTGGTTGGCGTCGCACGGGTACAGCACGGTCGAGCCGTGGACGGCCCGCATCATCGCCAGGTCCTCCAGGCCCATCTGGCTGGGCCCGTCCTCGCCGATGGCGACGCCCGCGTGGGAGCCGACCAGGTTGATGCCGGAGCCGCTGATCGAGGCCATGCGCACGAAGTCGTGGGCGCGGGTCAGGAACGCGGCGAAGGAGGTGGCGAACGGTACCCAGCCGCGGGCCGCCATGCCCACCGCGGTCGCGACCATCTGCTGTTCGGCGATGTAGCACTCGAAGTAGCGCTCGGGGTGTTCCTTGGCGAAGTACTCGGCGCGGGTGGAGTCGCCGACCTCGCCGTCGAGGGCGACGACGTCGCCGCGGGCGGTGCCGAGCGCGGCGAGCGCCTCTCCGAAGGCGTTGCGGGTGGCGACCTCGTCGCCCAGGTCGTAGCGGGGCAGTTCGATCTCCCCGGTGCCCACCGAGTGCAGCACCCGGGCGGCGGGCGGTTCCTGCACCCGGACCGTGAGGTCGCGCGGGCCGCCGAGTTCGGCGACTGCCTCGTCGGCCTCGGGCAGCGGCTTGCCGTGCTTGCCCTCGCGGTCCTCCACGGCCTGGACGCCCTTGCCCTTGAGGGTGCGGGCGATGATCGCGGTGGGCCGGCCCTCGGTGGAGAGTGCCTCGCCGTAGGCGCGGTCGATCGCGTCCACGTCGTGGCCGTCGATCTCGATCGTGTGCCAGTCGAAGGCCCGGAAGCGGCGTGCGTACGCGTCGAGGTCGTGGCCGTGCCGGGTCGGTCCGCGCTGGCCGAGGCGGTTGACGTCGACGATCACGACGAGGTTGTCGAGGCGCTCGTACCCGGCGTGCTCCGCGGCCTCCCACACGGAGCCCTCGGCCAGCTCGCTGTCGCCGCACAGCACCCACACGCGGTAATCGGTGCGGTCCAGCCGCTTGCCGGAGAGCGCGATACCGACACCCACGGGCAGCCCCTGGCCGAGCGACCCCGTGGCCGTCTCGACCCACGGCAGCCGCTGCGGCGTGGGGTGCCCCTCCAGGCGGCTGCCCAGCTTGCGGAAGGTGAGCAGTTCCTCGTCGTCGATGGCGCCGGCCGCCTTGTAGGCGGAGTAGAGGAGGGGCGAGGCGTGCCCCTTGGAGAGGACGAAGCGGTCGTTGCCGGGATGGGCGGGACGCGCGAAGTCGTAGCGGAGATGGTGGGCCAGGAGGACGGCCACCAGGTCCGCGGCGGACATCGACGACGTCGGATGGCCGGAGCCCGCGGCAGCGGACGCCCGTACGCTGTCGACGCGCAACTGCTGTCCGAGGTCGACGAGTTCACCGGTGTTCATGAGTCTCCTTCCACGGCACGGCCGTCGGTTCGCCTGACGGGGCCGGGGGCGATGTCGGGTCCGGCGGGCGGCTGGTCCGCCGGGGGTTCGGGTCCGGGGTCGGGGGGCATGTCGGCGGACCGCACCGGGCCGGGCGCGGCGCCGGCGGGCCGTGGTCTGCCGGGCTCGCCGGAGGCCCGGGCGGTGCCGGGCGGCCGGCCCTTCCCCGGCGGCCCACCGGGCGACCGGCTCCCGCCCGCCTCACCACCGGCCTGATTGCTCGCAGCCGCGCCCGCCCGCCCGTCCGCTCCGCCGGGCTCGGCGCTCCGTGGTTCCGTCCGTCCCGGTACCCGTGCCACCTCCGGCGAGGCCGATTCCAGGGGCACGGACCAGGAGCGCACGAGGCCCAGCTGGACGGCCTGGCGGGGCAGCACGGCGTCCAGCAGCCAGTCCGCGGCGACCCGGACGCGGTTGCCCGGCATCGCCGCGAGGTGGTAGCCGCGGGTGACCGCGCCCGCCGCCGGGCCGGACAGGGGGACACCCAGCGGATTGGCGGCCGCCTTGGCGCCGCCCAGGTCCACCACGAACCCCAGGTCGCGGTGGCGGTAGGCGCGCCGCTCGCCGATGCCGAGCGACGCGGCGACGTTCTGGGCGCAGACCCTGCCGTGCCGCCAGGCGTGCTGCGCGGTCATCGGCGTGTACTGACCCGGCCGGTCGAGGTCGGGCACCGCGGCCACGTCACCGCAGGCGAACAGCTCGGGACGCCCCGGCACCTGGAGGTGGGGGTCCACGAGTAGCCGGCCGCGCTCCATGGGCAGCCCGAGCGACTCCACCAGGGGGTCGGGCCGCACGCCCACGCACCACACGAGGGTGCGGGTGTCGACGCTCGTGCCGTCGGTCAGCAGGACCCCGTCGTGCGTGGCCTCCTTCACGGAGAGGCCCATCCGCACGTCGACGCCGCGCTGCCGCAGCACCCGCTCGGCGGTCCGGGACAGCCGCTCGTCCATCTCGGGCAGCACCCGCGGCGCCACGTCCAGCAGCATCCAGCGGGGCCGCATGCCGGTGCGCAGGGGATGTCTGCGCACCTGCGCGTCGGTGTACATCTGGCCGTGCGCGGCGACCTCGGTGCCGGTGTAGCCGGCGCCGACCACGACGAAGGTGCACCGCGCGGCGCACTCCCGGCGGTCCTCGGCCGCCGCGGCCAGCTCCACCTGCCGGGTCACGTGGTCACGCAGGTACAGCGCCTCCGGCAGCCCGCGGAAGCCGTGGGCGTGCTCGGCGACGCCGGGGATGGGCAGCAGTTTGTTGACGCTGCCCGCGGCGAGCACGAGCCGGTCGAAGGACAGCGTCCCCTCGCCGCCCTCGGGGCCGGTGTAGCGCACGGTGTGCGCGTCGAGGTCGATGTCCTCGGCCTCCCCGAGCACCAGCCGTGTGCGCGGCAGCGAGCCCGACAGGGAGACGGTGACCCGGCGCGGTTCCAGGACCCCGGCGGCGACCTGCGGCAGCAGCGGCAGGTAGAGGAAGTAGTCGGTCGGGTTGAGCAGGGTGATGTCGGCCTGGTGCCGGGTGAGCCGGGACAGGGTGCGGGCCGTCCGGTACCCGGCGAAGCCGGCGCCGACGATCACGATGCGGGGTCGGCTCACGGTTCGCCTCCGGGCTGTCGCGTACCTCGTGAGCCTTCCGCGTCCCCTCGGCCGGGGCACCCAAACGTCGCCGGGGGCGGCCGCGGCGCCCGGTTTCCCCCCGTGCGCCCGGGTACCCGGCCCGGGACCCACCCGACGCATGTCCCGGAGGCGGCCCCCCATGCCCGAGTACGGCTATTTCCTCTCCTGCGAGCAGTACGGTCCCGCGGAACTGATCGAACAGGCGCGCATGGCCGAGCAGGCCGGTTTCCAGGCGCTGTGGATCTCGGACCACTACCACCCGTGGAACGGCGAGCAGGGGCAGAGCCCCTTCGTGTGGTCGGTGATCGGCGCGCTGTCGGAGGCGGTGTCGCTGCCCGTCGAGACGGCGGTGACCTGCCCGACCGTGCGCATGCACCCGGCGGTCGTGGCGCAGGCCGCGGCGACGAGCGCGGTGATGTCCGAGGGCCGCTTCCGGCTCGGCGTGGGCACCGGCGAGGCGCTCAACGAGCACATCCTCGGAGACGCCTGGCCCGCCGCACACGTGCGGCTGGAGATGCTGGAGGAGGCCATTCTGATCATGCGCCGGCTGTTCACCGGCGAGGAGGTCAACCACCACGGCACGCACTACACGGTGGAGAACGCCCGTCTGTACACCGTCCCGGACGAGCCCGTCCCGATCGACATCTCCGGCTTCGGCCCGGCGGCGACCAAGCTGGCGGCCCGGGTGGGCGACGGGTACATCACGATGATGCCGGACGCGTCGATGGTGGAGCAGTACCGCAAGGGCGGGGGCGGCGGGAAGCTCGTCAGCGGCGGCACCAAGGTCTGCTACGACACCGACCGGGACGCGGCGGTGCGGACCGTGCACCGGCTGTGGGCCAACGAGTTGCTGCCGGGCGAGCTGGGCCAGGTGCTGCCCTCGCCCGCCCACTTCGAGCAGGCGCAGACCCTGGTCACCGAGGACATGGTCCGGGACAACCGGGTCTGCGGCGACGACGTGGACGAGCACGTCGCGGAGCTGAGGGGGTTCGCCGACGCCGGCTTCGACCGCGTCTACGTCAACCAGATCGGCCCCGACCTGCGCGGCTTCTTCGACTTCTACCGTACGAAGGTGCTGCCGCGGCTCCAGCAGGACACCTGACGGCACGGCACACGACGGCGCCCCCCGGGCTTTCGCTCGGGGGGCGCCGTGCTGTCCGGCCGCGGCCGGTCAGCGTCGGCCGTGCGGGGCGTCGGGGTCGCTGCCGTCCTGGCGCGGTACGGCGGGCGCGACGGGCGGCTTCGGCGGGTACGGCATGCCCAGCCCGCCCGGCGCGTCACCGGCGGCGGCCGGACCGCGCTCCGGGGCCCGGGACACGTGCGGCCGGGCCGCGCTCCGCAGCAGGTAGGCCGCGACGCCCAGCAGCGCGGCCGTGATCAGCGCGGCGGCCCAGCCCGGCAGGCCGATGGCGAGGACCAGGCCCACGGCGAGGGCGAGGGCGGCCCCCGCGTACAGGGCGGCCGCACCGGAGGCGGCGTACAGCGTGGCCTTGCGGCGCTGCTTGCGCGTCTGTTCGCGCAGCTCGTCGCGCACGGTCTCGCGTGCCACCTGCGCCAGTTCGTCGACCAGGTGCTTGTCCAGGTGATCCAGGTGATCCATGCGGTCCGGGTACCCGCGAGGGCGGCTTCCATGGGCCGGACCGCGGGCACGGCCCCGGCGTCCCCAACTAGGCTCGTCCGCATGGACATTCTGGGAGCCACCCTGCGCATCTACGTCGACGACCTGGAGAAGGCGATCCCCTTCTACGAGGGTCTGGCCGGCGGCCCGGCCCTTCGTTTCGAACGCGGCGGCGTCCAAGTCGCCGCGGTCGGCTGCTTCCTGCTGATGAGCGGACCCGAGTCCCAGCTCGAGGTGTTGCGCAAGGTGGCCGCCACGATCGCCGTGGCGGACGTCGAGGAGACCCACCGCGTCCTGACCTCGCTGGGCGCGGACGTCATCGCGGGGCCGGTCCCGACGCCGGCCGGCCGCAACCTGATCGCCCGGCATCCGGACGGGGCGATCTACGAGTACGTGGACCGGCGGGCGTAGGGTCCGGGCCGGACGGGTCACTCCCCGTCCGGCCGCATCCGGAAGTCGTGCCGGGCGGGGAGGGGTTCGTCGCCGAGCCGCGCCCACAGGCGGCCGACGACCTCGTCGCCCTCCCTCAGGTCGGCGACCTCGAAGCCCTCGTCGAAGACGGCCCGTGCCTCCTCGGGCCGGCCCTCGGCGACCAGCAGCGCCGCCTCGATCAGCCGGAAGCGGCCCCGGGCCCGCGTCGCGGGACGCAGCCGCTCCCACACCGCGCGGGCGTCCGCCGTGCGTCCGACGCCGAGCAGGGCCTCGATCGCCTCGCGGCCGAGCGCGGTGGTGACGGCCGCCCGGTCGTCGTCACCCCCCGGGTCACCGCCGGTGCCCGTCTCGTCCCGCGGCTGTGCGCAGAGGTCGTCGAAGGCGGCGGCGTACCGGTCGGCGGCCCGCTCGTGGTGGCCGTCCTCCCGGTCGGCGACGGCGAGGCAGCGCAGCAGCGGCCAGCCCGCGTCGGCGTTCTTCAGGCCGCGTTCCCAACTGCGCACCGCCTGCGCCCGGTCGCCGCCGTGCCACTGGGCGACGCCGAGGTGGTACTCGGCGACGGGGGTGGCGGCCGTGGTCTCCAGCATGTCCCGCCAGGGCCGGGCGACCAGCGTGCCTCCGGGTGGTTCGTGGCGTCCCTGTTCGGGCAGCGCCCCCGCGCGCAGCAGCTCCAGCCAGGGCCGCTGCTCCTCGCCCAGGGTGCTCTCGGCGAAGGGCGTGCCGGGCAGCTGCCAGCCCGCGCGCAGCACTTCGAGGGCGCCCCAGCCCGACCCGGCGGCGAGGCTCTCGCCGGGCTCGGCGTCGGCGTACGGCTGCCAGGCCGCGTACGCCGCCTCGACGCCGGCGCGCGGCAGGACCGCCTCCAAGCGGTCCTCGGCGCCGCGCAGTACGGCGTGCCACTCGCCCTCGGCGGGCGCGTCGAGCGGTCCGTACGCCTCCAGCCAGGACACCTCGCTCTCCGCCTCCAGCCGGACGTGCTCCAGCTGGGTGCGGGCGAGTCCGGCCTGGATCTCGCAGTAGCCGCCGGTGCCGGGTTCGGTGAGCCACTCCTGCCAGCGCCGTCCCCCGGGCCCCGTGCCCCACACGAAGAGCTTGCGGCCGCGCAGCACGTCGGTCGAGGTCTGGACCAGCCCGTGGCCCTCCTCGTCGAGCGCGGCGATCCAGCGGCGCCGGTCCTGTGGCACCTCGTAGAACCAGTCGGCGGGGTAGGTGCTGTTGCGCGGGTACGTCCGGTCGACCCCGTCGTGGACCGGCACGGGCACCCGGCGCAGCCGCCGCTCGTAACCGAAGAGCCACGCCTCGTCGGCCGGGGCGAGGACGCGCCGGTCCTCGGGGACGGCGATGTTGGACCACCAGTACGTCGCCACCGGACGCTCGTGCGGGTTGCGGATCCGGGCGCCGACGTACAGGAATTCCGAGCCCTCCGGCAGCCACAGGTCGACCTGGAAGGGCAGGTCGCGCAGCCGCTCCCACTCCCACAGGCGCAGCATCTCCCCGCCGTCGGGGGCGGGCACGCGGGCGGCGTGCACGGGCGAGCAGGAGAGGCCGGTGTGTCCGGTGGCGCCGATGTTCCATTCGATGCCGCCGGAGTACCAGGCGCCGTTGAGGGCGAAGTTGGCGGGCTGGAACACGGGGTTGGCGTAGAGGAGTTCGCGGCCGGTCGGCTTGTGGTGGAGGGAGGCGACGCGGCCGCCGAGGCCGGGCAGGACGGTGGCCCGCAGCCGGTCGTTCTCGATGACGAGGGCGTCGAACTCCCGGTCCTGGCGCAGCCGGTCGTAGCCGTCCCGGACCCGCAGGGGCAGCAGGCTGCGCAGCGGCTCGTGGTCGACCTGACGGGCCATGTCGCGGGGCAGGCCCGCCCGGTCGCGTTCGTCGATGCGGTGGGCCTCGTCCAGGGGGCGCAGCGGCGGCAGGGGGTTGTCCGGTCCCAGCGGCGCGGCGGGCAGGGTCAGTACCTCGCGTCGGATCGTCGTCACGCTTCCCCATGGAAGCCGCTCGGCGCCGCCGTGAACAGGGGCTTCGCAGGGGGCGTCGGCGCGACGTCGCTCACGTTTAATTCCCTGGGCGCCGGGCCGGGCGCGGCGTAGGGTCGGGCGGTCGGCGCGGTGACGCGGGAACGGCACGTCGAGGAGCGGCACGTGAGTGAGCAGCACACCTACCGGGTGATCGTCCGGGGCACCTGGGAGGGACTGACCGAGCAGGCCCGTGACCGGCTGCTCGCCGAGGCCGCGGACCACTCCATGGCGAGCATGCGCTTCACCGAGGAGGGATCCCTGACGTACGAACCCGCGCCGCTGAAGCACTTCTCGATGCGCTATGTGGTGGTCTCGGACGCGGCGGACGGCGAGGAGATGGCGGGCGCGATCGCCGAGGACCGGGCCGAGGGCACGCTGCGCGGGCTCGGCTACGGGTTCCGGGACCTGCGGTCGACGGTGACGGACCTGGACACGATGAAGATCAACCGGAAGTCACGGTCTCGGCGGTGACCGCCCAGCGCTGATGGTCCCGCCAGGCCCCGTCGATGAAGAGCATCCTCGGCGAGAAGCCCTCCAGGTGGAAGCCGCAGGCGCGGGCCAGCGCGATCGAGGCCGCGTTGCCCGGCTGCACGTTGATCTCCAGCCGGTGCAGCCGCATCGGGCCGAAGGCGTACCGCACGACGAGGTCCAGTCCCTCTCGCATCAGCCCGCGTCCCGCCGCGTGCGCGAAGGCGCCGTAGCCGAGCGCGCCGCTGAGGAAGCTGCCCTGGACGATGTTGTTGATGTTGACGAATCCCGCGAGGGAGCCGCCGCCGGTCGGGCCGGTGCCCTTCTCGCACACCAGGAACCCCGCTCTGGTCGGGTCCTCGATGAGCCGGGACGCGTAGGCCTGGTACGCCTGGGCGGTGTCCGGCGGGAAGAGCCACGGGTGGTGCAGGTCCTTGCTCTCCCGCGCCCGGGCGGTGAACTCTGCGCCGTCCTCGTAGGTGAAGTGCCGTATGCCCACGCGAGGGCCCTCGGCGAGGTGGGGGGGTGCGGTGTGCGGCATCCCGCCAGCCTACGACGCCGTGCCGCCCCGCGGGGGGCCGGTCAGACCAGGGCCGGCCGGTCCAGCGTGAGGGTCGCGGCGTCGGTGTCGAGTTCCGCCCTTACGCCGAACGGGACGGTCAGCGCTCCCTCGCAGTGGCCGAAGCCGAAGTCCTCGACGACCGGCACGCCCAGGCCGCCGAGCCGGTCGGCCAGCATCGGCCGCAGCCGCGCGTAGGGCTCGCAGTCCTGCCAGGACCCGAGCAGCACCCCGCCGACGCCGTCGAGCCAGCCGGAGCGCAGCAACTGGGTGAGGTAGCGGTCCAGCCGGTAGGTCTCCTCCCCCACGTCCTCCAGGCACAGCAGCCCGCCGCGGGCGGAGGGACGGGCGTGCGCGGTGCCCAGTTCGGCGGCGAGCAGGCACAGGCAGCCGCCGAGGGTGACGCCCCGCGCCCGGCCGGGCACCAGCGGCGTGCCGCCCGAGGCGATGACGCGCACGGTCTCCGGGGCGAACAGGGTGGCCTTCAGGTGCTCCTGCGCCCGGGCGTTCTTCAGGAAGTCGACGCCCGCGGCCATCGGCCCGTGCAGCGTGACCAGGCCCAGCCGGCCGGCGAACGCCTCGTGCAGGGCGGTGATGTCGCTGAAGCCGACGAACACCTTGGGCCCGGCCGCGCGCATCGCCGCCCAGTCGAGCAGGTCGGTCATGCGCTGGACACCGTAGCCGCCGCGGGCGCACAGCACCGCGTCCACGGACGGGTCGCACCAGGCGGCCTGGAGGTCGGCGGCCCGGTCGGCGTCGGTGCCCGCGAGGTAGTCGAAGGTGCCGTGCCGGTCGAGGACGTGCGGGGCCACGACCGGGTCGAGGTCCCAGGCACGCAGTACGTCCAGGCCCGCCTGGAGCCGTTCCTCGGGCACGGGCCCGCTGGGCGCGACGACGGCCACCCGGGCGCCGGGGGCGAGCCGGGCCGGGCGGGTCAGTTCCCTCAGGTGGTCAGCTCCAGCGTCGGGACGTCCCCCGGTGTCAGGCCGAAGACCTGCGCGTAGAGGGACAGCTCGGCCTCCAGGGCGCGCACCATGGTGTCCGCCCGGCGGAATCCGTGTCCCTCGCCCTCGAAGGCGAGGTAGGCGTGCGGCACCCCTCGGCCCGCGATCCGGGCGAGGAAGCGCTCGCACTGCACGGGCGGGCAGATCACGTCGTCCAGCCCCTGGAGCAGCAGGAACGGCGCGGTGACGCGGTCGGCGTGCTCGGCGGGGGACCGTTCGGCGTACCGGTCCGGGACCTCGGCGTAGGGGCCGATGAGGCTCTCCAGGTACCGCGACTCGAAGTCGTGGGTCTCCCCCGTCCCCCAGCCGGTCAGGTCGAGGATGGGGTAGATGACCGTGCCGCAGGCGTAGACGTCGGTCGTGGCGAGGGAGGCGGCGGCCGTCCAGCCGCCCGCGCTGCCGCCCCGCACGGCGAGCCGCTCCCGGTCGGCGGTGCCCTCGTCGGCGAGGGCGAGGGCGACGGCGGCGCAGTCCTCGACGTCGACCACGCCCCACTGCTCGCGCAGCCGGTTGCGGTACTCCCGGCCGTGCCCGGTGGAACCGCCGTAGTTGACCTCCACGACCCCGATGCCGCGCGAGGTGAAGTAGGCGATCTCCAGGTCCAGCACCAGGGGCGAGCGGCTGGTGGGGCCGCCGTGCGCCCACACCACGTACGGCGGCAGCTCGCCGTCGGCAGCCCGGCAGCCGGGGTGGTGGGGCGGGTAGAGGTGGGCGTGGATCTCGCGCCCGGCAGGTCCGGTAAAGCTGCGGGCCCGCGGCTCGGGGTAGTGGGCCGGGTCGACGGCGTCGTCGTGGGGGGCGCCGATCACCCGGGCGCGGCCGGTACGGGTGTCCAGCTCGACCACCTCGTAGGAGGTGCGCGGGCTCGCGCCGACGGCGACGATCCGTTCACCGTGCGCGGCGAGGGTGGCCGCGAACTCGGTCCAGGGGCCGGCCGCGTCGACGACCTCGCCGGTCGCGGGGTCGAGTATGCCGAGCGTGGTGGCGCCCCGTCCGTGCACGACGGCGACGAGACCGCTGTCCAGCGGGGTGAACCAGCGCTGTCCGAGCTTCCACAACGGGCCGCCGAACTCCTCCTCTCGGGCGCACAGCGGCTGCCCGTCGCGGTAGAGGTTCCACCAGCCGGTGCGGTCGGAGGCGTACAGCAGCGTGCCGTCGGGTGCCCAGTCCGCCTGGGCGATCGACTCATCGGGGCCACCGGCGACGGTCCGGCCGTCCCGGAGGAGGCCGTCGTCGCCGACCTCGGCGACGATCAGCTCGGTGCCGTCCCAGGGCATGCGCGGGTGGTCCCAGGCGAGCCAGGCCGCACGCCGTCCGTCGGGCGAGAGGCGGGGGCCGGTGACGAAGCGGTGCCGGGCGCCGGTGAGTTCGCGGACCGCGCCCCGGTCCTCGGCCGCCGAGCCGTCCAACGGCACCGCCACCGGGACCCGGCGCACGTCGGTGGGCCCGTCGCCGGTGAACTCCTCCAGCACGCACCACACCTCGCCGCGCTCGGGACGCAGTTCGGGTTCGACCCAGCGCAGTCCGCCGCCCACCGTCGAGACGGGGGTCAGGGGGCGGGGTTCGCCGCCGCCCGGCTCGTAGGCGTACAGGCGTTGGTCGGCGAAGTGCACGAAGACCAGCAGCGGCCCGGCATCGCCCGGGTGCGCGGCCCAGGGCCGGCCGCCGTACTCGATGACGCGGCTGCGCACGTTCCACGGCGCGGGCAGGACCGACTCCTCGGTACCGTCGAAGCGCCGCCGCACCAGCGTGCGCCGGCCGCCCTCGGCGGGCCGGGGCGCGGTCCACCACACCTCGTCGCCGACGAAACCCACGTCGTCGGGCCGCCCGTCGTGCGCGGCGGCCAGGGCCGCGTCGACGGGCGAGGGCCACGATCCGTACGCCAGTGTCTGCACCGACTGCCCCACTTCTCCTCCAGCTTCGTTTCCGGGCCGTGCGCCCGGGGAGCGCGCGCTCCTAGGCCGTGCGCAGGAACCGGTCGAGGACGCGGACTCCGAAGTGCAGCGCCTCGACGGGGACGCGTTCGTCCACACCGTGGAAGAGCGCCTGGTAGTCGAAGCCCTCGGGCAGCTTCAGCGGCGCGAACCCGTAGCCGGTGATGCCGAGCCGCGAGAACTGCTTGGCGTCCGTGCCGCCCGACATGCAGTACGGCACCACGTGCCCCTCCGGGGCGAACTCCTCGACGGCGGCGCGCATCCCGGCGTACGTGGGTGAGTCCACCGGCGCCTGGAGGGCGACCTCGCGGTGGACGAACTCCCAGTCCACGTCCGGTCCGGTGAGCCGGTCGAGGGTGCTGCGGAACTCGTCCTCGTGACCGTGCAGGAAGCGCCCGTCGACCTGGGCGACGGCCTCGCCGGGGATGACGTTGACCTTGTAACCGGCGTCCAGCATGGTCGGGTTGCTGCTGTTGCGGACGGTCGCCTCGACCAGCTTGGCGGCGGGTCCGAGCTTGTCCAGCAGGGCGTCGACGTCGTCGAGGCCGGTCTCGATGCCGTAGACGGCGGCTAGTTCGGTCAGGGCCGCCCGCACGGTCGGGGTGAGGCGCAGCGGCCACTCGTGGTCGCCGATGCGGGTGACCGCCGCGGCGAGGCGCGTGACCGCGTTCTCCCGGTTCACCTTGGAGCCGTGGCCGGCCCGTCCTCGGGCGGTGAGCTTCAGCCAGCCCGTCCCGCGCTCACCTGCGGCAATGGGGTAGAACTGCCGGCCGGCGCCGTCGTGGAAGGTGAACGCCCCGGACTCGCTGACGCCCTCGGTGCAGCCCTCGAACAGCCCGGCGTGGCGGTCGGCGAGGAAGCCGGAGCCGTCCTCGGCGCTGGCCTCCTCGTCCGCGGTGAACGCGATGACGACGTCCCGCCGGGGCCGTACGCCCTGCCGGGCCCAGTCGCGGACGACGGCCAGGATCATCGCGTCCATGTTCTTCATGTCGACGGCGCCGCGCCCCCAGACGACCCCGTCGCGGACCTCCCCGGAGAAGGGGTGCACGCTCCAGTCGGCGGCCTCGGCGGGCACCACGTCCAGGTGGCCGTGGACGAGCAGCGCGTCGGCCGACGGGTCGGTGCCCTCGATGCGGGCCACGACGTTCGTCCGGCCCTCGGTCCGCTCCAGCAGCGTGGGCTCGATGCCGGCCTCGGCGAGCCGCGCGGCGGCGTACTCGGCGGCCGGGCGCTCCCGGCAGTCGCCGCCGCCCCGGTTGGTCGTGTCGATCCGGATCAGCTCGGAGGTGAACCGGACGACCTCGTCCAGTGCCTCGGCGCCGGTGTGCCGGGTCTGCTCAGCCATACTGCTCCTCCACGGCGGCGGAGGCGATCGTGGTGACCGCCTTGAACGTACGGATCGCGTCGAACATGGTGTCGTGGGTGTACGCCACCTTCCGCTCCCCGATCCGGGCCACGCCCGGCACCACCGTCGAGGCCGCGGCCAGGTGCTCGGCGTCGAACTCCACCGCGACCGTGAACGGCCCGCCGCTCACCGGCTCGTGGCGCACCGCGAGGGCCGCCGCCTCCTTCGCCGCCGCCCGGATGTCGGCGGCGGTCCTGGCCGGCGTACGGCACACCGCCGCGTACCGCGACACATGGTCCTTGACGGCGACCTTCAGCGCCCCGGGCGCGTAGCCGAGCGCGTCCTCGCAGGCCACGTCGTCCCCGGTGACCAGGACCACCGGCACCCCGTACTCGGCGACGACGTGCGCGTTGAGCCGTCCCTCGCTGGCCCGTACGTCGTTGAGCCAGACGCCGGTGATCTGGTTGGCGAGGTAGGTGTGCGCGAGGACGCCCTCCATGCCGGCGCCGGCGTGGTAGCCGATGAAGGCGATGCCGTCCACGTCCCCGTGCTGCACGCCCTCCACCATGGAGAGGGCCTTGTGCCGGCCGGTGAGCATCTGGGTCCGCTCGTCGAGCTGCTCCAGGAGCAGGTTGCGCATGGTCCAGTGGGCCTCGTTGACGAGCACCTCGTCGGCGCCGCCGTCCAGGAAGCCCAGCACGGCGGCGTTCACGTCCGAGGTGAACATCGACCGGCACCGCTCCCACTGCGGCGTCCCCGGCAGCACGTCGGCCGGCCAGGTGACACCGGTGGCGCCCTCCATGTCGGCGCTGATGAGGATCTTCATGGGGCGTCACGTTACGCGCCGAAGCGGGAGGCGGCTACGAAGGAGCGGGAAACGGCCTCCACCCGTCGGGCCGGGTCAGCAGGGACCCGCCCGCGTCCTCCTCGCGACCGAGTTCCGGCAGGTCGGCCAGGACGGGCTCCGGGGGGTCCGGCGTCCAGGTCAGGAAGCCGACGGGGCGCCCTCGCCCGGTCTCGCCGCGGCCCGTCTCCCGCAGGGAGTCGGCGAAGGTGGCCCACGGCGGCTCCCACGCCCGCGCGGCGGCCGTCACCAGCCCCCGGACGACGTCTTGGCCGTAGCGCCGCGCCACGGCGGGGGCCGGTTCCGGGAACGGGACAGCGCGGGCAGCCGGAAGCCGGCCGCGCCGGTCGCGTCCCCGTCGTCGTGCCGGCACCGCCGGACGAACCGTCCCGTGTCCGCCCCCCCCCGGCCCAGCGGCCACGCGTCGGGCGGCACCGTCTCGTGCGTCGTCGCCGGGCAGGCCACGTCACCCCGTGCCCGGGCCCGCCACCACCCACGTCGACGGCAGCTCGATCCTGGTGCCGTCCGGTGTGTACTCCGTGGTGTACAGCGGGAGTTCGCCAGTGGCCAGGACGGTCAGTCCGGCCGCGCGCAGGTGCTGCGGCACCGCCTCGTCGGGGACGGCGCCGGGGGTCAGCCCGTGCCGCAGGACGGGGGCCAGTTTGGCCGGCGGGCCCTCGGGGTCCTGGGCCAGCGCCGCGAGGACCGTCCGGGCGGCCTGGGCGGGCTCCACCAGGAAGGCGCGTCCGCGGGTACC
Organism: Streptomyces sp. NPDC041968; assembly: GCF_055589025.1. NCBI lineage: Bacteria > Bacillati > Actinomycetota > Actinomycetes > Kitasatosporales > Streptomycetaceae > Streptomyces > Streptomyces sp. NPDC041968. Next base: position 480,514 of record NZ_JBVJCB010000004.1, on the reverse strand, counting down.
GAGGAGTACGGCGAGGGCCTCGGCCAACGGCTGCCGGTCATCGGGCTCGCACTGGTGCAGGACGCCCCGCACATAGACGTTGGCGTCGCCCAGCTCCGCGTGCAGCGTCTGCGCCTCGGCCTTGTCGGCGGCGTCCAGCTGCCGGTAGGCGGCCCGGCCGGCGGGGTCGAAGCGGCGGGCGTGGTCGAGGGCCGCGGCGCTCAGGTCGGCGCCGACGACGTGCGGGAAGCGGTCGGCGAAGAAGCGCGTCTGGGTGCCGTTGCCGCAGCCGAGGTCGATCAACGGCAGTGCGGGGTCGACCAGGTGCGGCTCGAAGTGGGCCAGGTGGCGGCCGGAGGTCAGCATCGGCTCCGCGTCCCAGAACACCGCTCCCTGTCCCTCGGGCGCCTCGTTCCAGAAGCTCTCCCAGGCGTCCCGGTACCGGCTCGTCACGCTCATGCCCGTCTCCCCAGGTGCGACGACGTACAGCCCGTCGGAGGCGACGGACCCGTACGGTGTACCGCGCCCGGTGCACCGCCACAAGCGCCCGGCGCATTCCTTCACCGGACGTGCGAACGGCGCGCGCCCCAGCGGGCCGCGGCGGGTTCGACGAGGGCCGTGGGGGCAGGGCGGACGCACCGGCGCGCACGCGCGCGCCGGTGCCAAGGGCTCAGTCCTCGTGCCCGAGCTGGAGGTCGCGTTCCGTCCGGCCGCCGCCGGCCACCTGGAGGACGGTGGCGACGGGCGGGTAGCCGGCGGCGATGACGGTGTACTCGCCGGAGGACAGGTCGACGAACCGGAAGGTGCCGTCGGGTCCGGTGGTCAGCGTGTCCACCACGTTGCCCGCCGCGTCGAGCAGCGTCACGCGGGCGTCCTCCACGGCCCGTCCGGCACTGGCGCGCACGGTGCCGCGCAGCACGGCGCCGCCCGCCAGCTCGACGTCCTGGCGGGTCTCCCGGGCTGCCTGGACGCTGACCGGCAGGGCGGCCGGGCGGAAGGCGGGGGCGCTGGCGGCGAGGGTGTACTCGCCGGCCACCAGCTCGGTGATGACGTAACCGCCCTCCCGGCCGCTGCGGGTGGTGGCGACCACCTCTCCGTGGACGTTGGTGAGGGTGACGATCGCGTCGCGCACGGGGCTGCCGTCGGCGGTGAGCACACTGCCGGCGAGCCGCCCGGCGCCGCCCAGGACGACGTCCAGGTCCACCGGGCGCTCGCCGACGGTCACGGAGACCGCCTGCGGCTGGTGGCCGCCGGCCGCGGCGATCAGGACGTATGCCCCCGGGCCGGGGGTGGCCAGCGCGTACCGTCCGTCCTCGCCGCTGGCGCCCCGGCCGATCTGCCGGCCGCCGACGTCGATGAGGGTGAGCGCCGCGCGGGGCACGACGGTGCCGTCGGGATGCTGCACCGTGCCGCAGACCGGGATGCCGGCGGCGTGGGGGGACCGGGCCGACGGCACGGGGGCGACGGGCGGAGCGGTCCCCGGGTCGGTGACGGGGGCGTTGTGGGACACCAGTGGTTTCTCCTTGAGGAAGAGGGCGATGAGCAGCCCGAGGACGAGCACCGGCACCAGGTAGAGAAAGATCCGCGGCATGGCGTCGGCGTACGCCCCGATGTAGGCGTCGCGCAGCGCCGGGGGCAGGGAGTGGACGAGCTGGGGGGTGATGGCCTCGGCGTCGGGCAGGGCGGCGCCCGCCTCGGCGGGGACCCGGTCGGCGAGGGCGTCGGTGAGCCGGTCGGCGAAGAGCGTGCCGAAGATCGCCGCGCCGACGCTGCCGCCGATCTGCCGGAAGTAGTTGTTGGCGCTGGTGGCGGTGCCCAGGTCGGCGGGGCGCACGGAGTTCTGCACGGCGAGGACGAGGACCGGCATCACCATGCCGATACCGGCGCCGAGGACGGCCATCCAGATGCTGTAGTGCAGCCGGGGCGTGTCGGCGTCGAGCCGGGACAGCAGCCACATGCCGACGACGGACAGCGCGCTGCCGAGGATCGGGTGGGACCGGTAGTGCCCGGTACGGCTGATCAGCTGCCCGGAGATGATCGAGGCACCGACGATGCCGCCCATCATCGGCAGCATCAGCAGGCCCGACTCGGTGGCGGTGGCGCCGTCGACCATCTGCAGGAAGGTCGGCAGGTAGCTGGCGGCGCCGAACAGGGCGACGCCGATGACGAGGCCCACCAGGCCGGTGATGTTGAAGACGGAGTCCCGGAAGAGCCGCAGCGGGATCAGCGGTTCGGGCGCGAAGTGTTCGGCGACCAGGAAGAGGACCGTGGTGGCGACCGCTCCGGCCGCGAGGCCCAGGATGACCCTCGATCCCCACGCGTACTCGGTCCCTCCCCAGCTGGTGAGCAGCACCAGACAGGTGGAGGCGGCGGCGAGCAGCAGCGCCCCGAGGATGTCCAGGCGCGGCTTGGCCTGCGGCTTGGGCAGTTTCAGGACCACGGCCACGACGGCCATGGTGACCAGGCCGAAGGGGATGTTGACGTAGAAGCACCAGCGCCAGGAGAGGTGGTCGGTGAAGTAACCGCCCAGCAGCGGACCGGCGACCGAGGCGAGCCCGAAGGCGGCACCGATCAGGCCCATGAACCGGCCGCGTTCGCGGGGCGGCACGATGTCCGCGATGATCGCCTGGACGCCGATCATCAGGCCGCCCGCACCGACACCCTGCACGGCGCGGAAGGCGATCAGCTGGTCCATGGTCTGCGCCCGTCCGGCGAGCGCCGAGCCGACGACGAACACCAGGATGGCGAACTGGAAGACGCCCTTGCGTCCGAAGAGGTCACCGAGCTTGCCGTAGATCGGCAGGCCGACGGTGGAGGTGAGCAGGTAGGCGGTGATCGCCCAGGACATCTTGTCCAGGCCGTGCAGCTCGCCGACGATCTTCGGCAGCGCGGTGGCGACGATCATCTGCTCCAGCGCGGCGAGCAGCAGCGCCAGCATCAGTCCGACGAACACGAGCCGCACCCGGCGCGGGCTCAGCCCCGCTCCCGGCTCGGGCCCCGGTGCGGGGGGATCGGGGGGTGTCGGGGGCGCGGCGACCGGTTCGTCCTGCACCAGAGTGATCCCGCCCATGTTCCGCTCCCCTCGTCACACCTGCTCACAATTGCCGCCTGATGCGGCAACTGCGAACAAGTGCGACGAGTTACGGAAGTGCGGTGGTTTCGGGCGGAGATCACTCGAACCGGTGAGGCGGCCAACGGCCGCCCCCGGCTTGCGCTTTGACTACTTCTCGACCTCGGCCGCGAGCTTGACGAGCAGGGCGTCGTAGATCCGCGCGAGGCCCTTGGGCGCGAAGGTCTTCTCGAAGAAGCCGCCGACACCGCCGGCGCCCTGCCAGGTGGTGACGACGACCACCCGGGACTTCCCCTCGCCGGCCGGGGTGACCCGCCAGGTGGTGACCATGGAGGAGTTGCGGTCCTTCTCGACGAGTTCGCCGTCGGTCGGCTCGGTGACCTCCAGCAGGCAGTCACGCACGCGCTTGCTGGTGGCCTGGAGCTTCCAGTGGACGAGGGTGCCCTCGCCGTCGCCGCCCTCGCGGACCTCGTACTCGCTGAACTGCTCGGGCAGCAGCTTCGCGCGGGTGCCGCTGTAGTCGGCGAGGGTGTCGAACACCGTCTCCGCGTCCGCTGCGACGATCCGCTCCGTAGTCGCCTCGACCTGCGCCATCGGGTTCCTCCAGGGCCTGGTTCTCGGGGTCCGGGCAAGCCAACCACCCCGCCGCCCGGCCACCAAATCCGGGGGCGTGAAGCGGCCCCGCGCGACTCGTCCGCACGATCAAGGGAACACGTGTTCTATTGTGGGGGGAGTGCTACCGAGGAGGCGTCAATGCGCTGGGAGAACCTCACGGACTCCGACCACGCCCGGGCCGCCGATCCCGCGCTGTTCGGCGCGGACGCGGTGACCACCCGCACGATCGACACGCCCGAGTTCCGCGGCATCACCTTCCATGAGGTGCGGGCCCGCTCGATCCTCAACCGGGTGCCGGGCGCCTCGCGCATGCCGTTCGAGTGGACCGTGAACCCCTACCGGGGCTGCACGCACGCGTGCGTGTACTGCTTCGCCCGCAAGACGCACAGCTACCTGGACCTCGACACGGGGCTCGGCTTCGACTCCCAGATCGTCGTGAAGGTGAACGCGCCCGAGCTGCTCCGCCGCCAGCTGGCCTCGCCCCGCTGGCAGGGCGAGCACGTCGCGATGGGCACCAACGTCGACTGCTACCAGCGCGCCGAGGGCCGCTACCGGCTGATGCCGGGCATCGTCTCGGCCCTCACCGAGCGGGCGAACCCCTTCTCGATCCTGACCAAGGGCACGCTGATCCTGCGCGACCTCGACCTGCTGACGCGGGCCGCGCGGGTGACCGACGTCGGGATCTCGGTCTCGGTCGGCTTCACCGACACGGAGCTGTGGCGCACCGTGGAACCGGGGACGCCCGCGCCGGAGCGCCGCCTGGAGGTGGTCCGGACCCTCGCGCGGCACGGCATCGGGTGCGGGGTGCTGATGGCGCCGGTCATCCCGTTCCTGGGCGACGAGCCGGCCCAGCTGCGCGCGACCGTGCGCGCCGTCGCGGCCGCGGGCGCCACGTCCGTGACACCGCTGGTGCTGCACCTGCGGCCGGGCGCCCGGGAGTGGTTCATGAGCTGGCTGGGTCAGCACCACCCGCACCTGGTGCGCCGCTACGAGCGGCTGTACGCGGAGGGCGCCTACGCCCCCAAGTGGTACCAGCGCCGGATCACCCGCCAGGTGCACGACCTGGCCGAGGAGTACGGCATCGGCCCCGCCCGCGGGGGGACGCCGCGTCGGATCGCGCGACCGGAGCCGGCCGCGGGCGGTACGGCGGCCGGACCCGGGACCTCCGGGACGACGCCGGCCGAACCGGTCCAGCTGTCGCTCCTCTGACGGTCGCTCCCCCTGACGGTCGCTCCCCCGGGCATTCGAGGGCATCCATCGACCCAATTGGGTCAAGTCCCGACAGAAAGCGTTCTTGCGCCGGCGCTCGCCGGGACGATGCGGCGAGGACCGCGACCCGCGCGGGCCGCAGCCGCTCCGCCCCGCGAGTCCTGGGAGAACGCCATGAGACAACGCGCAGCCGTGCTGTGCGGCGCCGCCGTCATCGCCGCCGGGACCGTCACGGCGCTGCCCGCCGAGGCGAGCGCGCCGCACCGGGCGGGCACCGCGCAGGCCGCCAAGCCCAGCTGGAAGAAGTGCGGCACGGCCGACTACCCCACCCTCCAGTGCGCTTCCCTGTCGGTGCCGCTCGACCACGCCCGCCCGGACGGGAGGCGGATCACGCTGGCGCTGTCCCGCGTCCCGCACACCGGATCGACGTACCAGGGACCCCTGCTGGTCAACCCCGGCGGACCCGGCGGCAGCGGGCTGACCCTCGCCGGGTTCGTGGCGTCCTCGCTCCCCCCCGAGGTGGCCGCGCAGTACGACGTCATCGGGTTCGACCCGCGGGGCGTGGGGAAGAGCGAGCCCGCTCTGAACTGCCTGCCGGGCCACTTCGATCCGGTGCGCCCCGACTCCCTGCCCGCCACCGCCGCCGCCGAGAAGGCCAACCTCGCGCGCGCGAAGGCATTCGCCGACGCCTGCGGCGCGCAGTACGCGGAGGTGCTGCCGTACGTCGACACGGTCAGCGCGGCGCGGGACGTGGACGCGATCCGCAGGGCGCTCGGCGCGGAGCGGATCAACTACTTCGGCTACTCGTACGGCACCTATCTGGGCGCCGTCTACGCGAAGCTCCACCCGGACCGCGTGCGCCGCCTGGTCCTGGACTCCGTCGTCGACCCGACCGACGTCTGGTACGACGCCAACCTCAACCAGGACCACGTCTTCGACGACCGCCACCGGGCCTTCCTGGCCTGGATCGCCGAGCACGACGGGACGTACGGGCTGGGCACCGACCCGGAGCGGATCGAGGCCGCGTGGTACGGCATGCGGTCGGCGCTGGCGAAGGAGCCTGCGGGCGGGAAGGTCGGCGCCTCGGAACTGGAGGACACCTTCCTCCCCGGCGGCTACTACAACGGCTACTGGCCCTACCTGGCGGAGGCGTTCGCCGCGTACGTGAACGACGCGGACACCGACCCGCTGGTGGAGGCGTACGAGGACTTCGGCGCCGTGGACGCCGCCGGCGAGAACGGCTACAGCGTCTACACCTCCGTGCAGTGCCGCGACGCCGCCTGGCCCCGCGACTGGGACCGGTGGCGCGAGGACAACGAGGACGCGTACGCGAAGGCGCCCTTCATGACCTGGAACAACGCCTGGTACAACGCGCCGTGCGCCTTCTGGCCCACCAAGGCGCGGCGGCCGGTGGACGTCACCAACCAGGACCTCCCGCCGGCCCTGCTGTTCCAGGCGACCGGCGACGCGGCCACCCCCTACGAGGGCGGCGTCACCGTGCACCGGTTGCTGCGCGGCTCCGGCCTGGTGGTCGAGGACGGCGGCGGGAACCACGGCATCACGCTGAGCGGCAACTCCTGTCTGGACCAGCACCTGGCCGCCTACCTCGCCGACGGCACCGTGCCGCGCGGCGACGGCGAGGCGGACGCGGTGTGCGCGGCACTGCCCGCGCCGAAGCCGCTGCGGTCCAAGGCGGCGTCCCTCTCCTCACGCGGCTCGACGCTGCACGGGCTGCTCGGCTTCCGGGGGTAGCCCAGCCCGTCGAAGGCGCTGTCCGACCCGTGGTCCACCATGGACGCATGAGCCGACTGACCAGGATCGCCGCACCCGAGGGCGTCGCGCCCGCCACCCAGTACACCCATGTCGTCCTCGGTACCGGGCGGTTCGTGGCCGTATCCGGTCAACTCGCCCTGGACGAGGCGGGCGAGGTGGTCGGCGCGGGCGACCCCGCGGCCCAGGCCCGCCAGGTCTTCGAGAACCTGCGCAGGTGCCTCGCGGCGGCCGGCGCGACCTTCGACGACGTGGTGAAGCTGACCTTCTTCGTCACGGACATGGCGTACATGCCCGCGATCCGCGCGGCCCGCGCCGCGCACCTGCCCGACGACCGGTTGCCCGCCGCCTCGGCGGTGCGGGTCGCGGGCCTGGTCCGGCCGGAGTTCCTGATGGAGATCGAGGCGTTCGCGGTCGTCGCCCCGTGAGCGGGGCGCGCGTCCGGGAGATGACCCTCGCCGACTGCGACCGGGTGTCCGAGATCCGTGTCCTGGGCTGGCGGACGGCGTACCGGGGCCTCATGCCGCAGCGGTACCTGGACGAGCTGGACGTCGCCCGGGACGTCCGGCGGCGCCGCGTTCTCTTCACCCGCGCCCCGGACGACGTGGTGAACCTGGTCGCCGAGGAGGACGGCGGCGAGGTCGTCGGCTGGGCCTGCCACGGCCCGTACCGGGACGGCGAACTGCTGACCGAGGACGCCGAGTTGTACGCGCTCTACGTGGACGTGGGGCGCTTCGGCACCGGTGTCGGGCAGGCACTGCTCCAGGAGACGGTGCGCCGGTGCGCGGCCGCCGGGCACGCGCGCGTGCTCCTGTGGGTGGTCGAGGGCAACGCCCGCGCCCGGCGCTTCTACGAACGGGAGGGTTTCACCGCCGACGGTGCCGAGGAGCCGTTCGAGGTGGCGGGGGTCGCGGTGCCCGAGGTGCGGTACGCGAGGCGACTGGCCGGCTGACGGCTCACCCCCGGTCCTCGCCGGCCCGCGGCCGCGCCTCGACGGCTCACCGCCGGCCCGGGATCCGCGCCAGCGCCCGCACCGCCGCCTCCGCCAGCGCCGGGTGGGCCAGGGCCTCCTTCAGGACGGGTTCGGCCCGGCGGTCGCCGAGCGTGCCGAGCCCCTCGACGCAGGCGAGCGCCACCCGCCGGTACGGGTCGTGCGGACGCAGCCGTCGCTGCAACGTGGTGATGAGGGCGGGCACGGCCTCGGGAGCGCGCAGTTCCACCAGCAGCCGCACCGGGTGCAGGGCGTAGGCGACCCGCAGTTCGTTGGTGGCGAGGGCGGCGGCGGCGCGGGCGGTGCGGGGGTCGCCGAGGCGGGCGAGGGCGTGGGCGGCGGCGGCGCAGCGCGGCGGGTCGCGGTGGTTCAGCAGCAGCACGAGGGCCTCGAAGGCCCGCGGGTCCCCGGCAACGCCCAGCCGGAACGCGGCCAGTTCCCGGGCCCAGAGCTGGTGCCCGGGCTCGGTGAGCACCGCGGCCAGCTCGTCCGGGTCCCCGGTCGCCACCAGCCGGTCGTACGCCGCCGGGCCGTCCGGGGCCCCCGGCGCGTCCGCCTCGGCCCGTAAGCGCTCCGTGAGCGTTCGCAACTCTTCGTCCATGACACCGAGGTTAGGGGCGCCGCGGGCCCCGTGGGACGTACATCACGAACACCGGGGGCTGGCGCGCTCGTTACCCGCGAGTTAATCTCAGACGAGCGAGTTACCCACTCGCGGTACTCCTCACGGCGGTTTGGTGACGCAGCCGCGGTGAGAGCAGTCGGTCCGGTACCGGGCACCTAGGTACCGCAGCGCGACCGAGCCCCGGGACAGGGCCGGTCGGACACCGCCGCCGCGCGGGCGTGTGCACGCCCTCCGCGCCGGCACCGGGCGTGTGCGCCAGTCAGCCCGGCAACACCCGCACTCCTTCCCTCACGGACCCGGTGCGCGCCCGAGGCGCGTCCGGGACGTTCCCGTCGTCACCCTCATTCCTGGAGTCCCGCGATGGCCACTCCCCTGTCCCACTCCTCCCTGTCCCCGCTCCGGACCATCGCCGTCGTCGGCCTCGGCACCATGGGCACCGGCATCGCCGAGGTCCTGGCCCGGGCCGGCCGCGACGTCGTCGGCATCGACGTCAGCGAGGCGCAGGCCGCGACCGCCGTCGCCGCCCTGGAGTCCTCCACCGCCCGCTCCGTCGAGCGCGGACGCCTCACCGAGCAGGAGCGCGCCGAGGCCCTCGCCCGCGTGCGCACCTCGACCGACCTGCGGGAGGCCGCCGACGCCGACCTGGTGATCGAGGTGGTGCCGGAGTCGTACGAGATCAAACAGCAGGTCTTCCGGGAGCTGGACGGGATCGTGCGCCCCGAGACGATCCTGGCGACCGGAACCAACGCCCTGTCCGTCACGCGGCTGGCCGCCGAGTCGTCCCGCCCGGAGCGGGTGCTCGGCCTGCACTTCTTCAACCCGGCACCGGCGATGAAGCTGGTGGAGGTCGTCTCCTCCGTGCTGACCTCCCCGGGCGCCGTGGCGGCGGTCACCGACCTCGCCCTGGATCTCGGCAAGGAGCCCGTCGCGGTCGGCGACCGGCCCGGGTTCGTCGCCGACGGCCTGCTGTTCGGCTACCTGAACCAGGCCGCGGCGATGTACGAGGCGAACTACGCCTCCCGCGAGGACATCGACGCCGCGATGCGACTCGGCTGCGGACTGCCCATGGGGCCGCTGGCACTGCTGGACCTGATCGGAGTGGACACCGCGCGCACGGTCCTGGAGGCCATGTACACCGCCTCCCACGACCGTCTGCACGCCCCCGCCCCGATCCTCCGCCAGCTCAGCGAGGCCGGCCTGACGGGCCGCAAGGCCGGGCGCGGCTTCTACACCTACGAGGCGCCGGGCAGCGCGGTCGTCGTCCCCGACGCCCTGACCCCGAAGGCGGGTGACACCCCGGTCCCGGGCCGTCCCGTGCGCTCGGTGGGCGTCGCCGGTTCCGGCACCATGGCGTCCGGCATCGCCGAGGTGTTCGCCAAGGCCGGGTACGAGGTCGTGCTCGCCGCCCGCAGCGCGGAGAAGGCGCAGACGGCCAAGGCCCGGATCGGCAAGTCCCTGGCCCGCGGTGTCGACAAGGGCCGGCTCACCGCGGAGGCGGCCGCGCGGACACTGGAGCGGATCACACCGACCGGCACCTACGACGACTTCGCCGACGTCGACCTCGCCGTCGAGGCGGTCGCGGAGGACCTGGAGGTCAAGCGGCAGCTGTTCGCCACGCTGGACAAGGTCTGCAAGCCGGGCGCGGTGCTCGCCACCACCACCTCCTCGCTGCCCGTCGTCGCCTGCGCCCGCGCCACCTCGCGCCCGCAGGACGTGATCGGCATGCACTTCTTCAACCCGGCGCCGGCCATGAAGCTGGTCGAGGTGGTCCGCACGGTGCTGACGGCCGACGACGTGCACGCCACCGTCCGGGAGGTCTGCGCGAAGATCCGCAAGCACGCCGTGGACTGCGGCGACCGGGCCGGTTTCATCGTCAACGCGCTGCTCTTCCCGTACCTGAACAACGCCGTGAAGATGGTCCAGGAGCACTACGCCACGCTGGACGACATCGACGCGGCGATGAAGCTGGGCGGCGGCTACCCGATGGGGCCCTTCGAACTGCTCGACGTGGTCGGGCTGGACGTCTCGCTGGCCATCGAGAAGGTCCTGCACCGCGAGTTCCGCGACCCGGGACTGGCTCCGGCGCCCCTCCTGGAGCACCTGGTGGCCGCGGGCTGCCTCGGCCGCAAGACGGGCCGCGGTTTCCGCGAGTATGCCCGCCGCTGAGCGGCCGGGCGACTGGTTCCGGTCCGAGGAGGACTGGGGCGGGCTGCTCGATCCCGCCGGGTCTCCCCCGCCCCCCGCGGGCGGGGGAATCCCCGGTCACGCGCATGATTGCGTGCACATGCAGTACGTTCGGGTCATGTCCCAGCCCGCCAGGTCCACACGTACACCAGCCACGCCCGACGCTCCGGAGAGCGCGGCCGGCAGCCGAGCCGCCGCCCAGCGGCTGAAAATGCGCCGGGAGCTGGCGGCGGCCGCGATGGAGCTGTTCGCGACCAAGGGGTACGAGGCGACCACCGTCGACGAGATCGCGGCGCAGGCCGGGGTCGCCCGCCGCACCTTCTTCCGGCACTTCCGCTCCAAGGAAGAGGCGATCTTCCCGGACCACGACGACACCCTGGTCCGTGCCGAGGCCGTGCTCAACGCGGCACCCGCGCACGAGCACCCGCTCGACACGGTGTGCCGCGGCATCAAAGAGGTCATGAAGATGTACGCGGCCCGGCCGGAGATCTCGGTCGCCCGCTACAAGCTGACCCGCGAGGTGCCCACCCTGCGGGAGGCGGAGATCGCGTCCGTGGCCCGCTACGAGCGCCTCTTCACCCGCTACCTGCTGGGCCACTTCGACGAGCACGCGCACGACGACGACGCCAACGACGACCCGCTGCTGGCGGAGGTCGCCGCGTCCGCCGTGGTCACCGCCCACAACCACGTGCTGCGGCGCTGGCTCCGGGCGGGCGGGCAGGGGGACGTGGAGGCCCAGCTCGACCACGCCTTCGCGATCGTGCGCCGGACGTTCGGCACGGGCATCGGCGCCGGGCGCTCCACCGCCGCCGCGCGGCCGGCCTCCTCCTCGGCCGCCGTGCAGGGCGAGGTGCTGGTGACGGTCGCGCGCACCGACGCACCGCTGCACGAGGTCATGCGCACCATCGAGCAGGCCCTCAAGGAGCACTGACACCACGCACCGACCCGCTTTCCCGCTGTGACGACGGCCACCCCCCGGGTGGCCGTTTTTGCATGTCAGTGCCCCTTTTCAGCGGCCCCGGAACCCCCCTTCGATCGATCATCGCTCATCTGTCGGGTAAAGAATTCATCTGAGAACATTTTCTGGCACTCAGTGCCTTGCGGGGTGACACGCGGTGTCATACGTTGAAGGTGTTCGGGCTGTCCCCGCACCTCATCCCCTGCGCGTCCGAACGCCTGCGTCACAGGCACCCTCACCCACCCTCATCAGCACCGACGTCACCCTCAGCGCCCCTCCCTCAGGGCGCTCACCGCCGGAGGCAACACCGTGAAGGACATCCTGGACGCGATCCAGTCGCCCGACTCCACCCGGGCCGACATCGCCGCACTGCCGCTCCCCGAGTCGTACCGCGCGATCACCGTGCACAAGGACGAGACCGAGATGTTCGCGGGCCTCGAGACCCGCGACAAGGACCCGCGCAAGTCGATCCACCTGGACGAGGTGCCGCTGCCCGAGCTGGGCCCCGGCGAGGCCCTGGTGGCCGTCATGGCCTCCTCGGTCAACTACAACTCGGTGTGGACCTCGATCTTCGAGCCGCTGTCGACGTTCGGCTTCCTGGAGCGCTACGGCCGCACCAACGAGCTGGCCAAGCGCCACGACCTGCCGTACCACATCATCGGCTCCGACCTGGCCGGCGTCGTGCTGCGCACCGGTCCCGGCGTCAACGCCTGGCAGCCCGGCGACGAGGTCGTCGCGCACTGCCTCTCCGTCGAGCTGGAGTCGTCCGACGGCCACAACGACACGATGCTCGACCCCGAGCAGCGCATCTGGGGCTTCGAGACCAACTTCGGCGGCCTCGCGGAGATCGCCCTGGTCAAGTCCAACCAGCTGATGCCCAAGCCGGGCCACCTCAGCTGGGAGGAGGCCGCGGCCCCGGGCCTGGTCAACTCCACCGCCTACCGCCAGCTGGTCTCCCGCAACGGCGCCGGCATGAAGCAGGGCGACAACGTGCTCATCTGGGGCGCCAGCGGCGGCCTCGGCTCCTACGCCACCCAGTTCGCGCTGGCCGGCGGGGCCAACCCGATCTGCGTCGTCTCCTCGCCGCAGAAGGCGGAGATCTGCCGCTCCATGGGCGCCGACGCGATCATCGACCGCAACGCCGAGGGCTACCGGTTCTGGAAGGACGAGCAGACCCAGGACCCGAAGGAGTGGAAGCGCTTCGGCAAGCGCATCCGCGAACTCACCGGCGGCGAGGACATCGACATCGTCTTCGAGCACCCGGGCCGCGAGACCTTCGGCGCGAGTGTCTTCGTCACCCGCAAGGGCGGCACCATCACCACGTGCGCCTCGACCTCGGGCTACATGCACGAGTACGACAACCGCTACCTGTGGATGTCGCTGAAGCGCATCATCGGCTCCCACTTCGCCAACTACCGCGAGGCCTGGGAGGCCAACCGCCTGATCGCCAAGGGCAAGATCCACCCCACGCTCTCCAAGGTGTACTCCCTGGAGGAGACCGGCCAGGCCGCCCACGACGTCCACCGCAACGCCCACCAGGGCAAGGTCGGCGTGCTCTGCCTCGCCCCCGAGGAGGGCCTGGGCGTGCGCGACGAGGAGATGCGCGCCGAGCACCTGGACGCCATCAACCGCTTCCGGAACATCTGAGGAGCGTGACATGAGTGAGCGTCAGAAGGACCGGCCGTGGCTGATGCGGACCTACGCCGGCCACTCCACGGCCGAGGCGTCCAACGAGCTGTACCGGCGCAACCTCGCCAAGGGGCAGACGGGTCTGTCGGTCGCCTTCGACCTGCCGACCCAGACCGGCTACGACTCCGACCACGTCCTCGCCCGCGGCGAGGTGGGCCGGGTCGGGGTGCCGGTCGCGCACCTCGGTGACATGCGCCGGCTGTTCCAGGACATCCCCCTGGACCAGATGAACACCTCGATGACCATCAACGCCACGGCCATGTGGCTGCTGGCGCTCTACCAGGTCGTCGCCGAGGAGCAGGGTGTCGACATCACCAAGCTCCAGGGCACCACCCAGAACGACATCGTCAAGGAGTACCTGTCCCGCGGGACGCACGTCTTCCCGCCGGGGCCGTCCCTGCGCCTGACGACGGACATGATCGCGTACACGGTCTCCCACATCCCGAAGTGGAACCCGATCAACATCTGCAGCTACCACCTGCAGGAGGCGGGCGCCACGCCGGTGCAGGAGATCGCGTACGCGATGTCCACCGCGATCGCCGTGCTGGACGCCGTGCGCGACAGCGGCCAGGTGCCCGAGGAACGCATGGGCGACGTCGTCGGCCGCATCTCGTTCTTCGTGAACGCGGGCGTCCGGTTCGTCGAGGAGATGTGCAAGATGCGTGCCTTCGGCCGCATCTGGGACCGCGTCACCCGCGAGCGCTACGGCATCGAGGACCCCAAGCACCGCCGCTTCCGCTACGGCGTCCAGGTCAACTCCCTCGGTCTGACCGAGGCCCAGCCGGAGAACAACGTCCAGCGGATCGTGCTGGAGATGCTGGCGGTCACCCTCTCCAAGGACGCCCGCGCCCGAGCCGTCCAGCTGCCCGCCTGGAACGAGGCGCTGGGCCTGCCCCGCCCCTGGGACCAGCAGTGGTCCCTGCGCATCCAGCAGGTGCTGGCCTACGAGAGCGACCTGCTGGAGTACGGCGACCTCTTCGAGGGCTCGAAGGTGGTCGAGGCGAAGGTGGACGAGCTGGTCCGGGAGTCGCTCGCCGAGATCGAGCGCATCCAGGAGATGGGCGGCGCGATGGCCGCCGTCGAGTCCGGCTACCTCAAGTCCCAGCTGGTCTCCTCGCACGCCGAGCGCCGGGCCCGGATCGAGTCGGGCGAGGAGAAGATCATCGGTGTCAACGCCTTCGAGGGCACCGAGCCCAACCCGCTGACCGCCGACCTGGACACCGCGATCCAGACCGTCGACCCGGCGGTGGAGGCCCGTGTCATCGCCTCGCTCCAGCACTGGCGGGACACCCGCTACCAGCCGCCCTTCAACCACCCGCGCCCCTGCAAGGCGCTGGAGAGGCTGAAGGAGGCCGCCAAGGGCACCGCCAACCTCATGGAGGCCACCCTGGAGTGCGCCCGCGCCGGCGTCACGACCGGCGAGTGGGCCGGGGCCCTGCGCGAGGTGTTCGGCGAGTTCCGCGCACCGACCGGCGTGTCGTCGGCGCCGGTCGCCCTGCCCGCCGAGGAGGGGTCGGCGCTGTCCCTGGTGCGCCGGAAGGTGGAACTGACGGCCAAGGACCTCGGCGTGGGCAAGCTGCGCTTCCTGGTCGGCAAGCCGGGCCTGGACGGCCACTCCAACGGTGCCGAGCAGATCGCCGTGCGCGCCCGCGACGCCGGGTTCGAGGTGGTCTACCAGGGCATCCGGCTCACTCCGGAGCAGATCGTGGACGCGGCCCTCGCCGAGGACGTGCACGCGGTGGGCCTGTCGATCCTCTCCGGTTCGCACGCGCAACTGGTGCCGGACGTGCTGGAACGGCTGCATGTGGCGGGTGCCACAGATATACCGGTGATCGCCGGTGGCATCATCCCGAACGGTGACGCCGAACAGCTGCGGGCCGCGGGAGTGGCCGCGGTCTTCACCCCGAAGGACTTCGACATCACCGGAATCATCGGCCGCATCGTCGACGAGATCCGCACAGCGAACAAGCTCGACCCCCTGGAGGTCCCCGCATGACGACCGTGAACCGCCTTCGCCCCCGCCGTTCGTGTCTGGCGGTACCGGGAAGCAACCCCCGCTTCCTGGAGAAGGCCCAGGGTCTCCCCGCCGACCAGGTCTTCCTCGATCTGGAGGACGCCTGCGCGCCGCTCGCCAAGCCGGAGGCGCGGCACACCATCGTCAAGTTCCTCAACGAGGGCGACTGGACCGGCAAGACCCGCGTCGTGCGCGTCAACGACTGGACGACCGAGTGGACGTACCGCGACGTCGTGACGGTGGTGGAGGGCGCGGGCCCGAACCTGGACTGCATCATGCTGCCGAAGGTCCAGGACGCGCAGCAGGTGGTGGCCCTCGACCTGCTGCTCACCCAGATCGAGAAGACGATGGGCTTCGAGGTCGGCCGGATCGGCATCGAGGCGCAGATCGAGAACGCGCAGGGCCTGAACAACGTCAACGAGATCGCCCAGGTCTCCCCCCGGGTGGAGACCATCATCTTCGGCCCGGCCGACTTCATGGCGTCCATCAACATGAAGTCGCTGGTCGTCGGCGAGCAGCCGCCCGGCTACCCGGCCGACGCCTACCACTACATCCTGATGAAGATCCTGATGGCCGCCCGCGCCAACAACCTCCAGGCCATCGACGGCCCCTACCTCCAGATCCGCAATGTCGACGGCTACCGCGAGGTCGCCCGGCGTGCCGCCGCCCTCGGCTTCGACGGCAAGTGGGTGCTGCACCCCGGCCAGGTCGAGGCGTCCAACGAGATCTTCTCGCCCTCCCAGGAGGACTACGACCACGCCGAGCTGATCCTGGACGCGTACGACTACTACACGTCCGAGGCGGGCGGCAAGAAGGGCTCCGCGATGCTCGGCGACGAGATGATCGACGAGGCCAGCCGCAAGATGGCCCTGGTCGTCTCCGGCAAGGGCCGCGCCGCCGGCATGACGCGCACCAGCACGTTCGAGATCCCGGAGGCCTGACAGCCATGCAGTTCGGACGCACCTACGAGGAGTTCGAGGTCGGGGCGACCTACAAGCACTGGCCGGGCAAGACGGTCACGGAGTACGACGACCACCTGTTCTGCCTGCTCACCATGAACCACCACCCGCTCCACATGGACAGCAACTACGCCGAGAGCACGACGGACTTCGGCAAGAACGTGGTGGTCGGCAACTACGTGTACTCGCTCCTGCTCGGCATGTCCGTCCCGGACGTCTCCGGCAAGGCCATCGCCAACCTGGAGATCGAGTCGCTCAGGCACGTGGCGCCGACCTTCCACGGCGACACGATCTACGGCGAGACGACCGTGCTGGACAAGTGGCCGTCGAAGTCGAAGAACGACCGCGGCATCGTGCACGTGGAGACCAAGGGCTACAAGCAGGACGGCACGCTCGTCTGCGTCTTCCGCCGCAAGGTGATGGTGCCCACCGAGACGTACATCAAGGAGCGCGGCGGCGAGCAGCCCGGCCGGCCCGAGCTGAAGGAACAGGGGAAGTAGATGAGCCGCCTCGCCCAGACCCACGGCCTCACGGACATCCAGCGGGAGATCCTCTCCACCGTCCGCGACTTCGTGGACAAGGAGATCATCCCGGTCGCCACCGAGCTGGAGCACCGCGACGAGTACCCGCAGGACATCGTGGACGGGCTCAAGGAGCTGGGCCTGTTCGGCCTGATGATCCCGGAGGAGTACGGGGGCCTGGGCGAGTCGCTGCTCACCTACGCGCTGTGCGTGGAGGAGATCGCCCGCGGCTGGATGTCGGTCTCCGGCATCATCAACACGCACTTCATCGTGGCGTACATGCTCAAGCAGCACGGCACGCGGGAGCAGAAGGACCACTTCCTGCCGCGCATGGCCGCGGGCGACATCCGAGGCGCCTTCTCGATGTCGGAGCCGGCGCTGGGCTCCGACGTGTCGGCGATCTCCTCCAAGGCGGTGAAGGACGGCGAGGAGTACGTCCTGAACGGCCAGAAGATGTGGCTCACGAACGGCGGAACGTCGTCCCTGGTGGCCGTTCTGGTGAAAAGTGACGAGGGTCACCCCGACGGCACGGCGCCGCACAAGTCGATGACGACCTTCCTGGTGGAGAAGGAGCCCGGTTTCGGCGAGGTGCGGCCGGGGCTGACCATTCCCGGCAAGATCGACAAGATGGGCTACAAGGGGGTCGACACCACCGAGCTCATCATGGACGGCCTGCGCGTTCCCGCCGATCGGGTGCTCGGCGGGGTCACCGGACGAGGTTTTTACCAAATGATGGACGGCGTCGAAGTGGGTCGCGTCAATGTGGCGGCACGTGGTTGCGGCGTCGCTCAGCGTGCCTTCGAACTCGGCGTCCGGTACGCCCAGCAGCGTCACACTTTCGGCAAGCAGATCGCCCAGCACCAGGCCATTCAGTTCAAGCTCGCGGAGATGGCTACCAAGGTGGAGGCGGCGCATGCGATGATGGTGAACGCTGCACGCAAAAAGGATTCGGGCGAACGAAACGACCTGGAAGCGGGGATGGCCAAGTACCTCGCCTCCGAATACTGCAAGGAGGTCGTCGAGGACGCCTTCCGGATCCACGGCGGGTACGGCTTCTCCAAGGAGTACGAGATCGAGCGCCTCTACCGCGAGGCCCCGATGCTCCTCATCGGTGAAGGCACCGCCGAGATCCAGAAAATGATCATCGGCCGCCGACTGCTCGAAGAGTATCGATTCCAGGGTTAGATGTCCGGATACGGGGTGTTTTCTTGGAGAAGAAGGTCACACCCCGTAGGCACCGTTCGGCCGCCGACTCGGCTTCCTGGCTTACCCAGTTGCGGCGGGAAGCCGCTACGATCGCCGGAAAGCCGCCGTCCCCCGTCAGTGTGCGGCATCATCCGCTACGAAGGTCATCCATGCCCCACAGCCAAACCTCTGCATCTCGCGACAGCCTGGCCGGCGTACGCCTCGCGCGCGGAGCATCGCCGTGGCTTCTGCCGACCGTCGCCACCGCAGCCGTCAGCCTCCTGCGCGCCCGCCGTTCCGGCGCCGCCAAGGCCGTCGCCGTCCCCGCCACCGCGCTCGCGGCGGGGATGCTGTGGTTCTTCCGCGACCCCGAGCGCGAGATCACCCAGGGCCGGGTCATCTCGCCCGCCGACGGTGTGGTGCAGAGCATCATGCCGTGGAAGGACGGCCGCACCCGCGTCGCGATCTTCATGAGCCCGCTCAACGTCCACGTCAACCGCGCGCCCCTGTCGGGCACGGTGACGTCCGTCGAGCACGTGCCGGGCGGCTTCGTTCCCGCTTTCAACAAGGAGAGCGAGAACAACGAGCGCGTCGTGTGGCACTTCGACACCGAGCTCGGCGACATCGAGATGATCCAGATCGCCGGCGCGGTGGCCCGTCGCATCGTCCCGTACGTGCCGCAGGGCACCAAGGTCGAGCAGGGTGACCGGGTCGGCCTGATCCGCTTCGGCTCCCGCGTCGACCTGTACCTGCCGGAGGGCGTGGAGGTCGCGGTCGAGGTGGGGCAGAAGACGGTGGCTGGGGTGACTCGCATTGACCGTGGTTGATCCGCAGACCCAGGCCGGCTGGGTGCCCGAGGCCGACGAGGCGGACGACGAGGAGGAGATGCCCCTCTCGCTCCGCCTGTCGATAGCGGACACCCTCACCCTCGGCAACGCCACGTGCGGCTTCATGGCGGTGTACTTCACCACCACCGGCATCCTGATCCCGCACCTCATGGGCAGCGACGAGTCGGGCATGGCCCGGCACAGCGCGGCCACGGCGGTCATCCTGATGCTGTGCGCGGCGATCTTCGACCTGTTCGACGGCCTGGTGGCGCGCAAGCTGCGCAGCTCCCCGATGGGCGCCGAGCTGGACAACCTCTCCGACCTGATCAGCTTCGGGCTGGCCCCGGCGTACTTCGTCCTCGTCTACGGCATGGTCGCGGACGACGCCTACCAGCGCGTGGCGGCGGTGGGGGCGATCGTGGTGCTGCTGGCCGTGGTGCTGAGACTCGCCCGGTTCTCCTGCGTCACCGTGAAGGACGGCACCTTCCAGGGCATGCCGTCGCCGTTCGGGGCGCTGACGGTGGTGTCGATCGTGCTGCTGGAGCTGCCCTTCGTGGCAACGCTGCTCGCGATCATCGGTACCGCCTGGCTGATGGTGAGCCGGGTCGAGTACCCGAAGCCGCGGGGACGGCTGGCGGTGGCGATGCTGTCGTGGATCGTGCTGTCGATGGGGCTGCTGGCCGCATGGGCCTTCGACGCGCCGAGCGGGCAGCTGCTCCTCCAGACGGGGTGTGCGCTGCAGCTGGTGATGGGCGCGGTGATCCCGCTCTTCGCCACGGCCCGCAGGGTGAACAACTTCCGTGACAACCGGCGGGAGGCGCGCGCGGCACAGCCGTAGCGGCAGCGCTGACGCGGAAGGGCCCCTGACCCGGGTGGGTCAGGGGCCCTTCCGTCTGTGTGTACCCGGCGCGGTGTGGGCCGGGGCCGGGACGGCGGAGACGGCGGAGGCGGACTCAGCTCAGGAAGTCCCGGGCGATGCCCTCGGCCACCCGTTCCAGGATCGGCCCCGCCTCGGCGATGCACTTCCGCACGTCCGGCTCGACGTCCGTCAGCGGGTAGGCCCGCCGGATGCCGGCCCGCCCCAGTACCTCGGGTGCCAGCGCGAGGCGCCCGCACACCGCGACGACCTCCTTGTTCGCGGCCCGCGCCGCCGCGGCGACGCCGGCCGGGGCCTTGCCGTGCAGGGTCTGCTCGTCCAGCGAGCCCTCGCCCGTGATCACCAGGTCGGCCCGCTCCAGCGCCGGCGCGAAGCCGAGCACGTCCAGCATCACCTCGATGCCGGGCCGGAACCGCGCCCCGAGCAGCATCGCGCCGAAGCCGATCCCGCCGGCCGCGCCGGCACCCGGTGAGGCGGCGTACTCGGCGGCCCGCGCGCCCACGGTCTCCGTCTGCTCCAGCACCTTCGCGAAGTGCGCGAGGGCCGCGTCCAGGGCCTCGACGTCCTCGGGTGAGGCGCCCTTCTGCGGGCCGTAGACCGCGGGGGCGCCCTTCGACCCGGTCAGCGGGTTGTCGACGTCGCTCGCGAGCACCAGCTCGACGTCGGCCAGCCGCGGGTCCAGGTCCGACAGGTCGGCCGAGGCAAGGTCGGCGAGGCCGCCCCCGCCCGGCGCGACCGGCGCCCCGTCCCGGTCCGTGAACCGCGCGCCCAGCGCCGCCAGCATGCCGGCGCCGCCGTCGGTGGTCGCGCTGCCGCCGACGCCGAACACGATCGTCCGCGCCCCCGCGTCCAGCGCGACCCGCAGCAGCTCGCCGGAGCCGAACGTGGACGCCGTAAGGGGCGCGAGGACATCCTCCGGAAGCCGCTGGAGGCCACTGGCCTCGGCCATCTCCACGACCGCGGTGTCACCGCGCAGCGCGAACGCGGCCGTCACCTCGTCACCGAGGGGCCCGGCGACCCGTACCTCCCGGCGCTCGAACCCGGCCGCGACCGCGGCGGCCACGGTGCCGTCGCCGCCGTCGGCCACGGGCAGCGCCTCGACCTCGAGGTCCGGCACGACACGGCGCAGTCCGGCCGTCACCCGCTCGGCGACCTCCACGGCCGTCAGCGAGCCCTTGAACTTGTCCGCGGCGACGAGCACCCGGCGGGCCCCGTCTCCTGCAGCGTCAGCCACCTTGCTCTCCCCTTGCTCTCCGAGCCTTGCGCACGTCAAGGCAGTCGCGCCGCTGCGACCATAACCGGAGGATGGCCACGCCGTCATGCCCTGCCCGCACCCTGGACCGGCCGGGAGGGGGCCGGCGGCTCGCTACGCTTTCGGGATGACCACTGCTGACTACGCCGCCTACATCGCCGGGCTGCCCCGCGTCCTGGCCGGCGCCGCCGCCCTCTTCCGCGACGCCGAGGGCCAGGTGCTGCTCGTCGAGCCCAACTACCGTGAGGGATGGGTGCTGCCCGGCGGCACGATCGAGTCGGAGGACGGGGAGGCGCCGCGGCAGGGCGCGTGGCGGGAGACCGTCGAGGAGATCGGGCTGGACGTCCGGCTCGGCCGGCTGCTCGCGGTGGACTGGGTGCGCGGGACGGGCCGCCCGCCGATCGTCGCCTACCTCTACGACGGCGGGGTCCTGACCGAGGACGACCTCAAGGCGATCCGGTTGCAGGAGGAGGAACTGCTGTCCTGGCGGCTGGTAGCCCGCGAGGAACTGGGCGAGTACCTGCTCGGGCCCCTGCACGGCCGGGTCCTGGCCGCGCTGGACGTCCTCGCGGACGGCTCCGGGACGGCCGAGCTGGAGAACGGCGTCCGCGTCGACCGATAACCGTTCGCCGCCCGCACCCCCGCGTCCTACCCTCGACCGCATGACCAGCAAGCCCCTCGTCGCCCTGCTGAGCGGTGCCGGTGTCTCGACGGACTCCGGCATCCCCGACTACCGCGGGCCGAACGGGCTGTGGCGGCGCGATCCGGAGGCCGAGAAGCTCGTCACGTACGAGTACTACATGGGCGACCCGGAGATCAGGCGGCGCTCCTGGCGGATGCGCCGGGAGACCGGGGCGCTGGGGGCCGAGCCGAACGCCGCGCACCGCGCGGTGGCGGAGCTGGAGCGCTCCGGGGTGCCGGTCCGGGTGATCACGCAGAACGTGGACGGCCTGCACCAGCTGGCCGGGGTCCCCGCCCGCAAGGTCCTCGAACTGCACGGCAGCGCACGCAGCTGCGTGTGCACCGCCTGCCACGCCCGAGGGCCGATGGACGACGCGCTCGCCCGGGTCGACGCCGGTGAGGACGACCCGCCGTGCCGGGAGTGCGGCGGCATCCTGAAACCGGCGACCGTGATGTTCGGCGAGCGGCTCGACCCGGTGGTGCTCGGCGAGGCGGCCGCCATCAGCAAGGCGTGCCAGGTGTTCATCGCGGTCGGCAGCAGCCTCCAGGTGCAGCCCGCCGCCGGACTGGCCGGCGTGGCCGCCGACCACGGCGCCCGCCTGGTCATCGTCAACGCCGAACCGACCCCGTACGACGACCTCGCCGACGAGGTCGTCCGGGAACCGATCGGGACCGCCCTGCCCGAGCTGCTGCGCGGGCTGGTGTCCGGGAGCGACGGAGCGGGTGGGTGAGGGCGGGGACGCGGCAGCCGTTTTGGGGCCGCTAGAACAGCGCGGCGCCCCGTTCGAAGTCGAGCAGGCGCTGCTTGCGCTCCAGGCCGCCGCCGTAGCCGGTGAGACCGCCGCTCGCGCCGATGACGCGGTGGCAGGGGACGATGATGCCGATGGGGTTGCGGCCGTTGGCGAGGCCCACGGCGCGGGAGGCGGCCGCGTTGCCGAGGGCGGCGGCGAGTTCGCCGTAGGTGCGGGTCTCGCCGTAGGGGATGCGGCGGAGCTGGTCCCAGACCGTGCGCTGGAACGGGGTGCCGTTCAGCCTCAGGTCGAGGGTGAAGTCCGTCAGCTCGCCGGCGAAGTACGCCGTCAACTGCTCCTCCGCCTCGGCGAACGGTCCGTCGCCGGGCGCACCGAAGCTCTCCTCGGGCGGGCGGTGGCGCTGGTCGGTCATGTAGAGGCCGCACAGGGTGCCGTCCTCGGCGACGAGGGTGAGCGCGCCGTAAGGGCTGTCGATCACGGTGTGCTGTTTCACGGGACTCCTCGCAGGGGGTTCACACGGTCACACGGGCAGGAAGTTGATCGGGTGGCTGTCGGTCGCCCACAGGTACTGGACGGCGTACGCCCGCCAGGGTCGCCAGGCCGCCGCGCGGGCGGTGAGCGCCGCCGGTGTGGAGGGCAGGCCCAGCTCCCCCGCGGCGCGGCGGACGCCGAGGTCGGTGGGGAGGAAGGCGTCGGGGTCGCCGAGGGCGCGCATGGCGATGACGTCGGCCGTCCAGGGGCCGAAGCCGGGCAGGGCGAGGAGCCGGGCCCGGGTCTCGGCCCAGTCGGTCTCGACGCCGAGGCGGAGTGAGCCGTCGGCCAGTCGGGAGACGAGGGTGGTCAGCGTCGTGCGGCGGGTGCTGGGCATCGCCAGGGTCTGCGGGTCCACCTCCGCCAGTGCCTCCGGTGACGGGAAGAGGTGGGTCAGGCCGCCCTCGGGATCGTCGACCGGGTCGCCGTGTGCCGTGACCAGGCGGGCGGCGTGGGTGCGGGCGGCGGCGGTGGAGACCTGCTGGCCGAGCACGGCCCGCACGGCGAACTCCGCCTCGTCGACCGTGCGCGGCACGCGCCGGCCGGGCGCCTTGTCGACGAGCGGTGCGAGCAGCGGGTCCGCGCGCAGCTGGTCGTCGACGGCCACGGGGTCGGCGTCCAGGTCGAGCAGGCGGCGGCAGCGGCTGATCGCGACGGTCAGGTCGCGCAGGTCGCCGAGGGTGAGGCGGCAGGCGATGTGGTCGGGGCGGGGGGCGAGCGCGACGATGCCGTGACCGTACGGGAGGCGCAGGGTGCGGCGGTAGGCGCCGATGGGGGTACCTCCCACGCCCTCAAGGCTGTGGGGGAGCCACTCCTCCACGCCGGGTACGGCGGTGGCGGCGAGGTGCCCGAAGAGGTTGTCGGGGTGGAACGGGGTGCGGAACGGGAGGCGCAGGGAGAGGGTGCCGGGGGCGGTGGCGGTGGCCTGGGCGGCGGGGGCCGGGCGGTTCTTCGGGACGCGGCTGCGCAGCTCGCTCGGGGAGAGCGCGAAGACCTCGCGGACCGTGTCGTTGAAGGTGCGGACGGAGGAGAAGCCGGCCGCGAAGGCGACGTCCGCCATCGGCAGCGGGGTCGTCTCGATGAGCAGCCGGGCGGTCTGGGCGCGCTGGGCGCGGGCCAGCGCGAGCGGTCCGGCGCCCAGCTCGGCCAGGAGCTGGCGTTCGACCTGCCGGGTGCTGTAGCCGAGCCGCGCGGCGAGACCGGGAACGCCCTCGCGGTCCACGACGCCGTCGGCGATCAGCCGCATCGCGCGGGCGGTGAGGTCGGCGCGCAGGTTCCACTCCGGGGAGCCGGGGCTGGTGTCCGGGCGGCAGCGCTTGCACGCCCGGAACCCGGCCTGCTGGCAGGCCGCCGCGCTCGGGTGGAAGACCATGTTCTCGGGCTTGGGCGGCACCACCGGGCAGCTGGGCCGGCAGTAGATGCGGGTCGTCAGGACGGCCGTGAAGAACCAGCCGTCGAACCGTGCGTCCTTCGACCGTACGGCGCGCACGCAGCGCTCGGTGTCGGTGTGCATTCCCGTCTGCATGCGTCCAGGATGGCCCGCCGGCCCCGTGCGGGCTGGCGGGAATCCGACACGGACGTCACGCTTCCTGGGCCGGTCCGGATCGCCACGCCGACTCGCGCAGCAGCCGCAGCCCGTTGAGACCGACCAGCACGGTCGAGCCCTCGTGTCCGGCGACGCCCAGGGGCAGCGGGAGATGCCCGATCAGGTCCCACAGGACGAGGACGGTGATGCACGTGCCCGCGATGACCAGGTTCTGGACGACCAGCCCGCGGGCGCGCCGGGACAGCCGGACGACGGCGGGAACCGCCGTCAGCTCGTCGCGCACGACGACCGCGTCCGCGGTCTCCAGTGCCAGGTCGGAACCGGCCCGGCCCATGGCGAGTCCCGCGTGCGCGGCGGCCAGCGCGGGGGCGTCGTTGACGCCGTCGCCGACGAAGAGCACCTTGCGGCCCGCCCGCTCCCGTTCCCGTACGGCCTCGACCTTGTCCTCGGGCAGCAGGTCCGCGCGGACGTCGGTGATGCCGGTCGCGGCGGCCACGCGGGCGGCGGCGGGGGCGTTGTCGCCGGTGAGCAGGGTGGGGGCGGTGCCGGTGAGGGCGGTCAGCGCGGCGGTGGCCGCGGCGGCGTCGGCGCGCAGCCGGTCGGTGAGGGCGAGGGTGCCGACCGGGGTGCCGTCGCGGGTGACCTGGACGGTGGTCTCGGCGCCCTCGGGGGCCTCGGCCCGGCCGACGTGCACGGTGCGGCCCCCGACCACGGCCGTCACGCCCCGTCCCGGGGTCGCCGTGAAGTCCGCGGCGGGCGCGAGGGGCAGGTTCCGGGCGCGGGCGGCGGCCACGATCGCGCGGGCCAGCGGGTGCTCGCTGGGGTGCTCGGCGGCGGCGGCGAGCGCGAGGAGGGCGTCCTCGTCGAGCCCGGAGCCGGGCAGCGGGCGTACGGCGGTCACCTCGGGGGTGCCCTCGGTGAGGGTGCCGGTCTTGTCGAGGGCGGTGGTGTCGATCTCGCCGAGGCGTTCCATGGCGACCGCCGACTTCACCAGGACGCCGTGCCGGCCCGCGTTGGCGATGGCGGACAGCAGGGGCGGCATCGTCGCGAGGACCACCGCGCAGGGCGAGGCGACGATCATGAAGGTCATGGCGCGCAGCAGGGCGTCCGTGAGGTCGGCGCCGAAGGCGAGCGGGATGCCGAAGACCGCGAGGGTGGCGACGACCACGCCGACCGCGTAGCGCTGTTCGATCTTCTCGATGAACAGCTGCGTCGGCGCCTTGGTGCGGGACGCCTCCTCGACCAGGGTGACGATCCGGGCGATCACCGAGTCGGCGGGGTCGCGGGCGACGCGGACGCGCAGCGCGCCGGTGCCGTTGAGGGTGCCGGCGAAGACGTCGTCGCCGGGGCGCTTGAGGACGGGGACGGACTCGCCGGTGATGGTGGCCTGGTCGACCTCGCCGGTGCCGTCGACGACCGGGCCGTCGGCGCCGATCCGCTCCCCCGGGCGGACCAGGATCAGGTCGCCGACGGCCAGCTCGGCGGTCGGGACGGTCTCCTCGCGGCCCGCGTCCAGGCGGGTGGCGGTGGTGGGCGCGAGGTCGAGCAGGCCGCGCACGGAGTCGGCGGTGCGGGCGGTGGCCAGGGCCTCCAGGGCGCCCGAGGTGGCGAAGATGACGATGAGCAGGGCGCCGTCGAGGACCTGCCCGATGGACGCCGCGCCGAGCGCCGCGACGATCATCAGCAGGTCGACGTCCAGGGTCTTCTCGCGCAGCGCCCGCAGGCCCTCCAGCGCGGGCTCCCAGCCGCCGGCGGCGTAGGCGAGGGCGTAGAGCGGGCCGTAGGTCCAGGCGGGGGCGGAGCCCAGGTCGAGCGGGAGCGCGGCGAGGAAGGCGAGGAGCGAGGCGAGCGCCCAGCGGGCCTCGGGCAGGGCGAGGACCCGGGTGCGTCGGCGGGGCGCCCGGTGGACGGACGCGGGGACCTTGGTGGGGGCGAGCGTGGTGGACACGCGCCACACCATACAGGAACAGATGAAGACTCATTCATGCATTCATGTGGGGTGAGTAGGATGAACCGCATGGGTCACGGAGCCGCCACCACCGCGCAGGACGCCACCGCACGCGTGCGGCTGGACGCGGACAACGTCGCGAAGGTCGCCACGACGCTCCAGGCCCTGTCCACGCCGTCCCGGCTGCTGATCCTGGCCCGCCTGCGCGAAGGCCCGCTGCCGGCCACCGAACTGGCGACGGAGGTCGGCATGGAGCAGTCGGCCTGCTCGCACCAGCTGCGGCTGCTGCGCAACCTGGGGCTCGTGGTGGGTGAGCGCCGGGGCAGGTCGGTGGTCTACGCGCTGCACGACCACCACGTCGCCGAACTCCTCGACCAGGCCGTGTTCCACGTGGAGCACCTGCGGCTGGGCCTCAGCGACGCGGCGGAGTGAGCAGCTCCCGCATGGTCTCGGCGGCGCGTACGGCGGCGTCCGCGCAGCAGTTGTTGAAGAGCACGTGCAGTTCGTCCGCCTGCCGGGCGGCGCGCCGCAGTCGGGGTGCCCAGGCGGCGAGTTCGGCGGCGGAGTAGTCGTACCGGAAGCGGTCCTCCTTGCTTCCCCTCCCCCACGCGCGGCTGCGCCCGTGGAAGCGGACGACGGCGAGGGCCGGCCGGGTGACCGGCGCGACGGGCGGCAGGGACACGGGCAGATCCTGGGCCATGTCGGTGCCGACCGCCGACGCGTCCAGCGCGGACAGCAGTACGTGGGTGGTGTCCGCCTGCCGCGGCGCCCACCACCCGGGGTGCCGGAACTCGACGGCGAGCGGCCAGCCCTCCGTGCGCCGGGCGCACGCTTCGAGCGTCGCCTCGGCCGGGGTACCGGGCGCGAACCACGGCGGGAACTGGAACAGCACGGTGCCGAGCCGCCCCGCCTTGCGCAGCGGCTCGACCGCCTCGGCGAAGCGGCCCCACACCTCGTCCAGCAGGCCCTTGTCCGCCTGTCCGCGCCGCAGCGCGTCGGGGCTGAGTCCTCTGAGGTCGGGAGGCATGGCCTCCACCCGGGTGGGGTGGCCCGTGAGCAGGGAGAAGGCCTTGACGTCGAAACGGAACCCCTCGGGCGTGCGCTCCACCCACAGCTCGGCGTTGCGCCGGCTCGGCAAGGCGTAGTACCCGGCGTCCACTTCGACGACGGGCAGCCGTGAGGCGTAGTGCCGCAGCCGCCCCTCGGCGTCCCGTCGCCCGCGCGGATACCAGCCGCTCGCCACGAGCTGACGGTCCGTCCAGGAACACGCTCCCACCAGTACGTCACCCATGGGAGCCCGGGTACCCCGGGCTCCCGGGCCTCTAATCGGTCGCCGTGGGCCGGCGCGAGGCGGCCATCGCCTCCCGCACGTCCGTCAACGGGCGCAGCCGGTAGGTGTAGGAGTAGTCCCGGTCGGCGAACAGCTTGAACTCGTCGTGCGTGTGCGCGCCCCAGCTGTTGTCACCGCCGACCCCCATCTGACGGTGGTTCAGCCGCAGCACGACGGCGTCCCGCGGGGTGAGCTGGTAGTCGTGCCGCACCCCCGCCGACAGGTCCTCCGGCGTGAAGTGGGACGCGTTGGCCTCCAGCAGGGGCTCGCCCGAGGCGAGCAGGCCGACGCCGTGGCGGTCGGTGAGGGCGATCCAGCGGACGTCGGTCTTGTTTCCGTTCTCCTGCGGCCGGATGTACGGCGTCCACTGCTCGGCGACGGTCCCGGAGTACAGGCCGACATCGGTGCCGGTGTTGCGGTCCCAGTGGTTCTCCTCGGGGCCGCGGCCGTAGTAGTGCAGCCGGTCCAGGCCGCGCGGCAGGAACAGCAGGGTGCCGACCTCCGGGATGTACGGCAGGTTCGCGGCGCCCGGACGCAGGGTGTTGTCGACCTTGATCTCGCCGTTGCCGAACACCGTGTACGTGGTGGTGTACGTCGACTCGACGGTGGTGGGCAGGGTACCGGTGACCTCGATCACGACGGCCCGCTCGCCCAGGGCGCGCACGGTGACGTCCGTGACCTCGCGCCGGGCGCCGGCGTCGCGCCAGGTCTGGTTGCGGGTGTGCTGGCCGTTGCCGTGGTCGTTGTCGGTGGGCGCGCGCCAGAAGTTGGGCACGGGCCCGGAGGTGATCAGCCGCCTGCCCTTCGCCTCGTACGAGGAGAGGGTGCCGGAGCGCTTGTCGACGGTCACCGAGAAGCCCCGGCCGTCGACCGTGACCTCCTCGTCGCCGTCCTGGTGGCGCAGGGCCGGCACCCGGCCCAGGGGCACGGGGGTCACGGCGCGGACGTCCACGTCCAGGGCCAGTTGCGCCCGGGCGACCTCGAAGCCCGCCTTCGCCCAGGGCGTGGCCTCCTTGGTGGTGAAGGACAGCTGGAGGAAGTACTCGGTGCCGGGCTCCGGGTCGTCCGGCAGTCTCACGGGCACGGTGATGTCCTTGCGGGACAGCGGCGGCACGTCCAGTTGCCGGCGTGTGAGCCGCCCGCGCCGCACCACCTGGCCGTCGGCGACGAGTTCCCAGTGGCCGTCGAACTCGCGCAGGTGGGTGAACAGGTACTCGTTGACGAGCGTGACCGAGCCCGCCTCCCCGGCCCGCGGTTCGACGCCGACGGCCTGGTAGACCCGTTTGACCTCGGCGGCCTTGCCGGTGTGGCCGCGGTCGGCGAGGACGACGCCGTCGGCGACGAAGCAGCCGTCGTTGGGGTTGTCGCCCCAGTCGCCGCCGAAGGCGAAGAAGGTCTTCTCCTTCGGCCGCTTCCGCTCGACCCCCACGGTCCGCGCGTCGAACCAGAACCGCACCCCGTCGTCACCGGGGCCGCGGTCGTCGTCGGCCAGTTCGGCGGCGGTGAGGGCGCGGGCGTGGACGCGGGCGCGGTGGATGGTGCCGCTGAACTCGCGGACCTGGTTGTCGGCGTCGGTGGCGAGGGCCAGGGAGGCGGTGTTGTTGGTGGGCCTGCGGTCGGTGGTGCGGGTCGCCCGCCGCTCGCCGTCCACGTACAGGGTGAGGGAGCCGGCCTCCGCGTCGAAGACGCCCGCGATGTGGTGCTCGCGGCCGGTCCAGTCCTCCGGCACCGTCCAGGTGGCGGTGATCCACTGACCGCCGGAGTGGATGAAGAACTCCAGCGTCCGGTTGTTCTGCTTCAGCGCGTACTGGGTGTCGCCCTTGGTGAGGATCGGCTGGTGGTAGCCGGTCACGTCCGGGGTGACCCAGGCCTCCAGGGTGAGCGAGCCGGTGAGGTCGAGGCCCTCGTCGCGGGCGAAGACGGTGCCGCCGGACAGGCCCTTGCCGGGCTCGAAGGTCCCCGAGGCGCCGAGGATCTCGCCGCGCAGCCCGGCGGGCCCGGTCTCGGTCAGCAGGGTGCGCTCCGGGACCGGCCAGGTCAGCGCCTGGTCGACGAAGTCCCAGATCCAGCCGCCCTGGAGCACGTCGTGGGCGCGGACGACGTCCCAGTACTTCTTGAAGTTGCCGGTGGAGTTCCCCATCGAGTGGGCGTACTCGATCATCACGTACGGGCGGGTGTCCGAGGTGTCCTTCGCCCGCTGCTCGACGCGTTGCGGGGTGTCGTACATCTCGGAGCGGATGTCGCTGATGCCGGGGCGGTCGTCGCCCTCGTACTGGATGACGCGGGTGGGGTCGTAGGAGCGGATCCAGTCGTGCATGGCGGTGAAGGTGCTGCCGCCGCCGGCCTCGTTGCCGAGCGACCAGATGACGACGGAGGGGTGGTTCTTGTCGCGGTGCACCATGTTCTGGGCACGGGCCACGCAGGCCTCGGTCCACTCGGGGTGGTCGCCGGGGTACTCCTCGC
Organism: Streptomyces sp. NPDC041968; assembly: GCF_055589025.1. Taxonomy (NCBI): domain Bacteria; kingdom Bacillati; phylum Actinomycetota; class Actinomycetes; order Kitasatosporales; family Streptomycetaceae; genus Streptomyces; species Streptomyces sp. NPDC041968. Next base: position 450,541 of record NZ_JBVJCB010000004.1, on the reverse strand, counting down.
GGATGCCGTGCGTCTCCAGGTTGGTCTCGTCGACGAGGTAGAGGCCGTACTCGTCGGCGAGTTCGTACCAGAGCGGGTTGTTCGGGTAGTGCGAGGTGCGGACGCTGTTCATGTTGAGCTGCTTGATGATCCTGATGTCCTGGACCAGGTCGTCGCGGCTGAGGGCGGTGCCCCGGTCCGGGTGCATCTCGTGCCGGTTGGTGCCGCGGAAGGAGACGGGCCGGCCGTTGATGCGCATCAGACCGTCCTTGAGCGCGAACTCGCGGAAGCCGACCCGGTGGGACAAGGTCTCCACGACCTTCCCCGCGGGGTCCCGCAGGCGCAGGACGGCGGTGTAGAGGTACGGGTGCTCGGCCGACCACAGCCGGGGCTCGGGTACGGCCTTCGCGGCCCGTACGGTGACGTCCTGGCCGGCGCCGACGGTGCCGAGGTCGGCGGACTGCTGGAGCGGGCGGGACCAGACGGCGTGGCCGCGGGCGTCGTAGAGCTGGGTCTCCACGGTGTACCGGCCGGCCGCGGTGGGCCCGTCCCCGTACGCCCGCACGCTCGCGGTGACCGCCAGCTCGGCGTCCGTGTACGTGTCGTCCAGCGGGGTCTCCAGCTTGAAGTCGCGCAGGTGCACGGCGGGCGTGGAGTAGAGGTGGACCGAGCGGAAGATGCCGCTCAGCCGGATCATGTCCTGGTCCTCCAGCCAGTCGCCGTCGGCGTAGCGGTAGACCTCGACGGCGATCTGGTTGGTGCCGGGCTTCAGGTGGTCGGTGATGTCGTACTCGGAGGGCGTGTAGGAGTCCTCGTCGTAACCGACCAGTTCACCGTTGATCCACACGTAGTGGGCGGACTTGACGCCCTCGAAGTGGAGGAAGGTGCGGCGGCCGTCCCAGTCGCGGGGGACGGTGAAGGTGCGCCGGTACTGGCCGACCGGGTTGTAGCGGGTCGGCGCGGTGGGCGGCTGCGGGTCCTCGCCGCGGCCGTTGGGGCCCCAGTACGGGTACGTGATGTTCAGGTAGATCGGGAAGTCGTGGCCGTGCAGCTGCCACACGGACGGCACCGGGACGGTCTCCCAGTCGCCGTCGTCGGTGTCGGTGCGGTGGAAGTCGACGTCCCGGTCCTCGGGGCGGTCGGCGTAGGCGAACTTCCAGGTGCCGTCGAGGCTCAGCCGGTACGGCGAGCGGGTGCGGTCTCCGGTGAGGGCCGCTCTCACGTCCGGGTAGGGCATGAGCGTGGTGTGCGGCGGTTCGGTGCCGAGTCGGAAGACACCGAAGTCCTGCCACTGCGGGGACTCGTCGGCCGGCGCCCGGCGGCCGGCCGCGTGGGCCGCGACGGGCGGGGCGGACAGGGCGAGCGCGCCGAGGACGGCGGCGCCGCCCTCCAGGAGGCGTCGGCGGCTGACGAGCGGCCGGGGGCGGGGGGCCGGGAGTGCGGCGGGTGACACGGGCGAGTGCGGCATGACCGTGGCCTTCCGTGGGCTTCGGGGGCGGCTCAACGCTCGGTGCTGTGGCAGCAGTTGACGTGGGGGTGCTGCACAACTGCCGGTGACGCGGCGACTACTGGGTCAGGCACACCCTAGGACCCGAACACAACCGAATCAATTACCCCATCGGACTTTGTTGGTTCCTGGTGGACGGTGGCCGCTCCCGTGCCCTCGGCGGGCGGGAAAGCGGTCAGGAGCGCGTCAAGGTGGCCCATTCGACGGTGCGGTCGCACCAGCGGTCGAGGAGGACGCGGTCGTGGCCGACGGCCAGCAGGCCCGCGCCGGTGGCGGCGCGGTAGTCCTCCACCACCCGGACCAGGGCGGCGGTGGTCGAGGCGTCGAGCATCGCCGTCATCTCGTCGCACACCAGCCAGCGCGGGCGCAGCACCAGCGCGCGGGCGAGGCAGGCGCGCTGCAGCTGGCCGTCGCTGACCTCGTGCGGACGCCTGCTCAGCAGGTCGGTGGTCAGTCCCACGGTGGCGGCCAGTTCACGGACCCGGTCGGTGGTCCCCGTCCGGCGGCCGGTGGCGCGCAAGGGCTCGGCGATCAGGTCGGTGAGCGCCAGCCGGGGGTCGGCGGAGAGCCGGGCCTGCTGGAAGACGACGCCGAAGGCGGTGCGCTGCTCACGCGGGGCGCGGTGGCGCCAGCGCCGTACGGGGGTGCCGTCGACCACGAGGGTGCCGGCGTCGGGGTGGTGCAGCAGGGCCGCCACGCGGGCGAGGGTCGACTTGCCGCAGCCGCTCGGGCCGAGCAGGCCGACGGCCTCCCCGGGCGCGACCGACAGGGAGATCCCCCGGATCACGGGCGTGTTCCTGTCGTACCCGGCGGTGATGTCGCTCAGTTCAAGCACGGTCGGCGGCCTCCGTGAGCACGGCGTGCGGGTGGTGGCAGGCGACCGTGCCGGCCAGCGACGGGAGCGTGGCGCAGGAGTCGGTGGCCCGCTCGCAGCGGACCGCGAAGGCGCAGCCGTCCGGGAGGGCGCCGAGTTCGGGCGGCAGCCCGGGGATCGGGGTGAAGGCCCGCTCGGGCAGGGCGTCCAGCAGGCCGCGGCTGTAGGGGTGGCGGGGTCCGGGGGTGCCGAAGAAGTCGTCGGCGTCGGCAAGTTCGACGATGCGGCCCGCGTACATGACGGCGATCCGGTCGGCGATGCGCTCGGCGGCGGCCAGGTCGTGGGTGATCATCAGCAGCGCCCGCCCCTCGTCGCCCGTCCCGTCGTCGACATGGCGTCGCAGCTCGTCGACGGTCCGGTCCACCAGGTCCCGGTCGAGTCCGGTGGTCGGCTCGTCGGCGAGCAGCAGCGGGGCCTCGCCGACCAGGGCGAGGGCGGTGGCGGCACGCTGGGCGAGACCGCCGGAGAGTTCGTGCGGGTGGTGGTCGAGGTGGTCCGGGGGGAAGGCGGCGCGTTCGGCGGCGGCCTCCGCGGCCGCGCGCAGCGCCGCTCGGCCGCGGACCGCGGTGAGGTGCGCGACGGTCTCCTCCAGTTGGGAGCGGATCGTACGGACCGGGGTGAGGTGGGCGGCCGGGCTCTGCGGCACCAGGCCGATCAGCCGGCCCCGTACGGTGCGCGCGAAGGTCCGCTCGTCGGCGGTGAGCAGGTCCAGTTCGCCGAGGAGCGCGCTGCCCGCGATCCGCGCGTTGCCGGGCAGCAGGCCGAGCAGGGCGGAGGCGAGGACGGACTTCCCGCAGCCGCTCTCGCCGATCAGGGCCAGGCACTCGCCGGCCGCCACGTCGAAGTGGGCGTCGGTGACGGCGGCGACGCTCCGCCCGCCCGGCATCAGGAAGCGCACCGACAGACCGCGTACCGACAGCACGGGGGCTCGCTCGGTCACAGCATCAGCTCCGATCGGCGGCGGGGGTTGATCCGCTCCCGCCAGGCACCCGCGAGACCGGCGACGGCGAGGGTGGGGACGATGATGAACAGGCCCGGGAAGAGGGTGGGCCACCAGTGCCCGGCGAGCAGTGATCCCCGCGCCTCCTGGATCAGGTTGCCGAGGCTCGCGGTGTGGGTGGGCAGCCCGAGCCCCAGGAAGGACAGCGCGGACTCGTGCCACATGGCGTGCGGCACCATCAGTACGGCGGCCAGCGCTGCCTGCGGCAGCACGCCCGGCAGCAGGTGCCGTACGGCCACCCGCCACCGGGAGGCGCCGCCGGAGACGGCCGCGTCGACGTAGGGGCGCGACCGCAGGGACAGCACCTCGGCGCGCACGATGCGCGCGGTGGACAGCCAGTGGGTGAGCGCGACGGAGACCACCACCGGCCAGACGCCCGGCCGGAACATGGCGACGATGAAGATGCCGAGCAGCAGGTGGGGCACGGAGGCGATGGTGTCGACGACCCGCATCACGCCGCGGTCGACCCAGCCGCCCAGCGCTCCGGCGGTGGCGCCCACTGCGGTGCCGACCACGGTCGCCGTCAGGGCCGCCGCCACTCCGACGAGCAGCGAGACACGCAGCCCGTAGACGCAGCGCAGCAGCAGGTCGCGGCCGACGTCGTCGGTGCCGAACGGGTGGGCCCAGCTGGGCGCCCGCAGTTTCGCGGCGAGGTCGACGGCCTGTTGGTCGAGCTGGACCAGTGGCGGCACGAGCAGCACCGCGAGGACGGTCACGGCCAGCAGCACTGCGGAGGTGCGCAGGCGCAGGGTGCGGGTGGAGCGGCGGTCGGCGCCGTGGGAGCGCCACACGGTGGGCCGCGCCGTCTTCTCGGCTGTGATCTCAGCCATGGGACTCACATATCACTGAGCTTCACCCTCGGGTCGAAGAGTCCGTAGAGCAGGTCGGCGAGCAGGTTGCCGGCGAGTACGGCGGCGGTGGCGAGGGTGGTGAGGGCGGCCAGCAGCGGGAAGTCGACGGCGGTGGCCGCCTCGACGGTGGCCGCGGCGATGCCCGGCCAGCTGAAGACGGTCTCCACCAGCAGGGCGCCGGTGATGAGTTCGGGGACGCGGGAGCCGATCAGGGTGAGCACCGGCAGCAGTCCCGAGCGCAGTGCGTGTCCGAACAGGACGGTGCCCTCCCCGATGCCGCGGGCCCGTGCGCCGCGCACCGGGTCCTCGGCCAGGGCGTCACCGACCCCCTGGCGCACGTAGAGCGTGAACCAGGGCAGTTGGGAGACGGCGAGCACGCCCGCGGGCAGCACGATGTGGCTCGCGACCTGTCCGGGGGTGACCTGCTCGCTGGCGGTGTCCGTCAGCCCGCCGGCCGGCAGGACGTCCCACTGGAGGGCGAACAGCCACACGGCGAGCAGCGCGATCCAGAAGACCGGCGCCGCCTCCAGGGTGTACGCGACCGAGGTGACGGCCCGGTCCAGCATCGAGCCGGGGCGGCGGGCGGCCAGCACCCCGAGGAGCGTGCCGGTCAGCACGGCGACCGCGAAGGCGACGGCGCACAGCAGCGCGGACCACACGAGGCGTTCGCCGATCACCTCGGCGACCGGCTGGCGCATCACCCCGGAGTGGCCGAGGTCGCCGGTGAGCGCCGAGGTCAGCCAGTTCCACCAGCGCGCGACGAAGGACTGGTCGACACCGAGGTTGTCCCGCAGCCGGTCCAGGGTCTCCTGGTCGGCGCCGAGCGCGGCGGTGCCGGCGTACGCCTTGACGGGGTCGAACGGGGAGGCGGCGGCGATGGCGAAGACGCCGAAGGTGACGACGAGGACGACGGGGACGGCGAACAGCGCCCGTCGTCCCGCGAGGCGTGCCATCGGTTTCCAGGGCGGCCGCCGGGCGGACCGGTTCACTTCTTGGGCTGCCAGTCCTCGATGTTCCACCAGGGTCCGCTGGCGAAGCCGTGCTCGTGCGGCTCCAGCTGGGTGGTCAGGCCCTTCCAGCGGTCGGCGAGGACGTAGAGGTGGTCGATGTGGGTGAGGAAGGTGTAGCCGGGGTTCTCGACGAGGGCCTGCTGGATGTCGTCGTAGGCGGCCTCGCGCTTCTTCGGGTCCTGGGTGCGTCGCCCGGCGTCGAGTGCCTCGTCCACCGCCTTGCTGTCGTAGCCGGCCATGTTGTTGAAGCCGTCGTTGGCGAGGGAGGAGTGCAGCAGGGTGTAGAGGCCGAAGTCCGGGTCGCCGACGCTGCCGAAGCCCGCGAGGACGGCGTCGTGCTTCATCCGCGGCTCGATGACCTCCCAGGTGGCGCCCTCCACCTTCACCTCGATGCCGGCCTTCTTGGCGTCGGAGGCGTAGGCGAGCGCGTGGTCCTGGCGGACCTTGTCGCCCGAGGGGTAGTACAGGGTGAACGAGGCGCGCCGCCCGTCCTTGGCGCGGACCCCGCCGGGGCCGGCCTTCCAGCCCGCCTCGTCCAGGACGCGCCCGGCCTCGGCGAGGTCCCGCGGGCGCTCGATGCCGCGCGCGTACCAGGGGTCGTCGGCGGGCAGCGGCCCGTACGCGGGACGGCCCGCGCCGTCGAGGATCTTGTCGACCATGGCCCGGCGGTCCACCGCGAGGTCCAGTGCCCGTCGGACCGCCCGGTCGCCGGTGACCTCGCCCGCGGTGGGCAGGGTGACGGCCCGGAAGTCGTAGGACTTCGCCTCGTAGGTGCGGCGGCCGTCGTCGTCCTTGAAGGTGGCGGCGAGGTTGGGCGGCAGGACGGCGCCGTCGAGGTCGCCGGAGCGCAGGCGGGTGGCGCGCACGTTGTCGTCGGCGATGATCGCCGTGGTGAAGGTCTTCACCGCGGGCTCGCCGCCCCAGTAGTGCGGGTTGGCCTTGAAGGTGAGCTTCTCGCCCTTGCTCCAGTCGGCCAGCACGTACGGGCCGGTGCCGACCGGCTTGGTGTTGAAGGCGCCGGTGTTGGGGTTCTGCTTGCCCGCGACGTGCTCGGGGACGATGGGCAGCACCGTGCGGGCGGCGAAGGCCGCGTACGGGTACTTGAGCGTGAAGACGACGGTGCCGTCGCCGCTCGCGCGGACGTCCTCGACGGCGTCCAGTTCGCTGCGGGCGGTGTTGTTGGTCTTCGCGTCGAGGACGGTGCGGTACGTGTAGACCACGTCCTGGGCCGTCAGCGGCTCCCCGTCGCTGAACTTCACGCCCTCGCGCAGGGTGTACGTGTACGTCCGTCCGCCGTCGGTGATCTTCGGCAGCGCGGTCGCCAGGGCCGGCTTCAGCTCGAGGTCGGTGTCGCGGGCCAGCAGCCCGTCGAAGATCTTGGAGTTTCCGTCCTTGCCGTAGCCGAGCAGCGGGCTCAGGGTGTCCGGCTCCGAGGCCACGCCGATCACGACGGACTCGGCCGCCTTGGCGTCGCCGCCGGTACCGCCCCCGGGCGCGGAGCAGGCGCCGGCGCCCGCGGCGAACGCCGCCACCACGGCGGCACTTCGTATCGGACGGGTCCGACGGGTCGTCATGTCTCCCCCACGCTTGTCGTTGGTGCGGGGTTATTGCACATCAGTCGCAAGAGAAGCGTCAAGCCAGGTGGGAAAGCGTCCAGGGGGCGGGACGGCGTGGGACGGAGAAAGCGAGGGGGGGTGGCCCGAGGGCCGGTCAGCCGACCAGCGCGGCGAACGCCTCGTACGCCCGGTCGTCGAAGAGGACGAACCGTGCCTCCGCCACGGACGTGTCGGTGGCCCGGACCGTCTCGACGGCGATGCGGGCCGCGTCGTCGATCGGCCAGCGGTAGACGCCGGTGGAGATCGCGGGGAAGGCGACCGTGCGGGCGCCGAGTTCGTCGGCGACACGCAGGGACTCGCGGTAGCAGGAGGCGAGGAGCGCGGAGCGGTCCTCGGTCGTGCTGTGCACCGGGCCGACCGTGTGGATCACCCAGCGCGCGTCCAGGTCGCCCGCGGTGGTGGCGACCGCCCGGCCGGTGGGCAGCCCCTTGCCGAGGTGCCCCGCGCGCAGCCTGCGGCACTCGGCGAGGATCGCGGGGCCGCCGCGCCGGTGGATGGCGCCGTCGACGCCGCCGCCGCCGAGCAGTGAGCTGTTGGCGGCGTTGACGAGGGCGTCGGCGCTCTCGCGGGTGAGGTCGCCCCGGACGAGGGTGAGGGTGGTCATGTCTGCCGCAGCCTGCGCCAGACGGCCTTCGCCGCGTTGTGCCCCGACATGCCGTGCACGCCCGGGCCCGGCGGTGTGGCGGAGGAGCAGATGAAGACCGCCGGGTGCGGGGTGCCGTACGGGAACAGGGAAGGCTTGGGCCGCAGCATGATCTTGAGGCCGGAGATCGCGCCGGAGGCGATGTCGCCGCCGACGTAGTTGGCGTTGCGGGCGGCGAGTTCGGGCGGGCCCGCGGTGGCGCGGGCGAGGACGCGGTCGCGGAAGCCGGGGGCGAAGCGCTCCAGTTGGCGTTCGACGGCGTCCGTGAGGTCGCCGGTCCAGCCGTTGGGGACGTGCCCGTACGCCCAGAAGACGTGCTTGCCCTCCGGTGCCCGGGTGGGGTCGGCGACGCTGGGCTGCACGGTGATGAGGAACGGCGGGTCGGGTGCGCGGCCCTCCCGGGAGGCCGCGTTCAGCGCGGCGCCGATCTCCGCGCTGCTCGCGCCGACCTGCACGGTGCCCGCGGTGCGGGGTGCCTCGGCGGTCCAGGGGACGGGGCCGTCCAGCGCGTAGTCGAGCTTGAAGACGCCGGGGCCGTACCGGTAGCCGGCGTAGTGGTTCCCGAGGCCGACGATGCGGGCCAGGGCCGTGGGCGAGGTGTCGAAGACGTAGGCGCGGGCGGGCGGCAGGTCGTCGAGGCGCTTGACCTCGTAGTCGGTGTGGACGGTGCCGCCGAGGTCCTCGAGGTAGGCGGCGAGCGCGTCGGAGATGGCCTGGGAGCCGCCGCGGGCCACGGGCCAGCCGCGGGCGTGCGCGGCGAGGGCGAAGACCAGGCCTATGGCGCTGGTGGCGAAGCCGCTGAGGGGGGCCATGACGTGCGCGACGAGGCCGGCGATGAGGGTCTTGGCGCGGTCGTCCCGGAAGCGCCGCATCAGCCACGTCGACGGGGGCAGGCCGGCCAGTCCGAACCGGGCGAGGGTCACCGGGTCGCGGGGCAGTGCGGTGAGGGGCAGGGACATGAAGTCCCGGGCGAGGGTGTCCCACCGGGGGAGGAAGGGCTCGACCAGCCTGCGGTAGGCGCCGGCGTCACGCGCTCCGAAGGACGCGGCCGTCTCCCCGACCGACCGGGAGAGCACGGCGGCCGAGCCGTCCGGGAACGGGTGCGCCATGGGCAGCCCGGCGTGCAGCCACCGCAGCCCGTACCGCTCCAGGGGCAGGGCGCGGAAGGCGGGCGAGTTGATGCCGAGGGGGTGCGCGGCGGCGCACGGGTCGTGCCGGAAGCCGGGCAGCGTCAGCTCCTCGGTGCGCGCCCCGCCGCCGACGGTGTCCCGCGCCTCGAACACGGCCACCGAGAAACCGCGGCGGGCCAGCTCCACGGCAGCGGTCAGTCCGTTCGGTCCCGCACCCACCACGACCGCATCGAGCATCGACGGCACCTTCGGACTCCTTCGTCAGCCGATGGCCACTCGGGTCAGGATATGCCCGGGCTCCGACAGCCCGCGGTCAAGGGTGGGGCGGAGGGGGCGCGGCGGGACGGGCGGCGGAGCCGGAGGAGCTCAGGCCTCGCCCGACAGCAGTGCCACCACCCGCCGGGCGGTGGCCGCGTCGCGGGCCGCGGTGAACGGCAGCTCGTTGTCGCCCGTGACGCGGAAGGGCTCGCCGGTGCGGGTCAGGTGGGTGCCGCCCGCCTCCTCGACCAGGAGCAGGCCCGCGGCGTGGTCCCAGGCCGCCTCCCAGGAGAAGGCCGTGGCGTCGGACTCGCCACGCGCGACGGCGAGGTACTCCAGGCCGGCCGAGCCGCAGGCGCGGGGCGCCACACCCGGGGTGCGCAGGCCTGTCAGGGCGTGCTTCTGCTCGTCCGTCGTGTAGTCCGGGTGGGACGTGGCGACCCGCAGGTCGCGGCCGGGCTCGGGCGGACCGGCGTACAGCCGCTCGCCGTCCAGGAAGGCGCCCCGGCCCAGTACCGCCGTGGCGAGCCGGTCCAGGGCTGGGGCGTACGTCCACGAGGCGTGCACCACTCCGCGGTGGGCGAGCGCGACCAGCGTGCAGAAGCCCGGGTCGCCGTGCACGAACTGCCGCGTGCCGTCGACGGGGTCGACGATCCACACCGGCGCCTCGCCGCGTATCGCCTCGTAGGAGGCCGGATTGGCGTGCACGGCCTCCTCGCCGACCACGACCGAGCCCGGCAGCAGGGCGGCCAGGACCTCCGTGAGATACAGCTCGGCCTTGCGGTCCGCGTCCGTCACCAGGTCGTGCGGGCCGGTCTTCTGGTCCACCTCGTGGTCCGCCAGCCGGCGCCAGCGCGGCATGATCTCCTGGGCGGCCGCCTTGCGGACGGCCTCCTCCACGTCGTCGGCGTGCCGGGCGAGAAACTCGTCGATGGTTTCGTTGCTCTCGATCATGACTCCATGAGAGCACGCCCCACTGACAGCCCCCACCCGGGTGGTGGATTCCAGGTGGAATCGGGGCGAACACCCGGCTCCGGTCAGCGGCCGACCGCGTACCCCTGCATCCCGCGCGGGTTCGCCGCCGCCGACAGCACACCCGTCCGCGGGTCCCGCGCGACGGCGCACAACCGTCCCTCCGACCAGGCCTCGCCGACCGTCACGTCGTGACCGCGGCGCCTCAGCTCCTCGACGACCTCCGTCGGCATGCGCGACTCCACGGTGACGCTTCCGGCGCGCATGCCGCGCGGGAAGAACGACCCGGGGAAGCTGTCGTTGTGCCAGTTCGGCGCGTCTATCGCGCCCTGGAGGTCGAGGCCGCCGCGGACCGGGGCGCGCAGCGCGACCGCCAGCAGGAAGTGCAGTTGCCACTGGTCCTGCTGGTCGCCTCCGGGCGTGCCGAAGGCCATGACGGGCACCCCGTCACGCAGGGCGATGGAGGGCGTGAGCGTGGTGCGCGGCCGGCGGCCCGGCGTGAGCGTGTTCGGCAGGCCGTCCTCCAGCCAGGTCATCTGGAGCCGGGTGCCGAGCGGGAAGCCCAGTTCGGGCACGACGGGGTTGGACTGGAGCCAGCCGCCGCTGGGCGTGGCCGAGATCATGTTGCCCCAGCGGTCGACGATGTCGATGTGGCAGGTGTCTCCGCGGGTGCCCCCGTCGGCGGCGACGTCGGGTTCGCCCGGCACCGGGGAGGCCGGGCTCTTGGCGACCGTCGGCTCCCCGACCCCCGGCGCGTCGAGGCCCTCGCCCTCCACGGCCGCCACGCGCGCGTGGGCGCTGAGCCGCGGTACCCGCCCGCCCGGGCTGCCCGGACGCAGCTCGAAGGACGCCTGCTCGCCGACGAGCGCCCGCCGGTCCGCGTTGTACCGCGGCGACAGCAGGTCGTCGAGCGGCACCCCGTCCGCACCGTCCGCGTCGCCGTACCAGGCCTCCCGGTCGGCCATGGCGAGCTTGCAGCCCTCGACCAGCAGGTGGACGTAGTCGGCGGTGCCGTGGGCGGGCAGTTCGGGCGGGAGCAGGGCCAGTTGCTGGAGCAGGACGGGGCCCTGGCTCCACGGGCCCGCCTTGCACACCGTCCAGCCGTTCCAGTCGTACGTCGCCGGTGCCTCGTAGGCGGCGGACCAGCCGGCGAGGTCGGCGGCCGTCAGGGTGCCGGTGTGGCGCTCGCCGCTGGTGTCCAGGGTGGGCCGCCCGGCCTGCCGGACCAGGGCCTCGGCGACGAAGCCGGTGCGCCACACCTCCCGTGCCGCGTCGATCTGCGCCTCCCTGTCCCCCTCGCCGGCCGTCTCCGCGAGCAGCCGCTTCCAGGTGGCGGCGAGGGCGGGGTTGCGGAACGGCTCACCGGGGCGGGGCGGACGCCCGTGCGGCAGGTAGACCTCGGCCGAGGAGGTCCACTCCGTCTCGAAGAGTTCCCGCACGGTCTCGACGGTCTCCGTGAGGCGTTCGACGGGCGGGTGCCCGTGCTCGGCGTACCCGATGGCGTACTTCAGCACGTCGGCCGGGGACTTGGTGCCGTGGTCGCGCAGCAGGAGCAGCCAGGCGTCGAAGGCACCGGGCACGGCGGCGGCGAGCGGCCCGGTGCCGGGGACGAGGTCCAGCCCGAGCCCCCGGTAGTGCGCGACCGTCGCCCCGGCCGGCGCGACTCCCTGCCCGCACAGGACCCGCACCTCGCCGCCCGCGGGGGCGAGCAGCATCGGCACCTCGCCGGCCGGACCGTTGAGGTGCGGCTCCACGACGTGCAGCACGAAGGCACCGGCGACGGCGGCGTCGTAGGCGTTGCCTCCGTCCTCCAGCACCGCCATGGCCGACTGGGAGGCCAGCCAGTGGGTGGAGGACACCATGCCGAAGGTGCCGTTCAGGGTGGGACGAGTCGTGAATCGCATGTCTGACCTCGGTGTTCGGATACGTCGGTGAGCCAGTGCGGCAGCGGGGTCCGCCGCGGGGAACGGACGGTGGCCCGTCTCCCCCTCGCGGCCCTTCGGCGTCCGCCGACCGGACCGGAGGGGCGATCTCCCCCACCGCCGCGCGCGGCGCCGCTGGGCGTACCCGACCGACGCTATCCCTCGGGAGCGGGCCGGCTGAACGCCCGGTCAGGTACCGGCGGGCCTCCTCCCCGCCGCCCCGCGAGCGTCACCCCCCCACCGGCTCCGGCTCCGGCTCCGGCTCCGCGAGCATCGGCCCCCATCGGCTCCGCGAGGTCAGGCCCTGACCGGCTCCCCGGGTGCCTCGGACAGGGCGATCCGGGCCGTGATGCGCTTGCCGGTCGGCTCCTGTTCGATGAGCAGGGCCTCGGTGACGGCCTTGACGATCTCCAGGCCGTGCTGGCCGATCCTGGCGGGATCGGCGGGCCGGGCGGCCGGAACGGTGGGGTCGCTGTCCCGCACGACGATGTCCACGCGACCGGTGGTGATGCTCAGCTCCAGCAGGACGGGCCCCGGGGCGTACTTGCGGGCGTTGGTGACGAGTTCACTGACGACCAGTTGGGTCAGGTCCCGCGCACGCGCCGTGACCGGCAGGTGGTGGTCTGCGCGGGCCCGGTCCAGGAAGGCTTTGGCGTGGTTCCGGGCGTCCGCGATGCAGCCGTCGTCCCCGCCCAGGGCGAACCCCGCGCGCATCAGGTACTCGTTCGCTCCCGCACGGCCGCCGCCGCCGGCATGGGATCCCACAGGCATCGCCCTCATTCCCCGTTCACCCGCGCACCTGTACCCGCGATGCGGTCACCTATGCCACGGCGGTGTCGTCCGGTCGCCGCGCGGCCGCGTCCGGCCGGGCGACGGAGCCGCGGGCTCCGCGCGCGCCCCTGACCGGGAGCAAGAGTAGACGCCGTCGAGGCGACGGCGTCTGACAGCGGGACGCCGGGCCGGCCGGGCGCCGCCGGCTCGGGGCGCACCTCACCGGGGGTCGGGCGTGTCGGCGTCGCTGCCGCGGCGGCCCCTCCGGCGGCTGCCGTGCCAGTCCAGAACCAGTGTGGTCGCGTCGTCGAGCAGCGAACCCCCGCACGCCTCGTGAACCGCCGCGGTCAGGGCCCGGACCACTTCGCGGGGGTGCTCGTCGCGGGTGGCGTGGATGAGGGCCGGCAGGTCGACCGCGGCCGCCGCGCGGTCGTGCATACCGTCGGTGATCAGCACCAGGCGGTCCCCCGGCTCCAGGCTCAGCCGCTGCACCTGGTACCTGATGGGAGCGGGCACCCCGAACGGCATGTTGACCTTCAGGGGCAGCTCCTCCACGCGGTCGCCGCGCAACCGCAGGGGCCAGGGGTGGCCTGCGTTGACCAGCTCGCACTCGCCGGTCTCCAACTTGATCCGCAGCAGCTGTCCGGTGGTCATGCCCCGCGCATGGCTGGTGATCGCCTGATGGGCGGCGTGCGCCTGGTCGAGGAGCCCGCGCCCGGCGCGGCGCGCTCCGCGCAGCGCGTTGACGGTCAGTGTGGCGAGCAGCGCGGAGGCGGTGTCGTGCCCCATCGCGTCGGTGATCGACAGGTGCAGGACGTCCTGGTCGACGGCGTAGTCGTAGGTGTCGCCGCCGATGTCGTCGGCCGGGACCAACCCGCCGACCAGGGTGAACTGCTCCGCCTCGCAGCAGGCGGCCGACGGCAGCAGCTGGTGCTGGATCTCCGCGGCCAGGGACATGGACGTGGTGCGGCGGCAGCAGTGGTACAGGTCGGTGAAGCGGCGGTCGGTGACCACGATGTACGCGAGCGCGTGCGCGGCCTGGCACACCGCGTCGCGGACCGTGTCGTCCGCGTACGGCACCACCAGGTCCAGTACGCCGACGCAGTCGCCGCGGTTGGTCACCGGCGCCACCAGCCGGCAGCCGCCCTCGCCGTCGTCCTCCTGGTGCAGGCGCTGGGAGCGCAGAACCCTGTCGTACACGCTCCCCGCCAGCTCGAGTCTCTCCGGCTCACCGCGCTCCTGGTCCGGGGTACCGGCTCTGGGCAGCCGCAGGGCTTCCCGCCCGAGCATGTCGAGGAACAGGAAGGACACCTCCCTGGCCGAGAACCGCTTCTCCAGGTTCCGGGCCACCACGTCGACCGACTCCACCGGCGCGGCTCCCTCCGCCGCACGCAACACCTCGTCCAGGCCCAAGCCTTCACCGTTCAGCACAGGTACCTCCCCGGTCTATCCACATCGATTGCCCGGCGACCTGCACCTACACGCGTCCGCCTGTCGAGTGGCGGGAGTCCGACGCGGTGAGCCCCACCCGTGTCGCCGTCGGTGCGGGGAGTGTTCCTTTCCGATCACTGACGGACAGGTTCGACACCCGCGAACGGCTCCCTGGGGCACGAGCCCGTCGTGGGCGCGCGTTAGGGTGCCGGAGGAAGTATGTGCGCGTCTGTCCGATGTCCGAGCGACCGGCTCACGACCCGTGCCGCGCGCGGAAGGGAACGAAAGCCGTGCATGGCGAGTACAAGATCCCCGGCGGCAAGCTGGTCGTCGTGGACGTGGAGTCCGAGCAGGGCGTGCTGCGGCAGGTGCGCGTGGCGGGCGACTTCTTCCTGGAACCGGACGAGGCCCTGGACGCCGTGAACGGCGCGCTGGAGGGCGCCCCGGCGGACACCGACGCGGCGGGACTGGCCGCGCGGATCGACGCGGCGCTGCCCGAGGGCACCGTGATGTACGGGCTGACCTCGGAGGGCGTCGGTGTCGCCGTGCGCCGGGCCCTCGCGCACGCCACGGACTGGACGGACTACGACTGGCAGCTGATCCACGAGGGCCCGCAGTCCCCGGCCCTGCACATGGCCCTGGACGAGGTGCTCACCGCCGAGGTCGCCGCGGGCCGCCGTCCGCCGACGCTGCGGGTGTGGGAGTGGGGTGCCCCGGCGGTGATCATCGGCAGTTTCCAGTCGCTGCGCAACGAGGTGGACGCGGAAGGCGCCGCACGTCACGGCATCGAGGTGGTGCGCCGGATCTCCGGCGGCGGCGCGATGTTCGTGGAGCCCGGCAACACGATCACCTACTCGCTGTCCGTGCCGGAGGCGCTGGTGCAGGGCCTGTCCTTCCAGGACAGCTACGCCTACCTCGACGACTGGGTGCTCGGCGCGCTCGGCGAGATGGGGATCCGTGCCTGGTACCAGCCGCTGAACGACATCGCCACGGACCAGGGCAAGATCGCGGGCGCCGCGCAGAAGCGCGTCGTGGGGCCGGGCGGCGGGCCCGGCGCCGTGCTGCACCACGTGACCATGTCGTACGACATCGACGCCGACAAGATGCTGGAGGTGCTGCGCATCGGGCGGGAGAAGCTGTCCGACAAGGGCACCAGGAGCGCGCGGAAGCGGGTCGATCCGCTGCGCCGGCAGACCGGGCTGGCGCGCGAGGCGGTGATCGAACGGATGATCGGCTCGTTCGGCGGCCGCTACGGACTCGCCCGGGGCAAGGTGACCGACGAGGAACTGGCCCGGGCGCACGAACTGGCGGTCACCAAGTTCGGCTCCGACGCGTGGACGGCGCGGGTGCCCTAGGCCCACGGCTACGGGGCGGGCCGGCGGCGCGCCTCCACCAGGCCCGACTCGTACGCGAACACCACCAGTTGCGCCCGGTCCCGGGCGGCCAGCTTGGTCATCGCCCGGCTGACGTGCGTCTTGGCGGTCAGCGGGCTGATGACCATGTGCGCGGCGATCTCCTCGTTGCTCAGGCCCCGGGCGGCCAGCGCGGTCACCTCGCGTTCGCGGCGGGTGAGCCGGTCCAGTCCGGGGGCGGTGGCCCGGTCCGGGGGCCGGGCGACGAACTCGCCGATCAGGGTGCGGGTGACCGACGGTGAGAGCAGGGCCTCGCCGCGCGCCACCACCTCGATGGCCTGGAGCAGGTCGGCGGGCTCGGTGTCCTTCAGGAGGAAGCCGCTCGCCCCGGCCCGCAGGGCCTCGAAGACGTACTCGTCCAGCCCGTAGTTGGTCAGGACGACCACGCGGACGGCGGCGAGGGCCGGGTCGGCGGCGATGTGCCGGGTCGCCTCGATGCCCGACATCACCGGCATCTGCACGTCCATCAGGGCCACGTCGGGCACCCGCGCCCGTACCAGTGCCACGCCCTGCTCGCCGTCCGCCGCCTCCCCGACCACCTCGACGCCCTCCTCGGCGTCGAGGAGGGCCCGGAAACCGGCGCGCATCAGCGCCTGGTCGTCGACGAGCGCCACCCGTACGACCTCGCTCATCCCGTCTCCCCCAGCGGCAGCCGGGCCCGCACCGAGAAGCCGCCCTGCGCGCGGGGGGCGGCGAGCAGGGTGCCGCCGAGGGCCGTCACGCGTTCCCGCATACCGGTCAGGCCTGTGCCCGGGGCCGGCGGGTGGGCCGGGTCGGCGGTCCCGTCGTCGTCGACGCCTATCGTCAGCTCGCCCTCGTGCCACGTGCCGTAGTCGATGCGGACCGTCACCTTCGCCGGTCCCGCGTGCCGCGCCGCGTTGGTGAGGGCCTCCTGGACGATGCGGTAGGCGGCCCGGTCGACGGCGTGCGGCAGCGTGCGCTCGTCGCCGGTGACCGTCAGACCGACGGCCAGACCGGCCGTGCGGGCCCGCTCGACGAGCAGGGCCGGGGTACCGGTGGGCTCGTCGGCGCGCAGCACCTGGAGGGCGGAGCGCAGTTCGCGCATCGCCTCGCCGCCGGCCTCCTGGATGGCGAGCAGCGCGGGCGGCACCTCCTCGCCGCGCTTGCGGGCCAGGTGGACGGCGACGCCCGCCTGGAGTTTGACGATGGAGATGCTGTGCGTGAGCGAGTCGTGCAACTCCCGGGCGATCCTGAGGCGCTCCTCCCCGGCCCGGCGCAGGGCCGCCTCCTCCCGGGTGCGTTCCGCCTCCAGGGCACGCTGTTCGCTCTGCCGCAGGTACGCCTGCCAGTTCCGGTCGGCGAGCCCGGTCACCACCGCGCACAGGAACCAGCCGGCGAGCAGTCCGGCCCGCTCGGCCGCCTCCTGGGTCCCGGGGCCGGTCGCCACGTACCCGGCCAGGAACACCGCGCCGCCGACCGCGGCGATGCCCCGGTGGCCGACCCGGGCCGCGGTGTGCACGGCGCCCAGGACGGGCAGGGCGGAGAGCGGCCCGGGGTGGGCGTGCACGACGTACGCCGTGCCGAGGACGGTGGCGACGGCCAGCACCGCGCGCGGGGCGGTGCGGTGGAACGCGAGGGAGGCCGAGGCCGCGGCGATCAACGCGTGGTCGGCGGCGGTCGTGTCCGCGTCGAACGCGGCGACGGTCATGCCCAGGGCGCCGACCACGGCCGCGAGGACCGCGTCGGCGAGCCGTCCGCGGTCGATCTGACGCCCACTCATGCCCGCACCCTAGACGGCCGCGCCGACGGCCGCGTCCACCCTGTGGAGGGCGTGCGCACTACTCCCGGTGGCGTAGTGGCCGACCGGAGCGTTCCCCGGCGGCGCAGCGCCGACCGCATCCGGCGGTACGACGACCGCGGATGCCCGCGTGGCGCAGTCTGCCGTACATGCCCACACCCTTCCGTCACACCGAACCGATCCCGCCCAAGGCGGCCACCGGCCGCGTCGCGGAGATCTACGAGCAGATCACCCGGGACTTCGGGATTCCCGAGCCCGCTCCCTTCGTGGTCCTCTCCTCCGCCCCCGAACTGCTCGCCCCCGCCTGGGCGTTGATGCGCGAGTCCCTGATCGCCGGCCCCGGCGGCCGGACCGGCAAGGAGGTCGCCGCCTTCGGGGTGTCGCAGGCCAACAGGTGCCGCTTCTGCGTGGACGCGCACACCATGCTGCTGCACGCCACCGGCGACCACGCCCTCGCCGAACGCCTCGCCCGGGGGCAGGAGCCGCAGGACGAGAGGCACGCGCGCGTGCTGGAGTGGGCGCGGCGCACCCGGGTCCCGGGGGCCGTGCGGGAGCCGTACCCGTTCCCGCGCGAGGAGACGCCCGGCTACCTGGGCACGGCGCTGTCCTTCCACTTCATCAACCGCGTGGTGTCCGCGCTGGTCACCGAGAGCGTGCTCCCGGGCGACGCCCAGCGGCTGCGTCCGGTACGGAGTCTGGCGGGCCGGTCGCTGTCCCGCGCGGTGCGCCGGACCGCCGTGCCGGGCGCCGCGCTGCCGCTGCTCGACGGACCCGCTTCCGGCCCGGGGCCCCGGTGGGCGGCGGGCACTCCGGTCGGTCCGGCCTACGTGGCGCTGCGCACCGCCGCCATGAGGGGCGCCGGCCTCCTCGACGCCGACGACCGGGTCCTGGTGCGGCGGACCCTGCGTGACTGGGACGGGTCGCACCCGCCGCTCACCCCCGACGTGTTCCCCGGCCGGCGGGAACGGCCCGGCGCCCGGCTGGCGCTGCTGGCCGCGCTCGCGCCGTACCGCGTCACGGCCGAGGACGTCGCGGCCTGGCGCCGGCCCGAGCACACCGACCACTGCCTGGTGCACCTCGTCGCGTACGGCGCGTTCGCCGCCGTGGACCGCGTGGAGGCCTCCCTGTCCGCACCCGGCATCCACTCCCCCGCCCCGCACACCACCCAGGAGACCTCATGACGCTCGCCGCCGACCCCCGTCAGACCGAGACGTGGAACGGCCCCGTCGGCCGCCACTGGGCCGCCCACCGAGCCCGCTGCGACGCGATGCCGGCGGGAGTGAACGACACCCGGATCGCGAACGCGGCGTACGAGTGCGCCGACGCGCAGACGCGTCCCTTCCCGGCCGGAGGGTACGACGTGGTGCTCAGCCGTGGCGGTGTGATGTTCTTCGCCGATCACGCCGCCGCCTTCCGGAACCTGGCGCGGGCCTTGCGGCCGGGGGGCCGGCTCGCGTTCGTCTGCCCGCGGCCGCCGGAACCGCACTCGGACGAGGGCCGGGGGCTCGCCCTGTTCGCGCGGCTGGTCGACGCGGAGCCCGGCCCGGAGCAGGTCGCCGCGCGGACGGCGATGGCCTCGCTGTCGGACCCGGACCGCATCCGGGAGGTCCTCACCGGTGACGAGGAGGTGGCCGTCACCCCGGTCACCGTCGAGGCGGTCTGGGGCCGGGACGTGCCGGACGCGGTCGAGTTCCTGCTGTCACGCGTCCCGGGCGGCGCGCTCCCCGCCTCCAGGCTGCCCGAGCTGGAGGAGGCACTGCGCCCGTTCGCCACCGGCACCGGGGTGCGGTCGCGGGCCGGCGTGCGGCGGGTGACGGCCGTACGCCCCTGACCGCTCCCGCCGCCGCTGCCGTGCCCGGCGGAGGGCTCCCGCCCGTCTGCGTCACCGCGCGGGCACGGTCCGAGTTCGCCCTTCCGCCCCACGGGGACTCGTGTGAGACTGGCGTCCCGTCCGCAGTGCGGACCCTCTCCGCACCGTCCCCCACGAGAAGTGCGCCGTGCGTCCTCTTCCTCTGCCGCTCGCCCTGACCGCGCGTCTGGCGCCGGTCGCCGTGCTCGCCACGGCCGGCTGGGCGCTGTCGTCCGGACCCGACACGACGCCGGCCGCCCGGGACCGGGCGACCCCGTCCCCCGCGGAACGGTCCGCCTCCGCCCCGGCGACACAGGCGGTGACGAGGACGTACACCGCCGCCCCCGCGCCCTGCGAGAGCGTGGCCGACAAGTCGGTCGGCTCGCTGGTGCCGGGTGCGAAGGCGGCCGGCAAGGAGATCCCGTCGACCGACAGCAAGGTGCGCCGCACCTGCTCCTGGAACGCGCTGAAGGGCTACGAGTACCGCTGGCTGGACGTCTCCTTCGAGGTGATGGCCTCGGACGAGGCGGCGCGGAAGTCGTACGAGGAACGGGTCGCCGACCGCGAGGGCGGCGGTGAGGTCCCCGGGCTCGGTGACACGGCCTACTCGGTGGTGGACCTCACCACCGAGGACAAGCAGCAGACGCGCGAGGGCACCGTGCTGGTCCGGGCGTCCAACGCCCTGGTGATGATCACGTACAACGGCAGCGACTTCGAGTCGAAGAAGGCGCCCAGCACGGACGAGATCAACAAGGGGGCCATCAAGGCGGCCAGGGAGGCACTGGCCGCCTTGACGGACGGCTAGGGCCGGGGCCCGCCCCCCGCGGCGCCCCTGTCCGGCCGGGTGGCGGGCAACAGCATGAGCGCCAGGTACAGCACCAGGGAGGTGCCGAGTCCCACGGCCCAGCCGTAGTCGGCCAGGGGTTCCAGGAACGGCACGGGCCGGCCGTCGATCAACGGGTGGAAGTCGGCGCCGCCGATGGCCAGGACGCCGCCGACGACCAGGGCGGCGACCGCCCGCCAGTTCCATCCGGCGTCGTACCAGTAGCGTCCGCCGGCGCGGTACAGGTCGACCAGGTCGAGACGGGCGCGGCGCAGGATCCAGTAGTCCGCGACGAGGATGCCGGCGACCGTGCCGAGCAGTCCGCCGACCAGGCCGAGCCAGGTGAAGATGTAGCCCTCGGGGTCGGAGTACAGCTTCCACGGGAAGATCAGCACCGCGAGGACGCAGGTGATGAGCGCCCCGGCCCGGAAGGTCACCCTGCGCGGCGCGACGTTGGAGAAGTCGAAGGCCGGTGACACCAGGTTGGCCGCGATGTTCACGGACAGGGTGGCGACCAGGACGGTGACGAGGGCGAAGAGCAGCCCCACCGCGTTGTCCGTCTTGGCGGCGAGTTTCACCGGGTCCCAGATCGGCTCCCCGTACACCGCCTGCGAGCCGGAGGTGACCATCACGGACAGGAAGGCGAACAAGGTCATGGTGGTCGGCAGCCCCAGGGCCTGCCCACGGGTCTGCGCCTTCTGGCTCTTCCCGTAGCGGGTGAAGTCCGGGATGTTCAGGGACAGCGTGGACCAGAAGCCGATCATGCCCATCAGGGAGGGCCAGAACAGCTTCCAGAAGTCGCCGCCCCAGCCCAGCCTGGAGGGCTGGTCGAGGAGCGGGCCGAAGCCGCCCGCCTTGTCGGCCATCCACCACAGCATCACGAACGCGCCGACCAGGACGAAGGGCGCCGCCCAGTTCTCGAAGCGACGGATCGTCTCCATGCCCCGGTAGATGATCGCGACCTGGATCGCCCAGAAGATCGCGAAGGACAGCCACATCGTCCAGGCGTACCCACCGACCGTCGCCGCGTCCGTCCAGCCGTCGCCGATCAGCTTTCCGGCCAGGAAGTAGATCGCCTCGCCGCCGATCCAGGTCTGGATGCCGAACCAGCCGCACGCCACGAGCGCCCGCACCACGGCGGGCAGGTTGGCGCCGCGGATGCCGAAGGAGGCGCGGGCGAAGACCGGGAAGGGGATGCCGTACTTGGGGCCCGCGTGCCCGGTGAGCAGCATCGGGACGAGCACGACGACGTTGGCCAGGGCGATGGTGAGCACCGCCTGCTTCCAGTCCATGCCCACGGCGATCAGGCCGGACGCCAGGGTCCAGGAGGCCGTGTTGTGGGCCATGCCGACCCACAGTGCGGAGAAGTTGTACGTGGTCCAGGTGCGCTTGCCGACGGGGACCGGCAGCAGGTCCTCGTTGGCGTACGGGCCGCTCGGCGGCGGGGAGCCCGGGGCGAGCTCCACGCGCCCGTCGGGGAGGGTGACTTGGCCGGACGGCGGTATCGCCGGGGGCGCGGTGTCGGTCATGGGCAGGCCAATCGTGCGGCGGGACGGGAGAGGCCGTGCGGGAGGTGCCGAGGGGTGCGCGGATGTGCCCCGTCTCTCCCCCGGGCGGGGAAGGGGAGACGGGGGGCGGGTCAGGTGGTGAGGGCCGGGATGACGTGCGTGCCGTAGGCGTCGATCACGGTTTCCTGGGCGTCGTGCATGTCGTAGAGGGCGAACTGGTCGACGCCGAGGGCCCGCAGGGCCTTCAGCTTCTCGATGTGCCGGTCGGCCGGGCCGATCAGGCAGAACCGGTCGACGATCTCGTCGGGCACGAACCGGGTGTCAGGGTTGCCGCTGCGCCCGTGGTGCGCGTAGTCGTAGCCCTGCCGGGCCTTGATGTAGTCGGTGAGTTCTTCGGGCACGGCGGCGGAGTGCGCGCCGTACTTGTCCACGAGGTCGGCCACGTGGTTGCCGACCATGCCGCCGAACCAGCGGCACTGTTCGCGCGCGTGGGCGAGCGCCTCGGGCGAGTCGTCGGCGGTGACGTAGGCGGGGCCTGCGACGCAGACCGTCACCTCGGACGGGTCGCGCCCGGCGGCGACGGCGGCGTCCTTGACGGTCCTGACCATGTACTCGGTGAGGTAGAGGTCGGCGAGCTGGAGGATGAAGCCGTCGGCCTGTTCGCCGGTCATCTTCAGGGCCTTCGGGCCGTACGCGGCCATCCACACGGGCAGTTCGGCGCCGGGCCGGATCCAGGGGAACCTGACGACGGTGCCGCCGAGGTCGGCCTCCTCGCCGCGGGCCAGCGCGCGGATGACCTTCATCGCGTCGCTGATGCGGGCGAGGGTGTTGGGGCTGCGGCCGGCGACGCGCATCGCGGAGTCGCCGCGACCGATGCCGCAGACGGTGCGGTTGCCGAACATGTCGTTGAGGGTGGCGAAGGTGGAGGCGGTCACCTCCCAGGTGCGGGTGCCGGGGTTGGTGACCATCGGGCCGACCTTGAGCGTCGTGGTGCCCGCCAGGATCTGGCTGTAGATCACGAACGGCTCCTGCCACAGCACGGCGGAGTCGAAGGTCCAGCCGTAGCGGAAGCCGTTCCGCTCGGCCCGTTGCATCAGGCTGACGACACGGGAGGCGGGCGGGTCGGTCTGGAGGACGAGTCCGAAGTCCATGCGCGGGCTCCTAGCTGAGGTACTGGCAGGTGGAGCGCGGGGTGTACACACCGTGGCCCTTGCGTCCGGTGTACTCCCGGTCGGTGAGCACCGGTTCGCCGCGCGAGAGCACCGTCTCCACCCGGCCGGTGATCCGCCGGCCCTCGTACGCCGAGTAGTCGACGTTCATGTGATGGGTCTCGGCGGAGATGACCTGCTCGGCCCGCGGGTCGTAGACCACGACGTCGGCGTCGGCGCCGGGCGCGATGGTGCCCTTCTTCGGGTAGAGGCCGAACATGCGGGCCGGGGTGGCGCAGGCGATCTCGATCCAGCGGCGGCGGCTGATGTGCCCGTCGACCACGGCCTGGTGGAGCAGGTCCATGCGGTGCTCGACGCCCGGCATGCCGTTGGGGATCTTGGAGAAGTCGCCGCGTCCCAGCTCCTTCTGGCCGCTGAAGCAGAAGGGGCAGTGGTCGGTGGAGACGACCTGGAGGTCGTTGGTCCGCAGGCCCCGCCACAGGGCCGCCTGGTGCTCGCGCGGGCGCAGCGGAGTGCTGCACACGTACTTGGCGCCCTCGAAGCCGGGTTCCGCGAGGTTGTCGGTGGACAGGAAGAGGTACTGCGGGCAGGTCTCGCCGAAGACGTTCAGTCCCTCGTCGCGGGCCCGGGTCAGCTCGGCCACCGCTTCCCGCGCCGACACGTGCACGACGTACAGCGGCGCGCCGGCCACCTGGGCGAGCCGGATGGCGCGGTGCGTCGCCTCGGCCTCCAGCAGGGCCTTGCGGACCTCGCCGTGGTAGCGGGGGGCGGTCTCGCCGCGGGCGAGGGCCTGCTCCACCAGGACGTCGATCGCGATGCCGTTCTCGGCGTGCATCATGATCAGTCCGCCGTTCTCGGCGGCGCGCTGCATGGCGCGGAGGATCTGGCCGTCGTCGGAGTAGAAGACGCCCGGGTACGCCATGAACTGCTTGAACGACGTCACCCCCTCCTCCACCAGGAGGTCCATCTCCTTGAGCGTGTCCTGGTTCACGTCGGAGACGATCATGTGGAAGCCGTAGTCGATGGCGCAGTTTCCCTCGGCCTTGGCGTGCCAGGCGTCCAGGCCCTCGCGCAGGGAGCGGCCGACGCTCTGGACGGCGAAGTCGACGACGGTGGTCGTGCCGCCCCACGCGGCGGCCCGGGTGCCGGTCTCGAAGGTGTCCGCGGCGTAGGTGCCGCCGAACGGCATCTCCATGTGGGTGTGTCCGTCGACGCCGCCCGGGACGACGTACTTGCCGCTCGCGTCGATCACCCGCTCTGCGGAGAAGGCTCCGGCGGCGGGGGTGCCGCTCGCGGCGAGGGCGGCGACGCGGCCGTCCTCGATCAGGACGTCGGCGTGGATCTCGTCGGACGCGGTGATGACAAGGCCACCGCGGATGACGGTACGGCTGCTCATGCTGCCTCCTCCTGTGAAGGGCCCGCCGGCCGGGGCGCCGCGTGCACGTCGCCGGGGCCGCGGGCACGGGCCGGTCGAGCCGGTCCGCGTCGGCCACGGCCCCGGGCTGCCCGGTGGGCGCCCGCCTCCGGCGCGGCGGTCAGATGCTCCGCAGGGCGCGGTCCAGGATCGCGGCGCCCTCCTCGGCCTCCGCGACGGTGAGGGACATCGGCGGTGCGATGCGCAGGACGCTGGTGCTGTGGCCGCCGCCCTTGCCGATGAGCAGCCCGCCCGCGCGGGCCTCCTCCAGCACGGTGGAAGCCGCTTCGGGTGCGGCCTCGTCGGTGCCGGGCCGGGTCAGCTCGATGCCGATCATCAGGCCGCGGCCGCGTACCTCCCGCACGTGCGGCACCTGGGCGGCGACGCCCCGCAGCCGCTCGATGAGCAGTCCGCCGACGCGCCGGGCGTTGCCCTGGAGGTCGTGCTCCAGGAGGTGGTTGAGGTTGGCGAGGCCGGCCGCCATGGTGACCTGGGTGCCGCCGAACGTGGAGATGCTGTTGGCGTCCAGGCAGTTCATGATCTCGGCGCGGGCGATGACACCGCCGATGGACATGCCGTTGCCGATGCCCTTGGCGAAGGTCACGATGTCCGGCGGGCCGCCTCGTCCGTGCGCCTGCCAGCCCCAGAAGTGCTCGCCCGTGCGGCCCCAGCCGGTCTGCACCTCGTCGGCGATCCACAGGATGCCCCGCTCGTGCAGTACCTCGCGGAAGGCCGCGTAGAGCCCGTCGGGCGGGGAGGTGAAGCCGCCGACGCCCTGGACGGGTTCGGCGATCAGCGCCGCGGGGGCGCGGGTGTGGCCCAGCAGGTCCTTCAGGTCCGCCACGCAGGCGTCGATGAAGTCGCGGTCGTCCAGGTGCGCGTAGGGGCCGCGGGTGCGGACGCCGCCGTGGACGTACAGCGTCTGGAGCGGGGTGAGCGAGGTCGGGGACCAGCCGCGGTTGCCGGTGATGCCGACGGTGCTGAAGGAGCGGCCGTGGTAGCTGTTGCGCATCGCCAGGACGGTGTTGCTCCGCCGGTGGGTGGTGGCGAGCAGCAGGGCGGTGTCGTTGGCCTCGGTGCCGGAGGTGGTGAAGAAGACGCGGGCGTCGGGGATGCCGGAGAGGTGGGCGACGCGCTCGGCGAGTTCGACCATCGGCCGGTTGAGGTAGAGCGTCGAGGAGTGGTTGATCCGACCGGCCTGTTCGCTCACCGCCTTGGTCACCTCGGGCAGGGCGTGCGCGGTCATCGTGGTGAGGATGCCGCCGAAGAAGTCGAGGTACTTGTTGCCGGCGGCGTCCCAGACGTGCCGGCCCTCGCCGTGGGTGATCTCCAGCGGGTCCTCGTAGTACAGGGCGAGCCAGTCGGGCAGGACGGCCCGGTGACGGCCGAGGAGGTCCCTGGTCACGGCCGCACCAGCCCTTCGTAGGCGTCGGGGCGGCGGTCGCGGTAGAAGGCCCACTGCTGCCGGACCTCCTCGATGAGGCCGAAGTCCAGGTCGCGGACGACGAGTTCCTCCTCGGTGTCGCTGGCGGTGTCGCCGACGAACTGGCCGCGGGGGTCGACGAAGTACGAGGTCCCGTAGAAGTCGTTGTCCCCGTACTCCTCCTGTCCGACCCGGTTGATGGCGGCGACGAAGTACTCGTTGGCGACGGCCGCGGCGGGCTGCTCCAGGCGCCACAGGTGGGAGGAGAGCCCGCGGTGGGTGGCGGAGGGGTTGTAGACCAGCTGGGCGCCGCAGAGGCCGAGTTGCCGCCAGCCCTCGGGGAAGTGCCGGTCGTAGCAGATGTAGACGCCGACCTTGCCGACCGCGGTGTCGAAGACGGGCCAGCCGAGGTTGCCCGGGCGGAAGTAGAACTTCTCCCAGAAGCCCTTGACCTGCGGGATGTGGTGCTTGCGGTACGTACCGAGGACGGTGCCGTCGGCGTCGATGACGGCCGCGGTGTTGTAGTAGAAACCCGACTGCTCGACCTCGAAGACGGGGACGACGATCACCATGCCGGTCTCGCGCGCGAGGGCCTGCATGCGGCGGGTGGTCGGGCCGTCGGGGACCGGTTCGGCCCAGCGGTAGTGCTCGGGGTCCTGGACCTGGCAGAAGTAGGGGGCGTTGAAGACTTCCTGGAAGCCGATGACCCGGGCCCCCCGGCGGGCCGCCTCGCGGGCGTGCTCCTCGTGTTTCGCCACCATGGACTCGGTGTCGCCGGTCCAGGTGGCCTGGACCAGAGCGGCACGTACGACGTTGGCCATGAGCTGCTCCTTCGACACGACGTCAGAGCCTCTACGCCCGTAGAGCGGACCGTAGAGGGACGAAGGTATGCCTGGCCGGAGGGGCTTGCCAAGACCATCGTCAGCAAGCCGTGGTGTCGATCGCCTTTCGCACTCCTGTGGGTGAGTGGTGGGGCGGGTGGGGCGTCCGTGGCGCCCCTCGGGGCACGGAGGGCGCTCGGGGGGTCCCCGTCCGGCGGCGTCAGGCCGCCCCCGGCACCGCCGTCAGCACGCAGCGTCCCACCAGGTCGTCCATGGAGAGCCCGAGCGCGCGGGCCAGCGCCGCCACCGTGAAGAAGGCGGGGGTGGGCGCGCGGCCGGTCTCGATCTTGCGCAGGGTCTCGGCGGAGATGCCCGCCACCGCCGCGACCTCCGTCATGCTCCGGTCGCCGCGGGCCAGGCGCAGCAGCCGACCGAGCTGCTCGCCGCGTTCACGCTCTTCGGGGGTCAGGGGGGTGCGCACCATGGCGTCATTCTAATACCGGCTTCCCGTACCGGACCCGCGCTGGGGCCGGCCAGTCGGCACGGCGATCCACCCAATTAAAATACCGGTATAGTAATTGGCATGGTGGAACTGAAGACGGACTCATCGATCGATGCCATGTACGCGGCCGGCCAGGTGGTCGCCCGCGCCCTGACCGCCGCACGGAAGGCCGCGGACGTGGGCGTGTCCCTGCTGGAGCTGGACGCGGTGGCGCGCGAGGTGCTGCGGGAGGCGGGCGCCGGCTCACCGTTCCTCGGGTACCGGCCCTCCTTCGCGCCGGTCCCGTTCCCGGCCGTCCTGTGCGCCTCGGTGAACGACGCGATCGTGCACGGCATCCCGGACGGCTACCGGCTGCGCGACGGCGACCTGGTGTCCCTCGACTGCGGGGCGACGCTGGGCGGCTGGGCCGGTGACTCGGCGGTCAGCTTCGTCGTGGGTACGCCGCGCCCGGCGGACCTGACGCTGATCGAGACCGCCGAGCGGGCCCTCGCGGCGGGCATCGACGCCGCCGTCGTCGGCAACCGCGTCGGCGACATCGCGCACGCCATCGGCACGGTGTGCCGGTCCGGCGGCTACGGGATCATGGAGGACTTCGGCGGTCACGGCATCGGCCGCAGCATGCACGAGGACCCGGGGGTGCCGAACGAGGGCCGGCCGGGACGCGGGCTGCCCCTGCGCCACGGCATGGTCATCGCCATCGAGCCGATGGTGATCGCCGGCGGCCGGGACGACTACCACTGCGCGGCCGACGGCTGGACGCTGCGCACCAACGACGGCTCCCGGGCGGCGCACGTGGAGCACACGGTCGCCATCACGGACGCCGGCCCCCGCGTCCTGACGTCGCGCGACGCCTGCTGAACCGCCGGCGTCCCGACCGCGCGGGACACCGGCCGGGCCCTGCGGGCGCCCGGGCTTCCCGGACATGCCCGCCGGGACAGATCGTGTCATGTTGGGCATGACCGCGCCCCGGCCGGGTTACCCGGCCCCGGCACGTCGATCAGCGATGCAGCGGAGGTCCGTACACGATGAGCAGCGGCTTCATGGGACCGGAGGGCGACCCGTTCGCGGAATTCCTGGCACGCTTCTTCGGCGGGCCCAGGCCGCGGCAGATCGACATCGGCAGGCTGCTCAGCCAGCCGGCCCGGGAGCTGGTGCGCGGCGCGGCCCAGTACGCCGCCGAGCACGGCAGCCGGGACCTGGACACCGAGCACCTGCTGCGGGCCGCGCTCGCCACCGAGCCGACGCGGGGCCTGCTCAGCCGGGCCGGCGCCGACCCGGACGCGCTGGCGTCGCAGATCGACGAGCGGACCGGCCCGGTGCAGCACCCGCCGGGCGAGGTACCGCCGCCGACCTCGCTGTCCCTCACCCCGGCGGTCAAGCGCGCCCTGCTGGACGCGCACGAGCTGGCCCGCACCACCGGCACCGGGTACATCGGCCCGGAGCACGTCCTCAGCGCCCTGGCCGCCAATCCGGACTCGGCCGCCGGACACATCCTGAACGCCGCCCGCTTCGCCCCCTCGGGGCTGCCGACAGAGCCGCCGGAGAGCGCCGGCGGACGGGCCGAGGGCCCGCGGTCCACGAACACGCCGACGCTCGACAAGTACGGCCGCGACCTCACCGACCTGGCCCAGCAGGGCCGGATCGACCCGGTGATCGGGCGCGAGGAGGAGATCGAGCAGACCGTCGAGGTGCTCTCCCGGCGCGGCAAGAACAACCCGGTCCTGATCGGTGACGCGGGCGTCGGCAAGACCGCCGTCGTGGAAGGGCTCGCCCAGCGCATCACCGACGGCGACGTGCCCGACGTGCTGGTCGGGCGCCGGGTGGTCGCGCTGGACCTGACGGGCGTCGTCGCCGGCACCCGCTACCGGGGCGACTTCGAGGAGCGCATGAACAACATCGTGGGTGAGATCCGCGCCCACTCCGACCAGCTGATCATCTTCATCGACGAGCTGCACACCGTCGTCGGTGCGGGCGGTGGCGGCGAGGGCGGCTCGATGGACGCCGGGAACATCCTCAAGCCCGCCCTGGCCCGCGGCGAGCTGCACATCGTGGGCGCGACGACGCTGGAGGAGTACCGCAGGATCGAGAAGGACGCGGCACTCGCCCGCCGCTTCCAGCCGATCCTGGTGCCGGAGCCCACCCCCGCCGACGCGATCGAGATCCTGCGCGGCCTGCGCGACCGCTACGAGGCCCACCACCAGGTCTGCTACACCGACGAGGCGTTGGTGGCGGCCGTGGAGATGTCCGACCGCTACCTCACCGACCGCCGGTTGCCGGACAAGGCCATCGACCTGATCGACCAGGCCGGCGCCCGGGTGCGCCTGCGGGCCCGCACCAAGGGCACGGACGTGCGGGCGATGGAACGCGAGGTCGACCAGCTCGTCCGGGACAAGGACCAGGCGGTCGCGGACGAGCAGTACGAGCGGGCCATGCAGTTGCGCGACCAGATCTCCGGGCTGAAGCAGCGCATCTCCGAGGCCACCGGCGGCGGCGAGGCCGACGAGGGCCTGAACCTGGTCGTCCGCACCGAGTCCATCGCCGAGGTGGTCTCCCGGCAGACCGGTATCCCGGTCAGCAGCCTCACCCAGGAGGAGAAGGACCGGCTGCTGGGCCTGGAGTCCCACCTGCACGAACGGGTGGTCGGCCAGGAGGAGGCCGTACGGGTCGTCTCCGACGCCGTCCTGCGCTCCCGCGCCGGCCTCGCCAGCCCCGACCGGCCCATCGGCAGCTTCCTCTTCCTCGGCCCGACCGGCGTCGGCAAGACCGAGCTGGCCCGGGCGCTGGCCGAGGCCCTGTTCGGCAGCGAGGACCGCATGGTCCGCCTGGACATGAGCGAGTACCAGGAACGGCACACGGTCAGCCGGCTGGTCGGCGCCCCGCCCGGATACGTCGGGCACGAGGAGGCCGGGCAGCTCACCGAGGTGGTGCGCCGGCACCCCTACTCGCTGCTCCTGCTGGACGAGGTGGAGAAGGCGCACCCGGACGTCTTCAACATCCTGCTCCAGGTGCTCGACGACGGGCGCCTCACCGACTCGCAGGGACGGACGGTGGACTTCACCAACGCGGTCGTCGTCATGACCAGCAACCTGGGCTCCGACGTGATCACCCGGCGCGGTGCGGGCATCGGCTTCGGCACCGGCGGCTCGGACGCCGACGAGGAGGCCCGGCGCGAGCAGGTGCTGCGTCCGCTGCGCGAGCACTTCCGGCCCGAGTTCCTCAACCGCATCGACGAGATCGTGGTCTTCCGCCAGCTCAGCGGCGAGCAGCTGCGGCAGATCACCAGCCTGCTGCTGGAGCAGACCCGCCGCATGGTGCACGCGCAGGGCATCACCGTCGAGTTCACCGACGCGGCCGTGGACTGGATCGCCCAGCGCGGCTACCAGCCCGAGTACGGGGCGCGTCCCCTGCGCCGCACCATCCAGCGCGAGGTCGACAACGAGCTGTCCCGGCTCCTGCTCGACGGCCGGGTCGCGGAAGGCGGCCGCGTGACGGTGGACGCCGAGGACGGGCGACTGGCGTTCCGGACGCCCGAGCGGCCCGTCCCCGAGCTGTGAACGGGCCCTGGGGCCCGCTCCCACCGCTCCTGGCGTCCTAGCGCACGGGCCGCACCACCATCGCCGAGCCGCCGCCGCGTCGTTCCCTCTCGGCGGCGGCCAGCCACCGGCCGTCCGGGAGCCGCTGCACGCCGGTCGCCGCGCCGATCTCCGGGTTGGGCTTGAAGGAGTGCCCGAGCGCCTCCAGCTCCGCCCGCACACCGCTGTCGTACAGGCCGGGTTCGAGTTCGGTCTGCGCGGCGTTGCGCTGGCTGGCGCGCGGCGCGGCGATGGCGTCGACGAGCGGGAGGCCGCGGTCGAGGAAGCCGGTGAGGGTCTGGAGCACGGTGGTGATGATGGTGGCGCCGCCGGGCGAACCGACCGCCACGACGGGCCGGTGGTGCCGGTCCAGGACGATCGTCGGCGCGATCGAGGACCGCGGGCGCTTGCCCGGACCCGGCAGGTTCGGGTCGTGGACGGCCGGGTTGGCGGGGGCGAAGGAGAAGTCCGTCAGCTCGTTGTTGAGCAGGAAGCCGCGACCGGGCACGGTGATGCCGCTGCCACCGGTCTGCTCGATGGTGAGGGTGTAGGCGACGACGTTCCCCCACCTGTCGGCGACCGTGAGGTGCGTGGTGTTCTCGCCCTCGTACGTCGTCGGCGCCGCCGTGCCGCCGCCCGCGCAGGGCGCAGGGTGCCGGGGGTCTCCGGGCGCGAGGGGGCTGGTGAGGACGGCGTCGTCCTTGATCAGGCAGGCGCGGGAGTCGGCGTACCGCTGCGCCAGCAGTTCCTTGGCCGGTACGTCCTCGAAGGCGGGGTCACCGACCCAGCGCCCGCGGTCGGCGAACGCGATGCGGCTCGCCTCGATGAAGCGGTGCAGGTAGCGGGCCTTGCTCGCCCTCGAGAGGTCGGTCCGCTCCAGGATGTTGAGGGCCTCGCCGACCGTGGTGCCTCCGGAGGAGGAGGGGGCGATGGAGTAGACACCCAGTCCGCGGTAGGAGGTCCGGGTGGGCTTCTGGAACTTGGCCTCGTAGGCCGCGAGGTCCTTCGCGGTCAGGTCGCCGGGGCGGGCGTCCCAGCCGGAGTCGGGGTCCACGGGCGGATGGTTGACGGTGGCGACGACGTCCTCGCCGAGTTCACCGTGGTAGAGGGCGCCGACGCCCTTGCGGCTCAGCTCCTGGTAGGTGCGCGCCAGGTCGGGGTTCTTGAACGTGGAGCCGACGGCGGGGAGTTCGCCGCCGGGCAGGAACAGCTTCGCGGTGTCCGGGAAGTAGCGGAAGCGCTGCTCGTTGGCGGCGGTCTGGGAGCGGAAGGTGTCGTCGACGGTGAAGCCCTGCCGGGCCAGGCGCTCGGCGGGCGCGAGGACGGCACCGAGCTTCCGGCTGCCCCACCGGTCGAGGGCGCTCTGCCAGGTGGCGGGCGTGCCCGGGGTGCCGACGGCGAGGCCGCTGCTGACGGCTTCGGCGAACGGGATGGGCTTGCCGTCCTCCGTGAACAGCTTCTCGTCGGCGGTGAGCGGCGCCGTCTCGCGACCGTCGATGGTGCGTACGGTGCGGGACTTGGCGTCGTAGTGGACGAAGTAGCCTCCGCCCCCGATGCCGGCCGAGTAGGGCTCGGTGACGCCGAGCGCGGCGGCGGTGGCCACGGCCGCGTCGACGGCGTTGCCTCCCTTGCGCAGGATCTCGATGCCGGCGGCCGAGGCGTCCGGGTCGACGCTGGCGACCGCCCCGCCGTACCCGACGGCGACCGGGGTCTTGGGGGCGACGGGCCTGCTCTGGGCGGTGGGTGGCGCCGCCGCCCCCACCGACACCACGGCGGCGGAGACCGCCAGGACCGTCAGATTCCGCGCGACAGGGCGACGCATCCGCACCTCCAGGGAAAAAGCCGTTCGGGCAGCTTAGTTGATCGTCATGGCCGCGTCAGGAGCATCTCCGTCGCGGTCCGTCGAACACCGGTTCACGGATGCCCGCTAGCATGCGCGCCCATGACTGACGACGTGCGCAACATCGTCCTGGGCGTGGTCGCGGCCGGCATCAGTGCCGCGCTGGGCTGGCTCGCCCGTACGTATCTGCTGAAGCGGAGGCTCCGCCGCAAGCAGGCCTTCTTCGGGCTGCCGGAGGGTTCCGAGTCGCTGCTCGTCGTCAACCGGGACCCGGCCGCCTCCGAACCGGCCGTCCACCGCTTCGACGTCTTCGCGCTGCTGGAACTGTCCGCGCTGATCAAGGACTGCGGCGCGCACATGCACCTGGTCACCCAGGACATGGTCCATCAGGGCTTCGGCGAGCGGACGGAGTTCTGCGTGGGCGGCCCGGGGTCGAACCGGCGCATGGTGGCCCACATGGCGGCCATGCTGCCCGGGGTGCGGATCAACATCGACCCGGAACCGGGCCCGGACCGCGGGGCCTTCCAGATAGGCGGCGAGCGCTACCGCATGGACTCGGGCGTCACGGAGTACGTCCTGCTGGCCCGTCTCACCGCCGGCGACCGGCGCGAGGCCCGCCCCGCGTTCCTGTTCTGCGGCCAGCGCGCCATCGACAACCAGGCCGCCACCCGCTACCTCGCCCGCCACCACGAGAAACTGGCCCGCAAGCACGGCAACAACTCCTTCGTGCTGCTGCTCAAGGTGATCAACTCGCAGGCGTACGGCCCGGATGTCGTCGAACTCGTCGGGGACGTGACCCGGGCGGCGACGAGCCCCCTGCCGACGCCGGTGCCGGCTCCGGCGCCCCGCAACTCGCACCGGGCATAGGGCGGGTGTGCAGCTGACCTTCTCCCCGCCCGCGGACGGCCCGTCGTGACGGCCGATCCGCTGTGCGAGCAGTGATCTCCGGCTGCACCCTGCGTATCCCCTGCGCGTCGTGCGTCCCGTGTGTCCCGTGCGTCCTCCGTACGCGGACCGAGGACTGCAACGTATCGAGACAGACGACGGGTGCGCCAACGACACGCACCTTTCGGGCATTAGCCCTATTTACGGTGCTTTTACCGCAGAAGGGTCACGTTTCCGCGACTTCGCCGTACAGCTGCGAGAGTTCGGGGACTCCGTCCGCCGCCCATGCCTGGCCCGACGCCACCACGTCGAACTCCCGGCCGGAGGCGAGCCGGACGACGGGCTGACCGTCGGACCGGATGGACCAGGCGGCGCCGGGCACGGTGCGCACGATCACGGTGCCGAGGTACAGACCGGCGTCGTTGCCGAGCCAGGTCAGGATCTCCTCGTCGCTCCGCCAGCGGGGCAGCACCTGGTCGAGCTGCTCCAGGGACACCGCCGAGTCGTCGAGCCGGACACCCTCCCGTGAGGCCTGCGAGCGCAGCAGGTCGCAGTCGGCGAGCAGCTCGCCGATGCCCTCGGCGTCGTGCACGCGCGGGCCTTCGCGCCGCCTGCCCAGGAAGGGGATGTTCATACGTCCAGACTGTCATTCGTACCGCCGTATGCACCACAGGGCACGCAGGACGGACGAAGGCCGGGCGGGCGGGCGCGCGACCGGGGGCGGGCGGGGCGTAGGAGGAGCGCCTACACGTCCAGGTCCACCACGACCGGGGCGTGGTCGGAGGCTCCCTTGCCCTTGCGCTCCTCGCGGTCGACGTAGGAGTCGGTGACGGCCTTGGCGAAGGGCTCGTTCCCGTACACCAGATCGATGCGCATGCCGCGGTTCTTGGGGAAGCAGAGCTGCCGGTAGTCCCAGTAGGTGAAGGGGTGGTCGTACTTCAGGGGGCGCGGGACCACGTCGGTCAGGCCGGTGCCGCGCAGGGAGGCAAGGGCGGCACGCTCGGCGGGGGTGACGTGGGTGGAGCCCTCGAAGGCGGCGCGGTCGTGGACGTCCTCGTCCGTCGGCGCGACGTTGTAGTCGCCCATCACCGCGAAGGGGCGGTCACCGGCGGCGTCACCCTCGACGGCGGCGCGCAGGGCCTCGAACCACTGGAGCTTGTAGGCGTAGTGGGGGTGCTCCACCTCGCGCCCGTTCGGCACGTAGACCGACCAGACGCGGACCGGGCCGCAGGTCGCGGAGATCGCGCGGGGCTCCTGCACCCCGTCGTAGCCCGGGTCGCCCGGCAGGCCCTTGACCACGTCCTGGAGGCCCACGCGGGAGAGCACCGCCACGCCGTTCCACCGGCCGGTGGCGTGCACCGCCGCCTCGTAGCCCTTCTCCCGCAGCTCGTCGAAGGGGAACTGCGCCTCGGCGACCTTGGCCTCCTGGAGGCACAGCACGTCGGTGCCGCTGCTCTCCAGCCAGGCGAGCAGCCTCGGCAGGCGGGCGGTGATCGAGTTCACGTTCCAGGTCGCGATGCGCATGTCCCACAACCTACCGGGCGCCACTGACAACCCCGTCCGCCCGGCAGCCCTCCGGCCGCCGAGCTCACACCCGCACGGACTCCCCCGGGGTCAGCCGCAGGTGCTCCGAGCCGCCCAGCCGGCCGATCTGGCGGTCGTAGATCGGCCGGGCGAGGTCGGTGAGCAGGGCGTCGTGAATGTCGTAGGCGCGCTGCGGCTTCACCTCGCGGACGTAGTCGATGACCTCGGAGATCTTGTTCCAGGGCGCCATGACGGGGAGCATCAGCGTCTCGACCGGACGGCCGGGGACGGTGAGGGCGTCACCGGGGTGGAAGACCTTGCCGCCGTCGACGAGGAAGCCGACGTTGGTGACGCGGGGAATGTCCGGGTGGATCACGGCGTGCAGCTCGCCGTGGACCTCCACGTCGAACCCGGCGGCGGTGAAGGTGTCACCGTGTCCGACGGTGTGCACGCGCCCCGGGAACGCCGCCGAGATCTTCTCCGCGACCGACTCCAGGGTCCAGATCCGGGCGGCCGGGTTGTGCTCCATCGCGGCACGCAGACGCGCCTCGTCGAAGTGGTCCGGGTGTTCGTGGGTGACGAGCAGGGCGTCCGCGCCGAGGGCGGCGTCCTCCTCGCTGAACCCGCCGGGGTCCAGGACGAGCGTCCGCCCGTCCTTCTCCAGGCGGACGCAGGCGTGCGACTTCTTGGTCAGCTTCATGACTCCATCCTGCCGCCGAACCCGGACCGGCGGCGGGGGTGGGGCTCGCTCGGGCCGGGCGGAGCTCACTCGGGCGGGGTGGTCTCCTCCCGCACGACCTGTTGCGCCACCCGGAAGGCCCTGCTCGCGGCTGGGGTACCGCAGTAGACGGCCGTCTGCAGCAGCACTTCCTTGATCTCTTCCGGGGTGAGGCCGTTGCGCAGGGCGGCCCGCAGGTGCGGCGCCAGTTCCTCCAGGTGACCGCCGGCGACCAGGGCCGTGAGGGTGACGCAGCTGCGGGTGCGCCGGTCCAGGCCCGGTCGGTCCCAGATCTCGCCCCAGGCGTACCGGGTGAGGAGCTCCTGGAAGTCCCCCGAGAACCCGTCGGCCTGCGCCAGCTCCTGGTCGACGTGCGCGTCACCGAGCACGTCCCGGCGCACCTTGATCCCCGCGTCGTAGGGGTCGGGCCGCCCCTGTGCCGGGGCCTGCGGGGGCACGACGGGCGGCGCGATCTCGGCGATGGGCGCGACCGCCCGCGGCGGCGGGGCCATGGCCGGCTGGACGGGGGCGGCGGCGAAGCCGGGCGCGCCGGGCACGGCCCCGGGTACGACGGGGTGGGCGGTGGGTCCGACGGGTTGGGCGGGGGCCGCGGCGACGCGGGCGGCCGGGACGGCGATCTGGCCGGTGGAGGCGTCGTGGGTACTCTGCCAGGCGGTGTCGAAGTGCCGGACCAGCAGGTCGGTGACGGCCGCGGGCTGCTCGACCGGGACCAGGTGGGAGGCGCCGGGGACGACGGCGAGCCGGGCGTCCGGGATGCCGGCGACCAGGGTGCGGGCTTCCGCGGGGCCGGTGACCTGGTCGTCGGAGCCGACGAGGACCAGGGTCGGGACGCCGACCTGCCCCAGCTCACCGCGCACGTCGAACGCGGCGAGCGCCTCGCAGGCGGCGATGTAGCAGCCGGGGTCGGTGGTCCGCACCATCTGCACGGCCCACTCGGTGATCGCCGGCTGGGCGGCGGCGAACCCTCCGGTGAACCAGCGCTCCGGAGCGCTGCGGGCGATGGGGTCGAGCCCGTTGGTACGGACGATCACGCCGCGCTGGCGGAACTCGTCGGCGGTCCCGAACCTCGGCGACGCCGCGATCAGCGCGAGCGAGGCGAGGCGCTCGGGGTGCCGCAGCGCCAGCTCGATGCCGAGGGCGCCGCCGAACGCACAGCCCGCGTATCCGAAGCGCTGCACGCCGAGCCCGTCGAGGGTGGCCAGCAGACGCGTGGCAAGCTCGGCGACAGAGCCCGACGGGTGGGCGGGGGCGCCCCCGTGCCCGGGCAGATCGAACCGGAAGACCCGCCACTGCTGCACCAACTCGGGCACCTGCCGGTCCCACATGTGCCATGTGGTACCCAGTGAGGGACCCAGGATCAGGACCGGAGCGTCTTCTGGCCCGTCAAAACGGTATTGCAGGGTGTTCGGCGGTGTCTCACTCACGCCCCAGACCCTCTCACGTCTCACCTCCAGTCCTACCGCCAGGGCCAGAAGGTCTGGGGAGACGCGGGCAAGGACGCCATGTGGTCCGCCTCGACCGTCAAGGCCATCGGCTCCGGAATCGACGACCCCGACTTCGCGGACAAGCTCAGCCGCCTGATCGGCGACCACGACGTGGAGACCACGTCCACGTCGCACTCGGAGTCCGGCAAGAGCACATCGGTGTCGATGCGGCAGGAGCGGATCCTGCCCGCCGACGCGATCCGCGCCCTGCCCAAGGGCACCGCCCTCTGCTTCGCCACCGGCATGCGCGCCGCCATGCTCGACCTCCGGCCGTGGTACCGGGAGCCCGGCGCGGAGGAGCTGTCCGCGGCGTCCGCCCGCGCATCGCAGGCGATCACCGCCCGCGCCGTCGCGAAGCACGCACCGACACAGTCCGACTTCGGGCTGGCCACGTGATACTCGACCCGGCTGATCAGACCGTCCAGGCGAACGGTGAA
This sequence comes from Streptomyces sp. NPDC041968, assembly GCF_055589025.1. Lineage (NCBI taxonomy): Bacteria > Bacillati > Actinomycetota > Actinomycetes > Kitasatosporales > Streptomycetaceae > Streptomyces > Streptomyces sp. NPDC041968. The sequence goes on along the minus strand of NZ_JBVJCB010000004.1, from coordinate 413,416 downwards.
CAGGGGCAGTTTCAGCTCTCCTGCCAGCTCAGTGCTCATGATGTCTTCCTCGTGGGTCGATCCGGGTGGAGCGCACCGTGGGCGCGGCCCGCAGCCGCGGCCTCCGCGGATCGAGAGCCTGTGCGGGCCGCGTGGAGGGGCGGTTCAGTCGGTGGTGAAGCTGGACGCGAGCGCGTCCGGCATGCGGCTGCCCGCCGCACCGTCCGGAATGATCTCCGTGATGCGCTGCAGATCGGCGTCGGTGAGCCGGACGTCGGCGGCGCCGGCGTTCTCCTCCAGGCGCTTGGCGCTGCGGGTGCCGGGGATGGGGACGATGTCCTCGCCCTGGGCGAGCAGCCAGGCGAGCGCGAGCTGGGCGGGGGCGATGCCCTTGGCCGCAGCCAGTTCCTTCAGCTGCTCGGTGGCGCGCAGGTTGTAGGTGTAGTTCTCGCCCTGCCAGCGCCCGTCCCAGCTGCGCATGTCGTCCTCGGGATACTCGCTGCCGGGCTTGACCTGGCCGGTGAGGAAGCCGCGGCCGAGCGGGGAGTAGGGCACCAGGCCGATGCCGAGCTCCCGCAGGACGGGAAGGATCTTCTCCTCCACCTCCCGCTCGAAGATCGAGTACTCGTACTGCAGGACCGTGACCGGGGTGACGGCGTGGGCGCGGCGGATGTACTTGGGGCCGACGTTGCTCAGCCCGAAGTACTTCACCTTGCCCTCCGCGATCAGTTCGCCGACCACGCCCGCCACCTCTTCGACGGGCACGTCCGGGTCGGAGATGTGCTGGTAGAAGAGGTCGATGTGGTCGGTCTGCAGGTAGCGCAGGCTGTTCTCGGCGACCCTGCGGATGTTGTCCGGGCGACTGTTGACACCGGAAAACATCTCGGTAGCCATGTCGAAGCCGAACTTGGTGGCCAGGACCACCTCGTCGCGGAAGTCCTTGACGGCCCTGCCGAGCAGGGTCTCGTTGCTTCCGGTGCCGGCTCCGTACACCTCGGCGGTGTCGAAGAAGTCGATGCCGAGCTCATGGGCACGGCGGATCGTGGCGAGGCTTTCGGCGTCGTCGGAGGCGCCGTACGCCATCGTCATGCCCATCGTGCCCAGGCCGAGCGCCGAGACGCGCAGGCCCTGGGAGCCCAGAGAGCGGTGCTGCATGAGTGTCCTCCATCGGTGGGGCGGCGGTCTGGCCACAGAAGGAGACCAAACCGAACCGTTCGGTATTAACGAGGGTGCGCCATGCCCGCCTGAAAAGCAAACCAAACAGTTCTGTTTTGGTACGATTGGGGGTATGACCTCCTCACCCAGGGCCGAGGCCACCCGCACCCGGATCGCTGACGCGGCCAAGGTCGAGTTCGCCGCCCACGGCATCGCCGGCGCCCGTGTCGACCGCATCGCCGCTCAGGCCAGGACCAGCAAGGAGCGGGTCTACGCGTACTTCCGCAGCAAGGAAGAGCTCTACGGCTTCGTCGCACATCGGGAACTGACTGTCATTGTCCAGGCCGTCCCGCTGGACCCCACCGACCTGCCCGGCTACGCCGGGCGCCTGTTCGACTACTTCCTGGCCCACCCCGAGCACTACCGCCTGATCAGCTGGGGGCGCCTGGAACTGGAGACCACCGCAGCCCGCGAGGAGGCGGACGAACAGGCCAACCCGTACCGGGCAGCCATGTTCCGCAAAGCCGACCAGATCCGCCGCGCCCAGCGCGCCGGCGACCTCGACCCGCGCTGGGACCCGGTCGACGTCCTGATCCTCATCGATCAGCTGGCGACCTCGTGGTGCGGCCAGCCCGAATTCGGACAGCTGGCCGCACAGGCCGCCAAAGACCCGAGTGTCAAAGCCCGCCGCGCCGCCGTCATCCAGGCCGTCCACATCCTCTTTCCCCCTCCGGCCACCGCCGCGCCCGCGTGACCGGCCGCCTCGGCCACGCGGGCGGCACTCACGACGGCGCGGTCGGCGAACATGCCATGGGACCGACGGATGAGGACTATGTTCTGCTCGTGAACGGCCAGGATGCCGAGTGGCGTACACCGCGAGCCAGTCGACGATTCGATGCCGAGTCCATCTAGGCGATCAAGGGCGGCGACATTGCCCCCGCGCTACGCGACAGCCGCGAAGCGGTTGACCAAGGGCAGGGCCCGCAAGCTCATCATCGCCCCAGTCGGCCACGATCAGTCCTGCCTGCTCCCGTCGTCGTCCTCGTCCAGCTCCGGCGCCTCCGGGTCGCGCAAAGGACGCAGGTGGCCGGAAGCCGGGACGCTGGCAGTGAAGCTGGAGCGGTTCTCGGCGTGTTCGCTCCGTCCGCCGGCTCGCCGGGCTGACGGGCGGGCACGCGGCGGGATCACTCCCAGACCACGATGTTGCGTCGCACGGGCACCGTCGAGGCGTCGGCGGCGAACAGTTCGGGTGAGTGGGCCCGGATGCGCTCGATGTCGTCGAAGACGGCCCGCAGGTGCGTGCGCATGGCGGTGCGGGCGAGCGGGACGTTCCCGTCGGTGATCGCGTCGAAAATCTCGCGGTGCTGGGCGATGAACACGGCTGGGGAGACGTTCTCGTGGAGGCCGAGGCGGCGGGCCCGGTCCAGGTGCCCCTTGGCGGAGGCGACGGTGGTCCAGACGTTCCCGTGCCCGCTCAGCCGCATCAGGCCCTGGTGGAACGCTTCGTCCAGATCGAAGAACTCCTTCAGGCTGAGGTCCGCGCGCCGCTGTCGCTTCAGGTTGTCCCGCAGTTCCCCCACGACCGCCGGGTCGAGCTGCGCGGGCAGGTCGTCCAGCGAGGCGAGTTCCACCGCTTCTCGCAGGAACTGCGCGTCGGCGACCTGGGCCGGATCGACCCGGGAGACGAACGATCCGATCTTGGGGAAAACCTGCACCAGGCCCTCCTGGGCCAGCAGGATCAGGCTCTCGCGCACCGGTGTGCGGCTGACGCCCATCGACGCGGCGAGTTCGTTCTCCGAGAGGGCGGCACCTGGGACGAGCTCGAGGGTCAGGACCATCTGGCGCAGTTTCAGGTAGATGTCACGTCGGTTCGTGCGCCCGTTCGTTTGAGCCATGTGCACATCGTACGTAGAACCCCGAGACAAGTATTGCCGTACTGAACGACAGATGCTTGTATACAAGTACTTCGCGACCAAGGAGTGCTTGTGAGCAGGATCGAAAGCGTCGAGGTCTTCGTCGCCTCTCCCGGCCGGACTTTCGTCACGCTGCGGATCACCACCACGGACGGAGTGACCGGCCTCGGCGACGCCACGCTCAACGGCCGGGAACTGGCCGTCGCCAGCTATCTGCGCGACCACCTGGTCCCGCTGCTGATCGGCAGGGACCCGTCCCGTATCGAGGACATGTGGCAGTACCTCTACAAGGGCGCCTACTGGCGGCGAGGGCCCGTCACGATGACCGCGATCGCCGCCGTGGATACCGCCCTGTGGGACATCCTCGGCAAGACCGCCGGTCTGCCCGTGTACCAGCTCCTGGGTGGCCGGTCGCGCGACGGCGTACTGGTCTACTCGCATGCCAGCGGCACCGACGTGTCCTCGCTGCTGGACGACGTCGAGCGCCATCTGGAGCTGGGCTACAAGGCTGTACGGGCCCAGGCCGCCGTGCCCGAGGTCGGGGGCACGTACGGGGTGCGCAAGGGCAAGGTCTACGAGCCGGCCGCCACCGAACTGCCCGACGAACAGCCCTGGGACACCGAGGCCTACCTCGACTTCGCCCCCAGATACCTGGAAGCGGTACGGGAACGCTTCGGCTTCGGCTTCCACCTCCTGCACGACGTGCACCACCGGCTCACCCCGAACGAAGCAGCCCGGTTCGGCAAGAGGGTCGAGCCCTCAAGGCTGTTCTGGATGGAGGACCCGACCCCGGCCGAGAACCAGGAGTCCTTCCGGCTCATCCGTCGGCACACCACGACACCGATCGCGGTCGGCGAGGTGATGAACTCGATCTGGGACGTCCAGCACCTCATCACCGAACAGCTCATCGACTACGTGCGCACCACCGTCGTCCACGCGGGCGGCATCACCCACCTGCGCCGGATCTTCGACCTCGCCGCCCTCCATCAGGTGCGCACCGGCTCCCACGGGGCGACCGATCTCTCCCCCGTGAGCATGGCCGCCGCCGTGCACCTGGACATCGCCGTGCCGAACTTCGGCATCCAGGAGTACATGGGCCACGCCGAGGAGACCGCCGAGGTGTTCCGCAGCGGGGTGACCTTCGCCGACGGCATGCTGCACCCCTCAAATGAGCCGGGCCTCGGCGTCGAGTACGACGAGAAGGCGGCCGAGCGCTTCCCCTACCAGCGGCGCTACCTCCCGGTCGCCCGTCGGCTCGACGGGTCGGTGCACGACTGGTGAGCGCCCACGACCTGCTGGGCCGCGGAACTCTATCCCGTCTCGCCCCCGCGCTGCGGCCCGCCGTCGACCCAGCCGAACTGCGCACCCGCATCGTCCACTTCGGCCTCGGCGCCTTCCACCGGGCACACCAGGCCGTGTACACCGAGCACGCCGCCGCCCGCTCCGGCGAGCCCTGGGGCATCACCGCCATCGCGCCCCGGTCGGCCAAGACCGTGCGCGCCCTGCGCAACCAGGACTGTCTGTACTCACTCACCGAACGCCGTCCGGAGGGTCACCGTACCCGCGTCGTGGGCTCACTCGTCGGTGCGCTGGTCATGGGCCCTGACGCCGGGGCCGTCGACGCCCTGCTCACCGACCCCGGGGTGACAGTGGTGACGCTGACCGTGACGGAGAAGGGCTACCACCGCTCTCCTGCAACCGGCGCACTGGACACCACGGCCGCCCCCATTGCCGCCGACCTCGCAGCCGACCCCGGCGGGCCGCTCACCACGGTCATTGGGCGCCTCGCCGCCGGACTGGCCGCCCGGATGCGCGCGGGAGCGCCCCCGGTGAACGTCGTGTCCTGCGACAACATGGCGGACAACGGCGCAGCGCTGGCCCGGGTGGTCCACGACTTCGTCCGCGCGTCGGCCTGGCCTGACCGCGCGCAGATCCTGGACCAGATGGCCACAGCTGTGTCCTTCCCCGCGACCGTCGTGGACCGGATCGTGCCCGCGACGGGCGAAGCCGACCGGGCAGCCGCCGTCGCCGCGCTCGGCGTGCGGGACGCCCTCGCCGTGACGAGCGAGCCGTACCGACAGTGGGTGCTGCAGGACTCCTTCACCGCGCCCCGGCCGCTCTGGGAGCTCGACGGTGCCCTGTTCGTCCCGGACGTCGCGCCCTATCAGCTCACCAAACTGCGGTTGTTGAACGGCTCCCACTCCGCGCTCGCCCACCTTGGTGCCGCCGCAGGATTCACCACGATCGCCGAAACCATGACAGCGCACTGGGGCGAGCGCCTCGTGCGGGCGCTGTGCGCGGAGGTCTCACCCACCCTCCCGGCGGGCGGCCCGGACCAGACCGCGTACGCCGACGACCTCGTCGTACGCTTCCGCAACCCTGCCATGCACCACCTGCTGCAGCAGATCGGCTCCGACGCGTCACTGAAGATCACCGAGCGCTGGCTGCCCGCCCTGCGCGAACTGCGCGCCCGCGACGCGAGCACCCCCGTACTCGAACTCGCCCTTGCCGCCTGGGCGCACAGCACCCGCCGGGCCGGTGCGCCCGACGCCCCTTCCGATCCCGCTGCCGATGTCCTCGCCGCCTGCTGGCGGCCCGCGGGCCGGCCCGCGGGGACGGTACGCGCGCTGCTGCGTGTCCTGGGGGCGCACGATCTGGCGGACGACGACGCGCTCACCGCCGCCGTCGCCGACCGCCTCCCCGCCCTGGACGCAGGACGCGTCGAAATCTGACACCCGCACCCGGCCCTCCGTCCAGATCCCTGTATCCGCCTCCCCCTATCCCCAAGAGCTTCCTCGGCTTCGAACAACGGAGTTCACGATGAAGGACAGCGTCACAGCCGCCCAGCAGACGCCTTCCGCGCAGCGCAGCACACGCGACCTGACCCGCGCCGCCGTCTCGGGCTGGCTCGGCACGGCCATGGAGTTCATGGACTTCCAGCTCTACTCGCTGGCCGCCGCGATCGTCTTCAACAAAATCTTCTTCCCGGACGTCAGCCCGGCCATCGGACTGATCGCCGCGATGGCCACCTACGGCGTCGGATACGTCGCCCGGCTCGCGGGGGCCGTCTACTTCGGGCGGATGGGCGACCGGCTCGGCCGCAAGAAGGTCCTGTACATCACCATCTTGCTGATGGGTGCCTCCACCACCCTCATCGGAGCGCTGCCCACGTACGCCACCATCGGCATCCTCGCGCCGATCCTGCTCGTCGCCCTGCGACTGATACAGGGCTTCGGCGCCGGCGCCGAGATCGCCGGGGCCACCGTCATGCTGGCCGAGTACGCGCCTGCCGGGCGGCGCGGGCTGATCTCCTCGCTGGTGTCGCTCGGCACGAACTCCGGGACGCTCGCCGCGTCGGGCCTGTGGGCCATCCTGCTCGCCGTGCTCAGCGAGGAGCAGCTGCTCTCCTGGGGCTGGCGGCTGCCCTTTCTGCTGAGCTTCCTGCTGATGATCTTCGCGGTCTGGATGCGGCGCAGCCTCAAGGAGAGCCCGGTCTTCGAGGAGCGTCCCGACGTTGTGGACGGTGTGGCACTGGCCCGTGACGAGGTCGAGTCCGTCATCGCCACGGCCGACGAGCACAAGGGCGGCGTGCTGGCGGCGGGCATCCGCCAGCGCAAGGGCAAGGCGTTCTTCCTCGCGCTGGGACTGCGCTTCGGCCAGGCCGGCAACTCCGGACTGATGCAGACCTTCCTGGTCGGCTACCTCGCCACCAACCTGGCGGTCGAGCGGTCCGTGCCGACGGACGCGATCGTGTACGGCTCGCTGGTGGGCTTCGCCACCGTGCCGCTGGTCGGTTGGCTGGGTGACCGTTTCGGACGCCGTGTGGTCTACCTCGTGCTCTCGGCCCTGACCGTCCTGCTCGCCTTCCCGGTACTGCTCCTCATCACTTCCGGGTCGACCCCGGGCGTGATGCTCGGCATGATCCTCGGTCTGAATGTCGGTGTCCTGGGCCTGTTCTCGCTCGAAAGCGTCACAATGGCCGAACTCTTCGGCTCGCGGACCCGGTTCACGCAGCTCGCGGTCTCCAAAGAGATCGGCGGCATCCTCGCCACCGCGATCGGCCCGGTCCTCGCGGCCACGCTCACGGCCGTCACCGGCAGCTGGTGGCCCATCGCCGCCATGCTCGTCCTCTACTCGCTCATCACCTTTGTCAGCGCCTACCTCGCACCCGAGACGCGCGGACGCGACCTGGTCCAGCTGGAGGACGCCGTATGAAGACGATCGACGAAGCGGGCGCCGCGGGGACTCTCACGGCGGGAGGTCCCGGGTCCGTGGCCGCCGAGGGCCGCCGGATGAGGGCGGTTGTGGTGCACGGCGCCGGCGACGTACGCATCGACGTACGGGCCCGGCCCCTACCCGGTGCAGGCGAGGTGCTGCTGGCCGTGGAGTGGGGCGGGATCTGCGGATCCGACATCGCGTACTGGAAGAACGGCGCATCCGGCACCGCCAAGCTCGTGCACCCGCTGGTGCTCGGACACGAGTTCGCGGGCCGGATCGCCGCACTCGGCGACCAGGTCACCGGTCTCGACGTGGGGCGGGCGGTCACCGTGCATCCGGCCCGACCGGTGGGCGACGGTGTCCTTCCCGGGCGGCTCGCCGGACGCACGAACCTTTATCCACGCGTACGCTACTTCGGTTCGGCGGCCTTTGACCCGCACACCGACGGCGGGTTCAGTGAGTACCGGGTGGTCCACGCCACCCAGATCCGACCTCTGCCGGACGGCGTCACCACCGAGCAGGGCGCCCTCGCCGAGCCGTTGGCCGTCGCCCTGCACGCCGTCGGCCGGGTCCCGGAGCTGCGTGGTCGCACGGTCCTGGTCAACGGCTGCGGTCCCATCGGCTCCCTGGTCGCCGCCGCCGCCCGGCACCGCGGCGCGGGCCGGATCGTCGCCGCCGACCTGGCGTCATCCTCACTCGCCGTCGCCCGTGCCATGGGCGCTGACGAGACACGTGACCTCTCTGCCGGCGAGGGACTGCCCGAGGACGCGGACGTCACCTTCGAGGCGTCCGGCGCCCCGGCCGCGCTGGGACCGGCGCTGCGGGCCACAGCCCGAGGCGGCACCCTCGTCCAGGTCGGCAACCTGCCCGGCACGCCCGTACCCGCAGCCCTCGGCGACCTGGTGACCCGGGAGATCACCTGGATCGGCTCGTACCGCTTCGTCGAGGAGATCGACGACGCCCTGAGCGCCCTCCGGGACGGACTGGACGTGACCCCGCTGATCACCCACCGTTTCCCGCTGGAACGGGCCGAGGAGGCACTCGCCGTTGCCGCCGACCCGACGAGCGGGAGCAGCAAAGTCATGCTGCGCCTCGCCGACGGGGCTGTCGAAGCATGACCGGCGCGACCTCCGGCAACGGCCCCTTCCCCGCGACAGGACCCGTACCGGACGTCTCCGTGCTTCCCCTACGCCCCTCCGGTCCCGCCACTACGTCTGCGCATCCGCGCCGTCCGCCAGGAGATCCCCGTGCCCTTGCCGTCCCCTTCCCACGCCACCGTCCTGCAGGAACCGGTGGCCGACGTCGTGTGCATCGGCGAGACCCTGGCCGTTCTCAGCCCGCCCGACGCCCGTCCCCTCGCGGAGCAGCCCCTGCTCCGCATGGCCGTCGGTGGCGCCGAGTCCAACGTCGCCTGCACACTGGCCGGTCTTGGGCACCGCACCGCCTGGCTGAGCCACCTGGGCGACGATCCCTTTGCCCACCGCATCCTGGCCGAACTCACCGCCCGCGGCGTGGACGTGAGCGCCGTCGAAGCCGATCCCGAGCCCCATCATCCCTCCGACGGCCGGAGCAGCGATCTCGCCTACGCCTCACACGGTGTGGATCCGGCGTCGGCGGTCCCGATGGGGAGCGGTGTGGCGGCGAAGACGAAGTCCGGGTCGACCGCGGATTTCACGGCGAGCAAGCGTTCGGTGTTCGGCCCGTAGGAGTCCGCAATCTGTTCGGGAGTCTCCGGCCCCAGGAAGTTCACGTAGCCGCCCGGCAACGAGAAAGGCCCGAGCGCCGCGTGAAGCTCCTCCAGCCAGCGCAGGTGCGGTGACCTGCCGTCGTCACTGCCTGCGTTGTCGGTGCCGTCGCCGCCCTCCCACATAGAGATCAGCTCGATCATCAGGTGCGGTTCGCGTCGGCCGAAAGCCGTCGAGCCGAGAGGCGGACGGGTGGCGGCACCATGGAACTGGTGCCACACGATCGCCGAGAACGGTGAGGTGAACTCCTGGGCAGCTCCGTCCAGGACGGTCGCGATGGAGCCGGAGACGCTCTGGACGGTTCGCGTGCGGATCGCGCCCTTCCGCCCGGGTGGGAACATGGCGTCCGTCGCGGCCAGCGTCGCGGAACGGGCGACCGGCCCCACCTCGGCGAGCACGGGTGTGCCGAGTCCGGCCAGGGCACGCACCGGGCCGTTCTCGGCGTTCCCCACCTCGAGATTCCCCGACCAGGTCGGCGCGACGTACACCGTCGGTTCGCCGTCCGGGCCGGGAAGGAACCCGACGTCCACCGTCAGCTCGTCCGGACAGTCCTGAAGCATCCCACCGAGGTCGGCGAGAACCCGGGCGCTCTGGGTGATCGGGTACAGGATGGTCCCCGACACCGTCGTCGGCACGGGGTGCAGCCGGATCCGCGCCGAGGTCACGACACCAAAGTTGCCGCCACCACCGCGCAGCGCCCAGAAGAGGTCCGGATGATTTTCGGCGTCGGTGTTCACGCGCGAACCGTCGGCCAGCACGACTTCGGCGCCGAGCAGGTTGTCGGCTGCGAGCCCGAACTGCCCGATGAGGGGGCCGTACCCGCCACCGAGCGTGAGGCCGACCATTCCGACGGCGCCCGCGGTTCCGGTGACGGCAGTCAGGCCCACCCGCTCGGCAGCGGATACGACGTCGGACGAGAGCGCTCCGCCACCCACCGTCGCGACACGGTGGGTGATGTCGACCTGGACTTCCCGCATGTGAGTCAGATCGAGAACCAGTCCACCGGGGCGGAACGCCCGGCCCCAGAAGTCGTGACCTCCGCCACGCACTGAGAGCGGTACTCCATGATTGCGGGACGCGCGTACTCCCGCCTGCACGTCAGCGGTGGTCGCGCACCTCACGACGGCAGAAGGGCGGACGTCGACCGCTGCGTTGAACAACGCCACCGCACGTATGTACTCCGGTCCGTTGGTGAGCACACGGTCCGCGGGGATACGGGACCGCAGCTCAGCCAGCAAGGCAGTGCTGACTGCGTCGCCTGCATGGGCGTCGGTGATGGACTGCATGGTCACTCCTGTGTGTCGCTCATCGGGTGCGGCCGTCGAGGGCGCAGCGGGGACGCAGAGCTGGGGTGGCCGGCGAGTTCGTGGCATGAAGCCCTGGTGCGGCGAGGGCGTTCCGAACCGCCGGGCGGCCGGTGAGTCATCGGAGAGGAAGTTCGATGTCCTGAACGGATCGGGAGGACGGGGAGCCGGACTCGACGCAACTTTGGGCCAGCACGGTTGCCATGTCGGGCAGCAGAACGGCCACTGGGTCGTGGGTCAGCTCCGTCATGCGCAGGCGGCCTCCGAGCGTGGCAACACCCAGGACGTGCTCACCGCGCAGTTGCGTGGTCTGCGCCGGCCCCCACAGAGCCGTGAGACAGGTGCGGCCGTGTGCCGGCGCGTCCACCACCCCGAGATTGGTGATCTGGATGTCGGCGGCGGTGACGGCGGTCATCATCGCCTCGGCCTCTTCAGGGGTGGCCGGCGGATGCTGATGTAGTGCCTCCGAGCCCGCCTTGAGCACTCCCGGTGCGCGCTGGTGTTCCAGTGCCCGGTGATGGTGCCGGGCCAGTTCCCAGAAATCCCCGGCCTGGGACGCCTCGCTCTCCGTGCGCGCCCCCGCGAAGCGATTCGCGACAGCGTCGGGCAGACCTGCGGCACGGCGCAGGTCGATCGGGCTCAGCACCCTCACCCGGGTGCGGCCCGCGCGGTGGAAGACCGTGCAGGCGGCGGCACACAGCGCTGCGTGCACGGACACGCCCTCCGTGCGGCAACGGCTCACGAGCCGTGCGGTCAGACCGCGTTGCAGGGCCAGGGCGGAAACGTGCGGTGCCCGTCCCAAGAACTGCGCCAGCTCACCGGGCGCGTCCGTCAGCTCGTCCTTGGGTCGTCCCACGGTGGGCGTCGCAGCGTCGAGAGCTCCCAGCAGAGCCTCCTGGGAGGGCGGCACGTCCCCCTCCGATGTCGGCTGGCCGCCCTCCTCGTCGCCGTCGAGGGCGGCGACAATGTCCGCCACCACTCGCATGCCGCCGATCCCGTCGGTGATCTGGTGAGCGAAGGTCAGCACGATGGCGCTGCCGGCCTCCCTGGGAACGAGTACGGTCCGCATCAGCGGGCCGGGCTCCGGAGCGATGGGCCGCGTCTGCTCTCCAGCGACAACCGCCTGCCAGGGAGTTCCCTCTGCGGCGGGTTCGACCCTGACCGGCCTCTCTGCCCAGCGGTATCGGGCCCGGGGAGCTCCGCGGTCGACCGCGACGCGAAGCAACGGGTGCCGTGCCTGCACATCCCGCAGTGCCCGCGCCAGAGTCTGCTCGGAGACCTTCCGGTCGATCTCGGCGACCAGGGAGAACTGGACGGGGTTTCGTGCATGTAGAGGTCGATGGCCCTTTCGAAGGCTCCGAGTTCCCTCACCGTCTCCGCGTGCACACGGCTGATCGACATCTGGGGTCCTTTCTCTGCTGATGGCTGTGACGCCGTTGCTACCTGGACGCATCCTGGTGAGGCGGGAGTTCGGCCTCCTGCTGGGCGATCGCCTCGGCCGGCCGACTGTCCACCAGGCGCTTCGACGTTCTGCGGAAGGCCCAGGCGACGACGAGCGCGGCCACCACGGTCAGGGGGGTGCCCATGGCGATCTTCGCGAAGGCGAGCCAGCCGGTGGCGTCGTGCACGTAGAGCCACTGCTTCACCACGAACCGCGATCCGAGGACGAGTGCCGCGGCGAGGGTGGCGATGTCGTGTCCCCGCAGAACCTGACGGTCCTCGCGCCAGGCGTACGCGCCCCCGTGCAGCAGGTTCCACGCCACGCCGGTCAGAGGGCGGCGGAAGAGGACCGAACCGAATGTGGCGAGGAAGCCGGCGAAGGCCACCCAGATGCCCAGCAGGAAGAAGTCCTTGGCGGAACCGGTGAGCGCGACGATGCCTGCCGCGACCAGAACGCCGCTCAGGCTGCCGGAGGCCGCGAGGAGACGTTCGCCGCGCACCAGCCGGGCCACGGTGAGCACCGCACCGGTGGCGACGGCCGCGATCACGGCCGCCTTCGTGGACAGCACGGCGAGAGCGATCACGAACACCACGACCGGGACGGTCGAGTAGACGAACCCCGCCGCGCCTCCCAGGGACTCGATCACGGGCGGCCGCGGGGCGGGAGGCGGCGTACTTCCGGGGCTCCTGCCGCTGGTGGGGGAAGGGGTGTGCCGGCCTTCGGGTCGGGACATCGATCACTCCTGGTCTCGAGCTGCGGCTTCAGCGTTCCTGGGGCATGGCTCGTCGCGGTGGCACTGCGGTTCAGGCGCTCCAGCCGCCTCCCACGGCCCGGCTCGCGAGATAGGAATCGCGCAGCGCCTTGCGCAGTCCGGGGACGAAGGCGTCGAACCGCGCCGCATGCGCCTTGAGGTCGGACTTGTGGGCGCGGTGGTCTTCCTTGCTCCACACCGAGGCAAGTTCCAGCTCCACGGCCAGGACGGCCATGGCCAGTTCGTCCGTCAGGTCCTCGGCGGGAGCGCCGTTGATGACCGTCGAGCGCACCCGCTCCTGGAGAGCTTGCACCAGGTCGGGGTGCACCACGGATACCCGGTCGGTGGGGACGACCCCCAGCTTCTTCTCTCGTGTGATGGCGACCTCCCCGGAGGCGAGCAGTTGGTCGCGAACCGGGGTTTCGGCCGTGTGGGCTTTGTCGTGCAGGAACTTGAGCCAGCCTTTGGGCTTGTCTTCGGGCAGGTCGTACCAGACGGCGGTGGTGAACGGGTCCTCGGGCGGTTTTCCGGGGAGCCGCCGGACCTTTCCCCCGGTGGCGTCCAGCAGACCGTCGCGGGCCAGCTCGGTCATCGCGCCGGCCCGTAGCAGTTGGCCGCGCCCCTGGATGTTGTCGAGCTGGAACTTCTCCTTCTTGACGGTGTAGCAGAGCAGATACAGCTTCTGAGCGAGAGTTGTAGGCACGCCGGTTTCCCTATAGGTCAGCCGTTGCAAGACGGAGGATTTGGGTCGCGGAAAGAGGTGGTAGGCGCAGCATGAAGCTTTTCCCGTCACTTCCTATCCTGCAGTTCCCCCGAAACGCCTGCACGGATATAGAAGACGTAGAAAGCCAGGCGTTCATCACTGTCATATATGTGAGCGGGCAAATCCCCTGCTGCTGCTTTGCTTTCCTGTGTGACTACTACCTCCGGCTCGAGGAGTGAAACTGGTGACGTTACGGCACACTTCGCCCACGCTTACACAGCCGCCGTCATCAGTCTGCTCGCAGACCGCGCGCCCGGCCTTCTCCGTGCCAGCGCGAGGCCGACCCCGACTGCACTCTGCTGGACGGCAGCCTCGCGGAATGTGACCGGGTTGGCGACAGCCGGGACGACTACTCCCACCACCACAGCCCACACGGGATGAACGTGCAGTGGGTGACCGATCCAGACGGCCAGCTGCTGTGGATCTCACCCACACTGCCCGGCCGCGGCCACGATCTGAGGCCCGCCGGGCGGCGAGCTCACACCGACCCAGCAAACCGTCAACCGTGCGCTGTCCGCGGCACGAGCACCGGTCGAACGGGACGTGGCATGACTCAAGTCCTGGCGCATCTTCCGCAGATCCCGGTGCAGCCCGAATCGAATGACGTCAATCGACCCGGCTGTCCTCACCCTGGAGCGGCCACGCTGAAAGAGCTCACTGGTTCGCGGAGACAAGGGGGCGGGTGGTGGCGGGTGTGTCTGGTTGGCACACGGTGCCGTCGGTGGGGTGGGTGCCGTGGACGAGGGCGGCGTCGACTGCGCTATTGACACATGAATTGGTGCCGTAGGAGCCGTGTCCGACTCCTTCACGCGTGAGCAGGACCGCAGAGTCCAGGGTTCGGGTCATGTTCCGGGCCCAGTGGTGGGGGGTGACGGGGTCCAGTCGCCCTGCAATCACCAGTGTTGGTGTACCGGCGCCCGTGAGCGGCTCGGTGACGCGGTCCTTGTTCGGCGCGGGCCACCGAGCGCAGTTCAGGGCGGAGTAGGCGGCCCGGGTCCCGATCCGCCTGGCCTCATCAACAGCTTTGGTGGCTGCGGTTTTGTGCGCGGCGATGCCGGCGGGGGTCTGCCAGTCGGCGCAGCGTACCGCGGTGTGGGCTTCGAACATTGCGGTAGGGACAGGGAAGGGGGATACCGTGACGCTGCTCCACAGGGTGTGCAGGGGTGCCCCGTTGCCGTCTTGTGCCGCCAGCAGCGCCGAGGTCAGCAATGGCCAGGTGTTCTGGTCGCCGGCCAGGGCTCGGGTGGCCTCAAGGGCCATGGCGCCGTCGAGTTCGCCACCCGGGGTGGCGCCCTTGGCGGGTGCGATCTTCAGTGGCTTCGCTTCCAGCGTGTCGATCAGTGTGTCGAACGCCTCCTGCGGGTCTCCTGCTCCGAAGGGGCACACTGCCGTCCCTTCGGAGCGGCAGGTCTTGAACCAGGCGTTGAGCGTCCGTTCGCTTGCGACGGCGACGTCATTGAGGAAGGTGAGGGAGTTGCGGAACCACAGGTTGGTGTCGATGGGCGCGTCGAGCACCATCTGGCGGACGCGGTGAGGGAACAGGGTGGCGTACATCGGGCCGACCACGGTGCCGTAGGACAAGCCGTAGTACGTGATCTTGTCTTCGCCGAGCGCGGAGCGTACCTGGTCGATGTCGCGGGCCACGTTGTCGGTGGACAGGCTGGCCAGGAACTGTTCGCTCTGGTGTCTGGCGCAGCCGTCCGTGAAGGCGGCGGCATCGGTCAGCAGTCGCGGCAGGGGTTTGCCCCCGGGGACGGCCGGGTTGAAGGCAGTGCCGGCGGCATCGGCTCGCTGCTTATCGGTCAGGCAACGGACAGGCTGCGATCCGCCGACGCCGCGCGGGTCCATCGCGATGATGTCGAATCTGGCGAGCACCGTGGGCGAGAAGGCACCAGGAGTACCGGCTGTCCTGGGTAGATTGCGCAGTGTTTCGGTAGCGGGAACTCCCGGCCCGCCCGGGTTGAAGACCAGGCTGCCGATGCGGTGGTCGGGATCAGTGGCCCGGTGCCGCATGACCGCGAGCGGGATCTGCGCGCCATCAGCCTTGGTGTACTCCTGCGGCACCTTGATCGTGGCGCATTCAAGGTTCTTCCCGCACGCCCTCCAAGTGAGCGGGTCCGGGGACGGGACGGAGGCCGGCGTGGCCCCCGCGGACGGGCTGCGCGGTCCCGAGGCACCGGACGAACACCCGGTCAGGACCATGAGGGCCGTGGCGAACGCCACGCCGTATCGGGTGACGGGCCTTGGCTTCAGCTGGATCATGCTGATCTTCCATTCGTCGTACGCGTGTCATTCCGCGCGGCCGGGCCGTGCCGGTCGTGCAAAGAAGTCGGCCGGAGAGGGCTCACGTGGCGGCCTTCCTCGCTGCGAGGGGTCAGTGGCCGGCCGTGTCGAGCAGAGGGGAGTACCGCAGGCGGAGCGCGCGTTCCATGCTGGCCAGGACGGCCCCGGCCCCGAGTGCGAGGTTCAGCCAGAGCGGCAGGAGGATCGGTGATTCGAACGTTCCGACCCGCTGCGTGACGGGGGGAATGCGAGAGACGGGCTCGGCGAGCTGCAATAGGTTCAGGCCCACACCGGTGACGAGCAGCAGCACCGATCCGATGCCGATCGCGTGGCTCAGTCCCGGGTGGCGGGCACCGAAGCGCGCCCGCCGTCCCTCCGCCGAGGCCGGGTCGGGCGTGAGCTGGCGCGGCTGCCCGCCCGAGGGGCGGTAGTGGCAGCGCCTGATGCCGTAGTTGCTCATCGCCACCTCGATGACACCCCCGCTGACAGGGAAGACCGCGGGCAGTCCGGACTCGGCCACATGCCTGCCGTCCAGGAACAGATGCGCCCGGATCCTGCTGCTGTCCAACCGCGCCCAGTGCCGTACGTCGACGGCGTGCAGGCGGGCGTGCCCGCCGGCGCTGGGAAGTCGTAGCCAGAACAGGGAGCGAAAGGGGAGCTGCCACCAGCGGAACCGCTGCAGTTCCCTGCCGTCTCCCGGCTTGAGGCGCTTCGATGCCGCCCACCGCTTCCACGCCATGCTTCGCCCCCTCCTTCGCACATCGGCCGCACCCGTACTAGTACAGCGTGTTAGAAGAGACGCTAGCACGCTGTACTAGTACGGCGTGCTAGTACAGTGAGGAGGTTGGGAGAAGCGAAGGAAAGCGGAGCATGGACACACGTGAGAAGATCCTCCAGGCCGCTGCGGAGATGATCGCCGAGGACATGACGGCGAAGCTGAGCGTGCGAGCGGTCGCCGCGCGTGCGGGGGTGAGCACCGGCTCGCTGCGGTTCCACTTCCCCACCCAACGCGCCCTGCAGGACAGCCTGCTCGCGCGGATCTACGAACACCTCCTGCCCGGCGACCCGATCCGGGACCAGTCACTGCAGCCCCGCGAACGGCTGCTGAACTGCCTGCGGCAGGTTCTCGCACCGCTTGGCACCAACGAAAACGCGCGTACCGCCTGGGGCACGATCTACCGGGCCTTCATCGAACCCGAGCCGACGGAACAGGTACGCGTCGCATACCTCGCCCATGAGCGGGAGGCGGAGCGGCGCATCGAACACTGGCTGACCGTGCTCGCCGAGGAAGGCGCACTGCCCCCGGGAGACCACACCCGCAACGTCAGGTTCCTTCTCACCGTCCTCAACGGACTCTCGGTCGAACGGGCCCTGCCCGCCCGCGAATCCGTACTCATCGCCGAAACCGAGACCCTCAACGCGGCCGTCGACCACGTTCTCTCCACCGGTCCCGCACCACTTGCCGGGCCGACTCGGCGAGGGACCGGACCAGCCACCCGTCCGCACCGGTCCCCCTGACGGGCAGAGGCACGAGAACTGGGTGAGAGGGGCACCAGGGTGTGTTGAGCGGGGAGTTTCGGTGGCGACCCGCTCGATGGGCACGTTGCGGCCACGGAGGGCAGGACGGCGACCGCAGTGACATGGCACGGACGACGAGGGAGACATCGATCATGACGTGGAGCACCCGGGAGATGGCAGAACTGGCCGGCACCAGTCTCAGGGCCGTACGGCATTACCACGACGTCGGCCTGCTTGATGAGCCGGAGCGTCGCTCCAACGGATACAAGCAGTACGGCGTCAGCCACCTCGTCCGACTCCTCCGCATCAAGCGCCTCACCGCTCTGGGGTTCTCCCTTTCCCAGATCGCGGAGATGCGTGACGGCCCAGCCACTGGCCCGGACCCGCGTGATCTGCGGGCCCTCGACGAGGAGCTGGCCGCCACCATCGAACGACTGCAGCAGGCCCGCGCCGAGATCGGCGCCCTCATGCGCAGAACAACCGCGAGCGACCTTCCCCTCCGCTTCGCCTCCCTGGACGACACGGCAGAGTTCCCTGACCCCGACCGCTCTTTCGTCACCGTCCTCGATACGGTTCTCGGCCCCAGCGGGACGGACGCCTACGCCGACCTGCTCCACGAGGAGCCGCAGCCGGTGGCACGCGAGCTCGACGAGCTTCCGGCCGATGCGGACGAGTCGACGCGCCAGTGCCTCGCCGAGCGTCTCGTGCCTTACGTCCGAGGTCTCCAGGCCAGGCATCCCGGGCTGAACGACCTCGCCTCGGACGCCCCGCGCGGCCGACAGCACACCGCTCGCACCATCGGCAAAGCCATTACCGATCTCTACAATCCGGCCCAGGTCGACGTGATGCGGCGTCTCCACGAGCTGCTGTCCGATGCGGGCGACCCCCGGTGACCGCCACGAAGATTCCCCGGTCACCAGAGGCGACGCCTGCGGTCCGGAGCCGAACCTCACGGGCCCGCATGGCCGTCGGGGACTCGGCTGAGCTGGCACAGGGCGATCACCCGGGGCTGCTGGTCCGTGGCAGACGTCCGACAAGCGCCTGCCCACCACAACCCGAACTCCGCGAGCTTTCGCCGACCTGCACGCCCAGCAGCTCCGGCGTCGAAAGGTCAGCCCGCACGGCCTGACGTGTCCTTCGCGGGCATGTCGCCTTCGACGAGGTAGCGCGTGGTGGCGTTCAACGCGCAGGAGTTGTCGCCCAATACGTAGACGCCGTGCCCGCTGTCGCCCTCGAGCAGTGCCTGCCAGATCTGTGCCGGCTGGGCGTACTGCGCCTGCTTGAACAGGTGACCGAACGTCAGGAGCCGGAACCGACTGCCATCGGTCCCCGCGACCGGAGCCTTGTCGAGTGCATCGGCGATGGCGAGGTAGGACGCCCGGACCTGTGCGGCCGTGCGGCCCAGGCCGTAGCTGTCGTGCCGACGCGCGGCCCACTTCGCGAAGTCCGGCAGGGTCTGTTCCATGCCGAGCGCGTAGCGGCGCGTACCGTCCCTGTCGAGGTGGGTGTGTCCGATGCTGCTGTCGAGCACGATCCGGTCGGCGCGCTCAGGGAACATCGACGCGTAGGCGGCCCCGAGTGCCGTGCCGTGCCGTAGGAGTAGCCCAGGTAGCGCTGGTCTTCTCCTCGCCGAGAGCGGCCCGGATCCGGTCCAGGTCGCGGGCGGTGTTCGCGGTGGTGAGGTGCCGGAGCCGGCGATCGTGGTCATTGGCCGCGCACTGCTCGGCCACTTGCTCGGCGATCTTCGCCTTCGCGGTGACCGCGGCGTCGTCGACCGCGTAGGGAGGGATGTTGGAGTAGTAGGGGCTGTCCAGCGTGAATCCACAGCTGAACCGGCCGGAGTGGCCGATCCCGCGCGTGTCCATGCCGATCAGGTCGTAGCGGTCGGTGACGCTGCGGGCAGGCCCTGGGCGACCAGCAGCGCGGACAGCGCGAGCCCGGACCCGCCGGGGCCGCCCGGGTTGAGCATGAGGAGGCCGCGTCGCGGAACCTCGCGGGGATCTCGAAGCGCACTTCGCGGCGCTCGAAGAGGACGCTTCCGACGAATTGCGGCAGCGGCTGGCGGAGCGGATGGTGCCTGATGTCCGCCAACAGCACAGGGCCCACCCCGGCCTGGCAGACTTGGAGTTGTCCTCGCACTGCTTGCCGAGGACGACACCATGGAGAGCGAAAGCAACGACGCCCGGGAGTAAGCCGGGGCGCCAGGCCCTCGCTCATTGGTCTGCGTCGGCTGTACCGGGATGGTTCCTATTGCCTCGCCCGACGTAGTGGACGGAGTCCACTGCCTCATGACCGACGCCGCGAACGCCGCCTCCACCAGCCGCGCCAACCGCCCACCACGATCGTCGCCGTCGTCACCGGCCTCGCCTTCTCCGGCTTGGTGAGCATCACCATGGTCTGGCAGCTGCGGACATCGCAGGTCAGGCCACAGTGCTGGAAAGCCACGCCTACTGACTTGGTGTCCTTCTTCTGAGCCTGGGTGTCATCGATGACGAGTGAGGCATCCGCTTCGCCCCCATGCGTGATGACGTGATTGCGGTCCGCGGTCACATGTCCGGCACGCTCCGACAGCGTCCAGCCGAACGGGAACCCCGACATACCGCTCAACGACGGTAGTTCAGCACCCTACTCGGGTATCTGCTCAGCCGTCACGCCGCGCATCATGCCCGGTCAACGACACCACACGAGCGCCGTCACAGATCTCCGGCCGTAGTACGTGGGCCTCGGCAGACGTAGGCGGCGGTTCCGGCGACGGTGAGTACCGCTGCTACTACCACCGCGGGTCGGCTGTCGGAGGCCTGTGTCTGCCAGGTCAGCGCCTCCCCCGCGGTGCCCGTGCCCGGGAACGCCGTCGCGCCGAGCGTCCACCCGAGAGGCAGGAACCACGAGCGAGCGGTGCCGACCGTGGCCATCCCCAGGGCGGTCAGGCCCAGCAGGCCGGCCGCGTCGCGGACGACACATCCGAACGGCCCGAACCGCGTGCCGGTGAGTAGTGTGGCCAGCAGCAGCATGAGGACGCATCCCAGGGCCGCGGCCAGGTGGGACATCCGCAGCCACCCCCACGGCCTCGCCGCCGTGCGGTCCAGGGCGTCGTCGGGGCCTCCGAGCGTGGTGGTGGCGACGGCTACCAGGAGCATGACCGTCAGGGCGAGTACGGTGCTGCTCACCTCGCTCTTGACGCTGAAGGCCGTCGCCAGCAGCCACACGATGGCAGTGCCCGCGCCGGCCGCGCCGAGCGCCGCAGGCACCTGGCGCGAGCGGACGTAGAGCGTCAGTCCTGTCATCGGGCGCCTCCGCTCAGGAGGTCGGTGGTGTCCTGGCACCTCTGGGCGGCCTGATAGACGGCGATAACCCGGGCTTCGGCCTCGGCTCGCGGCAGTGCCTGCAGTCCCTTCCAGAGCTCGACGGCGTCCGGGTCATCGAATTCGAGGCCATCGGGACCGGCGGTCGGCTCCCGGTCGAGCAGCCAGTAGGCCGCAGCGGTGGCGACTGTGAAGTTCTGGTTGTCTCCGCAGCTGAGAGGGCTGGTGAACACTCCGGTGAGCATCGTCGGTTCGAGCCGTCCTGGGTGGGCGAGGTGACCGTGCTTGTCGACCGTGACACTCATCAGCGCGGTGTCGGCCCGCGACCTCGGTGACGTAGGAGGAGAGAACGTGGAGGTGTCCTCATGTGCCTCGACGATTGATGTTTTCGTCAGGAGTTCCAATGCGTGCCGGGCCTTGGGGGCTACCTCGGGCAGCAACCCTTCGTGCGCCCGGCTGACGCAGACCCGTGGGGTGTCGTCGGTGCACACCAGTTCTTGGGCGACCGGATCGAGCGTCCCTTGGTCGTAGGCGTCGTCGGTCGGCACCACCAGGGCCGTGGCCGTGGCCCCGATGGCCAGCGGCAGCAGCGCGGCGAACGCGAACTTAGGGTTTCGGACGGTGAGGAGCACGACGCCGGCCACCGCAACCGCGGCCGTCCAGAGTGCCTGGGCGGCGCTGACTCCGCCGTCGACGGTGTCGTAGTCGCTGAACATGCTCATCCCCATGGCCGGGGAGAACGCCGCCGTGAATCCGCCGTCCGGAAGGGCGTGGGGCGCGAGGATCAGTAGCGCGAAGCCGATCAGGGCCAGCGCGGGTGCGGTGGCGAGCGCCGGCACCAGGCGTCCGACGGCCAACCCGAGCCAGACCGAGGCGATCATCGCGACCAGCCCGACGGCCACGACGAAGAACGCGGCCGGCGGCAGGTAGCGCGCCGTGTCGGCGATCCGTGGTGCCGCCGCGAGGAGCGCGACCAGGTAGGCGACGACCACCGCAAGGGCCGTCGTGGCCAGGATCGGCACCATGCGATGCGGTCTCAGGCGGGGCACGGCTGCGAACAGTTCGGCCACGTTCGCCCGGTGCTCGCGATAGGACTGCCAGGCGCCGGCGGCCATCGCAAGGGGCGAGAGAACCGCGAGGTATTCGCGCTGCGTCATGGCCAGCGCCATCCACCCCGTGGACCATCGCCCCGCGGTGGCGTGGAGGACGATCGTGCCGGCGACTGCGATCAGGAGCGCGGCGCCGAGGGCTGCCGAGCGCCGGAGCTCGATGCTGAGGATGCGGTTCATGCGTTGCTCCGGTGCTGGCGCAGGAGTGCGGAGTAGCCGCGCTCCGCCGGGCTGTCGCCCGCGTCGCCCTGCCCACCGCGGGCGATCAGGTCGTCGGGGGTGCCCTGGAAGAGGAGTCGGCCTTCGTTCATGAGGATGACGTCGGTGCAGGCGGCGACGACGTCCTCGACGAGGTGGGTGGAGACCAGGACACAACTGTCGGCGCCGAGGTCACGCAGCAGGTCGCGGAAGTCAAGACGTTGTTCGGGGTCGAGTCCCACGGTGGGCTCGTCGAGCAGTAGCAGTTCGGGGTCGTTCACGATGGCCTGGGCGATGCCGGCCCGGCGCAGCATGCCGCCCGACAGCTTCTTCATCTTGGCGTCGGCTTTGGTGGTGAGACCCACCCGATCGATCGCGCGTTGTACGGCGTCGGGCATCGCGGTCTTGGGCATTTCCTTGAGCCAGGCCATGTACGCGACGAACTCGCGGACAGTGAACCGCGGGTAAAAGCCGAACTGTTGCGGCAGATACCCCAGTTTGCGACGCACCTCGCGCAGGTCGGCACGGCCGTCCACCTGCGCGCCGAGCAGTGTCAATGAGCCGCTGGCGGGCTTGACGACGGTGGACAGCGCGCGCATCAGCGTGGTCTTGCCGGCGCCGTTCGGGCCTAGCACACCGTGCACACCAGAGGTCAGCGTCAGGTCGAGTCCGTCGACGGCCAGGTGCCGGCCGGCCCGAACTCGCAGTTCTTCTGCGTGGACGAGCCAGGGATGAAGGGTGGGAGCCGTTTCGGCAGCGCGCACCGCTCGCATGGGTCACTCCTGTTGATCCTGTTGATGGGGGGGGTCAGTCGCCACTGGTCAAGCGGCGGAAGTGCGTGGCGGCGAGCGGTGTGATCGCGGCGAGGGCCACGGTGGCCACCACCCAGTCGGCGGTGCTGCCCGGCCGCAGTACCGGGGACAGGGACTGGGCCGCCACACTCGGCAGCAGGACTGCCGCGGACCAGACCACCGCGAGTCCGATCGCCGCGCGCCGTACGCCGATGAGGGCGCCGAGCACGAGGGTGGCCCCCGTGAACGCCAGGCACGGCAGCAGGGTGAGCGCCAGCGAGGTTCCGGTGCTCACACCCGCCACCAGCAATGCCGGAAGCACGACGACGAGCACCGCGAGCGTCCGCCGCAGCACCATGGCCAGGCCGGCTGCCGGTGTAGTGGCGATCAGTTCCCAGGCGGGGTCGATCCGCCGGCTCCAGGCCACCGCGACGCCGGGCAGCGGAGCCACCGGGGCCAGCAGCAGCACGAGCGACGGCAGGCTCGGCTCGGCGGAGTCCAGGAGTACGCCACAGCCCAGCACCGCGACGGTCACCGCGAGCCAGGGCAGCAGCGTCCACGCGAGCCAGCGTCGGTGCACGGCCGCTGCTGGTGTGGAATGCCGGGTCGGCGACGGGCTCGCTTCGATCGCCTGGCCGAGCGAGACGGCGACACGGTCGAGCAGATCCGTCGTGGCAGGGGTGGCCTTGGCGGCCAGTGACTCACGGCAGTGGGCGCATGCGTCGAGATGGACCTCGATCGACCAGAGCGCGGCGTCGTCGAGTCCGTGCCCGCCGTCCGCGTAGCGGGCCAAAATCGTGGTGGTGGGATGAGTCATGAGAGCGCCTTCCGCAACGCCATCCGAGCCCGCCGCGCGCGGGTTTTCACCGTGCCCTCCGGCACACCGAGCAGCACCGCCGTCTGACGGACCGACAGGTCGTCGAGCACCATCGCCTGCAGCACCTGCCGCAACTCCGGTGGCAGCCGCAGCAGCGCCTGCTCGAAGTTCTGGTCGACGCGGTTCGCCATCACCTCGTCCTCGGCGGCCGGTGCGGTCGTGTCGAGCAGGGCAACCGTCGGCACCCGCTCCTGCCGGGCACGTCGGCGAAACGCGTCGACGAGACGGTTCGCGGCGATCGTCCAGAGCCAGCCGACCGCGCTGCCCTCGGTAACGGAGCCCGCATAGCTGGCGGCCGCACGCCAGACCGCCAGGTAGGTCTCCTGGAGCACGTCGGCGACGACGTCGTCGTCGGCGCAGCGGCGGCGGAGCCGCACGGCCAACCAGGGCGAAGTACGCCGATACAACTCGTCGAACGCTGCCCGGTCACCACCGGCGACGCGACGCACGAGTTCTGCCTCGTCGAGGTCTGCCATCCCTTTCACGATCAGGGAGACGAAACGACCGTCCATCCAGGTTCTCGGACGCTTCGGCGGCCACCGAAAGCAACAGCGTTTTGCGGCACCTGGGCTGGGGCCTCAACACCGTGCTCCGATACGCGAGCGCCGCCCGCTGGCAGGACAGCATCCGCGAGAACCAGCCCCGACCCAGCAGACTGGACCCCTACCAGCCCTACTTGGAACGGCGATTCACGGAGGGATGCACCAGCGTCACTCGACTGCACAGCGAGCTGACAGTCGAGCAAGCTCCTGTCCCCTACGGCATGGGCGGTGCGACAGGTGACCGGCTGGATCTCCCGGCACCCCGTGACCGTGCCCGAGGAAGACCACGTCGGCCTGAAGGAGGTCCTGGCGCGCTGCCCCGAATCGGATGGTGCTGGATGATGGGGCGGTGCAGCTCCCCTACGTCTACCGCGTCACCAAGTACGACCCCGTCAACTGACATTGGTGTGCGCGCCGAGCGTCACTGCGATCAGGTCATCATCGACGACTGCCCGGATCCGTGGCGACGCCAAGATGTCGACGGACGCCCTGCTCGACGCGCTCGTCCGTCGGCCAACGAGCGGGTGATCCGCGCCGGGATCAAGGCGGACGATGAGCGGAATCTCTACTGAGTTCCTTGAGCATGCCCCGGGGGCATGGTTTCAACTGCTCCTGTTGACGTAGCCCGATCGGGCCCTTTTGAAAAAGAGGCGGTATATGCACAGGAGATTGCGGCTCGCCGTGGTGATCCCCGCGGTCGCGGGTGGCCTGCTCGCGGGAATGACCCCCGCGCTGGCGAACCCCGGCACGTTGAACACCACCGGCATCCCGGCACGCTACGCCGAACAGGACCTGGGCTGGCGCCAGTGCACCGCCGAGGATGTGCCGGACAAGCCCGAGACGGCGAAGATCCTCGAGTCCGCGACGTTCGCGACCCCGCGCGACTGGGAGCGACCGGACGACCGGCAGGACGTGACGATCGCGATCAGCAGGCTGAAGTCCACCGGTGAGACGACGGCGTCCGTGCTGACCAACCCGGGCGGGCCCGGTGGGCCGGGCCGCTCGTTCCCCGCCTCGCTGAGCGGGCAGGCCAAGCTGCGTGAGCACCAGGAGATCATCGGCATCGACACCCGCGGCACCGGCAGGAGCACGAACATCTCGTGCGACGGAGCGGGCCAATGGGAGGCCCACGACCCGCGCGACCGCGACCCGCGCAATCTGGACCTGCTCTTGGACACGGTGGAGCTGACCACGAAGACCTGCGAGCAGGCCTCCGGTGAACTCGGCAGGTTCGTCGACACCTTCCACAACACCAAGGACCTGGACCTGCTGCGGGTCCTGCTCGGCCGGGAGAAGATCAACTGGATCGGCTACTCGGCGGGCACCTGGCTCGGCGCGCACTATGCCCAGCGGTTCCCCGACCGTGTCGGCCGGTTCGTGCTGGACTCGTCGGTCGACTTCACTTCGACCTGGGCGGCGTCGTTCGACCTGCAGCCCATGGGTTACGAACGTCGCTGGCGGCAGGACTTCCTGCCGTGGGCCGCGGCCCACGGCGACCGGTACGGGCTCGGTGCCACCGGCGAGCAGGTCCGGCAGACCTTCGAGGAGGTCCGGTACGCGCTGACGCGCAATCCGGTCGAGGTCGACGGCACGAAAATCGGCCCGGTGGATCTGGACAGCCGTTTCCTCGGTCTGCTCAAGAGCAAGCAGGCCTTCCCCGGCCTGGCCGACTTCCTGGTCCAGCTCAGGACGCTGACCGGGAACGACGCGCCGGACCAGGCCAAGGCGCAGGCCAGGGCGGCGATCACCGACGCACCGGCCGAGCCGGCCCCGAATGACGCCCTGCTCGCCGTGCTGACCGCCGTCAGGTGCAACGACAGCCCCACGCCCGGTGACCGGGAATCGGTGATCCGCAGGTCGCAGGAGTTCCTCGACCAGGGCAAGCTGCTGGCCGGCGGGAACTGGATGTTCATCCAGAACTGCATCTTCTGGGAGGGCCGGCCCCGTCCGCTGCCCACGCTGGACGGCAAGGGTGTGCCACCGGTGGTGATGGTCCAGTCGGCGAACGACCCGGCCGCGCCCATCGAGGGCGCCCGGAAGGCACACGCCGGGTTCGAGAACTCCCGGCTGCTGACCGTCACCGGCGAGGGTGACCACGGCATCTACGGGTACGGCAACCCGGCCGTGGACGAGGTCGTCGACGCCTACCTGGTCGACGGCGTGGTCCCGGAGGACCAAAGCCTGCCCGGCATGCCGCTGCCCACCCTCTCCTGACCCGTCAAAGCTCGTGAAGGCACCGAAGGAACCCGCATGCCCGCCACGCCCCGCCGCACCAGGAGTGACGCGCTGCAGAACCGGGAGCGCTTGCTCGAGGTCGCCGCGCAGGCCTTCGCCGAGCAGGGGCTGGACACCTCGCCTGCCGCCATCGCCAAGCAGGCGGGCGTCGGTGTCGGCACGCTCTACCGGCACTTCCCGACTCGGGAAGTTCTCATCGACGCCGCTTACCGGCGCCAGCTCACCCAGGTGTGCGAGAAGGCGAACGACCTTCTCGCCCAGTACCCGGCCGCCGAGGCCACCCGGATGTGGATGAAACACTTCATCCACTACGCCACGGCCAAGAGCGGGATGTCCGAAGCCCTCAACGCTGTCATCGCCTCCGGTATCGATCCGTACTCCGACAGCCGCGCACTCCTTACCGACGCTGTTGCCACCCTCCTCGCGGCCGGCACCCGAGACGGAAGCCTGCGAACGGACGTCCCCCCGGACGATGTCCTCCTCCTCATGGGTGGCATCGCCTATTCCGTGCAGCACGGAACCAAGGAGCAAGCCCGTGCGCTCGTCGACCTCTTCATGGACGCGCTGACCAAGGACTCGACCGCGAGCTGAATCCGAGCTCCCGGACCGGCACGCCAACGCTGGCGCACCCACGGTCGATTCATCAAGTGGCTCTGTCGGCACTCACGGGGTTCTGGACACATGCCGCGCACCGTTTCGAGCGCATTTCGTCAGGAGTTCTCAGGGCCGTCCCGTAAATGATCTTCAGGCCGTCCTGGCATGATCACGGCGTGACCAGTGAGCGTGTGCAACCCGGCCCCAGGAAGTGCGTCCTCTTCGACGTCGACGGCACGTTGATCGACGCCGTTGACAACCAGCGCCGGGTCTGGGCGAGTTGGGCGGTGCGCTACGGACTGGACTCGACTGAGGTCTATCGGGTGGCCTTGCGGACGCGGCCGATGGAGACCTTCGCCCACGTGGCTCCGGACCGGGATCCAAGGGAGTGCCTGGCTGCGCTGCACGAACTGGAGGACGAGGACGTCCGGTCCGGCGTCTATGCGGCCTTCGACGGCGCGCCGCAGCTGCTGGGCACGCTGCCGTCGGGGGCGTGGGCGCTCGTGACCTCCAACTACGAGCACCGGGTGCGCGGGCGATTTGCTCGGACGGGCCTGCCGGTCCCGCACGTCATCGTGGACGCCGCCGCGGTGGAAGAAGGCAAACCCTCGCCCGTGCCCTACCTGTTGGCTGCCGAGCAGCTCGGTGCCCGGCCCGAGAACTGCCTGGTCATCGAGGACGCCCCCTCCGGAGTCGAAGCAGGGCTGCGGGCCGGCATGACGGTGTGGGGCGTCAACACCGCTGCCGCAGTGGCCGGCGTGCACCGTCACTTCCCGAGCCTGCGCGAAGCGGTCCCCGACATCCTTGCCTTCGTCAGGCGGGAGGGATCAGCCGGAATGGGATGATCAGGTGTGGCTGGCGCAGGGAGCGGCCGTCGAGCCTGTCCCTGGAAGACCGTGCGCTGTTGGTCGCGGCGTACTGGCGGACCAACTTGACGATGCCCCAGCTCGCCCCATTTTTCGGGGTGTCGCAGGCGGCCGCCGACCGCATCATCGACGACCTGGGGCCGAAGCTCACGCTGCAGCCCCGCAAGCGGACTGGCATAGTCTCCCAGCGGCCGGCGGCCCGTTGAAGGGGTGGGAAACGGTGTCCTCGGCGCGGGTGCCTGTCACTCGCAGGGATAGCTGGTGATGCGGACGGTGTACGCCGAGGAGACCCAGCGGTTGGTGCCCACCTTGCGGAAGCCGTTGGTGGTGGACGCCGACGCGAGGATCGTGGAGCCGTTGGCGTAGGACCCGACGACCGAGTAGCCGGTGCCGGGACCGCTGCGGATCAGCAGACCGCCGCTGGCGTTGACCCTGTAGTAGCACTGGGTGGCGAGCGCACCGGTCGGCGTGGGCTCCACGGCCGCGCCCGTCGTGCGGGCGGGTGCGGCGGCCTGAGCCGTGAGACCGCCGCCGAGGACCACGGCTGCGGACAGGGCCGCCACGGCCGCCGTGCGGGCGGCGGAGCGACGCGGTGACATGGTGCGGCGTGCTGCTGTGACGGTCATGGAAACGATTCCCCTTGCGTCGTCGGTTCTGGGTGCGGAACACGTACGGAGGAGCAGGCCCGGGCCGGCCGAGCGGTGTCACCGCTCAAAGACACCGGAGCCGCCCACGACGTTAGCGCCATCGGGGCGAACAGCCGCCTGACACACGAGAACTCCCCAACCGGAACGGGGGAAGTGGCCCGTTCCGGTTGGGGAGTCCGCAAGACGCCGAATCAGCGTCATGGTGGCGTCAGACATCTCGATCAACAGCCCGGGGCCTCGCTCGTTTCGCTTCACGGACCGTCACCGGATCGGTGGCCACAACGAAGAAGCTCAGTGAACCTGCACATACTGACTGTTGCTCGTTCGTCGAATGGCAGGACCGTGCAACTCGACGCACTCACCCGCTGCATCGAGGCGATGGACATCGCGGGAGGGGTGCGCGTCGCCGAGATCGCAGTCACCGGAGGCCTGTTCAGCAACCCGTGATGTCCGTCCGCACCCCGATGGGCGACCAGGCAGAGATGGACCCCGGATCCGGCGGCGGGGCAGGTGCGAGCCGGATCCGGGGTGGCTCGGGTCCTGATCCTCGGTGGGCGGACTACTTGACGGCGCCGGCGGTGACGCCGCGGGTGAGGGAGCGCTGGAAGACGAGGAAGAAGACGATCATGGGGATGACACCGAGGAGGGCGGCGGCACTGAGGGCGGTGGGGTCGCTGGTGTACTGGCCCTGCATGACGGACAGGCCGAGGGGGACGGTCTGGTTGTCGTTGGAGATGAGCAGGACGAGGGGGTACAGGAACTCGTTCCAGCTCCAGACGAAGAAGAACACGCACATCACCGAGAGGGTGGGCCAGCTCATGGGCAGGATGATGCGCCACAGGATGGTCCAGCGGCCGGCGCCGTCGAGGGAGGCGGCTTCGATGAGTTCGCGGGGGAAGCTGCTGAAGACGGAGGAGAGCAGGTAGGTGCCGAAGGCGCTGTAGGTGATGCCGACGAGGATCGTGTAGCCGAGTTTGCCGTCGTACAGGCCCATCTCCTTGAACAGGTAGTAGATGGGGTAGACGAGTCCTTCCTGCGGCAGAACGTTGACGCCGAGGAAGAAGACGAGGAAGGCGGTGCGCCAGCGGACGCGGCCGATGCCGATGGCGTAGGCGTTGAAGAGGGCGAGGACGACGGCGATGAGGACGACGCCGAGGCTGATCTGGATGCTGTTGACCAGTTTCTGGGTGAAGTCGACGCGTTCCCAGACGTCGCCGATGACGTCCCAGTTCCAGCGCTCGGGCCAGGACAGTGAACCGTTGGTCCGATAGTCGGCGCTGGTCTTGAAGGAGTTGAGCAGGATGATCGCGAACGGGGCGAGGAAGGCCAGGACGAAGACGGTGACCGCGGCCACGACGGCGTAGGAGCCGGCACTGCGCTTGCCGGGTCCCCTGTTTTTGCGCTGGCGTCCGGGTGCGGCGGGCCCGGGGGTCTTCGTCTTCGGGGTGCGGGACGCGACGGGTGTGGTGGTGTCGGTGGTCATGGTCATCCGTCCTCGCGGGCCTGGCGGGTGAGCATCGTTCCGGCGATGATCAGCACGAGCAGGGTGATGGTGCTGGAGATCGCGGATCCGTAACCGACGTCGGCGCGTTCGAAGAAGTTCTGGTAGGCGAAGTAGGCGGGGACCAGGGTGGAGTTTCCGGGGCCGCCGCCGGTGAGGACGAAGATCTGGGCGAAGACCTTCAGGCCGGCGATGGTGGTGGTGACGAGTACGACGTAGACCTCGGGCCGCAGGATGGGCACGGTGATGCGGGTGAAGCGCTGCCACCAGGAGGCGCCGTCGAGTGAGGCGGCCTCGTAGAGTTCGGGGTCGATGCGCTGCAGCCCGGACATGAAGAGGACGAGCGGGTAACCGAGCTGCATCCAGACGAGAACGCCGAGGACGACCCAGAGGGCGAGGTCGGGGTCGCCGAGCCAGTTCTCGGCGAGGGAGCCTAGGCCGATGGTGTCGAGGATGCTGTTCACGGCGCCTTCGGGGGCGAGGATCCATCCCCACATCAGGCCGGTGACGGCGACGGGGATGACCTGGGGCAGGTAGAGGCCGGAGCGGAAGATGCCGACGATGCCGTCACCGTGCTTCCTACCGATGTAGTCGAACAACAGCGCGGCCAGGAACAGGCCGAGCAGGGTGGGCACGACGGCGATGCCGATGATGACGAAGGCGATGTTGCGGAAGGAGGCCCAGAAGTCGGCGTCCTGGAAAAGGCGTGTGTAGTTGTCCAGGCCGATGAAGGTGGGGTCCCCGATGCCCTGCCACGCCGTCAGGCTGTAGTAGAAGGTCATCACCAGCGGGACGACGAGGAAGAGCAGACTCAGCAGCAGGCCCGGCGTGAGGAAGACGGCATAGCCCGTGGACCGCGGGTGACGTGTGGTTTTCACTGTTGCTCCTGGTTGGGCGGGATGGCTGCCCCGGCAGGGGCGGGGCAGCCATCCCCGGAACGCGTGGTTTCCGGCCGGCGGTGCGTTGCGGCGGCGGCGGCCGACGCAGGCGGGTCAGGGCCTGGTCGCGACGTACTTCTCGTAGGGGGCTGCCAGCTCGTCGAGGACGGAGTGGGCCTTGCCGCCGTTCATGAGGTTCTGTGTGGCGGCGACCCAGGTGTCGTAGTAGCCGGCCACCGGCCAATCGGGGTAGAAGGCCAGGCCGTCGTTCTCCTGGATCTCCGCGAAGGCTTCGGTGAGCTGGCGGGACTTGGGGTTGGTGATGTCGGCCGGCTTGGCGGCGAGCGGGACGTTGCCCTCCTCACCGATCAGCTTCTGGATCTTGTCGGACATGGTGATGTCGATGAAGTCCTCGGCGAGCTTCTTGTTCTTGGCCTTGGTGGGGATGACCCAGTTGTTGCCGCCCGAGCCGAGGGTCCTCTCGCTGCCCGGATAAGGAGCCGTGGACCACTGGAAGTTCTTGATGTCGGTGGTCAGGCTGCCGAACCACCAGTTGCCGCCGACCATGATGGGCCGCTTGTTCGAGACGAACTGCTCGACCATGTCGCTGCCCTTGAGGCCGACGTCCTTCTTGTCGAAGTAGCCCTTGTCGAGCCACTCCTGGTACTTGTCGACGGCGTAGGTCGTCTCAGGGCCGTGGAAGTCGACCTTGCCCAGGTAGCGCTGGTAGTTGTCGACCCAGGTGTTGTTCGCCTTGGACAGGGCGAGCAGGTAGAGCCAGTGGCCGGCGGGGTGGTCGTTGCCGGCGTTGGCGAGCGGGGTGATGCCGGCGGCCTTGAACTTGGCGAGCGCGGCCTCGAAGCTCTTGAAGTCCGTGGGCTTGTCGACGTTGTACTTCTTGAACAGGTCGTCGTTGTAGTAGGTGAGGACGAACTCACCGTAGTTGGGTATGCCGTACCACGTGTCGCCGCCCATCTCCCCCCTGTCGTTGTAGCGGGCGGTGACGGAGGCACTGTCGCTGATCTTCCTGTCCCAGCCGTGTTCCTTCACCATAGGGGTGAGGTCGGTGAGCAGGCCCTGCTTGGCGAGCTGTCCGGTGGTGGCGTTGCCCTTGTTGTACTCCATGACGTCGGGCGCCTTGTCGGAGTTGAGGATCATGCCGGCGTTCTGCTGGATCTGCTCGAACGTCTTGCGCTCGAAGACGACCTTGACGTCAGGGTGGGTCTTCTTGAAGTCGGCGATGGCCGCGTCCCATGCCTTGCTCAGGGCCCCGTCCTCCTGCTCGTAGTGCCACAGGCGGAGGGTCTTGCCGTCGCCCTCGGTGGTGTCGGAGCCGCCGCAGGCGGTCAGCGGTGCCAGCAGGGCCAGGGCGGTGACCGCGAGGAGGAGCGGCCTTCTGCGAAGGACGGAGCGGGTGCGCGGGAGGTTCATGGCTGTTCCTTGGTGTGCGTCGTTGCGACAGGGCGGGCGGCTCAGCTGGTGGTGCGGCGGCGGTGGACGCGGGCTTCCCACGGCTGCAGGGTGTGCGGCGTCGTGAGGATTCCGGTGGCGGGAACGTTGGCGATCAGGGTCTCGCTGTGCTCCCAGCCGTCGGGCAGGTCGACGGTGAGGTCGGTGCCGCTGAAGTTGGCCAGGACGAGGAGTTCGGTGCCCCGGTCCGCGTCGTGGCGGGTGAAGGCGTAGAGCTGTTCGTGGCCGGGGTGGACCATGTGGAAGTCGCCGTGGGTGAGGGCGGGCTCGGTGTGCCGCAGTGCGATCAGGCGCCGGTAATAGTGGAAGACCGAGTCGGGGTCGGCCTGCTGCGCTTTGGCGTTGACCTCGGTGTGGTCGGGGTTGACCGCGATCCACGGGGTGCCGGCGGTGAAGCCGGCGTGCTCGGTGGCGTCCCACTGCATGGGGGTGCGGGCGTTGTCCCGGCTGCGGTGCCGCAGCCCGTCGAGGACCCGCTGCTCGTCGGCGCCGAGGGCTATCTGATCGCGGTGGTGGTTGAGGGACTCGATGTCCCTGAAGTCGTCGATGACGGCGAAGGGCGCGTTGGCCATGGCGAGTTCCTCGCCCTGGTAGACGTACGGTGTGCCGCGGTGCAGGTGCAGGACGGTGGCCAGCAGCTTCGCCGAGCGGTCGCGGTGGAACGGTGAGTCGTCGCCGAAGCGGGAGACCACGCGCGGCTGGTCGTGGTTGTTCCAGTACAGGCTGTTCCAGCCGGTCCGGCCCAGGCCGGTCTGCCAGCGGCCCAGGCTGGCCTTGAGATCGGTCAGTTTCAGGGGCCGGACGTCGAACTTTCCGCCGGGGCCCTGGTCGAGACCGACGTGCTCGAACTGGAAGACCATGTCGAGTTCGCGGCGGGCGGGGTCGGTGAAGAGTTTGGCCTCCTCGACGGTGACGCCGGGCATCTCGCCGACGGTCAGCAGGCGCCGCGGGTGGTGGGCGAAGACCTCGCGGTGCATCTCGGCGAGGTAGTCGTGGATCCGGGGCCCGCACACGTAGTGCGGGCTGCCGTCGCCGTGGCGGGCGCCTTCGGCGACGATGCCGTCGGGCAGGGCCGGGTCCTTGGAGATCAGATTGATGACGTCCATGCGGAAGCCGTCCACCCCGCGCTCCAGCCACCAGCGCATCATCGCGTAGACGGCCTGGCGGACTTCGGGGTTGTCCCAGTTCAGGTCGGGCTGCTTGCGGGAGAACAGATGCAGGTAGTACTCGCCGCTGGCGACGTCGTAGGTCCAGGCGGGGCCGGAGAAGAAGGAGCCCCAGTTGTTGGGCTCGGCGCCGGGCGTGCCCGGTTCCTGGCCCTCGCGGGCGGGGCGCCAGATGTACCAGTCGCGCTTCGGCCCGCCTGGGCCGCCGTCGCGGGAGGCGGTGAACCAGGGGTGCTCGTCGCTGGTGTGGTTGACGACCAGGTCCATCACCAGCTTCATGCCGCGCTCGTGCACGGAGGCCAGCAGCCGGTCGAAGTCGGCGAGCGTGCCGAAGAGCGGGTCGATGTCCTGGTAGTCGCTGATGTCGTAGCCGTTGTCGTCGTGCGGTGAGGGGTAGACCGGGGAGAGCCACAGCACGTTCGCACCGAGCTCGGAGAGGTAGTCCAGGCGCTCGGTGATCCCCTGCAGATCTCCGATGCCGTCCGCGTTCGAGTCGGCGAAGGAGCGCGGATAGATCTGGTAGACGACCGCCTTGCTCCACCAGGAATCGGCGGGGCTGGCTACGTTTTCGGGCACGTCAAACCTCATCGTGTGTGATCGGCTACGTAAAGTGATGGCAGGGAGGGGCAGGGGCCTTGGTGACGGCCGGCGACGGGTCAGGAGATGGCCGCACCCACCGCGTCACGGATGACGAGGCAGGCCGCGCCTCTGGCCCACAGGTCGTGGCGGACGGGGTCGACGTGGACGTCGCAGTCGCGGGCAGCGGTGGAAAAGGCGTGGGCTTCCAGCGCCTGTGATGCCGCTGGACCGAAGAGGTCGTGGGCGACCGCCCCTTCTCCGGCGATGATGATCTTTTGCAGGTTCAGCAGGTTGCACATGCCGGCCAGTCCCCGCCCCAGGGCGGCTCCTGCTTCGGCGAACGCGGAGCGGGCGACCGACTGGGCGGACCCGCCGGATGAGCGGGCGAGGTCGATGGCTTCGGAGATCGTGGAGCAGGGGACACCGGCGTCCTGCAGGTGGCGCAGGACCGCCCGGTCACTGGCGAGAGCTTCCAGGCAGCCGCGGCGGCCGCAGCTGCACATCGGGCCCGCGGGATCGAGGGGCAGATGGCCGAGTTCTCCGGCGAGGCCGGTGGCACCGGAAAACAGAGTTCCGTCAAGCAGGAGGCCGCAGCCGATGCCGGGGCCGACCGTGACGACGGCGAACGAGTCGACGTCGCGTCCCTGCCCGAACCAGCGTTCCGCGACGACCAGGGTGTTGACGTCGTTGTTCACGACGACCGGCAGACCGGTCGCTTCCCGCAGCGGGCCGGCCACGTCGACCTTGTCCCAGTCGAGCAGGGCCGAGTAGCGGCAGATGCCGGCGCCCGAGTCGACGTGACCGCTGACCCCGACGCCCAGCCCCAGCACCCTGTCCGCCGCTTCGGGCGCCTCGGAAAGGAGCCTGCTGGTCAGGGCTGCAGCGGCGGACAGGGCAGTCTCGGGCGTGCAGTCGGCGATCGGTTCCTCGGCGCGGGCCAGGACGTTGGCTGCCATGTCGGTGACCACTCCGGAAACCTGCGCGGGACCGATCTTCGTGCCGACGACAACGTGTTTGTCCGGATTGACGTGGAGCATCTTCTGCGGCCGGCCCCGCCCCTGAGGGGCAGCGTCCGATTCGCGCAGGTAGTCGTGCTCCAGGAGCGGGGGGAGCATCCGGGTCACGCTCGAGGGCACCAGGCCCAGGCGCTGGGCGAGCTGGGTACGCGAGATGGGACCCGCGGTGAGGACAGTCGCGAAGATCTCTGCCCGGGTCTGCTCACCGACAAGTTCCGAGAAACGGATCTTGGACGGGCTCATCACGCGCGCCTCCAGAGGTGTAGTCGGTCAGGGGCCGGCCGGTCTGGTCCGATTCCATCGAACCCGATGCGGTGCGTGCCGTCCCCATGACGCCGAAACGGTGGCAGGACGAGGGGCGGAGAAATCATCGTGCCCGCCCCCCCTTCCTTCCCGACACCAGTGCGGCGGCGTCGACCGGCTCGGCATGACGGGAGTCTGTCTCCTCGGTTTTCGTGCGTCAAGGAAGAAAACAGCGCGTTACATAACCGTGATCGGTATCTCTTGCGAGCCCAGCCGGGTAAGAAGTCCCATTTTGGAGCCTAGACGTGGCCCCGAAGGGGGCCGGACGTCAACCAATCTTGTTGATTTCGTTGACACGGGGAAGAAATGACGGGACGTTATCCGGCGACCGCAGCGCGCCGGGCTCAACAGCCGGCGCTTACGCGACACCCCCGTGCCTCGTTGTCGGCGCAAACGGGCCCGGAGCACGGGTGGCGCCCGCCGGCCCGAAGGGGACGGTGAACCGAAGCCCCGACCCCACGGATGAACCCGGGCGCACGCACCACCCGCTCTCACCGGCTGAAGGGAGGAATGTTGCACTGGCCCGGTCGCCGTTTCGCAACGAAGTCACGACTGCCGATCCGTCAGGCCACGGGCCGACCACGCCCACGTAGCCCGGACGGGCCAGGGAAACACAGAAGCCGCCCCACCCCACACCTGCACGAACCCACCAGTGGCCGGTCGGCCACGCTTCCCCTCTGACGTGCGTGGTCTCGCTGTCTCGCGAGCCCGATCGAGCCGCCCGCCGATCCCCCGGGGACGGTGCGGAGCCGCCGGTGGGTCCCCTGTAGCCAAGGAGAAGGACATCAGCATGCCTGCAGCAGCACTGAGACGACTGGCGGCGATCGCCGTCGGTCTGGCGCTGGCACTGGCCTCGGTCATCGTGCCCGTCACCGCGGCCGCCGCCGGGACGCCCCCGACCGGTCCCGCCCCCGACACAAGGACCGTTCCGGCGGCTGAGCCGACACCCGCCGACAGCACCGCTCTGAAGACCTGGTGGCACGACAACTACGAGTTCAACACCACCAGCCCGGTGGCGAACGACAAAGTGCGGCGGTCGTCGTTCTACGACGTGAAGGTCGCCACCGCAGCGGCCCCCACGACGAAGTACGACTCCTTCGCCTACATGAGCATCCCGCGCAGCGGCAAGGGCAAGATCGGCTACACCAAGGAGGACGGGGCCGAGTTCTCCTCGTCCGCGAACCTCACCATGAGCTGGTCGTCCTTCCAGTACACCACCGACGTGTGGGTCGACGTCTCCCTGCGCACCGGCCAGACGATCTCCTCGGCCGACCAGGTCAAGATCAAGCCGAGCAGCCTGAACTTCGCCAAGGAACTGGTCAACAGCAACACCGTGCGCGTCAAGGTGCCCTACGACGCCAAGGGCCACCGGTTCTCCGTCGAGTTCGACCCGCAGCTGTACACGGCCTACAACGACATGTCCGGCCCGGCGAACGACGCCGGCAAGCTCACCGACCAGGGCGGCGGCGGCAACCGGGCCATCCACACCGAGCCCCGCAACTCCATGCTGGTCTTCGCCGAGCCGGCCCCGACCGGAGCGGAGAAGGACCGGCTGGTCCCGACCGCGGCCTCGGGGAGCATCCACTACCCGCAGCAGGGCCAGGTCACCAACCTGAACACGATCGCTGAGGAGATCGTGTACTTCCGGCCCGGCACCTACTACATGACCTCCAAGTACCACGCGCTGCTGCCCAAGCAGGTCAAGTGGGTCTACCTGGCCCCCGGCGCGTACGTGAAGGGCGCCATCCGGTTCCCCGACGACAGCCAGGGCCTGTACAAGGTGACCGGCCAGGGCGTGCTCTCCGGTGAGCAGTACGTCTACGAGGCGGACACCAACAACAACTACGACCACCTCTCCGGCGCCTCCAACTGCCACTCCAGCTGCGTGAAGATGCTGCAGTTCGCCTCCGCGCAGGGCCGCCAGCAGCACCTGGACCTGCAGGGCGTGACCATCAACGAGCCGCCGTACCACTCCTTCGTCGTCTACGGCGACGAGCAGACGTTCAGCATGCGGGTCGACAACTACAAGCAGGTCGGCTCCTGGTACTGGCAGACCGACGGCATCGAGCTCTACCGCGGCAGCACCATGAAGAACACGTTCTTCAACGCCAACGACGACGTGCTGAAGATGTACCACAGCGACGTCAGCATCGATAACACCGTCATCTGGAAGAACGAGAACGGCCCCGTCATCCAGTGGGGCTGGACCCCGCGCAACATCGACAACGTCCGCGTGAGCAACACCCACGTCATCCACAACCGCATGTACTGGAAGGACGTCAAGTACAACACCTGCGTCCTCAACTCCTCCTCGCACTGGGAGGACATGGGCTCGACCGCCAAGGCCGACCCGGGAGCGTGGGTGAAGAACATGACCTTCGAGAACATCACCGTCGAGGGCATGACCAACTGCGCCATCCGCGTCTTCGCCCTGTCCAGCACCGAGAACATCCACGTCAAGAACCTCAAGATCGGCGCGTGGAACCAGCTGGACCCGTCCTCCCAGGTCAGCCTCCTCAAGCGGTACAGCAACAGCGCCGGGCAGAAAGTGACCCTCGGCAACGAGACGCGTGACAGCCGTGGCCTGAAGCTGGAGAATTACACCGTCGGTGGCACCGTCATCCAGAAGTCCGGCAGCAACTGGGCCGCCGACAAGCTCGGCCGGATCGGCTTCGACGCCGAGAACTGGGACAACTGGAACGCCTGGGGTCCCGGCGGCGACAACCCCGGCCCCGACCCGGTCACCGGCGGCAACATCGTCAACGGTGCGACCTCCAAGTGCGTCGACCGCGCCGGCGGTTCCATCGCCAACGGCACCGCCGTCCAGCAGTGGTCTTGCGCCGACGTGGCCTCGATGAGCTGGGCGCTCGACGGGCAGCAGCTGAGGTCCGGCGGCAAGTGCCTGGACGTCGAAGGCGGCGACACAGCCAATGGCACCAAGGCGCACCTGTGGGACTGCGGCGGCTGGGACAGCCAGAAGTGGGCCTTCCAGGCCAACGGAACCCTGAAGAACCTCAAGTCCGGACGCTGCCTGGACCTCGAAGGCCAGAGCACCGCCGACGGCGCCCGCCTGCACCTGTGGGACTGCGGCACCTGGGCCAGCCAGAGGTGGACCCTCACCTCCTGACCCACCCCGGTGGCCGCCGGCGATCCGCCGCGGCCGGCGGCCACCGCCCCTCGATCCGCTGCGGAAGCCTCCATCCCCTGCTCGCCGCTGAGAAAGGGCATCACCGTGGAGACACCCACCAAGTACCAGGGCCCAGTGCTGGGCCTGTTCCGGATCGTGCTCGGACTGCTATTCGCCTGCCACGGAGCGGCAACGCTCTTCGACGTGCTCGGCGGGCCGCACGGGCAGCCCCCCAGCACCGGCCAGTGGCCCGGATGGTGGGCGGCGGTGATCCAGCTGATCGGGGGCGCCCTCGTCCTGCTCGGCCTGGGCACCCGGCCTGCCGCCATCGTGTGCTCGGGCTCCATGGCCTACGCCTACTTCGTCCACCACCAGAGCGACGGTCTGTTCCCCCTGGAGAACGGCGGCGAGCAGGCGGTCCTGTTCTGCTGGGCCTTCCTGCTCATCGCCGTCCTCGGCCCCGGCCGGTGGTCCGCGACCGAGCTGCTCACCCTCTCCGCCCATCACCGGCAGCCCATGCGAACGCGAAAGGAGGTGAGCGACACGCGCAGCATCTGATGCCACACAACAGCATGTCATGAGCACGTAAATCGCGAGTCGTGTTGACCCGTGATCTCCTGACGCACACGGAGGAAGCGCACAATGAACCGCGTACCCGCAACCGCGGCCGGCCGCACCGCACTGGGCGCCGCCGTACTGGCCACCAGCCTGCTCGGCGTGCTCGCCCAAGCGCCGACGGCCGCCGCACACGGCACGGTCATCACCCCCGAGACCCGCAACTACGGCTGCCTGCAGCGCTGGGGCTACAGCGAGCCCAACGAGTCCCAGGACCCCATGTGCTACCGCACCTACCACGAGAACCCGAACGCCATCGGCGCGTGGAAGGCCGTCTACGCCAACAACACCGGCGACAACTACCAGCAGGTCATCCCCGACGGCCAGATCTGCAGCGCCGGCGGCCAGGGCGAGACGAACTACCGGCCGCTGGACCGCCCCGGTCCGTGGAAGATGACCGACATCGGCTCCCACTTCACCGTCGACCTCTACGACGAGGCACGGCACGGTGCGGACTGGCTCGAGGTCTACGTCACCAAGCAGGGCTTCAACCCCGAGTACGAGCTGATCGGGTGGGACGATCTGGAGCTGGTGAAGAAGACCGGCCGCTACCCCTACCAGGCGCACTACGTCACCGACGTCAGTACGTCGGGCTACAGCGGGCGGCACGTCGTGGTGACCGTCTGGAAGGCTTCCCACATGGACCAGAAGTACTTCCTGTGCAGCGACGTCAACTTCAACTGACGTCAGCCGGACGCAGTTGAACAAGTCCCACGGCACACCGGCCCCGCGAGGCTTCCACCTCGCGGGGCCTTCCCCCCTCGCCCACCCACCGGCTCGGCTGCCGCATCCTGGACGCCGACTGCGGTCCGGGCCTCTCCTTGTCCGAACTGGTCGCCCGCGGTGCCCAGACAGCGCGCCGTGCGGGACGGCAACAACCACAGCCCTCAGTGCCGCTGGGAGTGGGCCACATAGACGATCACGCCAAGGGCGGTGACGACCTAACCAGGGCCATGATTGCTCTGTGCCCGGGCCCTGCCCCTCGCATCGCCTGCTCCACGGTTCGCCTTCCTCAACCGTGGTGCGAACGCACGCGATCTCTACGCCGTGAGGAAGTCGACGAGCGCCCGGCCGATCTGGCCGGGCGCGTTCTCCGTGGGGATGTGGTCCGCGTCCGGGATGCGCACGAGCGTGGTGTGCGGAATCTCCGAGGCGAATCGCTCGGCGTACTCCACCCTCTCGTGCATGTCGTCCTCGCCCCAGATCAGCAACTTGGGGGTCGTGGAGCACCGTAGTGCCGGGATCAGTTCCAGGGTGTAGCGGTGGTGGGCCGCGCCCGCCAGGGCCGTCCAGGAGCGGCGGACCCGCGCTTCGGTCCACGGATTCACGTACTCCGCGACCCGCTGCTCGGTGGCGGCACCGGCAAGTGACCGCGTCACCGCCTGTCGGCGGGCGTCCAGCACGTCGTCGGCGGTGGTCCCCGGGTCTTGGAAGCGGGCCACGTGGGGCGCCGGCCAGGAGTCGTAGAGGACCGAGTTGACCAAGGCCAACCGGGGCACGTCCAGACGGTCGTGGACGAGGAGATGCTGGGCAATCGCGCCGCCGATGTCATGACCCGCCACGGCGATCGGCCCGGAAAGCGCCGCCGCTGAGGCGAATCGTGTCACCCAGGCCGCAAGGGCCGGGACCGTGGCCGCCTCCGGGGTGAGTTCGCCGCCCGAGCGCCCAAGCCCGGGAAGATCGACGGCGAGGGGTCGCAGCCCACCCGCCGCGAGGTGGTCGAGCACCGGGAGCCAGACCCGGCTCCAGTACGTTCCGTGCAGCAGCAACACGGCAGGACCTTCCTGCTCCACGGTCAGGTAGCTGGCCGTTTCGCCGTCCACGTGGACCGTGGCCCTGAACACTCCCGTTTCGGTGGTCGCTCTCATGGGACCACTGTGCCCGGGGTCGGCCTTCCGGCCGAGAGTCTGGAAAGACACCTGTGGGTACATTCCTGCCATGAGCCTGCATCGAGTGGTGGCCCTGGTCAACCCGCCCCAGTCCCCCTTCGAGCTCGCCTGCGCCGCCGAGGTGTTCGGCGCGGTCCCGCAGGACATGCCGGCCCACTACACCTTCCGGGTCTGTGCCGAGCGGCCCGGCCCTCTGCCGACCACCGTCGGCTTCACGATGCTCGTCGACGCCGGGCTGACGGCCCTCCAGGAGGCGGACACCGTGGTCGTCCCCGGCTGGCAGCCCCCCGGCACACCGGTGCCGCCGACCGTCACCGACGCGCTGCGGGCCGCCCACCGGCGAGGAGCGAGGATCGTCGCCATCTGCACGGGGGCGTTCGTCCTGGCCCGAGCCGGACTGCTCGACGGACGCAGCGCCACGACCCACTGGCGCCGCGCCGCTCAGCTGGCCGCCGCTTTCCCCCAGGTGCGGGTGGATCCGGACGTTCTCTTCGTGGACCACGGCGACGTGGCGACCAGCGCCGGAACCGGCGCGGGCATCGACCTGTGCCTGCATCTGGTGCGTTCCGACCACGGCGCGGCCTACGCCGCCCAGATCGCCCGGAACATGGTCCTGCCCCCGCACCGGGACGGCAGCCAACGCCAGTATGCGACGGAGCCCGCACCGGCCAGGGCGGACGACTCCTTGGCGCCGCTGCTCGACTGGGCCACCTCCCGGCTCCACACCCGGCTGACCCTCACCTGCCTCGCCGAACACGCCGGCCTGTCCACTCGGACCCTCGCCCGGCGGTTCACCGAGCAGCTCGGTACCAGCCCTGGACAGTGGCTGCTCGGTCGGCGCCTCGACGCGGCCCGGGTGCTGCTGGAGCAGACCGACCTGCCGGTCGAAGTCATCGCCACGCGGGTCGGACTCGCCTCGGCGGTCAACCTGCGCCGCCGTTTCCGGGCTCATACCGGCACCACACCCGGCGCCTACCGGCGGATCTTCAGTGAGACCTGATGGCCGATCCGCAAGTCCGCAGGGACGTCGTAGGCTGAGAAGGCACCGCCACCGCGCCGGCCCGGCCGAGCGCAGGTCCACAGCCAGGCTGTGCTCGGTTTCGGGCATACGAGTCGATGCTCCGGCAGTGCGTGTGCAGCCGGGATGTATCACCCTGCACGGGTGACACCCCGTCACGGGAGGCGGTGGGAGCGCCCAGCCCCGAGGGGTGAGCCGGTGGCCGGAGGAGCCCACGGCGACGCGTCGACGGCCAGGACCAGACGCCCGTCCGGGAAGCGGGGCAGCGACAGGCCGGCCCGCGACGACCGCAGCCGGTCGGTATCGATCCGGGCCTGGTCGAGGCCGTCGTACATCGCACCGTGTCCACGGCTGTGTTCGGACAGGAGCGTCAGCTCGACTGCCGAGTGCACCGCGCCGGGCGCACACAGCACCGCGTCCGCCGGCCGAACAGCTCGTCACCACGTCTGGTCGGACACGCGTGCACCTCGTCCCGGAAGCGTGACGCTTCCCCTACCGCGGCTTGGGACTTCTCCGACACTGGGCCCGTCAGTGGGTGCAGTCGATGAGTTCGGGCGGCGACAGGAGTCTGATGGAGGAAACTTGATCTCCGGAGGCTGCCCTATGGCTGAACCACACGTTCTGGAAACTCGGAAAGCTCTGGAAAGGGCGATCCACGTCGAGAGGTTGGCACTCGCTGAAGACCTCGCCCAGCTCAGCGAGGCCCAGTGGGCGAAAGCATCACTGTGTGAACGCTGGACCGTGGAGGAGGTCGTGGCCCATCTGACGGCAGGTGCCAGCACGAGGATGTGGCGCTGGCTGCTGAGCATGCTGGCCGCGCGGTTCGACTCCGATCTGCACAACGACCGACGGCTCGCCCAGCACCGTGGTGCTACACCTGAAGAGACCTTGCGACGATTTCGCGACGTTGTCGCCGGGCCCTCCGGACCGACAGGACATACTGCGGCCTGGCTGGGTGAGATAGTCGTCCACAGCGAGGACATCCGCCGGCCATTGGGTCTTGTGCGGACACCCCCAGTGGCAACGACGACCGCCGTGGCCCGCTTCTTCGCCAGCCGCGATTTCACCGTCGCGAGCAACACGGCAATCGCGGGCTTGCGGGTCGAGGCCACGGATGGACCGTTCACCACCGGCTCGGGGAATCTGCTCCGAGGGCCCACCCTCTCACTGGTGATGGGGATGGCAGGCCGCGCGGCGGCCTGCGAGGACCTCGAGGGGGACGGTGCGGCAGTCCTGCGCGCCCGACTGCGCTCAGGTTAGGAACAAGCTGAGTACGATCACCCAACCGGTCCGAGTACGCGAGCGGCTGCCCGTCACGCGCGGCGTCGGAAGGGTGGGACCATGCGCCGACTACTGCTTCTCACCCCGCTGTTGCTGCTCACTGTCGGCTGCGGCGTGGTGCAGTCCTCCGAGGACGAGGCGACGGATGTCGCGCGAGAGGTGGCCACGAAGGCGGGCAAGCTGCTGCGCAGTCAGCGCCCCCGCACGGCGGAGGAGGTCGGCCGCTCCGCCACGGGTATCGACGGTGTGGAGGTACTGCGGGTGACGGGTACCTCCACACACGACGGGGACGGCGTCGACGTGATCGTCCGTACGTCCGGCTCGGCGTACAGCGAGTGGTTCGACGTCCAGGAGGTCGTCGTTCGGCGCTGCTTCGCCGTGCGGGTCTCTCCCAAGTCCCGGTGGGGTGAGGCTCCCCGCGACGTGGACTGCCCCGATGGCCCTCCGCTGTCCTTCGCGCCGCCACCCGAGCCACCCCGGCTGCCTTTCGAGCAGCTCCGCGCGTCGCTCCCCCGCGTGCCGGAGGGC
The DNA here is from genome assembly GCF_055589025.1 of Streptomyces sp. NPDC041968. Classification (NCBI taxonomy): domain Bacteria; kingdom Bacillati; phylum Actinomycetota; class Actinomycetes; order Kitasatosporales; family Streptomycetaceae; genus Streptomyces; species Streptomyces sp. NPDC041968. The sequence goes on along the minus strand of NZ_JBVJCB010000004.1, from coordinate 369,814 downwards.
GGCCGGGTGGACGAGGCCGGGGTGCGCCGTACGATCGCCGCCCTCGACCTGGATCCGGCGATCCGCACCGAGGTAGACGCGGACGGCGGGCGGGTGGGCATTCTCCTGTCGGTCCAGGGCAGCCACTTCGACCCGCAGGACTGCCTCCTCGCCCGCGTGGAACCCGGTGCCACCGAGGTGTGGATGCCGCCTCGCATCCAGCGGATGCCCGGAGAGGGCGGCTGCACGGTCGGCAACGCCCTGCACCCGCTACCACCACCGCACTGAGCGGATGCCCGGCTGCACCGAGGATCTCCGGACCCTTCCTTGCGGCCTCTGCGGCGTCCCCCCTCACCTCCACCGGCATGCGTGCACCAGAGAGGCGCAGGAAGCCGGCAGACCGCATCGCGCCGACACCGGAAGGGTGCGGGGAAGGCAGCCGCCGGTCGTCTTCGGAGTCGAGACCGCCTACCCGCGCGATGTCGCCTCGTCATACACCACCGCCCAGGGGCGGGGCGGCTCGGCATCCGCGGGCGCGTCGTCGTGGCGGTGCAGGATCGCCGGGCGATCGCGGGCGAGTACGTCGGCTGCGAGTTCGGCGAAGTGCGGGGCGGCCGGGTGGGAGGATCGGTCGGCGGGCCAGACTCCGCTGGTCCGCTGGGTGAGGGGTCGGCCCGCCAGCGGCCGCCAGACGACGCGGGGCTCCTTGCCGGCCACCGGCCCCTGGTCGAAGGCGATGCCGTGCCCCGCGGTGACGAGGGCCAGCAGGAGTTCGGGGCGCGAGGCATGCCGCAGTCCGGTGGGCACGAAGCCCCCGGCCCGGCATGTGTCCAGAATCCGGTCGTACCAGCCGGGGGCCTGCGCACGTGGAAGGAGCACGAGGTCGTGACCGGTCAACTCGGCGAGCGCGACCTCCGGCAGCCGGGCCAGGGGTGAGACACGGGGCAGGACGACGCCGAGTTCCACGCGCACCTCCGGACCGAGACGGAGGCCGGTGACGTCCACGGGGTGGTGGACGAGGCCGACGTCGAGCTCGCCGGTCGCGATCAGTCGCAGTTGCTCGTCGGTGGTGATCTCCTGGAGATCGACGGACATGCCCGGATAGTGTTCCGCACATGCGCCGAGCAGCAGCGCCAGCGTGGCAACCGTCGTGCCGGGGGGCACGCCCGCGCGCAAGGTGCCCGCATCGCCCTCCCCGGCGCGGCGGGCCAGCGTCCGCAACCGTTGTTCGCCGAGCAGGAGTTCACGGGCTTCCTCCAGCAGCACTGCGCCCGCGGGTGTCAGTTTGACCTGCCGGCGCGACCGGTCGAACAGCTCGGCGCCGAGGTCCTTCTCCAGCCTGCGCACCGCCTGACTGAGGGGTGGCTGGGCCATACCGAGCTGGTCGGCGGCCCGGCTGAAATGCAGCTCTTCGGCGACAGCGACAAAGATGCGCAGGTGGCGCAAGAGATCCACAGTCAGGGACTGTACGTGAGGGGCTGAGTGATGGTCGAGGATCAGATCCGTGAGGTCTTCGCGGAGGCGGGAGCCGAGGGGGTGCTGCACGCGGTACCCATCGGTGGGGCGCCGGGCTGTGAGGAGGCGACGAGCGGCAGGTGTTCGGTGGGCGACACGGCGGCCGTGGGTGAGTGGGCGGCATCCGACGAGGTCGCCGTCGGCGCCGACGAGCCCGTCGTGATCGCCTCGATCTTCAAGGTGTTGCTGGTCCTGGAGTTCGCGCGCCAGGTCGCCGCCGGTCAGCTCGACCCCCGTGCGCGGGTCCGGGTCACGGCAGCGGACCGGCTCGGGGGCTGGGGTACGGCCGGCTGTGCGGACGATGTCGAGCTGTCCTTGCGCGACCTGGCTCTCTTCGCGATCTCGGTGAGCGACAACTCGGCGGCGGACCTGTTGCTGGCGCAGGTCGGTCTGGACACGGTACGGCTCCTGGCCGAGGAGCTCCGCCTCGACCGGACCAGGATCGTGGGCGGTCCTCGCGATGTGCTGCAGTCGATGCTCAGCGAGGTCGGCGCACGCGACGAGAGCGAGTTCGCCCTCCGCTACCCGGCGCTCCCCAAGGAGCGCAAGAGACGGATGAGCGTGCTGGATCCCTCGCGGACCAACGCCAGCACACCCCGCGAGGTCACCCGGCTGCTGCGCCTCATCTGGCGTGACGAGGCGGGCCCACCGCAAGCCTGCGCGCAGGTACGAGAGCTGATGTCCCGCCAGGTGTTCCGGCACCGGCTGGTGTCGGGATTCCCGGACGAGGCGACGGTCGCGGCGAAGACCGGCACCCTTCCCGGCCTGCACATGGAGGCGGGGGTCGTCCGGTATCCCGACGGCGGCCGCTACGCGGTCTCCGTCTTCGCCCGCACGAGGGAACTCGCCGCATCGCGTACGGCCGTCGACGCGGCGATCGGCACAGCGGCTCGGATCGCTGTCGACTTTCTCCGCCGCCACCATCGATGACCTGGCCCCATACAGGAATGCATATGAGACCGCGGGAGAATCGATCTTGGACTGTGGCGGATGTCTCCTGATCTCCTGACCGCATGAGCGACGACACAGACGCACCCCGCCCGAAGCGGCGCCTCCAGGGTTTCGGCCGGCGCACGGTGCTGCGCGGCGCCGCGTTCGGCGCGGCCGCCCCGCTTATCGCCTCCCCCGCCCACGCCACCGCCACCGCCACGACCCGCACAACCTCGCGGACTGGTTCGACTTCCTTCCGCTGGCTGGGCACGTCCGGCTGGCGCATCGACGTCGAGGGGCGGACCGTGCTCTTCGACCCGTACCTCACCCGGTTCAAGACGGGCCTGTTCGACGGAGGCTTCGAGCCGGGTACGAAGCTGAGTTCCGACCCTCAACGGGTGCGGAAGCACGTCGGCCGCCCCGAGATCGTCCTGGTCAGCCACTCCCACTGGGACCACATCGCCGACGTGCCGTACATCGCGAAGGCCACCGGTGCCCAGGTCGTCGGCACGGAGACGACGTTCCACCTGCTGGTCGCGTTCGGCGTCGACCCCGGGCAGATCTCGGTGGTCAAGGGTGGCGAGGTGCTGGACTTCGACGGAATCACGGTCCAGGTGGTGTCGAGCCTGCACAGCCGCAACAAGCGGCACACCTACTTCGCTCCGGGAACCCTGCACGCGCCACCGCCGACAGTTCCCCGTACCATCTCCGACCTGCCGGAGGGCGACACGCTCGCCTTCCAGGTGACGGCCGGCAGTGGCGCGCCCTCGGCCTTCCTGATGGGTGCCAGCGACTTCTCCGAGCGAGCGGTCCAAGGACTCGGCCCCGATCTCGCAATGATCGCGGTGCCGTCCAGCAAGTCGACGTCCCGCTATGCGTCCCGGCTGCTGCGAGCACTCGGGCAGCCCGGCGTCGTCGTACCCGTCCACTGGGACAACTTCGAGACGCCCCTGAGCCAACCACCGCGCCGTGACCCGGCGATGGACCTGGACGCCTTCGTCGCGCTGGTCCGCCAGGAGTCCCCGGGGAGCCGGATCGTTGTCCCGGACTACCACACCACCTACGGCGCAGACATGCGGCCGAAGCCGCGCCCCCGCACCGAAGAGCGGTGATCTCCAATAGCGGTGATCACCAACTGCCGCAAGACGATCTCCCCTGCCCTGCAGTCCGCTCAGAACCGGGCGCCGGAGCCGGCTGACGGGGTCACCTGCGCCGAGGACTTCCCCGCGACCTGGCGGTGAGTCGACCGACGGTGCCGGGTTCAGCCGGCCAGTCGTACCGTCTGGGCGCGTCATGGTGACGCCATGTTCTTGTCGGAGTTCCTGTTCACCCGAGTCGTCGAAGTCGCTGTCCACGGCCTCGACCCGGCTGACGCACTCGGACGCGAGCCGCTGGCCGTTTGTGAGGATCCGACTGTCGCGAGTTCACGAGCTTGAGTCTCCAGCAGGGGGAGACCGGAAGGTGGGGACATGAACGGCCACACGCTCTACTCGATCGGCGAGCTGGCCCGGCGGACTGGTACCACGGTGAAGACCATCCGGTTCTACTCCGACTGCGGACTCGTTCCGCCCGCCGACCGCAGCCCGGCCGGCTACCGCCTCTACGACGACGACGCCGTCGCCCGCCTGAATCTGGTGCGGACCCTGCGCGACCTCGGGCTGGACCTTGCAGCCGTCCGGCAGGTCATGGACCGGGGACGCGCGCTGTCGGAGGTCGCCGCGGTACATGCCGACGCGTTGGACGTGCAGATCCGCATCCTGCGGATGCGCCGTGCGGTGCTGACCGCCGTGGCGGAACGCGAGGCCACCCTTGAGGAGACCCATCTGATGCACGAACTGGCGAAGCTCTCCGAAGCCGAACGCCGGCAGCTGGTCGACGACTTCCTCGACGCAGCCTTCGGCGGTGTGGGCAGCGGCTCCGTGTTCACGGGAGTCATGCGCTCGATGACTCCGGAACTGCCGGACAACCCCGACACGGAGCAGATCCAGGCGTGGGTGGAACTGGCCGAGCTGACGCAGGACCCGGACTTTCGCGCCCTCGTACGGCACCTGGTCCGGGAGCAGACGGCCGGGCTCGACCAGGGCAGTCCACCCGCTCTGCACCGCGACTTGGCTGCGATCGTCCGTGACCAGGTCACGCCGGTCGTGGCAGCGGGTGTCGAACCAGCCTCGCCCCAGGCCGATCCGACCGTCGCGGCGCTCATGAACCGCTGCGCGCATCTCCTCGGCCACCGCGACGATGCCGAGTCGCGCCGGCAGCTCCTGGCCCGGCTGGGACGCATGAACGACCCTCGCAGAGAGCGGTACGGCTCGCTGCTCGCGGTGATCAACGGCTGGCCCGGTCCGGAGAGTTTGCGACCGGTGCTCGACTGGACCGTCGATGCTCTGCGGGCTCGGACACAGGGATGACGGGGCGGCTGCGGGGCGGCATGGACCAGCCATCGCCAAGGGCGGGGCAAGACTCCGCTGCGCGTGACCCGGCAGTGAGCCCTTCCGTCGTACTCAGGGCTGCCGCGACGCCGACGGCTCCCGCTCTTGTCCTTCGCCCCTGGTGCGCGGAAGACGTTGCCGCGCTGGTTGAGGTGTACCGGGACGCCGAGCTGCGGCGTTGGACGAGCTCTCGAATGGAGAGCGATGACGATGGACTCAGATGGGTGCGGGATCAGGAGCAGGATGGGCAGCAGGCGACAGGTTTGCCTTCGCAGTCCTTGAGACGGCCGTTGACGCGGCGCCGCTTCGGTTGGTGGGCAACGTGGTGCTCAAGGAAGTCGCATCCGGCAAGCCTTCCGCAGGGGTCGGTTCCTCTCGACGGTCATGTGCACATGCGGCGCGCAGCTGCCGACGTCCGTGCCTCCACTGGTCGGATGCAGTGCGGGCAGGGCGTGGGAGACGTTCCCCATGTCGGTGGAGGCGATGACCTCGCCCCGGCGGTCCACGGGGTCGCGGCCCAGGGCTTGAAGCGGAGCCGGCGCCGTGTCCGAGGACGAACACCGACCGGTTCGGGAAGGTCTCCCGCTCCTGCGCGGCCGATGTCAGGGCCGGCACCGCCGGGCCGCTGAGGGCGGGCGGGCCGGTAGGCCCCCCGAGGTCGCCGGGCGGCACTCCGAGGGCCTCGTCGTCCGTCGGGCGCGCGGGGTTCACACGGTGGTCGTCTCCTTCGCCCCGTCCACGCGCTCACACACCCTTGTCCGCCGGACCGTGCGGCAGCAACCTGACCGGAGAAGTCCCGCGCGGCATCGTGTCCCGCCCACTGCCCGACGTGCTCCACCGCCGCGCCGCACCCCTCCATGACCTTCACCTTCACCCGCCCGGAGAGGAACCACCATGTCTCATCCCTTACGTGTACGGAGCCTGCCCCGGACGGCGACGGTGCTGACGGCGCTCTGCCTGCTGTTCGGCACCTTGCTGGCGGCGTCGCCGGTACACGCCTCCGCCCGGCAGGCCGGCGGTCTCCTGGACGTCACCTGCACTCCTCCCAGCAGCGCGGTCTCCAGTTACAACCCGCCGCTGAGCAACACGCCGCAGACCTCCCAGTCCACGGTCTCCTACCAGCTGGGGCCCTGCGTATCGTTGTCGCGGCCGGACGTCACATCCGGGTCGTCCGTCGTCGTCAACCCGCCGCGGCAACGCACCTGCCTCGACCTCCTGGCCGGCGGAAGCATGACGCTGATCATCACCTGGAACACCGGAGAGACCAGCACCGTAACCGCGAACTTCAACACCACCGTGGTGGGCGCGCTGCTGCAGGTGATCATCACCGGCACCGTCACGTCCGGGCTGTTCCAGGGCGACGCCGTGGTGCTGAACCAGACCGGCCCCGCGACCCAGGTCCTGCAATGCACGTTGGGCCTGGGCACGGTCTCCAGCATTTACAGCACGGTGCTCCTGGAGATCACTTCGCTCTGACGCCGCGGTCTCCACACGCGGCCCGGGCCGCCCGCGGGACGCGCCGGCTCGGGTCCGCGTTCGGCGGAGGCCCGGGGCTCCCGGATGCCGGGCGCTGGTCGCCGCACGCCTCTCGGACGCCGCCGCCCTCCTCACCTCGACGGACCGGCCCGCACGCACGATCCGGCTGACCGGCGAGGTGCGTGAGCAGGCCGAGGCCATGCGACTGCCCACGCTCGGCACCCCTCCCCCTGCCTGGACATGCAGCAGGACAGGAGTGCCTCGGGCGGCACGGTAAGGGTCAGAGCGAGAGGGCAGCGCATACACCCGGTGTGACGGTCGGTATGCTCGCCGCCGTGTCCACACCTGCCGCGCCTTCATCACCCCAGGCCACGAGGGCTCCACGGGACCCCGACGACGCCTGCCCGGGGACGCCGCGGCCGCACGCGGCCGACGACGGCGCCCCGGCCCGGGTCCGCGTGCCCGGCGGTGCCCCCACCGTCCGGCGGGCGCGCGCCCTCGCGGAGGAGACCGCCACCCGGCCAAGCGGCCACCACCTCGCCACCGTCCTGGCGGCGATCACCTCATGACCCGTACGACGACGACCGAGAGCAGCGAGATCAGCATCGTGACCCCCTACGACTACGAGAAGGACGGCGCGGCCATCTACCGCCAGTCCTTCGCGACCATCCGTGCGGAGACGGACCTCGCGGCGTTGCCCGCGGGCGTCAGCCAGGTGGCGGTCCGGATGATCCACGCCTGCGGCATGGTCGACCTCGTGCGTGACCTCTCCTACACCCCCGCGGTGGTGGCGCGCGCCCGGGAGGCCCTGCGCGCCGGTGCGCCCGTCCTCTGCGACGTCCAGATGGTGGCCAGCGGCGTCACGCGCAGGCGGCTGCCCGCGGACAACGAGGTGCTGTGCACCCTGTCCGACCCGGCCGTCCCCGACCTGGCGGCGAGGCTCGGCACCACGCGGAGCGCCGCCGCGCTGGAGTTGTGGCGCGACCGGCTGGAGGGGGCCGTGGTCGCCATCGGCAACGCGCCCACCGCGCTCTTCCGGCTGCTGGAGATGATCGAGGAGGGGGCGCCCCGGCCGGCCGCCGTCATCGGTGTACCGGTCGGCTTCGTCGGTGCGGCCGAGTCGAAGGACGCCCTGGCCGCCCATCCCTCCGGCCTGGAGCACCTGATCGTCAGGGGCCGTCGCGGGGGCAGCGCCATCGCCGCCGCCGCGGTCAACGCGATCGCGAGCGAGGAGGAGTGAGCGGCGAGCTGTGCTGCGTCTGGCTCGGTGCCGGCGATCCGTCCCTGACGACCGTGCTCGCCGTCGAGGTGGCCGGGCTCGCGCGCTGCTCCCCGAAGAGGCCGTCCGGACGCCTCGCCGCTACCCGCAGACGTCAGGGCCGTGCCGCTCCGGGGGCGGGCGGCGTGCGTGGGCCTCGCGCACCCGGCGCACCGCCTGCTCGGGCTCGGTGACCACCGGCACCCCTCGGGGCACCGGAGGTCTGCGTACCACGACCACGGGCACACCGGCCTCTCGGGCGGCCGCCAGCTTCGGCGCGGTGGCCGCTCCCCCGCTGTCCTTGGTGACCAGGACGTCGATCCGGTGCCGGCGCAGCAGCTCGCGCTCTCCTTCGGGGGTGAACGGGCCGCGGTCCAGCAGGACCTCCATGCGCGGCGGCCGCGGCGGCTCGGGCGGGTCGACGGTCCGGACCAGGAACCAGAGGTCGGCCAGGTCCGCGAAGGCGGACAGGCCCGTCCGTCCGGTGGTCAGGAAGACCCGCCGGCCCAGGGAGGGCAGCAGCGCGGCGGCCCCTGCCAGGGAGCCGGTCTCGTGCCAGACGTCGCCCTCGGCCGGTTGCCAGCCCGGGCGGCGCAGCGCGAGCAGGGGAACATGTGCGGTGGCGGCGGCCCGCGCCGCGTGGAAGCTGATCGTGTCGGCGAAGGGATGAGTGGCGTCGATGAGCAGATCGACCCGGTGCTCACGCAGCCAGTCGGCGAGCCCCTCGGCACCGCCGAAGCCGCCGACGCGGACCTCGCCGGGCGGCGTCCGGGGCGCGGACACCCGTCCCGCCAGGGAGTTGGTGACCCGCAGCCCCGGCAGCGGTTCGGCCGCCAGCCGTTCGGCGAGGCGCCGGGCCTCCGTGGTACCACCGAGGATCAGCACGTGCACGACAGGTCCTTCATCCGAGTCCCTTCCTGGAAGTGAGGCATGAGAGGCGAGGCCGAGGGCGGTCGCAGCGCCCAACTGAAGCACACGGGGCTGCGCCCCGGCTGGACCACCGGTGCCTGCGCCACGGCGGCGACGACGGCCGCGTACACGGCGCTGCTCACCGGCGACTTCCCCGACCCCGTGACGATCACCCTGCCCAAGGGGCAGACCCCGTCGTTCGCGCTGGCGGCCGAGGAGCTGACGGAGGCGTACGCGACGGCGGGGATCGTGAAGGACGCCGGTGACGACCCCGACGTCACCCACGGCGCGCTGGTCCGGGCGACGGTACGGCGGTTGCCCGCGGGCTCCGGCGTCGTCTTCCGGGCCGGGCCCGGCGTCGGCACCGTCACCCGGCCCGGGCTGCCCCTGCCCGTCGGCGAACCGGCCGTCAACCCGGTCCCCCGGCGGATGATGCGGGACCACGTCGCCCTCGTCGCCGAGCGGTACGGCGGGGCCGGCGACGTCGAGATCACCCTCTCCGTCGACCACGGTGAGGAGATCGCCCGTTCCACCTGGAACCCCAGGCTGGGCATCCTCGGCGGCCTGTCCGTCCTCGGCACCACCGGTATCGTCGTCCCGTACTCCTGCTCTGCGTGGATCGACTCGATCCGGCGCGGGGTGGACGTGGCACGGGCGGCCGGACGCACGCACGTCGCCGGATGCACGGGGTCCACCTCGGAGAAGACGGTGGTCGCCGAGTACGGGCTGCCCGAGGACGCCCTGCTGGACATGGGCGACTTCGCGGGCGCCGTGCTGAAGTACGTACGACGGCACCCGGTGGACCGGCTCACCGTCTGCGGCGGCTTCGCCAAACTGTCCAAGCTCGCCGCCGGCCACCTGGATCTGCACTCCGCCCGCTCCCAGGTCGACCGGGGCCTCCTCGCCGAACTGGCCCGGCACGGCGGCGCGGACGAGGCCCTGGCCCACGCGGTGATCGGGGCCAACACCGGCCTCGCCGCCCTCCAGCTCTGCCAGGCCGCCGGGGTGCCCCTGGGCGACCTGGTCGCGACGGCGGCCCGCGACGAGGCCCTCGCGGTGCTGCGCGGGGCGCCGGTGAGGGTGGACGTGATCTGCATCGACCGTGCGGGCACGGTGGTGGGCCGCAGCGCGGTCGCGTGACCGCGGGGCCCCGCCTATGCGCCGACCGCGCTCACGCGCAGGCGGTTGCCGTCCGGGTCACGGAGTTCCAGCTCCCGCCCCCACGGCGCCTCGTCGGGGCGGACGCCGAACTCCCGGGCGACCGCGTCCAGATCGGCGACCCGCACGTACACCAGGGTGTCCGGCCGCGCGTCCCCCTCGTGCTCCGACAGGTACAGCCGGAGGCGACCGCGGGCGACCTCCGTGAACACCGGGAAGCCCGGTTCGAACCGGTGCTCCCACTGCTGGACGAAGCCCAGTCTCGCGTACCACCGCACGGACACCGCGGCGTCGCCCACCCGGAGGATCGGGATGACCTCCTCGGCGGACGCGCAGTGGTCAGCAGACATGACGCTCCCGCTCGGGCGAGCACAGGTGGCTGTCGCCGAACTGCTCGGCTCCCGGGGCCCGTCCGGCCATGATCACCGCAGTACGGACGTCCCCCGTCTCCTTCACCCTACCGGCGACCTCGTCGAGGTCCCGCGGGTGCTCGGCCCACCGGGCACCGGAGGAGGGCGGGCCGGGGCTGTCCGACCGCGCGAGCCCTGGCCTTCCACCGCCGGGAGGTGAGGCTGGCGCCCGCCTCACGCCAGCCCGCAGTCGCCGCACTTCGAACCGGCCGGCGCCCGGTAGTAGAGGCAGCAGCTCCTGCGGCGGAACGCGAGGTCGGGGCCGGTCAGCACTCCGGTGCCCGCCAGGCGTCCGGTGTCCAGCAGCGCGGTCGTCAGGTCGGTGAGCGGTCCGCGGACGGCGGGACGGAGCGCGAGCAGGGCCTGGGCGGCCCCCGCGAGCGCCGACGCGGAGTTGCCGTCCAGCAGACGCGGGGCGACCTTGACGCGCAGGCCGTGGGCCAGTGCCGACAGATGACCCGTCACCTGCTCGTACAGGGCGCGGACGGGATCGCCCTCGTCCCGGTCGACGTACCGGCCGGCCGGGCGGGGCACCCGCAGGGCCGGTCCGTCGTCGGCCCGCTGCAGGCCCTCCAGGTCGAGGACGATGCCGTGCAGGACGGCACAGGCCAGCACCGGTGACCAGAGGCGGGCGGCGTGGCCGAGTTGGGCGATGGACACGTCGACGCGCGGCTCCCGGGTGCGGTGACGGCGTGCGACGGCCGCGGCGAGGTCGGTGAAACCCGCGGCGTAGCAGCGGGCGACCGGATGCCAGCCGTCGTCCTCTCCGCCGACCCGCAGTGCGAAGAAGCCGCCGAGGCCCGCCACGTCGTGCAGGGCGGCGGTGACGGACGCCGTCGAGGCGCGGGCTGCGTGCACGTTGCTGTCCCTTTCTCCGGCTCCGTGTTCGTACGCTCCCTGTGACGGTCAGGAGGCCGGGCTCCGGCGCGGTGGTGTGATGGCGTACAGGTCGAGGATGTCCGGCCGGGGCGCGACGCCCGGTCCGCCGGCGCGTGCCCAGGCGGCGATGTCCTCGGTCGCGTCCGGGTCGTTGACCAGTCCCAGCCAGACGGGCCGGGCTCCGGCGGCCCGGCCCTCCGCGGAGGGCTGTACGACGATGACGTTGGCCTGTGCGCAGACGTCGAGGCAGTCGGAGACGCGTACCGGTACCGCGGCGCGCAGGCGCTCGGTCTGGGCCGCGTGGTCCACGCCGGGCACTTTGGGGGTGCCGCAGCAGCAGTCGCGGCACACGACGACGCGGCACGGCACGCGGCCGGTGGCCGTGGCGGTCCTCGCGTCGTCCGTCGTTCGTCCGGCCGGCGTTGCGGGCATGCGGTGCCGTCCCTCTCTCCGGGGAGATCCGCCCCGGTGGTCCGTCGAGGAGGCGACCGCGTGAGTCTCCTGGCTCTCGGGTCGATGCTCGTCCCGGCCTTCCCACCCGTCGCTGGGCGGTGGCCTGTCGGGAGTCGCTCGCCGATCACAGTGGCGGGACCGCGCCGGATTCACACCGGCTTCCTCGTTCCGCCGTCGCCTTTGTCGCCGGCCATCCTGCCATCCCGGAACGCCGTGCCGCCCGCCCGGTGCCGGCCGTCAGTCCGTTTCCTGGGTGTGCGGGGCCGTCGCGGGCGGATCGTCCGGACGGGCCCGTCCGCCGTCACGGCCCGACACCACCACGATGACCAGCCCGATGACGACGGCTCCGGCGACGACCCGTCCCGCCGCCCGCACCCACCACCCCGGCCGGGTCGCGCCCTCGCCCGCGGGACCCAACCGCTCCGCCCGCCGGGCAGGTCTCAGCAGCCGCAGCAACAGCAGTGCGGCGATGGGAAGTTGCAGCAGCCACAGCACGGTGCGCGGCCACTCCCCGTACCAGACGTTGGTGCCGTACAGCAGCGTGTGCCACACGCTCAGCACGTAGACGACGATCACGAAGCGGTGCAGGCGTCGCCAGGTCCTCGCTCCGAAGCGGTGCCGGACGTAGAACAGCAGCCCGAGCGGGACCGCCAGGTACAGGGCGCCCTGTCCGATCGGGATGGCGATCCGGCCGGTGCCGGAGTCGTACCAGAGGGGGACGAAGCTGTCGGCGAAGCCCACCCACAGCCGCTCGGCCCAGTCCAGTGCCGTCTCGTAGCGCACGAGTTCCGCGGCGAACATCAGCGCGTGCGCGAACATCAGCGCCATCGTGGTCAGGCTCGTGGTGCGGTGCCAGCGCTCCAGCACCTGCCGGGAGACCGGCAGCCGGGCGGGGCGCGGCCCCGACAGCAACAGGCCGAAGATCACCGTGCACCAGGCCCACAGCAGTCCCGACCAGCCGAAAGCCTGGCTGAGCAGGTACATCCAGTAGGTACGGGCATCGTCCATGAACGGCATCACCGCGACGGTGTCCGAAGCACCCGACTCCATGCGCGCCCACAGCAACGCGAAGACGAGCGCCGTCACCACCACCGCCGCGGTGGCGTCCGGCAGGGCGGAGCGAAGATCGGCGCGCAGAGCGACGCGGTCACCGGGAGGGCGCGGCAGTCCGGGCGGGGTCCCTACCGCCCCGTCCTCGTCCGGCCTGGTGTCTGACGTCATCAGGGGCCTCCCGGGCACGGGCCACCGCGGCAACGGTGTGCGTGTGTCGTGAGGCAACAAGTCTGGCTGATGGGGCGAGGAACCTCAGAGGTGCTATCCGGCCAGAGCCGTCACGACAACGACACCCGGAGACCCACCTGTTTCTGCCTCCCCTCCACTTTCAAGACAACCGCCGGAGCCCTACTTTCGCAGGGGTCAAGAGCCCCTCTACGCTGATGCACGCAGTCGGTTCGCGCCTCCCGTCCGCCCGGACGCCCGAAGCGTGACGCAAGAGGGAACCCGGTGCGAGTCCGGGGCTGTCCCGCAGCGGTGAGTGGGAACGAGAGCCGTCGATGTCACTGGGCCCGTGTCAGGGCCGGGGAAGAGACGGCCGGTAGGTGTCCGCCCTCCCGGCGGACGTGCCCGCGAGTCCGAAGACCTGCCACTGCGCCCGCGTCCCGCGCGGGCTGTGCACGTGACCTCGTGGACTGGGTCGGCGGTATGGGCGGTCGTACGTCGTGCGTGTGGCCGCGCCTCCCTCCCTGTCGGTGTTCAAGGCCCGGTACGGAGGAGGACGGTGTGCGGGATCCAGCCGGTTCGCGGCGGCCGTACCGGCCCCGGGCCGACACGCCGTCCGACGGACCGGGGCGCACCCTCCCCGGCCCCGGCGCGGGCGCTCCGCAAGAACCGGACGTGTCCGACGGCACGGTGTCCGGTGTCTGCCACGGCACTCTGGGCGAGCTGTACCAGGGCCCGTTGCGAGCGGGCTCCGATCCCGAGATCGCCGTGGTGTCCTTTCCGGTGGACCGTCACTCCTGGGTGTACTTCACCCCGCGGACGGCGACCGGGGCACCGCGACCGTCGGCGCTGGGGGAGAAGTCGGCGACGGCGGCCCGGCTCTTCCTGGACCACTACGGCCTCTCCCTGCCCCCGGGCGACTGGCACACCCACTCCGAACTGCCGGTGGGCGTGGGGATGGCCAGTTCGACGGCGGACATCGTGGCGACCCTGCGCTGTCTGTTCCGCGTCTTCTCCCTGCCGTACGACGCGGACGTGGTCCTCGGCGTCCTGGCGGACATCGAGCGCGCCGACAGTGTCTTCCTCGACGAGTTCGCCCTGTATCTCAGCGGCCGGCACCGGGTGGTGCGGCGACTCGGCCCGGACATCGGGTTCCACACCGCCTTCGTCACGGAACCCGGCACCGTGGACACCGCCGCCGTCACTCCCCTCCTGCTGGACCACTACCGGCGCCGCGGCGACGAGTACCAGCGGTGCCTCACCGATCTGGTGAAGGGCTTCGACTCGGGCGACCCGGCCGCCGTCGCCCGGGCCGCCACGGTCAGCGCCGCGCTGTCCCAGGAGGTGCTGCCCAAGGCGACCTTCCCCAGCCTGCGGGCCCAGCGTGAGCGGTTCGGCGCCGACGGCGTCTTCGTCGCCCACACCGGCTGCCTGGCCGGCTATCTCTTCACCTCGCGCCCCCGCGCCGAGGTCAAGTCCGAACTGTCCGCGTTCTTCCGCTCGCTCGGCCACCAGTGCACCTTCGCCCAAGGAGGCTACGGGTGATCCACCCCCACATCGCCGACGCCCTGAAAGTCCCCGACCTCGTCCGGCTCACCGACGGCCTGGTCCTGCTGCGGTTCGAGTCGATGAAGATCTACTCGGCCCTGGCCGCCGTCCGCCACCTGCTGGAGCGGGGCACCGTCCGTCCGGGCCAGACCCTGGTCGACAGCTCCAGCGGCATCTACGCCTACGCCCTCGCCCTGGCCTGCCACCGGTACGGCATGCGGTGCCACATCGTCGCGTCCACCACCGTCGACGCCACCACCCTCGCCCAGCTGGAGATACTGGGCAGCACCGTGGAGCAGGTCAGACCGTCGCGGAACCTCAAGCTCGACCAGGAACTGCGGGTGCGACGGGTGCGGGAGATACTCGCCGAGCGGCCCGGACACCACTGGATGCGCCAGTACCACGACGACGTCCACTACCTCGGCTACCAGGAGGTCGCCGACCGGATCGCGGCGGACTTCCCGGGCGCGCCGCTGACCGTCGTCGGCGGGGTGGGCTCCGGAGCCTCGACCGGCGGCATCGTGGAACGCCTGCGCGCCGCGGACCCTTCCGTGCGCCTGGTCGGCGTCCAGCCCTTCGGCAGCGTCACCTTCGGCAGCCAGGACCATCACGACCCCGAGGCGATCATCGCCGGCATCGGTTCGTCGATCGTCTTCGACAACGTCCGCCACCACCTCTACGACACCGTGCACTGGCTGGACTTCACCCACGCCATGTCGGGCGCCGTCGCCCTGCTGCGCGAGCACGCGGTGTTCGCCGGGCTGTCCACCGGGGCCGGCTACCTGACGGCGACGTACGAGGCCCGCCGCCACCCCGACCGCGTGCACCTGGTGATCGGGGCCGACACCGGACACCGCTACGTGGAGCGCGTGTTCACCCGGCACGCCGAGGCCCTGGACCCGGCCGCGCTGAAGCCCGTCGAGGTCCGTGCGCCGCAGGAGATGACCATGCCCTGGTCGAGGATGGCGTGGCAGCGCACCCCCTGCCCCGCCGGCCGGACGGAGAGCGCCGTATGACCGTGGCCTGCCTGGAGTCGCTGACCTTCGGCCTCGGCCACCTGGTCCGCGCCGCCGACCTGCTCGGCGAGCGGCTGCTGCTCCTCACCCGGGACCCCGCCTACTACGCCCACGAACTGGACCGGCTGCCCGCCGGCGCCCTCGACGTCGTCGTGACCGACACCTTCGACGTGGACGGGGTGGCCGGTCTGCTCGGGCGCGATCCGGGGCTGCGCGGCCTGATCAGTTCCACCGACACGTGGACCCTGGCCGGCGCCGCCCTCGCCGAACGCCTCGGCCTGCCGGGTCTCGAGCCGGCCGTCCTGCGGTTGACCCGGGACAAGGCCGCCGTACGCGACCGGCTGTACGGCGCGGGTCTCACCCGTGCGAGGGCCTTCGAGAGCACCGAGGCGGACCGCGAGGCCCGCGGACCGCTGCTCAAGGAGGTCGGACTGCCGCTCGTCCTCAAGGACACCGCGGGCACCGGGAGCCAGAACGTGTGGCTGGTCCGTGACGAGGGCGAGCTGGACGCGGCGTTGGCGCAGGCGTCCGGTCGGGAGCTGAAGGGGCGGTTGTTCGCCGAGCCGTACTTCAGCGGACCGGTGTACAGCGCCGAGACGCTCACCTGGGACGGCAGCACCCGGCTGCTGGGCGTCTCCAGTCGGCTGATGTCACCGGAGCCGCGCTTCAGGGAGGAGATCACCGCCTTCCCCGTCGCCTTCCCGGGACCGCTGCGGACATCGCTGGAGGGCTGGCTCGACCGGGTGCTCGCCGCCATCGGCTACACCGACCGGTTCGCCCACGTGGAGTTCGTGCTGACCACCGACGGCCCGGAGGTGGTGGAGGTCAACCCCCGCATCGGAGGCGCGCTGGTCGGGGAGGGCCTGTGCCGGGCACTCGGCGTCAACGTGTACGAGGCGATGGTCGAGGCCGCGCTGGGCCGCCGCCCGCGTCTCATGGACGCGTCCCTGCCCGGCGGTCCGGCCGTCGCCTTCGTCCTCGGCTATCCGGCCGCACCCGGCGTCTTCACGGGCGTCGCCGGACTCGACCGGCTCGCCGACATGCCGGGAACACCCGCCTGGTACCCGGTCAAGCGGGTCGGCGACCCCATCGAGCACCTGGGCGACAGCCGTGGCTACGCGGGCATCGTCTACGCCGAGGCCGAGACCGCCGAACTCGCCACCCACCGCGCGGTGGCCGCCGCGGGCGCCCTGCGGGTGCTCACCGACCCCTTCCCCGAGGCCGGTCGGGCGGCGCCCGGTGGGTGAGCGCACCACCCGGGGAACGGGACGGCGGGCCTCGCTGTTCCCGCTGAGCGGCCCCCTGCGGTTCCTCCTGCTCAGCTCGTTCCTCATTCCGCTCGGCAGCTTCATGGTCCTGCCGTTCATGTCGGTTTTCCTGCACGAACGGCTCGGGATGGGGCTCGGCGCGGTCGGCGTCGTCCTGGCGGCGGCCTCGCTCGTGCAGTTCTCCGGCGGCATCGTCGGCGGCGCCCTCGCGGACCGGATCGGGCTGCGCCGCACGATGCTGTGGGCCCTCGTCGTACGCACCGCCGGTTTCGCCGGGTTCCTGCTGGCCCTGCGCTGGCCGCCGCTGGCGGTCTGGGCGCTGGTCCTGACGTGCTGCGGTGCCGCGCTGTACCTGCCCGCCAACAAGGCCTACCTGGTGCACGGCGTCGACGACGAGCGCCGCCCGGCCTTCCTCTCGGCGGGCAACGCGGCACTCAACGCCGGGATGGCCGTCGGCCCGCTCATCGCCGGGCCGTTCGTCCTGTCCTCGCCCGGCTGGCTCTTCGCGGCCGTCACGGCGCTGTTCCTCGCGGTCACCGTGGGACACGCGCGGCTGCCCGGAACGGACGCGGAACAGACCACCGGGCCGGGCGAAAAGGCCGCCAAGGGTCTCCTGGCGGGCCTCGCACCACTGCCGTTCGCCGCCAACGCGCTGGCCTTCTACCTCTACTTCCACTTCCAGCACTTCCTGGCGGTGTACGCCGTCGAGCGCGCCTCCGGCGCGTTCTACAGCGTGGTGCTGCTGCTCTGTTTCGCTCTGGTCATCGTCGTGCAGCCGCTCGCGTCGGGTCTGATCCGGCGCATGCCGTACGCCCTCGCCCTCGCGGTCGGTTTCACCGGTTTGGCGGCGGGCCTGGCCGTGCTGGCGGCGGGTACCCGGGCGGCCCTGCTGGCGGGCGGCGCGTTGATCACTCTCGGCGACATCGTGCTGTTCCTCAAGAACGACCTGGAGGCGCTGCGCCGCAGCCCCCGCTCCGACGCCGTCGTCTTCGGGCAGCAGCGGCTGGCCGCGGGCCTGGGCGCCTGCGCGAGCGGCGCGCTGGGCGGGCAGCTGTACGGCCTCGGCGAACGGACCGGGCACACCGGCTGGTTCTGGCTGCTGGCGGCCGCCCAGTGCCTGCTGCTCCCCCCTCTGCTGCTCACGCTGCGCCGACGCCCGGCGCGGCCCCCTGTCCCCGACGGCGACCACGAAGGAGCACTGACGCGCGATGACACGGACGGGCGGATTCCAGGACGATGACTTCTGGACCGAGTTCCACGACTTCCTCTTCTCCGAGCAGCGCTACGAGCAGGCCGAGGAACTGCTCGACACCTCTCCCCTGCTCGCTCTCCCCGACGGAGCACGCGTGCTGGACCTGTGCTGCGGGCCGGGCGTCTTCACCGTGCCCCTCGCCCGCCGGGGGCACCGCGTGACGGGAGTCGACCTGAGCCCGGCCATGCTGGACCGGGCACGCAAGCGGTCGGCCGACGCCGGTGCCGACGTGACGTACGTGCGGGCCGACGCACGCGACTACGAGGCGCCGGGCGGCTTCGACGTCGTCCTCAACATGTTCACCTCCTTCGGGTACTTCGAGGACCCCGCCGACAACGCGCGCGTGCTGCGCACCATGTACACCTGCCTGGCGCCCGGCGGCACGCTCGTCCTCGACCTCGCCGGGAAGGAACTCCTGGCCCGCAGGGTCACTCCGCCCAAGGTGGTGCGGCGGGGCGACGACCTGATGGTGCAGACCGACACCGTGCTGAACGAGTGGGCGCGGCTGCGCAGCGAGTGGGTGCTGGTCCGGGGCGACCGGGTGACGCGGGCCACCTTGACGTGGTTCGTGTACAGCGCCGTGGAGTTGCGGCGGATGGCCGAGGAGGCCGGCTTCGGCCGCGTGGAGGTCTTCGGCGGGTTCGACGGCCGCCCCTACGACGAGGACGCCGAACGGCTCGTCCTGCGGGCCGTCCGCGAAGGGTGAGGCAGGAGCGGGGCGTGCGGCCGGGAACCGCACGCCCTTTCGCCGTCGGCTCGGCGAAACGTAGGATCACCTGGTCATCGCCGCGACGGGAGACAGGAAGCCGGTGCGAATCCGGCACGGTCCCGCCACTGTGACCGGGGAGCGCCCCTCCGACACGCCACTGCGCACCGCGCGGGAAGGCGGGGGGAACGTCGATCCGGGAGTCAGGACACTGGTCCGTCGCGGGCCCGATCCGAGGAGCGCGGACTCCAGGAGGCTTCACGTGTCCCAGCTGTTCACCCCTGCCCGCACGCGCGGGTTCCTTCGTGCCACGGCCGCTGCCGTGGCACTGTCGTCGGTGCTGCTCACCACCGGCTGCGGTGCGTCCGACGAGGGCGGCGGCGACGCCAAGGCCACCGCCGCCGTGCCCGCGGGCTTCCCGGTCACCGTCGACAACTGCGGCGTGCGGACGACGTACGACAGGCCGCCGTCGCGGGTGGTCACCATCCACCAGCACCCGGCGGAGCTCATGCTCGCGCTCGGTCTGAAGGACCGCATGGTCGGCACGGCCTTCCCCGACTCCGCCGTGCTGCCGGAGCTGAAGGAGGACTACGAGGCGATTCCCGAACTGGCGGGAAGGGAACCGTCGTTCGAGAAGGTCCTGGACGCCGAACCCGACTTCGTCTACGGCGGCTACGGCAGCGCCTTCGCCGAGAACGAGGGCCGCTCCCGCGAGGCGTTCACCGACGCGGGCATCGACACCTACCTCAACCGCGAGTACTGCGGCGAGAAGCAGGTGACGATGAAGGACACGTACGACGAGATCCGCACCATCGGCAGGATCTTCGGCGTCCCGGACCGGGCCGACGCGCTGGTCGCGGACCTGGAGGGCCGCGTCGGCAAGGCCGCCACCGGCGTCCGGGGCGAACCCCGGGTGCCCGTCTTCGTCTACGACAGCGGCGACAAGAGCGCCTTCACCGCGGGCGGCAAGAGCCTCGGCACCGAGCTGATCCGGCTGGCCGGGGGCGAGAACGTCTTCGCCGACCTCGACGACGTCTTCGGTGACGTCTCCTGGGAGCAGGTCGTCGAGCGCGGGCCCGAAGTCATCGCCATCTACGACTACGCCGGCGCCGGAAGCGTCGAGGAGAAGAAGAAGTACCTGCTCTCCCAGCCCGCGCTCGCCGACGTACCCGCCGTCAGGAACAAGCGGTTCGTCGTCCTGCCGCTGACCGCCACCCTGGTCGGCATCCGCTCGGCCTACGCGGTCGAGGACCTGGCCCGCGGGCTGCACCCCAAGAGCTTCCGATGACGCAGGCCGTCACCGGCACGTCCACCGGACGGACGGTCCGTCGGCGCGGCGCCGAGGAGCCGGGAGGGGGCGGTACGCGGCTGGCCGTCACGCTGCTCGTCCTCACCGTCCTGCTGCTCGCCTCCGCCACGGCCGGCCTCGCGATCGGTTCCGTCCAGGTGCCGCCCGGCCAGGTGTGGGGCATCGTGACGCACGCCCTGGGGGCCGACTGGCAGGATCCGGACTGGTCGCGGGCCCGGGAGACCATCGTGGTGGACGTCCGGGCGCCGCGGGTGCTGCTCGGTGCGGTCACCGGCGCCGGCCTGGCGGTGATCGGCACCGCCCTGCAGGCTCTGGTGCGCAATCCGCTCGCCGAGCCGTACCTGCTGGGCGTCTCCTCCGGGGCGTCCCTCGGCGCGGTCTCCGTGATCGTGTTCGGCGTCACCCTCTTCGGTCCGCTCTCCCTGTCGGTGGCCGCCTTCGTCGGCGCCCTGGGCGCGCTCGTCCTCGTGTATGCCACCGCCCGCACCGGCGGACGCATCACCTCGGCGCGGCTGGTGCTGTCCGGGGTGGCGATCGCGGCGGTGCTCACCGCGGTCCTCGATCTGCTGCTGCTCACCACCGACCGGGGCAACGAGGCCCGCGCGGTCCTCGCCTGGACCCTCGGCGGCCTCGGCGGGGTCGGCTGGGGCACGCTGTGGCTGCCGAGCGGCGCCCTGCTGCTCGGCGTCGCCGTCCTCCTCGTGCAGGCCCGCAACCTGAACCTGCTGCTGGCCGGCGAGGAGGCGGCCACCACGATGGGGCTGGACGTGGCCCGCTTCCGCGCCCGGCTGTTCGTGGTGCTCTCCCTGGTCACGGGCGTACTGGTCGCGGCTGCCGGGCCGATCGGCTTCGTCGGCCTGATGATGCCCCACATCGTGCGGCTCTTCGTCGGCGGCGACCACCGCCGGGTCCTGCCGACGGCGGCCCTGGGCGGGGCGGTCTTCCTGGTCTGGGCCGACATCGCCGCGCGGACGGTCGCCGCGCCGGCGGAGATACCCGTCGGCGTGCTCACGGCCCTGTGCGGCGGGCCGTTCTTCCTGTGGCTGATGCGCCGGGACGCCCGGCGCGGCACCGACCGAGGAGTGGCATGACCCCGACCGACCTGAGCGTGGACGGCGTCACGCTCACCGCGGGAGCCCGCCACCTGGTGCGCGACGTCTCCCTGACCGCCCGCCCGGGCGAGACCGTCGGGCTCGTCGGCCCCAACGGCAGCGGGAAGTCCAGTCTCCTGCGCGCCGTCTACCGCGTCCTGCGCCCCGCCACCGGTCAGGTCCGGGTCGACGGAGGCGACGCCTGGTCGCTGCCGGTGCGGCGACTGGCCCGCACGGTGGCGGCGGTGGTCCAGGACTCGGCCGCCGACTTCGACCTCGCCGTCCGCGAGGTCGTCGCCATGGGCCGCACCCCGCACAAGCGGCTCCTGGCCGGCGACACCCCCGAGGACGCCGAACTCGTCGACTCCGCGCTCCTCGCGGTGGACGCCGTCCACCTGGCGGACCGCCCCTTCGACCGGCTCTCCGGCGGCGAGCGCCAACGCGTCCTCATCGCGCGCGCCCTCGCCCAGCAGCCCACCCTGCTGGTCCTCGACGAACCCACCAACCACCTCGACATCCGGCACCAGTTGTCCGTGCTCGGCATCCTGCGCCGGCTGCCCGCCACCGTGCTGCTCGCCCTGCACGACCTCAACCTGGCCGCCTACTACTGCGACCGCCTCTACGTGCTGAACGACGGTGCGGTCACCGCCTCGGGACCGCCCGCCGAGATCCTCACCCCACGGCTCCTGGCGGAGGTGTACGGAGTGGAGGCGGAGGTCGCCACTCATCCGCGCACCGGCGCCCCGCAGGTGACGTTCCTTCCCGGGGAACCACCGCGTACCGCGCCTCGGACGTGAGGGCCCGCGTCCGAGCACGGCGGGACTCCGGCCGGTAGCAGGGGGACAGACCCCGGCGACGGGCTTCAGTCGTCCGCCGGAGGAAGACGTCGAGCGGGAAGGTGCCGACGGGCCGCCCCGGCATGCCTCCTGTGCGGGCGTCCTGCCCACCTCTGCCGTCATTCACGGTGCGGATGCTTCTCATCCGTCTGGTGGATGACGCCCTCCGCAAGCGGGCGGCGGGTCCCGGTCACTCCTCGGGCCGGTCGGCCATCCGCCGTCCGACCCGGGCGGCGGTCTCGCGCAGCCAGATGTGCGCCGCGTCGTGGGTGTGCACCGGGTGCCACCACAACGCCTCCCGCAGCGGCACCGCCTCGTAGGGCGGCTCCACCACCCGTACCGCGGCGAGCGGGGCGAGGAGCCGCGCGAGACGGGCCTGGAGCAGGGCGATGCGCCGGGTTCCGCTGACCAGCAGGGGCATGATCTGGAAGCTGTCCACGGAGACCTCGACGCGGGGCTCGATGCCCAGCATGCCGAGCTGGCGGACGGCCGGGGCGTCATAGGTGCGCTGGTAGGTGACCCAGGGCAGCCGGGCCAGGTCCTCCCGGGTCAGCCGGTCGTCGACGCTCGGGTGGTCCTCGGCGACGAGGAAGACCCACCGGTCCTGGTAGAGGTCGGTGGCGGGGAAGTCGCTGATGACGCCGTGCGGCATGAGCAGGCCGTCGGTGGTGCTCAGCAGGGTGTCGGTGGCGTCCACCACGGTGGTCGGCGTCTGCGCGAAACGCAGCCGGATGCCGGGGGCCTCCTGGTGCACGACCCGGGCGAGTTCGGCACCGAAGACGGCGACCGCGTAGTCGGACGCGACCAGCTTGAACTCCCTGTTCTCCCGGGCCGGGTCGAAGTGGGCCTGGCTGGCGAAGAGCCGTTCCAGCAGGTCGTAGGCGGTGGACGCGCGGTCGAGCAGGACCTGTCCGAGAGCGGTCAGCTCGTAGTGGCCGCCGACCCGCGCCAGCAGGTCGTCGTCGAAGTGGCGGCGCAGACGCGAGAGCGCCGCGCTCATCGCCGGTTGGCTGAGGCCGACGCGCTGCCCGGCACGGGTCACGTTCCGCTCTTCCAGCAGGGCGCGCAGGGCGACCACGAGGTTGAGGTCCAGGCGACTGAGATTCACGGCGGTTTTCCTAGCTGTCCGGCGATGACCTGCGAAAATTCACCCGGCTGATGATTATCATCCACCGAATTGATTTCCCTGATCGCGAGTGGCGGGTCCAGATTAGTGCCATCGCAATCAGGAGGACATGTCCGTGAAACCTGAAGCCGCGTCCGCCCTCTTCGCCGGACCCTTCGCCCTGGCCACCGTTTCCGCTCCCGAAGGCCCCGCCTTCCCCGCTCTCGTCACCCCCGACGCCCAGGTGCTCGACCTGCGTCCCGTCCTCGGCGAGACCGGCCTGAGCATGCGCGGGCTCCTCGACGCGTGGGACTCGGTGGCGCCGCGGCTGGCCGTACTGGCCGCCGACGCCTCCCTCGTACGGGCGCCGTTGACGGACCACCGCGTGCACGCCCCCGTCGAGCCGCGCCAGGTCTTCCAGTCGGGGGCGAACTACCGGCAGCACGTCATCGACCTGCACGTCGCCCACCGCGCGCCCGGCGACGAACGACCGGACGCCCAGCGGCGCGCGGAGGCCGCGGAGATCATGGACCGACGGGCGGCCGAGGACCTGCCGTACGTGTTCCTCGGGCTGCCGAGCGCGATCACCGGTCCCTACGACGACGTCGTCCTGCCCTCGTGGGCCGAGAAGCCCGACTGGGAGCTGGAGCTGGCCGCGGTGATCGGCCGGCCCGCCCACCGGGTGTCCGCGGCGGAGGCCCTGGAGTACGTGGCCGGGTACACCATCGCCAACGACCTGACCGACCGGGCCACCGTCTTCCGGCGGGACATGCCGCAGATCGGCACCGACTGGCTGCGCAGCAAGAACGCGCCGGGCTTCACCCCGCTGGGCCCGTGGATCGTGCCCGCCTCGTCGGTCGCCGACCCGGGCGACCTGCGCCTCACGCTGAAGCTCAACGGCGAGACGATGCAGGACGAGTCCACCAAGGACATGATCTTCGACGTCGCGCGGATGGTCTCCTACGCCTCGCAGACCGCCCGGCTGCTCCCCGGCGACCTGGTGCTCACCGGCTCCCCCGCCGGCAACGGCATGCACTGGGGCCGGCTGCTGCGCGACGGCGACGTCATGGACGCCTCCATCACCGGGCTCGGCGCCCAGCGCACCCACTGCGTCACGGAGGCCGCCCGGTGACCCCGGACCGCACGGACCCCGCGGGCGCGGTCGCCCGGGCCGCGAAGGCGTACTCCAACTGGGGCCGCTGGGGGCAGGACGACGTGCTGGGCACGCTCAACTTCCTCGACGAGGCCAAGCGCCGCGAGGGCGCGGCGCTGATCCGGCGGGGCGTCAGTTTCTCGCTCGCGCAGCGCTTCGACATCGACGGCCCGCAGAAGGGCTGGCGCCGCCGCACCAACCCGGTGCACACGATGCTGGACACCGGCACCGACGCCGCCCTCGGCAACCAGGGCCTGCCGCACGGCATCGGCGGCGCCGACGACGTCATCGCCATGCCGTTGCAGTGCTCCACCCAGTGGGACGGGCTCGGCCACATCTTCGACCACGGCAGGGCGTGGAACGGCCGCCCGGCCGAGAAGGTCGTCACCTCCGACGGCGACCAGGTCACCGGCATCGAGCACATGGCGCCGCACGTCGCGGGGCGCGGGGTGCTCCTCGACGTCGGCCGGACCGTCGGCGACGACGGTGAGCTGCCCGACGGCTTCGCGGTCACCGAGGAGCACCTGACCGCCACCGCCGAGGCCCAGGGCGTCACGGTCGGCCGCGGCGACCTGGTGCTGGTGCGCACGGGGCAGCTCGCCCGGGTCCGCCGCGAGGGCTGGGGCGACTACGCCGGAGGGCCGGCCCCGGGCCTGTCCTTCACCACGGCCGGGTGGCTGCACCGCAGCGAGATGGCCGCGATCGCCACCGACACCTGGGGTTTCGAGGTGCGGCCCAACGAGTTCGAGCACGCCTTCCAGCCGCTGCACCAGGTCGCCATCCCCCACCTCGGGCTGCTGATCGGCGAGATGTGGGACCTGGAGGCGCTCGCCGAGGACTGCGCCGCCGACGGCGTGTACGCGTTCTGGCTCACCGCCGCGCCCCTGCCCATCACCGGTGCGGTCGGCTCGCCGGTCAATCCGATCGCCGTCAAGTAGACCGAGGAACAAGGGAGTTCCCCATGAACCGACCCCGTACGGTGCTCGTCGTCGGCGGCGGCGCGGCCGGCAACGCCGTGACGATCCTGCTCCGCCGTGCCGGGTACGCGGTGGACCTGGTCGAGGCCAGGGACGACTGGAACGCGACCGCCGGTTCCGGCATCACCCTCCAGGGCAACGCCCTGCGCGTGCTGCGCGAACTCGGCGTGTGGAAGCAGGTGGAGGCGTCCGGGTTCGGCTTCGGATCCGTCGGCATCACCGCGCCCGACGGCACCGTCCTGCACGTCCAGGACGACCTGCGCACCGGCGGCGACGACCTGCCGGCCACCGTCGGCATGCAGCGGCCGCGGCTCCAGCGGATCCTCATCGACGCGGTGCGGGCCGGCGGCGCGTCGGTCCGGCTCGGCACCACCGCCGAGATCCTGGACCAGGACGCCGACGGTGTCTCCGTACGCTTCAGCGACGGCACCGAGGGCCGCTACGACCTGGTGGTCGCCGCCGACGGCCTCGGCTCCGCCACCCGCGCCGCGATCGGCATCACCGACCGGCCCGAACCGACCGGCATGGCCATCTGGCGCGTCGCCGCCCCGCGCCCCGTCGGCGTGACCCGCACCGACCTCGCCTACGGCGGTCCGGCCTACATCGCCGGCTACTGCCCGACCAGCGAGTCCACGCTGTACGCCTACGTCGTCGAGGCCAACCGCGACCGCGCCTCCATACCGCCCGGCTCGTACGCCGAGGAGATGCGGCGCCTGACCCGGCACTACGGCGGCCACTGGCCGGAGATCAGCGCGCACATCACCGACCCGGCGAAGGTCAACTACACCTGGTTCGACCGGATGCTGGTGGAGGGCTCCTGGCACCGCGGCCGGGTCGTCCTGGCCGGCGACGCCGCCCACTGCTGCCCGCCCACCCTCGCCCAGGGCGCCGCCCTGTCGCTGGAGGACGCGGCCGTCCTCGCCGAGATGCTGACCGGGTCCGACGTCTGGGACGACGCACTGTTCCAGGCGTACCACGACCGGCGGATCGCCCGGGTCCGCCCGGTCGTGGAGGCGTCGGTGAGGATCGGCCGGTGGCAGCTCGACGGGGTCCGCGACGCCGACGTGCCCGGCCTGATGGGCCGCACGATGACCATGCTGAGGGAGCTGCCGTGACCGTGGTGGACACGCCCACCGTGGACGTGCACGCCCACGTCCTGCTGCCCGAGGTCGAGGCGCTCGTCGCGGGTCTGCCCGGACACGCCGAGGCCAGGGAGCTGGAGGCCCGGCGCAACGGCCCCGCCGCCCTCGCCGTCAGCGGGCCCATGGTGCGCGAGCGCGTCCCGAGGCTGACCGACCCCGCCGTGCGCCTGGCGGCGATGGACGCCCAGGGCGTGGACGTCCAGGTGGTCAGCCCCTCGCCCTCGCACTACCACTACTGGGCCGACGAGGACACGGCCGAGAAGCTGTACCGGCTCGCCAACGAGGCCACGGCCGCGCACTGTTCGGCCGCCCCCGAGCGGTTGCGCGGACTGGGGCTGGCCCCGCTCCAGCACCCGGAGCAGGCGGTCCGCGCCCTGGACCACGCCCTGCAGCAGGGCCTGGCCGGGGTGGAGATCTCCAGCCACGCCCCGGGCCGCGAGCTGTCCGACCCGGCCTACGAGCCGTTCTGGACCCGGGCCGAGAAGACCGGCGCGCTCGTCTTCCTGCACCCCTTCGGCTGCACCCTCGACGAGCGCCTGGGCCGGTGGTACCTGTCCAACACCGTCGGCCAGCCCACCGAGAACGCCGTCGCCCTCTCGCACCTGATCTTCTCGGGTGTCCTGGACCGGCACCCGGACCTGCGGTTGATCGCCGCGCACGGCGGCGGATACCTGCCGACCCACATCGGCCGGTCCGACCACGCCTGGTCGGCCCGCTCCGACGCCGCCGGCTGCGCCCACCCGCCCAGCAGCTACCTGAGGCGGCTGTACTTCGACTCGCTCGTCCACGACCCGGGCGTGCTGCGGGAACTGGTCCGGGTCGCCGGGGCGGACCGGGTGCTGCTCGGTTCCGACTTCCCCTTCGACATGGGCACCGAGGACCCGGTCGGCGCCCTGCGCGCCGCCGCCCTCCCCGAGGCCGGCTTCCACGCCGTCCGCGGCAGCAACGCCGTGAACCTCCTCCGGAAGGACTGACACCATGCGTCTGCTCACCCACCTGCGGCACGTCGACCTGGCCGTGCCCGACTACGACAAGCAGCTCGACTTCTACGCCGGGGTCTGGGGCCTGAGCAAGGTCGCCGAGGACTCCGGCATCTCCTTCCTGGCCGCCGAGGGCTCCCCCGAGCAGTACGTCGTGCGGCTGCGCAGGGCCGAGGAGAAGCGCCTCGACCTGGTCTCCTACGGGGCAGCGTCCGCCGCCGACGTCGACACCCTCGCCGAGCGACTGCTCGCGGGCGGCGTGCGGCTGATCTCCCGGCCGGGCACGGTGGACACGCCCGGCGGCGGCTACGGCTTCCGCTTCTTCGACGTCGACGGACGCACCATCGAGGTGTCGGCCGACGTCGAGGTCCGCCGGCACCGCAAGATCGAGGAGAAGGAGTCCATACCGGTCAAGCTCTCCCACGTCGTCCTCAACTCCCCCGACCTGAACCGCACCCGCGAGTGGTACGAGCGCCACCTCGGCTTCGCCCTCTCCGACACGCTCAGCTCCCCGCACATGGGCGAGGTCATGCACTTCATGCGGATCAGCAACCAGCACCACTCCATGGCGCTGGCCAAGGGACCGCACACCTCGCTGCACCACGTCTCCTTCGAGATGCGCGGCATCGACGAGTACATGCGCGGCTCGGGCCGGGTGATGCGGGCGGGCTTCAGGAAGATCTGGGGTCCCGGCCGGCACATGGCGGGCGACAACACCTTCACGTACTTCCTCGACCCGCACGGGAACACCGTCGAGTACACCACCGAGCTGGAGTGCCTGGACGAGGACACCTGGCACCCGCACGTCTACGACTTCTCCCGGCCCGAGGTCACCGACCAGTGGGGCACCGCCAACGCCATGAACGAACTGGTCGCCAAGGAGTCGTTCAACGACCCCGACCGCGGCGTGTTCGTCGCCCCGCCGGTCTGATCCGTCCGAGGAGCCGCACCATGCGTTTCGCCGCTTACGCACACCGTCACCGCCACCGCGTGGCCGTCGTGGAGGACGACGGCACGCTCTTCCCGCTGCCCGGCGTCACCTCGCTCACCGACCTGCTCGCGCGGACCGAGGGCCTGTCCGGGCTGCTCGCCGCCGGGCGCGCCGCCCTCGACGTGCCGCCCGGCCCCCACCTCGACGAGGTACGGCTGCTGCCCCCGCTGCGGCCCGCGTCCGTACGGGACTTCGTCACGTTCGAGGAGCACGTCGAGGGCGTACGCCGCTCCGTCGACGGCGTCGCCGGCGTCCCCGAGGAGTGGTACGCCGCGCCGACGTTCTACTTCACCAACCCGCACGCGATCCACGGCCACCGGGACGACATCCCGGTGCCGCCGGGGTCGGCCGTGCTGGACTTCGAGCTGGAGGTGGGCGCGGTGATCGGACGGGAGGGCCGCGACCTCACCCCCGAGCGGGCCCGCGACCACATCGTCGGCTACACGGTGTTCAACGACTGGTCCGCGCGCGACCTGCAGAGCGCGGAGATGAAGGTGGGCCTCGGCCCCTGCAAGGGCAAGGACACCGCCACCACGCTCGGCCCGTACCTGGTCACCGCGGACGAGCTGGAGCCGTACCGGGACGCCGAGGGGTTCCTGCGCCTGGCGCTGACCGCCGAGGTCAACGGCGAGAGGGTCGGCGAGGACCTGCTGTCCCACATGAGCTGGACCTTCGAGGAGATGACGGCCTACGCCTCACGCGGCACCCGCGTCGTACCGGGCGACGTCCTCGGCTCGGGCACCTGCGGCAACGGCGGCTGCCTGGCCGAGCTGTGGGGCCGGCGCGGCGAGCGGACGCCGCCGCCGCTGACGCCGGGCGATACGGTCACCCTCACCGTGGAGGGCATCGGCACCCTGACGAACACCGTCGTCCCCGGCCCGGACCCCGTGCCGTTGCCGGCCGGCCGGCGGCGCGGGCGGGAGCGGACGTGAGCGACCTGCACCCCAAGCGGCTGCTCGGCAGGGTCGTCGTCGTCACGGGCGCCGCCCGCGGCCAGGGCGCCGCCGAGGCCGAGGCCCTCACCCGCGAGGGCGCCCGGGTCATCGCCACCGACGTGGCACCGGACGGCGACTGCCGCCGCCTCGACGTGAGCAGCGGTCAGGAGTGGGCGGAGCTGGCCGCCGAGCTGCGGGAGGCGTACGGGCAGGTGCACGGCCTGGTGAACAACGCCGGCGTCACCTGGCGGGCCCGGGTCGGTGAGGTGCGCGCCGAGGACTTCGAGCGGGTGCACTCGGTCAACGTGACCGGTCCGCTGCTCGGCATCCAGCACCTGAGCCCGCTGATGCCGCCGGGCTCCTCGATCGTCAACGTCGGGTCGTCGGCCGCGCTCACCGCCCACTACCCGGTCGCGTACACCGCGAGCAAGTGGGGACTGCGGGGACTGTCGAAGACCGCCGCGCTCGAACTCGGTCCGCGCGGAATCCGCGTCAACACCGTCCACCCCGGCTACATCGAGACCGGGATGACGGCGACCGCGGCCCCCGCGTTCCGCGAGGCCAACCTCCGGGAGACGCCCCTCGGACGCACCGGCACGGTCGACGAGGTGGCGCCGCTGGTCGTGTTCCTGCTGTCGGACGAGTCGTCGTTCATCACCGGTGCGGAGATCCCCGTGGACGGCGGCCTGACCGCGCACGGCGGCGTCAAGTCCGTCTCCGACGCCCTGCTCGCCGCCGAGGCCGGGGCATGAGGCGGCTCGACGGCGAGGTACCCCCGGCCTCCGGCACCGCCCGGGGCCAGGGCCGGGCGGTCGCCCCGGACGGCGTCGTCCTGACCTCCGAGAGGCCACGCGCCGCACGGGCGCCCGCCCCGTGACCGCCCGACCCCCACACCCCGCGCGTCTCACGGAAGGAGACCCAGCACGTGAACAAGGTCCGCGACAGCGCCGCCGAGGCGGTGGCCGACATCCCCGACGGCGCTTCGCTCGCCGTCGGCGGCTTCGGCCTCTCCGGTGTCCCCGCCGCCCTCGTCGACGCCGTGCACGCCCAGGGCACGACCGCCCTGGAGGTCGTGTCCAACAACTGCGGCGTGGACGGCCGCGGTCTCGGCGTCCTGCTCGCCGCGGGCCGCATCGCCCGGGTCACCGGCTCCTACGTCGGCGAGAACAAGGAGTTCGCCCGCCAGTACCTGAGCGGCGAGCTGGAGGTGGAGCTGACCCCGCAGGGCACCCTCGCCGAACGGCTGCGCGCCGGCGGTGCGGGCATCCCCGCCTTCTACACCCCGGCGGGCGTCGGCACCCAGGTGGCGCGGGGCGGCCTGCCCTGGCGGTACGCGCCTGGGGGCACCTCCCGGCCGGAGGCGGGGGGAGGGACGGTGGCCGTCGCCTCCCCGCCCAAGGAGACGCGGGAGTTCGCGGGACGCCCGTACGTCCTGGAGCACGGCATCACCACCGACTTCGCCCTGGTACGGGCCTGGCGCGGCGACCGGCACGGCAACCTCGTCTTCCGGCACGCCGCCGCGAACTTCAACCCCCTCGCCGCCATGGCAGGGCGCATCACGATCGCGGAGGTCGAGGAACTCGTCGAGCCGGGCGCCCTCGACCCGGACGAGATCCACCTGCCCGGCGTGTTCGTCCAGCGTGTCGTCGCCCTCACCCCCGAACAGGCGGCCGACAAGCCCATCGAGAAGAGGACCGTACGCCCATGAGCTGGACCCGCGACCAGATGGCCGCCCGTGCCGCCGCCGAACTCGCCGACGGCTCCTACGTCAACCTCGGCATCGGCCTGCCCACCCTGATCCCCGGTCACCTCCCGCCCGGCGTGCACGTGGTGCTGCACTCCGAGAACGGCATCCTGGGCACCGGCCCCTACCCGCGCGAGGACGAGGTCGACCCCGACCTGATCAACGCCGGCAAGGAGACCGTCACCGTCCTGCCCGGCGCGTCCTTCTTCGACTCGGCGCTCTCCTTCGGCATGATCCGCGGCGGTCACATCGACACCGCCGTCCTCGGCGCCATGCAGGTCTCCGCCCGCGGCGACCTCGCCAACTGGATGATCCCCGGCAGGATGGTCAAGGGCATGGGCGGCGCCATGGACCTCGTGCACGGCGCCCGCCGCGTCGTCGTCCTGATGGAGCACACCGCCAAGGACGGCGCCCCGAAGATCGTCGACAGGTGCGACCTCCCCCTCACCGGCGAACGCTGTGTCCACCGCATCATCACCGACCTGGGCGTTCTCGACGTCACCGCCGACGGCCTGGCCCTCGTCGAGACCGCCCCCGGCGTCACCGTGGAGGAGATCACCGGCCGGACCGACGCGGCCGTGCGGGTGGACGGCGTCTTCGCCGCCTGCTGACCGGTGAGACCGGGAAGGCTCCGCCGGCAGCCGGTCCTCGGATCGGCTCCGACGTCAGGTGCCCGGGTAGGGCACGTCGCCGGGCGAGTGGCGGCTGCGGAAGCGGCGTTCGAAGGCCGCGATCGCCCGTGCCGGCCCTCCTTCGCCGGACGGCGGCACCGCGATACCGTCACCGTCGTCGTCCACGTAGGCGACCTGCCCCACCGGGTGCGCGGTTCTCCCCGGCGCGGGCACGTAGAGCCTCCAGCCGGTTCCGAGTCGCTCCGCCGCGAACGCCGCCGCGGGAGCGTCCTGGTCCGAGCCCGCGGGCGGTTCGATGTGCTTCCGCGCCAGGGACAGGGCCGTCCCCTGGGAGAGCCGGCCCGGGGCGATGGAGTAGCCGACACCCGCCAGGGACAGCTGGAACAGGGCCTCGTCGACGTCCTGACCGTCGGCGTCGCCCAGCAGGCGGACGAGAGCGTCTCTGGTCACGGTTCCCTGGTGTCCGCTCGACACCAGTTCCTCGGCGGCCCGTGCGATGTCCTCGGAGCCTTCGGCTCCGGCCACTCGGCCGATGACATCGGCCACGGTCCGGTCGGTCCACACGCCCGGCACCGCGGTGTCGCAAGCGGCGGCCGCCGGTGAGTCACCCCGGTACCAGCACCCTCCCTCCCACCAGTAGCAGAACGACATCAGCCCCCTGCGGCCGCGTGGGTTCAGTACGGGGTCGGCGACCCATTCCGGCGCCCCCCTGTACAGGTCGGGCAGGCTCCCGGTCGCATACCCCGAGGCGAGGGAGGGCGCGTCCCACACACCGCCGGACAGCACCGCGCGATCGCCCGGCAAGCGGTACAGGGTGCTCCCCCCGCGTCGCGCTCCCTCGAACCAGGCGAACCCCGGGGACACCCGGGGCCCCCACTCCGACCCGGCCGCCACGAAGACGGCCGAGACGACCGCCCACCGCGCCCACATCTCGGGAAAGGAGGGGAACTCGTTCACCGTCAGCTGCGGCCATCGGCTGCGCGCACGGTTCTCCCGTGCCTCCTGTGCCGCCTGACGGGGGCTTCGCATCTGCCGGTCACCATGATGGAGATAGGCCTTCATCCACAGCGGAAGGTCTCCGCGGGGGTGGTCCTCCAGATCCGCCCGGTAGGCCTCCGCCGGGAAGAGCTGGTCTTCGGGAAAGGGTTCCTCGCCACGGTCGTAGGTGACGTCCACCTCGCCCTCGGAGGTGGCCACCAGCGACATCCTCCACCAGGGCCCGGCCCCCGTGGCGGCGGTGACCTCGCGCTGCTTCCGGATGAGTTCGACCTCCGCCGCCGAAGGCCGGACCCTGAGCGTCCTGTGCGGGTAGCGCAGCGCGATGTCGAAGTACTGTGCGTCGCCGGCCAGGGCGAACTCGGCGACGAGGCCCAGCCAGCCGGGCGTGGACCGACGGGTGAGGCGGTCCACGAGGTCGCGGACCATGGCGTCGGCCGTACTCTCCGCGTCGTTCACGATTCCCTCGATCTCCCTCTCGTGCGGGCGCGCTGTCACCGGGTGAAGACGTGCAACTTGGGGGAGAACACCTCCTGCCCACTCGCCTCCGCCACGAGCCGGACCTGAGCGTGGTTGGGCATGTTCCGCTGGTACGACGCGAGGTGCAGGGTGTACCGGTAGATGCCGCGAGGCGGGAGGTACAAGGGGTCGGGCAGATCGTACGTCGGACGTATGTCGACCCGGTCCGGTGCCATGTGGTCCATGAGACCCACCTTGTACTGCTTCCTGATCGGCGGCATGACGATCTCGTACTCGTCCGTGGCCGGCCTGATGACGCTGGCCTCCGGATATCCGTACATGTAGACCACTTGCTGCACTTCCTCGACCGCGATCCCCACCTTGGACAGGACGGCGGGCGAGTCGCCCACGTTCAGCAGGATCAGGTCGAAGAACAGATCGGCGTCGTAGATCAGGCTCGTGAGACTGAAGAGCCTCTCGCACCTTTCGGTGAACTCACAGACGAGGAAGCCGGACCGGTGCGGATACTCCGCCCATCGCGGTCTCGTGTGCGGGGGAATGCCGATGTGCACGAACCGCACCCCCGACGGCGGCGGTGGCGGGTGGTAGTCGATGGCCACATCGCCGATGTGGACACCCGTGTTCGCGTAGGCGTCCGCCTGTGCGTTCCCCGTCCGGTTCGCCCTGCCCTCCACCGGGCGGCGTTTCACTGGATTCCCGTGTTCGCGTCGCCGTCGGTCGAGCTCGCGTCCCCGGTGTCCTCGGCCCGCTGGGAGCCGTCGGCGGCGCGTCCGGTCTTCACTCCCGTGTTCGCGTCTCCCCGTCGGGTGGTCGCGCTGCCCGTACGTGACGCGACGAGCGTCGGCTGCT
This sequence comes from Streptomyces sp. NPDC041968, assembly GCF_055589025.1. NCBI lineage: Bacteria > Bacillati > Actinomycetota > Actinomycetes > Kitasatosporales > Streptomycetaceae > Streptomyces > Streptomyces sp. NPDC041968. Next base: position 336,190 of record NZ_JBVJCB010000004.1, on the reverse strand, counting down.
GTCGAGAGGCGTGCAGTGCGGCCCAGACGGAGACGCCGACCGCGGCCACGGCGGCCAACGCCGAGACGGACGTCGCGATCTTGTCCCCGTCCTCCCAGCGGACCACCGCCAGCCAGGCACCCAACGCTGCGACCAGGAGGCCGGTCCCGGAGAGGACGGCGACACGGAGAGTGATCATCGGAAAAGGGTCTCATGGGCGTGACGCACCGTCAGCCCCTATTGATCGAACGGCATATGCCCCCGGGAGCCGCGGCTGGAGCGGCCGGCCACCCGTCGCGCCGCGGAGCCGGACACACGGGCTGACGGCCGGGCGCCGGTGAGCGCCTCCGGGTGGCCGGGGGGGGCGCTCGCGGTGCTCAGACCGGGCAACCCGAGTCGGCGACCACGTAGTGGCCGGGTGAGGTCTGCTGGAGCGTGTGGGTGGTGAACGTGTTCCACAGGCCCATGGGTTGGCCGGAGCCACGGGCGTAGGCCCGGCCGCCCTCCGCGTAGGCCCGGCCGGCGACGGTGTGGTCGTAGTTGCTCGCCGTGTGGCACGTGGGCGTGAACCCGGTGGTGGTCGCGGCGACCGCGGACGAGGGCGGGCCCGCCGCACCCGCGGCGTCGACGGCGGTCACCGTGTAGCGGTACGTGCTGCCGGACGCGAGGCCGCTGTCGGTGTGGCCGGTCGACGCGGTGGTCGCGATCCGGGCGCCGCCGCGGAGGACGGCGTACGAGGTCGCTCCGGGGACGGCGTTCCAGCTGAGGGTGACCGAGGTGGCGGTGGTCCCGGTGACGGCCAGTCCGGTGGGGGCGGGGAGCGGGCCGGGCTCCTCGCCGCCGCCGCCGTCCAACCCCCAGAAGCGGGCGGTGTGGTGGCTGGAGCAGATGGTGTCGAGGTAGTAGGCACCGGTGGCTCCGCACTGCTCGGCGCCGCTGCCGGGGTCGACCGCGAGACCGTGGGCCATGCCGGAGATCGAGTAGACCTCGACCGCGGGCCGGCCGGAGGGGTCGTCGTAGACGGTGCGCGTGGTGCCTCCGGTGAGGGTGTCGGTCCGGGAGGGCGTCTGGCCGATGCCCCACACGTCGGTCCACTGGTCGCGCAGTTCCGTGGCGTTGGCGGGCCGGACGGTGGTGTCGGCGGTGCCCTGCCAGATCGCCACGCGCGGCCAGGAGGTGGTGCCCGCGGGGGCCGCGGAGCGGACCAGGTCGCCCCACTGGGCGGGCGTCCGGTCCGGCGGGCTGTACATGCAGGTGTAGGCCGCGCCCACGCTGTCGGCGCAGGCGGCGGGGAGACCGGAGGCGACGGCGCCGCCCGCGAAGACGTCGGGGTAGGCGGCGAGCAGGTTCGCCGTCATGCCACCGCCGGCCGACAGGCCGGTGACGTAGACGCGTCCGGGGTCGCTGCCGTAGCGCGCGACGGCCTCCTCCACCATCTGCCGGACCGACAGCGCCTCGCCCCGGTCGCGCGCGCTGTCACCCGGCTGGAACCAGTTGAAGCAGTTGTTGGCGTTGTTCGCGCTGCTCGTCTGGGGGAAGACCACCGCGAAGCCGTAGCGGTCGGCGACGGTGGGCCACCCGGAGTGGGCGTAGTAGTCGTTGGCGCTCTGGGTGCAGCCGTGCAGGGCGACCACGAGCGGCGCGTCGGAGGGCAGGGCGTCGGGCACGTACGCGTACATGGACAGGTTGCCCGGGTTGGTCCCGAAACCGGTGATCTGGGTCAGACCCGCGGCGGACGCCTGCGGGCCCCCGGCCACCAGGCCGGCGGTGAGGGCGAGGGCGCCTGCCGCGGCGGTCATCCACCTGCGGACGCCCGCCGCGCGGCGGCGGCTCTTCGCGGAGCGGTGCGGAGGGTGCGGGGGGTGCGGGGGGTGCGGCGGGTGCGGTTGTCCCATGTCGGCTGCCTCCTGGGATGGACACGCTCTGGAGCCGGATCACGGATTCCGGCGCCGGTGTCCGCGCATCATCCGGCGACGGCATCCCGAACGGCATGGACCGCGCGAACAGGGTGGCAGCGAGTGCTGTGTGACGGGCCTCCATGGCCTCGCCGGGGCCTCGGCGTGTATGTCCCGCCGGTCCCGCCGTGGGAGGCCGACCGTCCCGGACCGGTCAGAGGTCGCCGGCGCCGCCCAGGCCCGTCAGTGCGCCGACCGGGTCGAGGTCGGGGGTGCCGCGCGGCCACCAGTCGTCGCGGCCGGGCTCGGACTCGTAGGCGTACCAGAGGCCCGTCCGGCCGAGCCGGAGCTGCACGTGTCCCCGGGGGTGGGTCAGGTGGTTGCGCCAGGGGCGGAAGGCGGGGAGGTCCGCGGCGAGCAGCAGGGGGCGGGCCCGGTCGAAACGGCCGGCCGGCGGGTCCCAGGGCTCCTCCAGGACGTCGAGTCCGTCCGGTCCGCCCTGGCGCCAGGCGGCCACCGCGCGCGCCAGCTCGGCGGTCTCCCGGCCGGCGGCCTGGGCGAGGGACGCGTAGAGCGCGCGGGTTCCCGCGGTGAGACCGGAGCCGGGGCGGGCCGCGGCGAGCCGGACGGCGTCCCGCCACAGCGTCAGCCCGCCGATCGGGTCGCGGCCCGTGGTGAGGAGCGCGTGGGCGCGGGCTGCGGCGTCGGTGGCCAGCTGGTCCAGCGCGAACGGGTCGGGGCCGCCCGGTGCCGCCGGGTAGGCCGGTGGCTGCTCGGGGTGCGGGGGTGCGGGCAGCGGCGCCGGGAGGGGCGGCGGCGTGCGCTCGGCCAGGGCGGCGGCGGCCCGCACTCCGGGCAGGGGCGTGGGCCCGCGGTCCTGGGCGGCGCGGGCGGCCCGGGCCGCGTTCAGCCGGGAGAGGGCGTCCAGCAGCTCGCGTTCGCCCCGGCCACGCAGCAGGAGCAGGACGAAGGGGTCGGCGTCGAGCAGGCGTGCCGTCTGGTAGCAGAGGGCGGCGGCGTGCTTGCAGGGGTGCCCGGAGTCCGGGCAGCTGCACTGCGGGGCGAGGTCGCCGGGGCCGGGCAGCAGGGGGACGCCGCAGTCGGCCAGGGAGTGGGGCAGCTCCTTGTCGAGGAGGGCGGCGATGTGCCCGGGCCGCTCGACGGCGGCGTCCAGGAACCGCTCCCAGCCCGCGTCGTCCAGCGTGCGCAGCCTGACCTGCACGCGGTAGGGCCGGGGGCGGCTGCCCTGTACGTACGCGAGGACCAGCCCCGGGGTCACGGTGATCGCGTCGACGTGCCCCCGCTCGGCGTACGCCCTCCCGCGCGCCAGCCGCGCGGCGTCCAGGGCGCCCTCCTCCAGCGCGGTCACCCACGCGTTTCCCCACCATGTCCCGGCGAAGTCCCCGCCCTCCGCCGGCCTGGGCGGCAGGGCGGGGAAGGTACGCCGCAGCTCACCGTCCCGGCCGGGGGCCGCCATGGAGCGCGGGGTGCGGGGGGTGCTGGGTGGGGTGGGGGCTGCGGTTCTCACGGGGGGCACGGAAGGTGGCGTGGGAAGGGCGTCCTCGTGCGGGCCGCGTGACGGTGTGCCGTGCGGTGCCTGGTGCGAGGGCCGCCGCGGGACCGGCTCCGAACCCTCCGGTCCACGCTCCGGGTGCGCCGCCACGCTGATCCGCGGCTGCGGTGGCTCGTGCGGTGGGGTGGCAGCGGCCGTCGGCTCGGGGGGCGTCGGCTCGGGGGGCGTCGGCTCCGCGGGCGGTGACGTTTCGGCGGAGTCCGCGGACCCGCCGGTGGGCTCACCGGGGGACAAGGGCTCACCGGGCAGCGGCTCGGAGGGCAGGGGCTCCACGGCAGACGCGGCCGTCCCGGCGGGGTCGACGTCCGGCGGCAGCCGGAAGGCCTTCCCGGCGAAGTCCCGAACGGCGCGGGCGCGGGCGGCGGCGGAAGGTGAACCGCCCGCCACTTGCGGCCCCCGGGCCGGGCGGGACGGCCGGCGGGAACTCGCCGCGCCCTTGAGCGCCGAGTCCACCCGCGCCTGCCGACGTGCCGCCCGCAGGGCCTCACGTGCCACATCGGCCGGTCGGGCCTCACGCGCCGCATCGGCCAGCCGGGCCACACGTGCCACATCGGCCGGCCGACTGTCCGCGTCGTCGGACGGGTCCGCGGACGCGGGGGGTGTGCCGGCGCCGGTGGCCGTGGGCCGAGCGGGCCGGGTCGTCCCTCCTGGCCGGGCGGCTTCCCCGCCCGCAGCGCCGGATGTGTCCGGCCGCGGGCCGCTGGACGGGAGTGCCTCGGGTGCGGCTTCCGGTGACACCGTGACGGCCTTCGCGGTGCGGGCGTGACGCAGCGCGGCGCGCGCGATGTCCCCCGGGCGCGGCCCGGGGTGCTCCTCCTCGGCCCGGTCCTGGTGCTCGCTCCGGTCCTGGTCCTGGTCCTGGCCGCGGTCCCGGACCCGGTCGAGGTCTTGGCCGCGCTCCCCGTCACGGCCCTGGTCACGGTCGCGGCCGGGGTCGAGGTTCTGATCACGGTCGCGGTCGAGGCTCGGGTGGGCCCCCTGATCACAGTCGAGGCTCAGGTGGGGCCCCAGGTCACGGTCGCGGCCTTGGTCGCTGCCGGGGTTTCGGTCGCGGCCCTGGCGCCGGGCGCGGCCCTCCTGTTCCCGGGATGGGCGGCGGTCCCGGCTCTCGGAGTGGTCGTCCCCTTCGGCCTGCTCACCCGTCGGCTCGGACGCCGCGGTGTGCGGGCCGGGGCGGGCGCCGTCGCCGTCCGCCCCGGCGGCGGGGTGCGACGCCTCCTCACCGCGTTCGCGCGCCGCGCGCAGGGCGCGGCGGGCCTCGTCGGCGGGCCGGGGGGTCATGACGGCCTCCGCAGGGACACCAGGTCGGACAGCTCACCGACGGTCAGCTCGGTGAGGGCCGACTCGCCCGAGCCGAGGACCGCGTCGGCCAGGGCCCGCTTGGACTGGAGCATCTCGGCGATGCGGTCCTCGACCGTGCCCTCCGTGATGAGGCGGTGGACCTGGACCGGCTGGGTCTGGCCGATGCGGTAGGCGCGGTCGGTGGCCTGTTCCTCCACGGCCGGGTTCCACCAGCGGTCGAAGTGCACGACGTGGCCCGCGCGGGTGAGGTTCAGGCCGGTGCCGGCGGCCTTGAGGGACAGGACGAGGACGGGCGTCGCCCCGCTCTGGAAGCGGTCCACCATGCGCTCCCGCTCGGGGACCGGTGTACCGCCGTGCAGCAGGTCGACGGGGACCGCGCGGAGGGCCAGGTGGGAGGTGATGAGGCGGGCCATGCCGACGTACTGGGTGAAGACGAGGACCGAGCCGTCCTCGGCGAGGACCGTGTCCAACAGCTCGTCCAGCAGAGCGAGTTTGCCGGAGCGGGCGCTCAGACGGTCGCCGCCGCCCGGCGGGTGCTCCTCCTTCAGGAACAGCGCGGGGTGGTCGCAGATCTGCTTCAGCGAGGTCAGCAGTTTGAGGACGAGGCCCCGGCGGCCCATGCCCTCGGCCGCCTCGATGGCGAGCATCGACTCGCGCACCACGGCCTCGTAGAGCGAGGCCTGTTCGCGGGTGAGCGGGACCGGGTGGTCCGTCTCGGTCTTCGGGGGCAGCTCGGGGACGATGCCCGGGTCGGACTTCCTGCGGCGCAGCAGGAAGGGGCGGATGAGCCGGGCGAGGCGCTCCACCGCCTGCTCGTCCTCCCCGTTCTCCACCGCTCGGGCGTGCCGGGCGCGGAAGGACTTGAGGGGGCCGAGGAGGCCGGGGGTGGTCCAGTCGAGGAGCGCCCACAGCTCGGAGAGGTTGTTCTCCACCGGGGTGCCGGTCAGGGCCACGCGCGCCGGGGACGGGATGGTGCGCAGGGCCTTCGCCGTCGCCGAGTACGGGTTCTTGACGTGTTGCGCCTCGTCCGCGACGAGCATGCCCCAGCGCTGCTCGGCCAGGGTGGCCGCGGCGGAGCGCATCGTGCCGTAGGTGGTGAGGACGAAACCGCCGGCCAGGTCCTCCAGGGTGCGGTCGCTGCCGTGGAAGCGGCGGACGGGGACGCCGGGCGCGAACCGGGTGATCTCCCGCTGCCAGTTCCCCAGGAGCGAGGCGGGGCAGACCACCAGCGTCGGTTCCGTCCGGGCCCGCTTGAGGTGCAGCGCGATGACCGTGACCGTCTTGCCGAGGCCCATGTCGTCGGCGAGGCAGCCGCCCAGGCCGAGCGAGGTCATGAGGTCCAGCCAGGACAGGCCGCGGAGCTGGTAGTCGCGGAGGGTGGCGTGCAGGCCGGGCGGCGGTTCGGCGGGCCGTACGCCCGCCGTGAGCCGGTCGCGCAGGGCGGCCAGCGCGCCCACCGGCACCACCTCGACCGTCTCGCCGTCCGCCTCCGCGCTTCCGGTGAGAGCGACGGACAGGGCGTCGACCGGGTCGAGCAGACCGAGGTCGCGCTTGCGGGCGCGGCGTACCAGGCCCGGGTCGACCAGCACCCACCGGTCGCGGAGCCGGACGACGGGGCGGTGGGCCTCCGCCAGGGCGTCCATCTCGGCCTCGGTGAGCGGGTCGCCGCCGATCGCCAGCTGCCAGCGGAACTGGAGGAGGTCCTCGCTCTCGAAGAAGCCGGTGCCGTCCGTCGCCGAACCGGGTGCGGGCCGGACCACCGCGGTCGCGGTGAGGTCCTGGGCCAGGTCGCGGGGCCAGTGCACCGCGACCCCGGCGGCGGCGAGCCGGCCGGCGGCCACGCCCAGCAGGTCGGTGACCTCCTCCTCGGACAGGCTGAGGACGTCGGGCACGTCCTGCTCGGCGAGCCGGTCGAGCGGCGGCCAGACGCGCGCCGCGCGCCGCACCGCGAGGGCGGCGTCCACGCGGGTGCGGGGACCGAACGCCGCGTCGGCCGCTCCCGACCACAGGTCCGCCGCGTCGGCCACCAGGGTGGGGTCGGCGAGGCTGTGGACCTGCACGATCGCGGCTCCGGCACCGCGCGCGCCGCCGCTGCCGTCGCCGTCCGCGTCGAACAGGTCGTAGGCCGACAGGTCCAGGCGGAGCGAGATCCGCACGCCCGCGTCCATGCCGGCGGCGACCTCCGCGGCCCAGTCGTGGGCGCCGGGCAGGTGCTGCGCTCCGCGCGCGGCGAAGGGGCGGCCGGAGGCGTGGGGCGCGGCCGGAGTGCGGGGCAGGGTGTCCGCGACGGCGTCCAGGAAGGCGCGGACCAGTGCTTCCGGCTCCGGCAGCCGGATCGGGCCCGGGCCGTCCAGCGGGACCGCGTGGCCCTCCGGGGGCAGGGCGGCGGCGACGGCCCGCAGGTGCGCGACGTCGTCGGGGTCCAGGGGGCCGGCCCGCCAGGCGTCGTGCCCGGTCGTCGTCAGGCCGGGCAGGAGCCGGCCGCGCGCGGTGAGCCGCAGGGCGTGCAGGGCCGCCGCTCCCCAGCACGCGGTGGCGGGGTGGGCGGCAGGGTCGTGCCGGGCGCGCACCAGCAGGGGCAGGGCCTCACCGACCGGGAGCGACAGCGCGGGCGTCGTGCCGCGTCGCACCCCGGCGCCGTGGCGACGTACCACGGTGAGTTCGGTGGGTTCGGCGGAGTGGAGCCCCGAGGTGACGGCGCCGCCCTCCGGGTCCCAGAAGGCGATCCGTCCGTCGCGCGGGAGGCTGGCGGGGAGGAAGACGGCCGCGAGCCGGAGGGGGACGGGCGCCGGCTCCTCCGGCTGCCGCGGCCGTCCGCGCTCATCCGCTCGCCCGCCGGTCATCACGTCCACCACAGCCGTGTCGCTCATACGTCCTGTCACCTCCCGCCCGCGGGTCCGATCAACTGTCTTCGACTCTACGGGCGGGGTCTGACAATCGGCTCCGGCGGCCTGCCGGGGCCGCTCGTCGCGGGTGCGGAGTCAGGGAACGGTGCGGGAGACCACGTAGACCATGGGGTAGTCCGGGTTCTCCATGTTCACGACGACGTCCTGGGTGGGTGCCGGGTCGCGCTGCTCGTTGACCAGACCCCACCAGGAGCCGGACCCGCCGAACTCCCAGCCGGTGACCCGCTGGGCGCGGTCGCTGATGGCGATGTTGTCCCGCTTCAGGGCGTCCCGGTCGACGCCCAGCCCCGCGAGGAAGGCGTCGAGGCCGGCGCCGGTGGTCTCGAACTGGACGTAGAGGCGGCTGGTCTTCCAGTTGTTCGTCTCGTAGTAGGCGACCTCTTCGGAGGGGACCGGTACCGGGACCTCGTAGACGCGACGCTGGAGCTTGGACGGCCAGCCCTCGGTCATGCCGGTCGCCGCGTACTTCGCCTCCTTCTCCCGGCCGCTGTCGCGGCTCTGGTTGGCGGAGATCACGAGGTAGCCGGCCGGGACGCCGATGAGCAGCACGATGATGAGCAGGGTGAGCGACCGGCGGCGGATCATGTGCCGGCGGTCCTCCACCGGGCGCCCGGACTCGTCCGGGGGGCCGGCCTGCTGGGGCACGGAGTCCGTCACAGGGACTCCCGGGGGGTGCGGCGGGCCTCCGCGAAGCGCTCGTACCGCTCGTAGCGCTCCACCCGCCGCCGCTTGGCGCGGCGGAACCGGCGGGCGACCAGCCGGGCCAGGTCGGCGGCGCCCACCATGCCGGCCTCGGGGCCGAGCTGGGCGCGGACGATGCGGGCCTCCGGGCGGTAGCCGCGGCCGGTGAGCTGACGTTTGAAGGCGTCCCGCGCGGGGCCGATCAGCAGGTCGTCGGCGGCGCTGACGCCACCGCCGACGACGAAGCAGGAGGGGTCGAGCGCGGCCGCGAGGTTCGCGATGCCCACGCCGAGCCACTGGCCGATGTCCTGGAGCAGCTCGATGCACATGGCGTCGCCGTCGCGGGCCAGCTCGGTGATCATTGGGCCGGTGATGTCGCCGATGCTGCCCTTGACGTGCTCGATGATGCCGTACGCCACCGGCGAGTCCGCCGCGGCCAGCTCCCGGGCTTCCCTGACCAGCGCGTTGCCGGAGCTGTACTGCTCCCAGCACCCGCGGTTGCCGCACGGGCAGCGGTGGCCGCCCGGCACGACCTGCATGTGCCCGAACTCGCCGGCGACTCCGTACTTGCCCCGCTTGACCTGCCCGTCCTCCAGGATCGCGCCGCCGATGCCGGTGCCGAGGGTGATCATGACGAGGTGGTCCTCGCCGCGGCCGGCGCCGAAGCGCCACTCCGCCCAGGCCGCGGTGTTGGCGTCGTTGTCCACCAGGACGGGGACCGCGAGGCGGCCGGCGATGCGGTCGCGCAGCGGCTCGTTGCGCCAGGACAGGTGGGGGGCGAACAGCACGCGGTTGCGGTCGGCGTCGACCCAGCCCGCCGCGCCGATGCCGACGGCGTGCACGTCGTGCCGGTCGGAGAGGTCCAGGACCAGTTCGACGATGGTGTCCTCGACGACCTTGGGGCTCTTGGACTTGTCCGGCGTCTCCGTGCGGAGCTTCTCCAGGATGTTGCCGTCGGCGTCGACGACGCCCGCCATGACCTTCGTGCCGCCGATGTCGATGCCGACCGTGGGCACGCGGGGCGCCGTCAGGTGTGAGCGGCGTTCCCTCGTGCCCACGGTGCGCAGGACCGGGGCGCGGCGGGAGCCGATGGGGGCGGTGAAGTCGCGGTAGGTGCTCATCGGGTGCGATTGTGCCGCACGCTCATGCCGGGTGCCGAATGGACGGGGGCGGGTGGTGACCGTGTTCACCGTCGGCGGGTACGTCATGGCTGGTCGCGGAGTCCCCCCGTGCCCCTCGCGGGGCCCTCCGACGATTCCCGCACGCCTGGGCCCTAGCGGCGTTCCAGTTCGTGCCGCAGATCGTCCAGCTCCGTTCCGCCCGCCATCTGCCGTGTCAGCTCGTCCAGCGTGATGTCCTCGCGCTCGTGGTTGCCCACCATCGAACCCCTCTTCAACAGCACGAACCTGTCGCCCACCAGGTACGCGTGGTGCGGGTTGTGGGTGATGAGGACGACACCCAGGCCCTGGTCGCGGGCGGCCGCGACGTATTTCAGGACGACGCCGGACTGCTTCACGCCGAGGGCGGCGGTCGGCTCGTCCAGGACGAGCACCTTCGCACCGAAGTGCACCGCGCGGGCGATCGCCACGCACTGGCGCTCACCGCCGGAGAGGGTGCCGATGGGCTGGTCGACGTCGCGCAGGTCGATGCCCATCCGCAGCAGCTCGGCGCGGGTGGTGCGGCGCATGTGGTCGACGTCCATGCGCTTGAAGGGGGCGACGCCCTTGCGCGGCTCGGAGCCCAGGAAGAAGTTGCGCCAGACCGGCATGAGGGGGACGACGGCCAGGTCCTGGTAGACGGTGGCGATGCCGCGGTCCAGGGCCTCGCGCGGGGAGGACAGGCTCGTCTCCTCGCCGTCCAGGCTCAGGGTGCCGCCGTCGTGCCGGTGCAGACCCGAGACGATCTTGATGAGGGTCGACTTGCCGGCGCCGTTGTCGCCGAGCACGCAGGTGATCTCGCCCGCGCGCACCTGGAGGGACACGCCCTCCAGGGCGCGGACGTTCCCGTAGTGCTTGCTGACGCCGGACAGCTCCACGAGCGGCGTACGGCGTTCGGTCTGCGTCACTTGGTGGCCTCCGCGCGCTTGCGGACCCAGGCGTTGAGCAGGGTCGCGAGGAGCAGCATCGCTCCGAGGAAGAACTTGAACCAGTCGGGGTTCCACTCGGCGAAGACGATGCCCTTGCTGGTCATGCCGAAGATGAGCGCGCCGACCGCCGAGCCGACGGCGCTGCCGTAGCCGCCGGTGATCAGGCAGCCGCCGATGACGGCCGCGATGATGTAGATCAGCTCGTTGCCGACGCCCTCGCCGGACTGGACGACGTCGTAGGAGAAGAGCAGGTGCTGGCCCGAGATCCAGGCGCCGAGGGCCACGCCCATGTACAGCCCGATCCTGGTCCTGGCCACCGGGACGCCGACCGCGCGCGCCGCGTCCTTGTTGCCGCCCACCGCGAAGATCCAGTTGCCGGCCCGGGTGCGCAGCAGGATCCAGCTGGCGACGGCGACCAGGGCGAGCCACCACAGGATGGTGACCTTGAAGCCGACGCCGCCGACGGTGAGCGTGGAGGCGAAGACGTCCCGGGCGAAGGCGAAGCCCTCCATGTCGGCGATCGTCTTGGTGGAGACGGTGCCGTCGATCAGCTTGGTGAAGCCCAGGTTCAGGCCGGTCAGCATCAGGAAGGTGCCGAGCGTGATGATGAAACTCGGCAGTTTCGTGCGGGTGAGCATGTAGCCGTTGAAGGCGCCGATCGCGAGGGTGACCAGCAGGGACACGGCCACGCCCACCCAGACGTTGGCGGTCATCTGGTAACTGAACATCGACGACACCAGCGCCGACGAGGTGACCATGACGCCCGCGGACAGGTCGAACTCGCCGCCGATCATCAGCAGCGCCACCGGGACGGCCATGATGCCGATCGTGGAGGCGGCGTAGAGCACCGTGCTGAGGCTGGCGGCGTGCAGGAAGCTGTCGGCGAAGAAGGCGAAGAAGAGGAAGACGGCGATCGCGCCGACGACGGAGCCCAGCTCGGGGCGGCCCAGCAGCTTCCGCAGCGGAGAGGACTGCAGAATCCTTTCGTCAGAATCCTTCGTCTGCGTGGCGCTCATCGGGTGCCCCGCCTCGTGTAGTCGCTCAGCGCGGCGGCGTCGTCCTTGGTGATGATCTGCGGCCCGGTGAGCACCGGCCGGCCACCGCCGAGGACGTCGGCGTTGTACCGGTACAGCCACAGCAGGTCGACGGCCTCGTAGCCCTGGAGGTAGGGCTGCTGGTCGACGGCGAAGCCAAGGCTGCCGTCCTCCAGTCCGGCGGCGACCTTGGCGTTGAGGTCGAAGGTGTCGATCTCGGCCTCGCTGTCCGCGCCCTGCTTGGCCTTCACGGCGGTGTCCGCGTAGGGGGCGCCCAGGGTGACGACCGCGTCCAGGGACGGGGCGGTCTGGAGCTTGGCCTCGATGGCGGACTGCACGTCCGGCATGCTGGTGCCGTTGACGTAGAGCCGCTCGATCTTTCCGTCGAAGGTCTTCTCCACGCCGTCGCAGCGCTGCTCGTGGCCGACGTTGCCCTGCTCGTGGAGGACGCAGATCGCCTTCTGGCGGCCGCGTTCGTTCAGCTCCTCGCCGACGGCCTCGCCGGCGATCGTCTCGTCCTGGCCGATGTGGGTGAGGGCGCCGAACGCCTTGGACTGCTCGGAGCCCGAGTTCACGGTGACCACCGGGATGCCGGCCTTCCGCGCGCGGTCCAGCGCGGACTTCATGGCGTCGGGCTTGGCGAGCGTGACGATGATCCCGTCGACCTTCTTGTCGATCGCCGCGTTGACGAGCTGCGCCTGCTGCTGGGCCTCGTCGTCGTGGGAGTACAGGAAATTGATGTTGTCCTTGACGGCGGCCTGCTCGGCACCGCTCTGGACGATGTCCCAGAAGGTGTCGCCATCACCCGAGTGAGTGATCATCGCGAAGGTCCAGCGGGGAGTGTCCACCGCGGCCTTCCCCTGGGCGGAGGCGGCCTTGCGGGCGTCCTCGGCGCGCTTGCCGCCCGTGCTGCTGCACCCGGCCAGGGACACCGACAGTGCCCCTGCCAGCGCGATGCCCACCCATGTCCGAAACCGTGCCACGAGGCCGTGCCCTTCTTGCCGTGCCGTGCTGTGCCGTGCTGTGCCGTTGCTGTGCGTGCCGGGCGTCGGCCGACGCCCCGGCCGGGATCCGGAAATCCCAAACGCCCCATTGTCCGACACACAAGCGGAGCACACGCCTCCGGGGAGTGCGACGACGGTCACATTGTCCGGACATTGCGACGAACCCGCACGGCGGGGGCCGCCGCCGGACGGCACCGGTCAGGGCCGCACGAGCAGCTGGAACTCGAAGGAGTAGCGGGACGGACGGTAGGTGTGCGTGCCGAACTCGACCGCGCGTCCCGTGTCGTCGAACGTCGTCCGCTCCATGGTCAGCAGGGGGGCGCCGACGTCCTCGCCGAGCCGTTCGGCCTCGTCGGCGGTGGCGGCGCGGGCGCCGATGGACTGGCGGGCGCTGTGCAGGGTGATCCCGGCGGCGCGCATCAGCCGGTACAGGCCGGTGGCCTCCAGCTGTCCGGTGTCCAGGTCGACGAGGCCGGGCGGCAGGTGGTTGCACAGGTACGCCATCGGCTCCCCGTGCGCCAGCCGGAGCCGCTCCACCCGGTGCACGTCGCTCTCCTGGGCCACGCCGAGCGCGGCGGCGACCTCCGCGGTCGCCGCGACGACGGTGTTGACCAGGACGTTCGTGGCCGGGCGCTGCCCCGCCGCCTCCAGGTCGTCGTAGAGACTGCTGAGTTCGAGCGGGCGCTTGACCTTGCTGTGGACGACCTGGGTGCCGACGCCCCGGCGGCGCACGAGCAGGCCCTTGTCGACGAGCGACTGGATGGCCTGGCGGACGGTGGGCCGGGACAGACCGAGCCGCGCGGCCAGCTCGATCTCGTTGCCCAGCAGGCTGCCGGGGGGCAGCGCACCGTGCTCGATCGCGGCCTCCAGCTGCTGCGACAGCTGGAAGTACAGCGGCACGGGGCTGCTGCGATCCACGCTGAGCTCCAGCGACACGGTCGGGTCCACTTCTGGTTTCGGCACGGGCCGAGCGTAGCTCCGTGCGCTGGTGACGGGAAGTTGTGTAGTTCGATTGTCCGGACATACGCATTGACAGGGCGTACGCTGTGCGCCCACTTTGATTCCATGCGCATCGGGGTCATCGGTACGGGCCGCATCGGCACCGTTCACGCCAACACGCTCAGCCGCCACCGCGACGTCGGGTCCCTGATCCTCACGGACGCCGACCTCGGGCGGGCCCAGGATCTGGCCCACCGGCTCGGCGAGACGGCGGCCCCCGGCGTGGACGAGATCTTCCGGTGGGGCGTGGACGCCGTGGTGATCACGACGGCCACCGCGGCCCACGCCGAACTGATCGGTCGGGCAGCACGCTCGGGGCTGCCGGTGTTCTGCGAGAAGCCCATCGCGCTGGACGTACCCGGCACGATCCAGGCGATCGCCGAGGTGGAGGCCGCCGGGACGGTCCTCCAGATGGGGTTCCAGCGGCGCTTCGACGCCGGCTACACGGGAGCCCGCGAGGCGGTGCGGTCCGGACGGCTGGGCCGGCTGCACACCGTCCGGGCGGTGACGAGCGACCAGGCGCCGCCGCCGACGGCGTACCTGCCGCAGTCCGGCGGGCTCTACCGGGACACGCTCATCCACGACTTCGACATCCTGCGCTGGGTGACCGGGCGGGAGGTCACCGACGTGTACGCCGCCGGTTCCGACGCCGGGCCGCCGATGTTCCGCGCGGCGGACGACGTGGACACCGGCGCGGCGCTGCTCACGCTGGACGACGGCACGCTGGCCACGGTGACCGCGACGCGGCTGAACGGCGCGGGGTACGACGTGCGCATGGAACTGGCCGGGGAGTCGGACCAGATCGTCGTCGGTCTCGACGACCGTACGCCGATCGCCTCGACGGAGCCGACCGGGCCGCCGGCCGCGGACAAGCCGTGGACCGGCTTCGTGGAGCGGTTCGGGCCCGCCTACGAGGCGGAGCTGGCGACCTTCGTGGAGGTCGTGCGCGGTGAGCGGGCCAACCCGTGCGACGGGCGCGAGGCGCTGCGGGCCCTGCTGATCGCCGAGGCCTGCGAGATCTCCCGGCGGGAGCGCAGAGCCGTGCGGCCGGCGGAGGTCCCCGGCGCCGGTGCCTCCGGGGCGTCCGCGGCGGAGTGAGGGCGGGCCGCCGGGTGAACGTCGGGGCCCGGCGTCCGGGCCTCGGCTTCAGCAACCCGGCGTCCGAGCCTCAGGTCCAGGCCCCGGCGCCCGAGCCCCCGTACCGGCCCCGGCGTCAGGGTCCGTCCTCGCCGTACTCGTCCAGCAGCCCCGCGTCGTAGGCCAGCAGCGCGATCTGCACCCGGTTGTCCAGGTCGAGCTTGGCGAGGATGCGGGAGACGTGGGTCTTGACGGTGGCGACGCCCATGAAGAGCTCCGCGGCGATGGCGGCGTTGGCCATCCCGCGGCCGACCGCGACGGCCACCTCGCGTTCGCGGTCGTTGAGCGCGGCGATGCGCGCACGCGCGCGGGTGCGTCTGGTGTCGGCGGTGCCGCCGGCCGCGTGGGCCATCAGTCGCCGGGTCACGGCGGGCGACAGGACGGGGTCGCCGGCCGCGACCCTGCGCACCGCGTCGAGGATCTCCGCGGGCGGGGTGTCCTTGAGGACGAACCCGGCGGCACCGGCGGCCGGGAGAGCGGGATGAGCGACCGAAGTCGCGAAGGTGTCGACTATCGGCGTCCCGGCCCGCACGCACCGGGGTCTTTCGTCGGACAGGGCTCGCCCCGCGGCCGATGTGCGTGGGGGGACCGCGGGGCGAGAGTCGACGGCATGAAGGAGTTGTTGGAGTTCCTGGGCCTGATGGCCGTGATCCAGGGCGTCGCCGGTCTGGTGCACGAGTTCACCGACTGGCACTGGGGCCTGGTGCAGCGGATCGGTTTCCTCGACGGCTACGAGGTCTACGCGAGCGTGGCGCTGCTCGCTCTCGGCGGCGCGCTGTTCGCCGCCGCCGAGAGCCGGAGCGGATGACCACCGCTCCGGGCCGGACCGGGGTGTTCAGCAACCGTGGTCGACGAGGTCGAACGAGGCGTAGTGGTCGGCCGTGTAGTAGTCCTCGCGGGTTGCCTCACCGGTGACGATCCGGCGGGCGCCACGGGTGTCGGAGCCGGGGGTGATCACCGTGTACTCGTGGTAGTAGCCGGTGGACCGGTCGGGCAGGATGCCCTCCCGGTTCTGGAAGACGGTCCCGTCCTGTTCGAAGGGATAGGGGCCGCCCTGCTCGATCAGGTCGAGGGTGTCGTGCGCCTGCGCGGGCAGGTCGCTGAGACAGATCTCGCCGACCGCGGCGGGGGCGGCGCCCGCGGTGGTCGCGGAGACGGTGCCGCCCACGAGGAGGGCGGACAGGACTGCGGCTGCTGCGCCGAGCCGAGCGGCGCGTGGGGGGAATCGCATGACCTCATGATGACGCGCGTAGACAGTGGCATGTCAATGACAAGTACGTGGAGGTTGCCGGTAAGTCGTATGGCGTTTCGGCGAGTTCACCGCGTGAGGTCGACGTCCGTTCACCGCCGGTACGAGCCCTCGCGGTCCGCTGGGATGGAGCCATGGACACGAACACACTCACTCATCCCACCGCCCCGCTGACCGGCCGGGCCGCCCTCGTGACGGGCGGCAGTCGCGGCATCGGCGCGGCGACCGCGGTGCGGCTGGCCCGGGAGGGCGCGGACGTCGCCTTCACCTACGTGAACGGCAAGGATGCGGCCGAGGACGTCGTACGGACCGTCGAGGCGCTGGGGCGCCGGGCGGTGCCCCTGCGGGCGGACGCCGGGGACGCGGCCCAGGCCACGGAAGCGGTGGAGCGGGCCGCGGACGCCCTCGGCGGCCTCGACGTGCTGGTCAACAACGCGGGCGTCGGCCTGCTCGGCCCCGTCGAGGGCTTCTCGGTCGGCGACCTGGACCGCGTGCTGGCCGTCAACGTCCGGGGCGTCTTCCTCACCGCCCAGGCCGCGGCCGCCCACATGGTCGACGGCGGGCGGATCATCACCGTCGGCAGCTGCATGGCCCTGCGGGTGCCGGGCCCCGGCGGGACGCTCTACGCGATGAGCAAGGCGGCGCTGATCGGGCTGACCAAGGCACTCGCCCGCGAACTGGGCGGACGGGGCATCACCGCGAACATCGTCCATCCCGGACCGATCGACACCGACATGAACCCGGCCGACGGGCCGTACGCCGAGGGACAGGCGGCGCTGACCGCGCTGGGCCGCTTCGGCACGGCCGAGGAGGTGGCCTCGACCGTCGCCCACCTGGCCTCGGCCGGGTACGTCACGGGGGCGGAGTTCTCGGTGGACGGCGGCCACGCGGCCTGACGCCGGCGGCGGACCATGCGCACGAGGCGCTCGGGAAGCCGCCGGTGACGGGTGATGCGCGTGGGGCGCGCCGGTGCTGTCCAGGCCGGGCGCGCCCCACGGGTCGGGATGGGTCAGCCGCCGAGCTCCTGGTGGCGGGCGGCGAGGTGGGCCGCTCCGTCCTCGGTCAGGGAGCCGAACAGGCGCAGGCGGGAGATGCCGCCGTCGGGGAAGATGTCCACGCGCGCGTGGGTGCCGACGGCCGCCTCGGGCAGGACGAAGCGGTGGTTGGTGTCGGGCTGCATCCGGGTCCGCGGCAGGATCTCGCGCCACTCGCCGTCCTCGCCGTCCTTCACGGACACCGAGGCCCAGCCGGCCGAGTTGCCCTTGAGGTAGGCGGTGTCGATCTCGATCGCGCGGATCTGCGAGCGGTCCACCAGCCGGTAGCGGATCCAGTCGTTGCCCTGGTCGCGGCGGCGGCGGGTCTCCCAGCCGTCGTCCATCTTCCGGGAGCGGCCCGGCTGGATGGTGTTGGTGGCCGGCGAGTAGAAGAGGTTCGAGGCGTCCTCGGCCTGGCCGCCGTTCTCCAGGGCGACCACGTCGAAGGTGCCGAGGGCGGTGAGCCACGCCGGGTCGGGCACGACCTCGCCGTACACGCGCAGGCGGGCGATGCCGCCGTCCGGGTGCTGCTTGAGGCGCAGGTGGGTGAAGCGCTGCTCGGCGGAGACGGCGAAGCCGTTGGCCGCGTGGCCGCCGACCGCCGTGCGCGGGACCAGGGTCGTCCACTTGACGTCGTCCGCGAGCAGTTCCTCGGGCGACGGCGAGCCCTCGACCGAGGTGCCCTCGACGGAGACGGCCTGCGGGTAGTTGCCGCGGAAGTGGGCCGTGTCGACGACGATGCCGCGGATCACGCCGGGGGCGCCGAGGCGGATCAGCGCCCAGTCGTGGTCGTCCTCGGTGGGCCAGGGGTGCTCGGCCGAGGCGCCGCGCCGCCGGCGGGTCTCCCAGCCGTCCATGACCTTGCCCTTGTGCCCGAAGTGCTCGGGGTCGAACTCGGCGGGCTCCGGCACCAGCAGGTTCTCGCGCTGGGCGAAGAACTCGTCGTTGGCGGCGACGACACCCGCGCCGAGCTGCCGGTCGGCAAGGTTGGCGTACTGGGTGAAGGGGAGGTCGGCGGTGCGGTAGTCCGCGTACGGGTCGCCGCCTCCGTAGGGCTTCGCGTCTCCGGTGAAGCTGGCCAACGAGGGGTTCTGCTGGGCCGTCACGGTGATCAGGTGTTCCTTTCGGGGTCGTTCGTGGAGAGTGTGGTCCAGGGGGTCCGGACGCGTCAGGCCCGGTCGAGGAGCTGTCCCTTCGGCTCGGTGAACGCGCCGTCCACCACGACGCGCTGTCCGCGCAGCCAGGTGGACTTCACGACGCCGTACAGGGTCTTGCCCGCGTAGGCGGTGACGCGGTTGCGGTGCTGGAGGGCGGCCGGATCGACGGTGAAGGTCTCGTCGGGGGCGAGGACGGCGAAGTCGGCGTCGTGGCCGGCGGCGATGGCGCCCTTGCGCCCGTCGAGTCCCACCTGGCGGGCGGTGTTCGCGGACATCCAGCGCACGATGTCCTCCAGGCCGAGGCCCCGCTCACGGGCCTTGGTCCACATCGCCGGGAGGCTGAGCTGGAGGCCGGCGATGCCGCCCCAGGCGGTGGCGAAGTCGTCGGTCTTGAGGTCGGCGGTGGACGGCGAGTGGTCGGTGACCACGCAGTCGATGGTGCCGTCGACCAGTGCCTGCCACAGCAGGTCCTGGTTGGCGGCCTCGCGGATCGGCGGGCAGCACTTGAACTCGCTGGCGCCGTCGGGTACTTCCTCGGCGGTGAGGGTGAGGTAGTGCGGGCAGGTCTCGACCGTCACCCGCACGCCGTCGGCGCGGGCCTCGGCGATCAGCGGCAGGGCGTCGCTGGAGGACAGGTGGAGCACGTGCACGCGTGCGCCGAGCCGCTTCGCCTGGGCGAGCAGGCCGGCGATCGCGGTGTCCTCGGCGTCGCGCGGGCGGCTGGCGAGGAAGTGGGAGTACTTGGGGCCGCCCTGCTGCGGGGCCGCGGCCAGGTGGTGCGGGTCCTCGGCGTGCACGATCAGCAGGCCGTCGAAGGCGGCGATCTCCGCGAGGGAGCGGGCCAGCTGCTCCTGGTCGAGGTGGGGGAACTCGTCCACGCCCGAGGGGGACAGGAAGGCCTTGAAGCCGAAGACGCCGGCCTCGTGCAGCGGGCGCAGGTCCTTGACGTTGTCGGGCAGGGCGCCGCCCCAGAATCCGACGTCGATGTGGGCCTTGTCCGCGGCGACCTCGCGCTTGGTGCGCAGGTTGTCGACCGTGGTGGTCGGCGGGATGGAGTTGAGCGGCATGTCGACGAGGGTGGTGATGCCGCCGGCCGCCGCGGCGCGGGTGGCGGTCCAGAAGCCCTCCCACTCGGTGCGGCCGGGGTCGTTCACGTGCACGTGGGTGTCGACCAGTCCGGGCAGGACGACGTGGTCACCTACGTCCTCCAGCCGGGCGCCCGCCGGGACGGGGGCGTCGTACGGCAGGACGGCCGTGATCCTCTCCCCGGCCACCGCGACGGACGCGGCGCGTGTCCCCTCGGGAGTGACGACGCGCGTCGAGCGCAGCACCAGTTCAGCCTCGGACACCCGAACCCCTCTCTCCGCCGATCTCCGCCGACGATTTCAACGTTCTGTTGAAGGAGTCTTCATTCCCGGTTCCACCTCGTCAAGAGGCACCCTTTGTGTAGGCGTGACCACGACCGAGCCCTGGACGTTTCCACAAAGCGGAATTAGAATTCCAGCAAGCAGAACGTAGCTACGTACAAGCCGGTAGTCAACCGGCCGCCGGGTACGCTTCTTTCCTCCCGCCAGCCCCGAAAGGAACGTGCCGTGCCGACGTCCAGCGCCAGCACCACCGACTCCGCCAGGTCCGCCACAGGCGGCGTCCAGTCCCTGGAGCGCGCCTTCGACCTGCTCGAACGGATGGCGGACGCGGGCGGCGAGGTCGGCCTGAGCGAGCTGTCCGCGAGCAGCGGGCTGCCGCTGCCGACGATCCACCGCCTGATGCGCACCCTCGTGGCCTGCGGATACGTACGTCAGCAGCCCAACCGCCGGTACGCCCTCGGCCCCCGCCTGATCCGGCTCGGCGAGTCCGCCTCCCGGCTGCTCGGCACCTGGGCCCGCCCGCACCTGGCCCGGCTGGTCGAGGAGACCGGCGAGACGGCGAACATGGCCCTGCTCGACGGGGACGAGATCGTGTACGTCGCCCAGGTGCCGTCCAAGCACTCGATGCGCATGTTCACGGAGGTGGGCCGGCGCGTGCTGCCGCACTCCACCGGCGTGGGCAAGGCGCTGCTGGCGGACTTCCCGGCGGACGAGGTGCGGGCGCTGCTGGGCCGGACCGGCATGCCGGCGGCGACCGAGAAGACGATCACCACGCCGGACGGTTTCATCGCGGCGCTGGCGGACGTGCGGCGCCAGGGCTACGCGATCGACGACAACGAGCAGGAGATCGGCGTCCGCTGCCTGGCCGTCTCGGTGCCGAACTCCCCCACCGCGGCCGCCATTTCCATCTCCGGCCCGGCGGGCCGGGTCACGGAGGCCGCGACCGACCGCATGGTGCCCCTGCTCCAGCAGGTCGCGGCCGAACTGTCGGAGGCCCTGCTGGCGTCGAACGGCACCCCGGCCGCCTGAGCGCGCGCCGCCCGCGGTCCCGGCCGCGTCCCGGGCGGCGCCTCAGCGGCGGGGCGGGTCGCCGAAGAGCTCCACGGCCCGGCGGACCTCCGCCAGCCCGGGCGACAGGGCGCTGACCGAGCCGATCGCGCCGGCTATCAGCAGCAGGGAGCGGTGCAGCCGGGAGGTCTCGGGCACTCCGTGCGCCGTCATCGCGGCGAGGTCCGCCAGTTCCTCCTCGGCCACCACCCGGTCCGGGAAGTCGGCGGGCAGCGCCGCGAGCCGGCGACGCAACCGGGACACCGCGGTCCGCAGTTCCGCCACTCTGACGTCCTCGTCGCCGACCGTCACCTGCGCCTGCCCCAAGCTCCGCAACACAGCCCCTCCCCTCGCGCCCCGCCGGCCGCACGCCGTCGTGCGCCCCTGCGCGGGAACGTGCCGAGCACCCCGTGCGCTGGTCGGGCGCCGGAGACGCGGGTCAGTAAACGCCACCCGGAGCGGGCCGCGCCACCGGGCGGACCGAAATTCAGTCCTATGAGCAGCCCGCCACGAACCGCACCGCGGACACACCCGCCGGAACAACGCCGACCGGTCGGGTATGCAGGACCCATGACTGACGACGAAGACCAGGTGACGGGGTTGCTGCTGGCCGCCGGCGGCGGGCGGCGGCTCGGCGGACGCCCCAAGGCACTGCTCGAACACCGTGGACGCCCGCTCGTCGAACACGCGGTCGCCGCCCTGCGGGCGGCCGGGTGCGCCCGCGTGCACGTCGTCCTGGGGGCGCGCGCCGAGGAGGTGCGGGCGCGGGCGGCGCTCGACGGATGCGTCCTGGTGGACAACCCCGGCTGGGAAGAGGGCATGGGGTCCTCGCTGCGCGCCGGGCTGGGCTCGCTGACCGGCACGGGAGCGCGGGCCGCACTGGTCTCCCTGGTGGACCAGCCCGGCATCGGGGCGGAGGCGATGGCCCGGGTGCGCGCCGGGTACCGGGGCGAGACCTCACTCGTCTCGGCGGCGTACTCCGGGGTGCGCGGGCATCCCGTCCTCCTCGGCGCCGCCCACTGGGCGGGCGTCTCGGCGACTGCGACCGGGGACCGGGGGGCACGCGCCTACCTGAGGGAACACGAGGCGGAGATCGCGCTCGTGGAGTGCGGGGAGGTGGCGCTGCCGTACGACATCGACACCGCGGCCGACCTGCGCCACCTTGAGTGAGGGCCGTGGCACTGGGCGCCACCTTCCCTCGACTCAGAGAATCTCGACATCAACACTCCTTGAAGTTCCACGATGAGGAAACTACTATCCACTGTCCAGAAGCACTCGACCCTCCCCACTCTCGGCTGCGCTCGACCGGGGGGACCCCCACCGCGAGTGTGTGATGCCCCATACGCACCCTCTGGCACCCGGTGCCACCGCTGAAGGAAGTGACAGCTCATGTCCGCACCAGCGCCGTCCACGCTGGCCATCGTCGACGCCGAGCCCCTGCCCCGGCAGGAGGAGGTCCTCACCGATGCGGCGCTCGCCTTCGTGGCCGAGCTGCACCGGCGGTTCACGCCCCGGCGTGACGAGCTCCTCTCCCGCCGTGCGGAGCGCCGCGCCGAGATCGCCCGCACCTCCACGCTCGACTTCCTCCCGGAGACCGCCGCGATCCGCGCGGACGACTCCTGGAAGGTGGCCCCGGCCCCGGCCGCGCTGAACGACCGCCGCGTCGAGATCACCGGCCCCACCGACCGCAAGATGACCATCAACGCCCTCAATTCGGGCGCCAGGGTCTGGCTCGCCGACTTCGAGGACGCCTCCGCCCCGACCTGGGAGAACGTGGTCCTCGGCCAGCTCAACCTGACCGCCGCCTACACCCGCACCATCGACTTCACCGACGAGCGCACCGGCAAGTCGTACGCCCTGCGCCCCGACGCGGAGCTGGCGACGGTCGTCATGCGCCCGCGCGGCTGGCACCTGGACGAGCGCCACCTCCAGGTCGACGGCCGTCCGGTCCCGGGCGCGCTGGTCGACTTCGGCCTGTACTTCTTCCACAACGCCCAGCGCCTGCTGGACCTCGGCAAGGGCCCGTACTTCTATCTCCCGAAGACGGAGTCGCACCTGGAGGCCCGCCTCTGGAACGAGGTCTTCGTCTTCGCGCAGGACTACGTCGGCATCCCGCAGGGCACCGTCCGTGCCACCGTCCTGATCGAGACGATCACGGCCGCGTACGAGATGGAGGAGATCCTCTACGAACTGCGCGACCACGCCGCCGGGCTGAACGCCGGCCGCTGGGACTACCTGTTCTCCATCGTGAAGAACTTCCGCGACGGCGGCGCCAAGTTCGTCCTGCCGGACCGCAACGCGGTGACGATGACCGCCCCGTTCATGCGGGCGTACACCGAACTCCTCGTGCGCACCTGCCACAAGCGCGGCGCGCACGCGATCGGGGGCATGGCCGCGTTCATCCCCTCGCGGCGCGACGCCGAGGTCAACAAGGTCGCCTTCGAGAAGGTCCGCGCCGACAAGGACCGTGAGGCGAACGACGGTTTCGACGGCTCCTGGGTCGCCCACCCCGACCTGGTCCCGATCGCCATGGAGTCCTTCGACAAGGTCCTCGGCGACCAGCCGAACCAGAAGGACCGGCTGCGCGAGGACGTCGACGTGCGGGCGGCCGACCTGATCGCGATCGACTCGCTGGACGCCAAGCCG
Organism: Streptomyces sp. NPDC041968; assembly: GCF_055589025.1. Classification (NCBI taxonomy): domain Bacteria; kingdom Bacillati; phylum Actinomycetota; class Actinomycetes; order Kitasatosporales; family Streptomycetaceae; genus Streptomyces; species Streptomyces sp. NPDC041968. The sequence continues at coordinate 313,094 of NZ_JBVJCB010000004.1, read as the reverse complement.
ACGTACGCGGGTCTGGTCAACGCCGTGCAGGTCGGCATCCGTTACATCGAGGCGTGGCTGCGGGGCCTGGGCGCGGTCGCCATCTTCAACCTGATGGAGGACGCGGCCACCGCCGAGATCTCCCGCTCGCAGATCTGGCAGTGGATCAACGCGGAGGTCGTCCTCGACAACGGCGAGCAGGTCACGGCAGAGCTGGCCCGCAAGGTCGCCGCCGAGGAACTGGCCAACATCCGCGCCGAGATCGGCGACGAGGCCTTCGCGTCCGGCAACTGGCAGCAGGCCCACGACCTGCTGCTCACGGTGTCGCTCGACGAGGACTACGCCGACTTCCTGACGCTGCCCGCCTACGAGCAGCTGAAGGGCTGACGCCCGGTCCGCTCACGGACACGCCCGCGCCCCCGGTACCGCACAGCACCGGGGGCGCGGGCCTGTGTTTCAGGACAGGTGCCGGGACCAGTCCGGCGCGGCGGAGGGCTTGCCGTGCAGGTCGGGGACCCGCTTGAGCCAGTCGGGACGCCCGCGCCGGGTACGGGCCGCGCGGGCGGCGTCCTCGGCGGCGAGCTCCTCGCGGGACGGGAAGTCGGTGGGCAGCCAGTCGCGCGAGGCGCGCACCCGCGCGGACAGCCAGCCGACGTAGGCGTCCCTGACCTCGTCCGGGGTGTCGAAGCCGGCCTCGCGGGTCAGCCAGTCGTCCGGCACCCGTGCGACCACCTCACGCAGCAGCTCCTCCGTCACCTTCGGCGCCAGCTCGGCGTCGGCCGCCCGGACGTCCGGCGCGTACCGGCCCAGGGCGTGGTGGCGGAAGTCGTACGCCTTCTCCGGCGCGGAGGCGTCCCAGCGGTGGTGGAAGACCAAGGCCGCGCCGTGGTCGATGAGCCACAGCCGGGCCGGCGCCACGCCGAGGGTGGGCCAGACCATGAGGTTGGAGCTGTGCACGGTCCGGTCGACGTTCACGGTAAGGGCGTCCAGCCAGACGACGCGGCCGGCCTCCCCGGGGCCGACGGGAAAGTCCCTCGCCAGCTCGGGCGTGAGGTCGGCGCCGCCCGACAGGTAGTCCATGCCGAGGTTGAGTCCCGCGCTCGCGTTCAGCAGGTCCCGCACCTCCTGGTGCGGCTCGTCGGCGGCGGTCTTGGGGTCGAAGTGGGCGAGGACCAGCTCGGGCACCCTGAGCCCCAGCTCACGGGCCAGCTCCCCGACGATCACCTCGGCGACCAGTGCCTTGCGGCCCTGCGCGGAGCCGGTGAACTTGACGACGTAGGTCCCGAGGTCGTCGGCCTCGACGACACCGGGGACGGAGCCGCCCGCGTGCAGGGGCGTGACGTAGCGTGTCGCGCTGACGCTCCTCAGCATCCTGTCTCCTCCCCGGCCCGTCCGGAACCGCTCGGTCGCCGCCTCCGGGCTCCGGCACCGCCCGAGCATAGTGACCAAGCGTGACAGATCGACGAGCGGTCCCCCGGAGCGTGGCGCGGACACGGCCGGCCGGCCGTCCCGGTACGCCCCGTACCGCCGACCTCGCGGACGCCCGCCCCCCGCGCGCCCGGGGACGACCGCGTCCCCGCCCCTCAGGGCTCCCGCAGCGGGTTGGGCAGCGGCCGGTAGCGGGCGTCGGCGCCGTCCGCGCCCGTCCAGCGGAGCAGGAGGTTGGTCTTGCCGGGGAGGCTGGGCGAGGCGAGGAGCGCGGGGATCTCGGGCAGGTCGTGCCGGGCCAGGGCGCGGCGCGCGGCGGGCCAGGGGTCCAGGCCCGGATGGTGCTCGGCCAGGGCGCCGGCGATCTCGCAGAGGTGGTTGACGACCAGGCAGTAGACCAGCCGTTCCCAGCCGGCCGCCCGGGAGGTGTCCGGCAGCAGCTTCACGCCCTCGGCGTCCCGGAACAGGGCCTGCACCGGGGTGCCGCCGGCGTCCACGGCGACCAGGGTGTTCTGCAGGTGTGCCTCCAGGACCACGCCGTCGTCGGCGAAGGCGGTCAGCACGGGCGGGACGACGGCGGCGAGGTACGCCTCCCACCAGGCGGCCGGGTCCGCGGTGCGCTCCAGCGGGCTGCCCGGGAAGCCCTCCACCAGAGCGGCGGCGAGCAGCGGGGTCGCGCCGGGCAGGACGCGGCCGCGCAGTCCGTCCCGCACGACGACGGCCAGCTCCTCGAAGGCGAAGTCCGTGGTGCGGTGCCCGCGGTCGGCGAGCCAGGCCGCCGGGGGGCCGATGGCGTCGAAGGCCTCGCTGACCGCCGTGTCGGTGCGGCGCAGTCTCAGCAGGTCGTGCCGCCACAGGCGCCGGATGTCGTTGGTGATGCGGACGTCGAGGCTGAACTTGAGGAACAGGTCGCGCCCCGGCGGGTACGCGGGGGCGTACACCGTGCGTACCGCGGCCGTCGGCCAGACGGGGAAGCCCGTGGTGCCGAGCCGGCGGATCCGCCCGTCGGCGAAGGCCGGGGCCAGGGCGGCCGAGGCCAGCCGGAGCTGCCAGGGGTGGGCGGGCAGCATCCGGTAGCCGGGCGGGGCTTCGCCGAGGGCGTCCAGCGCGGTGGTGTCCCCCTCGTCGACGACCGTGTCCTCGCGCACGGCCAGCAGGGCCAGCGGGAAGCGGGCGTGCGCCTCGGGCGCGTAGGGCAGCCAGTCGGCGTGCGGTCCGCCGCCGCGCGCCTTGGGGGCGGGGTGGTGGGTGTGGCCGGTGAGGAGGGACTGCTCGGAACGGACGTACGGGTCCACGGGCGGGGTCGCCCGCGCGCGGGCCGTCAGCAGCGCGGCCACCGCGTCGCGGCTGTCGGTCATCTCGGTGGGCAGTTCGTGGTTGGGCAGTCCGGTGTGCCGGCGCAGTTCCTCGGCGACGAGTTTCACCAGCTCGGCGTGGCCGGCGCGGTGCCATCCGCCCGCCGCGTACACCTCGGGCTCGGCGGGCCGCCGGCCTGGCCGCACCCGCAGCAGTCGGCCGCCGGGGAGCCGGTACACCGGCCGGGCGCCGGCGTCCGGCAGCGGTTCGGCCACTTCGCGCAGCAGGCAGTTGAGCAGCGGTACCGCGGCGTAGGCGTCGGCGCGATCGGCGACATCGTCCCGGGGTGCGGCGTCGGCGCCGGTGGGCGGGGGCAGGAAATCCACGCGTTCCACTCGTTCCCTACGGTCTGTCAAAGGGTGGAGACGATCAGTATGTCTGTCGTCGTTCCCGAGCAGTGCCGTCCCGTCCCTACCCGAGGAGTCCGCCCGTGCACCGTCCCTGCGCCACCGAGGCCGAGGTAGCCGACGAGCTGGCGGCCGTGCGCCCCGCTCTCGTGGCCCGGTTCGTGGCCGAACTGCCCGGCGCCCGCGCCGCGGTGCTCTCCCGGCTCTGGCGTGCGTTCGCCCACGAGCCGATGCCGTGGATCGCGGGCCGCGAACCGGCCCCGGGGGAACTCGTCCTGCGCCTCCGGGACGGCCGACGGCTGGCCGGTCCGGCCGCGGACCCGTACCGCACGGACCCGTACGTGCGGGTCGTACGGCTGGACGAGGTCGCGTACGGCGATCCGGCGCGGCTGATGACCGACCTCGCCGTACCGCGTTCCGCGGGGTTCGCCGCCGAACTCGGGCACAGTGCCGCGTCGCTGGCCCTGTCGCACGCGGCCCGCGAGGATCACCCGGACGAGTGGCCGCGGACCGACTGGGCCTGGGAGCAGCGGGTGGTGGACGGGCATCCCTTCCACCCCAACTGCCGTGCCCGTCCAGGCTTCTCGGTGGCCGAACAGCTCGCGTACGGGCCCGAGCACGGGCCTGTGGTCGGGCTCGGCCTGGTGCCGGTGGCGGAGACCGGATGCCTGGTGACGGGGGCGTGGCCGCGGGAGCTGCGGGACGGTGCGCGGATCCTGCTGCCGGTGCATCCGTGGCAGGCCGCGCACGTGCTCCGGCGACCGTGCGAGGGACGGCTCGCCGCGCATCCGCTGATGTCCCTGCGCACCCTCGCGGTGCCCGGCGGACCGCACGTCAAGACCGCGTTGAGCGCCCGGCTGACGTCCTCGGTGCGGGACATCTCGGTCGCCTCCGTCGCCGCGTCGGCGACCCTGTCGTCGTTCGGTGAGGAGCTGGCGGCACGCGCGGACGGCCTGCTCCACGTGACCCGCACCCTGGGCGCGGCCACCGCCCACTCCCCCGACCTCGCCGCCGTACTGCGCGAGTCGCCGCGGGTGTACGCGGCCGCGGGCGAGCACGTCGTCCCGGTGGCGGCGCTGGCGACCACCGAACTGCCCCGCTCGCCGCGGTGGACGGCCCGCCTCGCCCGTCTCGCGCTCACCGTGGGGCTGCGCGCGCTGGAGCTGGGCGTGGCCCTGGAGGCGCACGGCCAGAACCTCCTGGTGGTGCTGTCCGCGACGGGCGAGCCGCTGCGCCTGGTCTACCGCGACCTGGCCGACATCCGGGTCTCGCCGGCCCGCCTGGCCCGCCACGGTGTCCCGGCCCCCGAGCTGCCCTCCCGCATGCTCACGGACGATCCGGACGCCCTGCGCCGCAAGGTGTTCGGTTCGCTGGTGGGGGGCGCGCTGGCGTCGGTCGCGGGCTCGGGCGCGGCGCTGCGGGACGCCCTGGGGACGGCCGTGCGGGAACTGCCGCGCACCCCGGACCTCGCGGCCCTGTGCGGGGCGCCGCTGCCGGTCAAGGCGCTGACCCTGATGCGTACTTCGCCCGGGAGCGGCGGGGACCAGTGGGCACAGCTGCCCAATCCGCTGGACTGGAAGTGACGCCGGGACGTCGGCGCGGTCTCGTTTTGGAGCCCGGCCCCGTTGATCCATAAGATCCGCCGATGATCACAAGAACACGGCTGGCGGCGGGCGCTTGTGCCCTGGTCGCCGCGCTGGCGGCCGGGATCGCCTTCCCGGCCGGGGCGTCGGCCGGTGAACCCACGGGTGAGGACGCGCCGAAGGTCGACCTGGTGCTCGACGTCAGCGGTTCGATGCGGACCCGGGACATCGACGGCGGGACGCGGATGGCCGCGGCGAAGCAGGCGTTCAACGAGGTGCTCGACGCGACGCCCGAGGAGGTGCGGCTGGGCATCCGGACCCTGGGCGCCGACTATCCGGGCGACGACCGCAGGACCGGCTGCAAGGACACCGCGCGGCTCTACCCGGTGGGACCGCTGGACCGCACCGAGGCCAAGACCGCCGTGGCGACGCTGGCGCCCACCGGCTGGACGCCGATCGGCCCCGCCCTGCTGGCGGCGGCCGACGACCTCGACGGCGGCGACGGCTCCAAGCGCATCGTGCTGATCAGCGACGGCGAGGACACCTGCGCCCCGCTCGACCCGTGCGAGGTGGCCCGCGAGATCGCCGCCAAGGGCATCGGGCTGACCATCGACACGCTGGGCCTGGTCCCGAACGCCACGATGCGGCAGCAGCTCAGCTGCATCGCGGAGGCGACCGGAGGGACGTACACCTCCATCGAGCACACCGACGAACTCACCGACCGGGTCAACCAGTTGGTGGACCGGGCGGCCGACCCGGTGGTGACCCCGGTCGCCACCGAGGGCGCCGGCACCTGCGCGAAGGCGCCGACGCTGGAGTCGGGGCTGTACACCGACCGCGCGGAGTTCGGGCAGCAGCGCTGGTACCGGGTGGACGTGCTGCCCGGACAGGAGGTGCGCGCCTCGGTGAGCGTGGGCGCCGACCGGGCGGTGAACCCGTCCTACGGCGTGCTGCTGCGGGCGGTCACGGTGCACGGCCGGGAGATCGTGCGCGGCGAGGCGACGGGCGACGGCCGTACGGACGTGATCTCCACGGGCCTGCGCTATCCGAAGGCGGAGCGCGACGACGCGGACGCGGACAAGCCGGCCGCGGAGACCGTGTGCCTCCAGGTCACCCACTCCTTCTCCGTCGCCGCGGGCGTGAAGACCACGCCCGGGCTGCCGCTGGAGCTGACCGTCGACGTCGTGGACGGGCCGTCGGACGCCGACGACGTGGCCTCCTTCGGCCTCGGACGCGGCTGGTGGCTGCTCGGCGTGCTGGTGCTCGTCGGCTTCCTGGCCGGCCTGCTGTGGGGCTGGCTGTCGCGCTGGCGGTTCGCGGTCTGGAGGACCAACTGATGCGTGTCGGACACGTTTTGACGGCCGCCGCGGTCCTGCTGGGCGTCGCCGCGTCGCCCGCGGCGGCGGACGCGTCGCCCTCCGCGAGCCCGTCGGAGGACGGGGGCGCGCCGACGGCGGCGGGTACCTCCTTCCGCACGGCGGCCGAGATCGAGCAGGGGCGGCCGGCCACGGCGAGCGGCGCCGCGGGCGACTACCTGTACTGGTCGTTCCCCGCCGACGCCGGACAGCGCCCCACCGTGCGGGCCACGGTGAGACTGCCCGAGACACACGCCGCCGAGACCTGGCGGGTCGACGTCTACGACGGTCTGCGGCGCCGCCAGGCCTGCCAGTACGGCGCGCAGACCCGCACGGCGGCGGCGGACGCCGGCTCCGTGGAACTGGCCTGCGTGCTGCGCACCGTGCGTGCCTGGTCCGAGCCGTGGGCGAACGACCCGCTGCCCGGGACGTACTACGTCCGGCTGACGGTCGTGGACCTGCCGACGTCCGACCTCGGCGTCCGGGTGGGCGCGGAGGTCGAGGTGGACTCCATGGACATGGGCGGGGCGTCGGCGGTGGACGGTTCGCTGTCCGAGCCGCTGGTGCCGGGCGCGGCCGTGCGGCCGGACGCCGACGAGGACGGCGCCGACCGCGGCGCCGTGCTGTCCGCGATCGAGCCCGAGGACGGCTGGTCCTCCGGCTGGTGGTCCGACCGGTGGGTGTGGACCGGGATCGGGGGTGTGCTGGCCGCGCTCGCGGGCGTGGGCGGATACGCCCTGACCCGCGGCTCGGGGCGGCCCAGCCGGGTGCCGCCGACAACGTGACCCGCGGACGGCCTGACCCTGCATCAGGCCCGCTCACGGGCTGACCGGCTCCAGAAGGCCGCACACCGGCCGCCCCACCTCGGAAGGCCCGCTCACCGGCGGGCCTTCCTCCGCGTCAGCCCTCGCGGAGCGCCTTGGCCGCCGTGCCCTCCCCGGTCACCTCCACGCGGCCGTCCCGCACCGCGTCCCGCAGGCTCAGCTCGCCGCGGCCGATGGCCGCGCAGGTCGGGGCGTCCAGCACGATCCGGGCGCCGGCGCCTCGGGGGGCGGGACCGTCGCCGTACACCGGCTCCTGTCCGTCCGCCCCCGCGTACAGGTGGAACTCCCCCTCGTCCAGCCCGACCTCGACGACCTCCTCACCGGCCCCCGCCTCCCGCAGGGCGCGCCGCAGCGGCAGCGCGAACCAGTGCGCCCGCACGGCGTCCGTGGGCCGCCGCTCCCCCAGCTCGCCGGCGCCCCACACACCGAGCGCCTCCAGCACCGGCAGCAACGCGCTTCCGCGCGGGGTGAGTTCGTAGACGTACGCCGCTCCCGGCGGGGGCAGCCGCCGCCGGGTCGCCAGGCCGCCCTGCTCCATGTCCTTCAGCCGCGAGGCGAGGACGTCCGTGCTGACGCCGGGCAGGTCGGCGTGCAGGTCGGTGTAGCGCCGCGGACCGGCGAGCAGCTCCCGGACGATCAGCAGGGTCCAGCGGTCGCCGACGGCGTCGAGCGCGCGGGCGGCGGAACAGTACTGGTCGTAGCTTCGGCGAGGTGGCATGCGACGCAGTGTAGACAAGTTGTTGGACTTTCCAAGCTCTCACTTGGTAAAACCAAGCAACACCAGTCACCGGAGGGGAAGCGCCGCATGGAGTTCCGGCAGTCGAACAAGCTCAGCGAGGTCTGTTACGAGATCCGCGGCCCGGTCATCGAGCAGGCCAACGCGCTGGAGGAGGCGGGGCACAGCGTGCTGCGCCTGAACACCGGCAACCCCGCTCTCTTCGGTTTCGAGGCGCCGGAGGAGATCCTCCAGGACATGATCCGCATGCTGCCGCAGGCGCACGGCTACACCGACTCGCGCGGCATCCTCTCCGCCCGCCGGGCCGTCGCCCAGCGCTACCAGGGCCTCGGCCTGGAGGTCGGCGTCGACGACGTCTTCCTCGGCAATGGCGTGTCGGAACTCGTCTCCATGGCCGTCCAGGCGCTGCTGGAGGACGGCGACGAAGTGCTGATCCCCGCCCCCGACTTCCCCCTCTGGACGGCGGTGACCACCCTCGCGGGCGGCAGGGCGGTGCACTACCTCTGCGACGAGCAGGCCGAGTGGTACCCGGACCTCGCGGACATGGAGTCCAAGATCACCGACCGCACCAAGGCGGTCGTCGTCATCAACCCCAACAACCCCACCGGGGCCGTCTACCCCAAGGAGATCGTCGAGGGCATCCTCGACCTCGCCCGCCGGCACGGCCTCATGGTCTTCGCCGACGAGATCTACGACCAGATCCTGTACGACGACGCCGTCCACCACTCGGCCGCCGCGCTCGCGCCCGACCTGGTGGTCCTGACCTTCTGCGGGCTGTCCAAGACCTACCGGGTGGCGGGCTTCCGCTCCGGCTGGCTGGTGGTCACCGGGCCGCGGCAGCACGCGCGCGACTACCTGGAGGGCCTGACCATGCTGGCCTCCATGCGCCTGTGCGCCAACGCGCCCGCGCAGTACGCCATCCAGGCCGCGCTCGGCGGCCGCCAGTCGATCCACGAGCTGACCGCGCCCGGCGGCAGGCTGCGCGAACAGCGCGACGTCGCCTGGGAGAAACTGAACGAGATCCCGGGCGTCTCGTGCGTGAAGCCCAAGGGCGCGCTGTACGCCTTCCCGCGCATCGACCCCAAGGTGCACCCGATCCACGACGACGAGCGGTTCGTCCTGGACCTGCTGCTGCGCGAGAAGATCCAGGTGGTCCAGGGGACCGGCTTCAACTGGCCGGGCACCGACCACTTCCGCATCCTCACCCTGCCCCACGCGGACGACCTGGAGGCGGCCATCGGCCGGATCGGGCGGTTCCTGGGCGGGTACCGGCAGTGAGCCGGGCACCGCGGTGCGCGATGCCCGGTGCGGACGCATAGCCTGGGGCCATGGGTGATCTCTTTCTCGTCCGGCACGGTGAGACCGAGTGGTCGCGCTCCGGGCGGCACACCGGGCTGACGGACGTTCCACTGACCGAACAGGGGCGGGAGCAGGCGCGGAGCCTGGTGCCGCTGATCCGGTCCCACCGGATCGGGGCCGCGTTCGTCAGCCCCTTCCAGCGGGCCCGGGAGACCGCCGAGCTGATCGGCCTGCACGGGGTGCGGATCGATCCGGACCTGCACGAGTGGGACTACGGCGGGTACGAGGGGATCACGACGGTCGAGATCCACCGCAGCCGTCCGGACTGGTTCCTGTTCACGGACGGCGTCGCGCCGGGGCCCCCGGAGCACCCCGGGGAGACGCCCGAGCAGGTGGGTGAGCGCGCCGACCGGGTGCTGGCCCGGGTCGAGGCCGCCTTCGCCGACACCGAGGGCTGCGTGGTGCTGGTGGCGCACGGACACTTCCTGCGGGTGCTGACCGCGCGGCACCTGGGGCTGGAGCCGTCCCACGGGGCGCTGTTCCAGCTCGGCACGGGCACGCTGTGCCGGCTGGGCACCGAGCACGGGCGGCCGGTGGTCGCCGCCTGGAATGTCAGACCTCCGTCGTAGTCTTCGAAGGCGTCACCGGTGACGGAACCGGTGGCGGAAGGAGACGCCGTGGCCCCCTCGCCCACCGCCGCGCAGCGGCGGGTCATCGACGCCGCCGACCCCGTGACCGGCCGCCTGCGGGGGACGCGGACGCAGCTTGAGGCGCTGGTCAAGCGCGGGCTGGCCTTCCGGCACCCGCGCCCGCCGCACGACCACTTCCTGACCCCGGCCGGGCACCGGATACGCGAGGCGCCGGCCGGGCCCGCGGCGGCCCCGGCCCCCGAGCCGGCCGCACCGGCCGCGGGCGGGGTCTTCGCCGCGCGGGTGGGCGGCGAGGAGACCGTGCCGGGCGAGGCCGGGCCGGCGCGGCTGCGCGAGGTGCGCGGCGCCTGGCAGGGGCTGCTGGAGCTGCGCCGGATGACGCACTCCGACGGGAGCAGGGACCGGCCCTGCGCCTGGGAGCGTACGCACCTCGTGCAGGCCGCCGCGCTCGCCCTGGAGGCGGCGGGCCGTCGCCCGGCGGGGCCGGACGGTGGCGCCGGGTACCGGGTGCGGGCGACACCGCAGCCCGAGGCGGTCGCCGTGCACGAACCCGACGGCGCGGCGCTGCGGGACTGCGCGGCGACGCTGGAGGAGGCGGGCTGGCAGGTCGGGGAGCACACCGAGCCGCGGACGCGCGAGCGCTACCTGCTGGCCTCCCCTCGGAAGGTCTGAGCCACCCGTGTCAGGATCGGCGGGGCGGCATCCGCCGTCCCGGTACGAGAAGAGGCGAAACCCGTGAGCGAACCGTTCTCCGTCCCCGTGACCGTCCGCGGGTACGAGACCGACACCCAGGGACACCTGAACCAGGCCGTGTACCTGAACTACGCCGAGCACGCCCGCTGGTCGCTGCTCCGCGCGGCCGGCATCCGGCAGACCGACCTGGTCGCCCGGGGTGTGGGCCCGGTCGCGCTGGAGACGACCATCCGCTACCGGCGGGAGCTGCTCGCCGGTGACGAGGTCGAGGTGTCCTGTGTCTTCGAGTGGGGTGAGGGGAAGACCTTCCGGATCGTGCAGGTCCTGAGCAAGGCGGACGGCACCGTCGCCGCCGAGATCGAGGCCGTCGGCGGGCTCATGGACCTGACCGCCCGCAAGCTGGTGGCCGATCCGCGGCAGCGCTTCCGGGAACTGGCGTCGGACCCGGGGTTGTTCGGCCTGTGATCCGACGCCGCGCTCAGGCGTCCACCAGCTCCGGCCGGTGCTCGGTGTCATAGGCCGCACGGGCCTCGGCGATGTAGACGCGGTTGCGCTCGGCCCAGTTCGTCAGGTGCCGCAGCGATTCGTACAACTCCAGGGCCACCTCCGTCAGTTCGTACTCGACTTTCGGCGGTACGGTCGGATGGACGGTGCGCACGACGAGTCCGTCGCGCTCCAGGTTGCGCAGGGTCAGCGTCAGCATGCGGCGGCTGATGCCCTCGATGCTGCGCTCCAGTTCGGTGAAGCGGATGGGGCCGGGCGCGGCGGCCACCAGGATCTGGACGCTCCACTTGCCCGCCACCCTGTCAAGAACCTCGCGCACCGGGCACGCGTGCGCGTTGACTGCCTGGGACGTAACACCGGTGTTCCTCTGGGACATCGAACTGCCTCCTTATGCCGGTCCCCAGGGTTACCCACGATGGTCTCCGTCACAAGCAGTGCACCTGGGAACCACGACAAGCGGAGGCCCCGTCGCCATGACGACCATGATCGAGTCCCCGGCCCGGCCACAGTCCGGAGCAGCCTCGCGGTGGCGGGCCCTGGTCGTCCTGTGCGCGGGAGCGCTGATGACGATCCTGGACGGCAGCATCGTCACCGTCGCCATGCCCGCGATCCAGGCCGACCTCGGCTTCAGCGGCCCGGGACTCGCCTGGGTGGTCAACGCCTACCTGATCCCGTTCGGCGGCCTGCTGCTGCTGGCCGGTCGGCTGGGCGACCTGGTGGGCCGCAAGCGGATGTTCACCACGGGACTGGCCCTGTTCACCGTGGCGTCCGTGCTGTGCGGCGTCGCCACCGACCAGGGGCTGCTGATCGCGGCGCGGGCGCTCCAGGGCGTCGCGGGGGCGATGACCATGGCGGTGGTGCTCGGCATGGTGGTCGCGCTCTTCCCCGAACCGCGCGAGCGGGCCCGGGCGATCGCCGTCTTCAGCGCGGTCGGCGCGGCGGGCGGGGCGCTCGGCACCTTCCTCGGCGGGGCCCTCACCGAGGCGCTGAACTGGCACTGGATCTTCCTGATCAATCTGCCGATCGGTGTCGCCGCCTGGCTGGCGGCCGTCCGCGTCCTCGCCCCGGACGCCTCCGCGGGCTCGGTCCGGGGCGCCGACTACCCGGGCGCGGCGCTGGTCACCGGCGCGCTGATGCTGACGGTGTACACCATCGTCGGCGCCGGTGATCTCGGCGCCTCCACCACGGCGGTCCTGGCCCTCCTCTCCCTCGCCCTGTTCGCCGCCTTCGCCGTCCGGCAGGCACGCGCCGCCCTCCCGCTGCTGCGGCTCCGGCTGTTCCGCTCCCGGCTGCTGACCGGCGCCAACGCGGTGCAGGTGCTGATGGTGGCGGCCATGTACGGCTTCCAGTTCATCGGCGCGCTGTACCTCCAGCGGGTGCTCGGTTACGGCGAACTCGCCACCGGCACGGCGTTCCTGCCGGCCCCCGTGGCGATCGGGGTGCTGATGCTGGGGTTCTCGGCGCGGACCGTCGGTCGGTTCGGTGCGTACCGGGTGCTGATGGCCGGACTCGTGCTGATCGTCGCGGGGCTGGCGCTGCTGAGCCGGGCCCCGGTCGACGGCTCGTACGTCCCCGACGTGCTGCCGCCGATGCTGCTGCTGGCCGTCGGGTTCGCCGCCGCGATGCCCGCGCTGACGGGGCTGGCGATGACCGGGGTCCGCGAGGAGGACGCGGGGCTGGCCTCCGGCTTGTTCAACACCACGCAGGTGGTGGGTGGTTCGCTGGGGCTGGCGGTGCTGTCGACGCTGGCCGCGGACCGTACCGAGGGGCTGGTCGGCGAGGGCGCGGCTCCGGTGGTGGCGACGGCCGAGGGGTACCAGCTGGCCTTCCGGGTGGCGGTGGCGGTCGCGGCCGCGGCGCTGGTGCTGGCCGCGGCGGTCCTGCGGGAGCGTGCCGGACGGGGCAGGTGACCCGCGGGAGCCATGACAGGTGAGGGCCGGCGCCTCCGATGGAGGCGCCGGCCCGCCTAACGCCCGGGGCTCACCCGGTGCGGGGCTCACGTCCCGGCCGGGGCCCGGGTCGCGGTCGCGCCGGTGATCTCCTCCCCCGCCTCCATCGGATGGGTCACGTCCTCCGCGTCCTGTCCCTTGCCCAGGTGGTTGAAGACCAGGTTGAGCACGACGGCGGCCAGGCAGCCGGTGGAGATGCCGGAGTCGAGGATGATCTTCGCGTTCTCCGGGAACGAGTGGTAGAACTCCGGGGCCGCGATCGGGATGATGCCGACGGCCAGGGAGACCGCCACGATCAGGACGTTGTTGTCCTTGTCGAGGCTCGCCCGCACCAGGGTCTGGATGCCGCTGGCCGCGACGGAGCCGAAGAGGACCACGCCGGCGCCGCCGAGGACCGGGCGGGGCACGACGGCGATGAGCGAGGCCGCCATGGGGCACAGGCCCATCAGCACCAGGAAGCCGCCGCCCGCGGCGACGACGTAGCGGCTGCGGATCTTCGTCATCGCGACCAGGCCGATGTTCTGCGCGAAGGCGCTGCACATGAAGCCGTTGAACAGCGGGCTGATCGCGGAGCCGAGGGTGTCGGCGCGCAGGCCGGCCGCGATGGTCTTCTCGTCCGCCTTGCGGTCCACGATCTCGCCCAGGGCGAGCATGTCGGCGGTGGACTCGGTCATCGAGACCACCATCACCACGCACATGGAGAGGATCGCGGCGAGCTGGAACTGCGGGGCGCCGAAGTGGAACGGGGTCGGGAAGCCGACGACGCTGGCGTCCGCGACCGGTCCGAAGTCCGTGACGCCGAAGGGGATCGCGATGATCGTGCCCGCGACCAGGCCGAGCAGCACGGCGATCTGCTTGACGAAGCCGCGGGTGAAGCGGCGCAGCAGCAGGACGACGACGAGGGTGATCGCCGCCAGGCCCAGGTTGGTCGAGGAACCGAAGTCGTCCGCCTCGGGACTGGAGCCCTGCGCCCACCCGAAGGCGACGGGCAGCAGGGAGATGCCGATCAGGGTGATGACCGTACCGGTGACGACCGGGGGGAAGAACCGGATCGCCTTGCTGAAGAAGGGGGCCGCGAAGAAGCCTATGAGTCCGGCGACGATGACGGCGCCGAAGATGATCGGCAGCGCGTCGGACTTGTCCTCGGTGGAGGCGACGATCGCGGTCATGGGGGCGACACCCGCGAAGGTGACGCCGTTGACGAAGGGCAGCCGGGCACCGATCTTCCAGATGCCGAGGGTCTGCAGGAAGGTGGCGAGGCCGGCAGTGAACAGGCAGGCGCCGGTCAGGAAGGTGAGTTCGGTCGCGGACAGCCCTATGGCCGCGCCGACTATCAGGGGTGGTGCGACTACTCCGGCGTACATGGCGGCCACGTGCTGCAGGCCGGTTGTCGCCATCTTCAGGGGCGGGAGTTTTTCGTCTACAGGGTGGTCGGCCACGGCGGCGTCCCTCCGGTCGGTTACACGTCGGCTCTGACGCGGGTGTCATGGAGGTGGTGCGGGTGGTGACGGTCGTGCGGGACCGTGACGGACCGTCTGGGGAAACGGTGACCGCTCCCGGGGCGTGCGTATGGACGCACGCCCCCGGAGACGGCCGCCATGGACCCCGCTCGGGTCCACGGCTACCGGCCGAAAGCCGTCCCTCTCGGCCGGAGATCAAGTGGTGTTCAACTGTGGGTCGTTCAGGCCTGTCCGGCGATCCTCGCCAGGCGCTGCGCCTCGTCCCGGGTGGAGCGGGCGATGGCGTCCTCGTCGACCGTCAGCAGCCGGCCGTCCTCGACGATCTGGCGGCCGTTGACGAACGACGCCGTGACCGGGGCGGCCGCGCCGAAGACCAGGGCGGTCACCGGGTCGGCGATGGAGGAGTGGGCGAGGGTGTCCATCCGCCACAGCACCAGGTCGGCGAGCTTGCCCGCCTCCAGGGAGCCGGTCTCGGCGGCACGGCCGAGGACCTGCGCGCCCCCGTAGGTGCCCAGGCACAGCGCCTTGCGGGCGTTCAGCGCGGCCTCTCGGTGGGCGCCGAGGCGGTTGACGAGCAGGGCGTTGCGCAGCTCGGTGTGGAGTTCACCGGACTCGTTGGAGGCGGTGCCGTCCACGCCGAGGCCGACCGGAACTCCGGCGGCGAGCATGTCGGGCACCCGGGCGATCCCGGCGGCCAGGCGGGCGTTGGAGGAGGGGCAGTGGGCGACGCCGGTCCTGGTGCGCGCGAAGGCGGCGATGTCGGAGTCGTTCATGTGGACGCAGTGCGCCATCCACACGTCCTCGCCGAGCCAGCCGGTCGACTCGAAGTAGTCGGTCGGGCCCATGCCGAACAGCTCGTGGCAGAACTTCTCCTCCTCCACGGTCTCCGAACCGTGGGTGTGCAGCCGTACGCCGAGCCGGCGGGCCAGCTCCGCGCCCTGGCGCATCAGTTCGGTGGAGACGGAGAAGGGGGAGCAGGGGGCGACGGCGACCTGGGTCATCGCGTCGAAGGAGGCGTCGTGGTGCTCCTTGACGGTGGCCTCGGTGGCGGCCAGCGCACCGTCCAGGCTCTCCACCGCGAAGTCCGGCGGCAGCCCGCCGTCGGACTCGCCGCGGTCCATGGAGCCGCGGGCGAGGGTGAAGCGGACGCCCATCTCCTGGGCGGCGCCGATGATCGCGCCGGACAGGTCGCCGGAGCCCCGCGGGAAGACGTAGTGGTGGTCCATGGCGGTGGTGACACCGCCGCGGGCCATCATGGCCAGCGAGCCCTGGGCCGCCGCGTACGCCATCGGCTCGTCGATGCGCGCCCAGGTCGGGTAGAGGGCGACCAGCCAGTTGAACAGGTTGTGGTCGGTGGCCAGGCCCCGGGTGATCCACTGGTAGAAGTGGTGGTGGGTGTTGACCAGGCCGGGCGTGACCAGGTGGCCGGTCGCGTCGATCCGGCGTACGACGTTCTTCAGGCCCTCGGGCGCCGCTCCCGCGCCGACGGACTCGATCCGGTTGCCGGCGAGGACGACGTGGCCCGAGGCGTACTCGGTGTCCCCCGCGTCCACCGTGGCGATCGCGCAGTTCTCGATCACCACGCGCTCGGCTGCCGATGATGCTGCCATGCTGCTTCCTTGTCTTTCAGTGGGGCCCGTGGGCGGGTGGGTGAGTACCCACGGGGAGGGCACGGCAGGACCCTAGGAGGATTTGAGTGCCGGAGCCGTCGGACGGCTCCGGGTGCCGAGATGGTGGAAGAACAGGTTGAGCGTGACCGCGACGAGCGCGCCGGCGCTGATGCCGGAGCCGAGCACGGTCTGCGCCCAGGCGGGGAACTCGGCGTAGAAGGTCGGCGCGGCCAGCGGGATGATGCCCGCACCGAGGGCCACGGCCACCAGGATGATGTTGGAGCTGTCGTCGAGGCCCGCCTCGGACAGGGTGCGGATGCCGCTGACCGCGATCGAGCCGAAGAGCACGATGCCCGCGCCGCCGAGGACCGGCATGGGGACGAGGGAGACGACCGCGCCGAGGACCGGGAAGGCGCCGAGGACCAGCAGGGTGGCGCCCGCCACGGCGACGACGTAGCGGCTGCGTACCCGGGTGAGGGAGACGACGCCGACGTTCTGGGCGAAGGCGGAGGTGGGGAAGCCGCCGAAGACGGGGCCGATCAGGGTGGCGAGGCCGTCGGTGCGCAGGCCGCGGGTGATGACCTTGGCGTCGGCGCGGCGGTCGCAGATCTCGCCGAGGGCGAGCATGCCGGCGCTGGACTCGGTCATCAGGACCAGCATCACGATGCACAGCGACAGGATGGCCGCGGGCTGGAACTCGGGGGCGCCGAAGGCGAAGGGGGTGGGCAGGGCCGCGACCGGCGCCGACTTCAGGGCGCTGAAGTCCGCCATGCCGGCCGGGATGGCGACCAGGGTGCCGACGAGCAGGCCGACGAGCAGGGCGACCTGCTTCAGGAAGCCAGCGCCGAAGCGCTGCATGACGAGGATGACGGCGAGGGTGAACGCGGCGAGCGCGAGGTTGCCCATGGAGCCGAAGTCGGCGGCGGTCTCGTCGCCGCCCTGCGCCCAGCCGACCGGGACCGGCATCAGGGTGACCCCGATGAGGGTGATCACCACGCCGGTGACCAGGGGCGGGAAGAAGCGGAGCAGCCGGCCGAAGAACGGGCCGACGGCGAGGCAGAAGACGCCCGCGACCATGACCGCGCCGTAGATGGCGGGGAGTTGGTTGCCGTCGCTGTTCGTCTCGGCGATGGCGAGGATGGGCGCGATGCCGGCCGAGGAGGCGGCGTTGACGAAGGGCAGGCGGTTGCCGACGAAGCCCTTGACGCCGAGCGTCTGGAGCAGGGTCGCGACGCCCGCGATGAGCAGGCTCGCGGCGATCAGCCGGGTGCGGCCCTCGACGTCGAGGCCGACGGCCTGGCCGATGATGAGCGGAGGAGTGACAACACCCGCGTACATGGCGGCGATGTGCTGGAGCGCGGCGGGGACGAGCCGCGAGGGGTGGAGCTTCTCGTCCACCGGGTGCACGGACGTGACGGCGTCCTCGGTGTGCTCCGGCGGGGTGGAATCCAGGCCTTTGGCGGGCCCTTTCGCAGGCAGTGCCATGGTGTTTCCTCCGGTGTGGCGCGCCCCCGGGTCCGGACGGAGGGCCGGGGGCGCGCTTTCCGCGTCAGAGGTTGGTCATGTCGACCGGGATGAGTTGCTCGGCGCCGTCGCGCAGGATGGTGGCCTCGATCAGGCCGTAGGGGCGGTCGGCGGCGTAGTAGACGGCGCCGTCCTTGGCCTCGTTGTCGATCCCGAAGGGCGACAGGTCCGAGCGGAAGTGGTGCTTGTTGGGCATGGAGAAGCGGATCTCGTCCACCTCGTCACGGGAGTTGAGCACCCGCACGCCCATCTCGAAGAGGGTCTGCTGCAGCGAGTACGAGTAGGTCTCGGCGAACGCCTGCAGCGCGTGCTTGCGCACACCGTTGTACGAGCGGTCCCAGTCCGGGGCGTGCGAGTCGACGCCGTCCCAGTTGTGCCGCCACCAGGTGGAGACGGTGGTGGCGAGGATCCGGTCGTGGTCCTCCTTGAGGGTGGTGTACTTGTCCTTCAGGTAGCCGAAGAACTCGGAGTTGGTCGAGTTCAGGACGGTGAGGTCCTTGAAGCCGGAGAGCACCTGGATGCCGTGGCCGTCGTAGGTGATCTGCGCGACGCGCGTCTCCTGGCCCGTGCGGACGAACGAGTGGGCGATCTCCTCGGAGCCGACGAAGCGGGCGCCGCCCTTGGAGGTCTCGATCCGCTCCCAGCCGTACTCCTCGATGCGGATGCGGGCCTGGTGGATCGGCTCGTTGTTGTCGACGAAGTGGCGGGCGAGCTTGACGCCGAGGTCCTCGGCGCTCTCGATCCCGTGCTCCTTGGCGAAGGCGAACACCGTGTTCTTGGTGGTGTCGGTCGGCAGGACGTTCGCGTTGGACCCGCTGCGGTGGACCTCCTCCATGTCGCCGGAGAGGGCGACGGAGACGTTCAGGTCCTTGATGTGGTGCGTGTCGCCGTCGCGCGTGATCTTGACGACGCGGTTCTCTGCCTTGCCGTACTGGTTCTGTCCCAGGACGAAACGGGTCATGTGTCGGTCAGCTCCCTCGGTAAACGGAGTAGCCGAACGGGTTGAGCAGCAGCGGAACGTGGTAGTGCTCGCCGGGCACCACCGCGAAGGTGATGGTGACCTCGGGGAAGAACACGGGCCGGCCGTTCTCGCTGTCCCGGAGCGCGGGGGCGTCCTGCTGGGCCGCGGCTTGTTTCTTGGCGAAGTACGTCTCGGTGTCGAAGTCGAGGCGCACGTGTGTGGTGCCCTCCGGCAGGGCCGGGAGGTCCTTGCACCGGCCGTCCGCGTCGGTCGCGGAGCCGCCGAGCTCGTGCCAGTCCGCCTTCTGCCCGGCGCGGGCGGAGAGGTGGACGGCGACGGCCTCGGCGGGGCGGCCGACGCTGGTGTCCAGGATGTGCGTGGACACGGAGGCGGTGGTGCTGGTGCTCATGGTCAGGCGTCCTGTTCGACGAGTCGGTTCAGGCGGATGCGGTTGATCTTCCCCAGTTCGGTGCGGACGATCTCCCGCTCCTGCTCGGGCGGGTTGCCGATCCGCTCCCTGACCGCGTCCCGCATCTGCTCGCCGGTCCGGCCGGTGGCACAGATGAGGAAGACGTGGCCGAACTTGTCCTGGTAGGCCAGGTTCAGTTCGAGCATCTCCGTCTTGAGGTCGTCGGAGGCGCCGGCCATGCCCGCCTGCTCGCGGGACGAGGTCGGGTCGCCCGGCTTGGGGCGGCCGATCGGCGGGTGCCCGGCCATCGCCTCGGCGAGGTCCTCGGCCGTCAGCTCGGCCATGGCGGCGTCACTGGCGGTGAACAGGTCCTCGACGGTGCTGAAGGGGCGGGCGGCGAGCAGGTGCCGGGCCCACGCCGTGGAGGCACACGCCTCGTGGAGTTCGGCGAGCGCCGCGGACTCCTCGAGGGCGTTGAGACGGGCCAGGCCCGACGCGGAAGTGGACGTCACGGGAGCCTCCGTGGCCTTGTGCTGAACGGGCGTGCCGATAGCTAACGCCCTCGGAAACAACGCGTCAACACTTTGTTGAAAATTCGGGGTGACGAAAGCCGCCGCCCGGTCACCGGGCGGCGGCTTGCCGTTCAGGAGGTCGCGCCTGGTCAGACACCTTCTGTCCGATCAGGCACCCTTCTCGCGGTTGAGGTAGTTGTAGACGGTGAAGCGGCTGACGCCCAGCGCGCCCGCGACGGTCTCCACTCCGTGGCGCACGGAGAAGGCCCCCCGGGCCTCCAGCATCCGCACGACCTCCTGCTTGGCCCGGCGGTCCAGCTCGGACAGCGGCCTGCCCTGCCGGCGTTCCAGCGCGGCGAGGATGTGGTCCAGGGAGTCCGCGAGCTGGGGCAGCCGCACGGCGACCACCTCGGCGCCCTCCCAGGCGAGCACGACGTCGTCCTGGCCGGCCTCGTCGGCCGGGAGCAGCTCGCCGCCGATGGCGTCGACCAGGGGTTTCACGGCCGCGATGAAGGGCTCCTCCCCCGGCCCGGTCACCGCTCGCCCTCCCCGACCACGTTGACCTGGAGGGAGATCCGGGTGGCGCCCGCCTCCAGGGAACGGCGCAGCAGCGCGTCCACGGCGGTGAGCACCGCGTCGGCGCCGCCCTCCGCGGTGTTGCCGAACGGGCCGACGTCGACCTCGTCCAGCTCCGCCGCCTCGACGACCTCCCGGGCGACCACCGCGTGCGCGGGGGCCTCGTCGAGGTCGAAGGGCTCGGTCGTGAACTCCACTCTCAATCGCACGCGGTCAACCTAACGCGCGGTGCCCGTTTTCCGCCGCCCCCTCTTGACAAGGAGGAAGCTCCACCGGCAATCTTCCATTAAGCAGAAACGAACTTCCGCCATACGGAAGACGGCGGATTACGATCGAAACGGAAGGAGCGCGGCACCCGATGGGCTTCGCAGACCAGCGCTTCAACGTCAACCTGTCGATCCTCTTCACGGAACTCCCGCTCCTGGAGCGCCCCGCGGCCGCCGCCGCGGCCGGCTTCACCGCGGTCGAGCTGTGGTGGCCCTGGATCGACTCGCCCACCCCCGAGCAGTCCGAGCTCGACGCCCTGAAGAAGGCGATCGAGGACGCGGGCGTCCAGCTCACCGGGCTGAACTTCTACGCCGGAAAGCTCCCGGGCCCCGACCGCGGCGCCCTGTCGGTGCCGGGCGAGGAGTCGGACCGGTTCCGCGCCAACATCGACGTGGCCGCCGACTTCGCGAAGTCGCTGGGCTGCACGGCCCTGAACGCCCTGTACGGCAACCGCGTCGAGGGCGTGGACCCGGCCGAGCAGGACCGGCTCGCCCTGGAGAACCTGGTCCTCGCCGCCCGCGCGGCCGACCGGATCGGCGCGGTCCTGCTGATCGAGGCGCTCAACAAGCCCGAGTCGCCGCTCTACCCGCTGGTGTCGGCCCCGGCCGCCGTCACGGTCGTCGACAAGGTCAACGAGGCCACCGGACTCGGCAACGCCAAGTTCCTCATGGACCTCTACCACCTGTCCATGAACGGCGAGGACCTGCCGCAGGTGATCGACGCGTACGCCGCGAAGACCGGCCACGTCCAGATCGCCGACAACCCGGGCCGCGGCGCCCCCGGCACCGGCACCCTCCCGCTGGAGGAGCTGCTCGACCGGCTGCGGAAGGCCGGCTACGACGGCTGGGTCGGCCTGGAGTACAAGCCGGTCGACGCCCCCAGCGCCGCGTCCTTCTCCTGGCTGCCGGCCGAGGCCCGCGCGGCCCGCTGAGCGCCACCCCGCAGAACACTTTTTTCAGAGAGGCACCCATCATGAGCACCCTCCCCAAGGTCGCCTGGATCGGTCTCGGCATCATGGGCTCCCCCATGGCGGAGAACCTGATCAAGGCGGGTTACCAGGTCACCGGTTACACGCTGGAGCAGGACAAGCTCGACCGCCTGGCCGCCGCCGGCGGCACCGCGGCCGGCTCGATCGCCGAGGCCGTGCGCGACGCCGACGTCGTCGTGACCATGGTGCCCGCGTCGCCGCAGGTCGAGGCCATCGCCTACGGTCCCGACGGCATCCTGGAGAACGCGAGGTCCGGCGCCCTGCTGGTCGACATGTCCTCGATCACCCCGCAGACCTCGGTCGACCTGGCCGCGGCCGCCAAGGACAAGGGCGTCCGCGTGCTGGACGCCCCCGTCTCCGGCGGCGAGGCCGGCGCCATCGAGGCCGTGCTCTCCATCATGGTCGGCGGTGAGCAGGCCGACTTCGACGAGGCCAAGCCGCTCCTGGAGGCGCTCGGCAAGACCATCGTGCTGTGCGGTCCGCACGGCTCGGGCCAGACCGTGAAGGCGGCCAACCAGCTGATCGTCGCCGTGAACATCCAGGCGTGCGCCGAGGCCGTGGTCTTCCTGGAGAAGTCCGGTGTGGACCTGAAGGCCGCCCTCGACGTCCTCAACGGCGGGCTGGCCGGCTCCACGGTGCTGACGCGGAAGAAGGACAACTTCCTGGCCCGCGACTTCAAGCCGGGCTTCCGCATCGACCTGCACCACAAGGACATGGGCATCGTCACCGACGCCGCCCGCAACGTCGGGGCCGCACTGCCGGTCGGCGCCGTGGTCGCCCAGCTGGTCGCCTCCCTGCGCGCCCAGGGCGACGGCGGCCTGGACCACTCGGCCCTGTTGCGCGCCGTGGAGCGCCTCTCCGGTTCCCAGGTCTGACCGGCCCGGACCACGAGACCTCCGGGCGGCGCCGTCGCTGACACCTGTCCTGTCGCGCCCGAGCGGCGACGCCGCCCGGATCCCACTTCAACAAACTGTTGACGTGCCCTTCACCCGAACTTAGGCTCCACGAAGCGGAAGTTGTTTTCCGCTGACCCCTCGCACGGAAGGTCCCCGATGTCGCAGCGCGTGCTCACGACGCGGACTCTCACCACGGAGTCCGGCGCCCCGGTCGCAGACAACCAGAATTCCGCCTCCGCCGGCGTCGGCGGCCCCCTGCTGATCCAGGACCAGCACCTCCTGGAGAAGCTCGCCCGCTTCAACCGCGAGCGCATCCCGGAGCGCGTGGTGCACGCCCGCGGCTCCGGCGCCTACGGCCACTTCGAGGTGACCGACGACGTCACGGGCTACACGCATGCCGACTTCCTGAACACCGTCGGCAAGCGCACCGAGGTCTTCCTGCGCTTCTCCACCGTGGCCGACTCGCTCGGCGGCGCGGACGCGGTCCGCGACCCGCGCGGCTTCGCGGTGAAGTTCTACACCGAGGAGGGCAACTACGACCTCGTCGGCAACAACACCCCGGTGTTCTTCATCAAGGACCCGATCAAGTTCCCCGACTTCATCCACTCGCAGAAGCGCGACCCGTTCTCGGGCCGCCAGGAGCCGGACAACGTCTTCGACTTCTGGGCCCACGCCCCCGAGGCCACGCACCAGGTGACCTGGCTGATGGGCGACCGCGGCATCCCCGCCTCGTACCGTCACATGGACGGCTTCGGCTCGCACACCTACCAGTGGACGAACGGCAGGGGCGAGTCCTTCTTCGTCAAGTACCACTTCAAGACGGACCAGGGCATCCGCTGTCTGACCGCCGACGAGGCCGCCAAGCTCGCGGGCGAGGACCCGACCTCGCACCAGACGGACCTGGTGCAGGCGATCGAGCGGGGCGTGTTCCCGTCCTGGACGCTGCACGTGCAGCTGATGCCGGTGGCCGAGGCGGCGAACTACCGCTTCAACCCGTTCGACGTGACCAAGGTGTGGCCGCACGCCGACTACCCGCTGCGGCGCGTGGGCCGCCTCGTGCTGGACCGCAACCCGGACAACGTCTTCGCCGAGGTCGAGCAGGCCGCCTTCTCCCCGAACAACTTCGTTCCGGGCATCGGCCCCTCCCCGGACAAGATGCTCCAGGGCCGGCTGTTCGCCTACGCGGACGCCCACCGCTACCGCCTGGGCGTCAACCACACCCAGCTCGCGGTGAACGCCCCCAAGGCGGTGCCCGGCGGTGCGGCCAACTACGGCCGGGACGGCCTGATGGCGTCCAACCCCCAGGGCCGCGGCGCCAAGAACTACGAGCCGAACTCGTACGACGGCCCGGTCGAGACCGGCCGCCCGCTGGCCTCGCCGCTGCCGGTGTCCGGCCACACCGGCACCCACGAGACACCGCTGCACACCAAGGACGACCACTTCTACCAGGCCGGTGAGCTGTACCGCCTGATGTCCGAGGACGAGAAGCAGCGCCTGATCGCGAACCTCGCCGGCGGCCTGTCCCAGGTCTCCCGCAACGACGTGGTCGAGAAGAACCTCGCGCACTTCCACGCCGCCGACCCGGAGTACGGCAAGCGCCTGGAAGAGGCGGTCCGCGCCCTGCGCGAGGACTGACCGCAAGGCTCGCGCACGGGACCCGGCGGGGAGGCCGGGACCGTGTGCGCGGCCCGCGCGGGCATCGGAGCGGCCCGGATGAGGGGTGGCCGCCCGGCGCCGGCGCGGGAAGGGCGAGGACCGCGACGGCCTGCGAGCCAGTGCGGTGGTGAAGGGCCCGGAGCTTCTCCTACGACCTGAGGGGAGAGGCGTTCCGGACCCGTCGCACCGTCGCGGTCCCAGCCACCACCCGCCTCTGCACGCCAGAGGCCCATGACTCCGTCCGGCGGCGCGAACGACCTGTCGCGCCCAGCCTCGCGCTGTCGGACGGACACCACGTGAAGAACGGTAGAACCTTCACCGGCCGATGAGCGCCGGATGCGGACGGTCCCGCATCCGGCGCTCTTCGGCGTGCACGCGCGGGCCTCCACCGGTCGTCCTGACCGCCGGGGTGCGGAACGCGGGCCCGCGCAGCAGCCTGAAGGCATGGCACACCCACCCGAGCACCCGCACATCGTGGTCCACTCCCCCGCGCTGGACGGCTCCCGCCGGGTCACCTCCGGCGACGAGACCCTCGGCGTCGCCTCGCACGCCGACGACGTCGCCGAGCTGCTGCGGCTGGCCGACCTCTACGTGACCGCCGTCGAGGACAGCGACCTGGTCGAGTGGCGGGGCGGCGGCCCGGACGACTGGCCGGGGCTGCACGAGCACCAGGAGCGCCAGGAGCCCCCTCCGGCCTGACCGCGCGTCCGGCTCCCTCAAGTCTTCCTCTGAGAACGCGGCCGCGCGCTTGAACCGCCCCCCGGGCCGGGCACAACCCCGGGCACACGGGGGTGAGGGCATGGACGGTGGCACGGAGATCGGCCGGAAGCCGTACGAGATCGCACTGCTGGGCGGCGGGCCGCGGGCCGCGGTGACGGTGGCGGTGGTCGACCTGCACCTGCGGGGGGCGTTGGAGATCGGCCCCCGCAGGACGCTGTGCGCCACGGGGCCGGAACCGGAGGGGCTGGGGCCGTTCGAGGGCACCGTCCTGGACTGCCTGCGGGAGCCGCGCACCGCCCGCGGCCTGGTCCGGCATCCGGACGTGCGCCTGGCGCTGGCGCTGGCGCGCATCCCGCTCGCGGAGGAAGGGCTGCTGCGCCACCCGCGACTCGGCCCCACCCGGGGTGCCCGCCGACGGGTGGAGTTCTGGCGGGCGCGGAACCCTTTGCCGAGGGTCCGGCACGGGCTCACGGACGACGACACGCTGCTCGCGGTCGCGCTGCACGGCGACGCCGCCCTGCGCATGCTGCTGCCGCGCTTCGCGCTGCGGGCCGGGCTCACGGACCCGGGCGGCTCCACGGAGGGGGTGCGCTTCTCCCTGGGCCGCGGCAGGTTCCTCAGGTGGCGCGACGAGTACGAGGACTCGCTCACGGGCGACTGGGGCGCGGGCCACGGGGGCGGCTGCGGCTCGGGCGGCGGGGGCGGCGGGGACTGAGCCGCCCGGACGCGCGCGAGGGCGGTCCGTCACGGTGACGGACCGCCCTCGCCCTCAGGCCGTGCGGGTGGTGCGGGTCAGGCCTTCAGGGTCCTGACCGCGGTCGGGGCGTGCCCCGGCTCCGTGGCCAGCTCCTCGAACTCCACCACGTTGGAGATGTCGTTCGTCCCCGACATGGAGATGTTGGTGATCCGCTCCAGGATCGCCTCGACGACGACCGGCACCTGGTGCTCGGCGGCGAGCTTCTTGGCCTGCTCCAGGGCCGCGCCCAGCTCGCCGGGGTCGGTCACCCGGATCGCCTTGCAGCCGAGGCCCTCGGCGACCTTGACGTGGTCCACGCCGTAGACGCCCAGTTCGGGCGAGTTGATGTTCTCGAACTCCAGGTTGACCTGGAAGTCGATCTCGAACGCCCGCTGGGCCTGGCGGATCAGGCCCAGGTAGGAGTTGTTGACCAGGACGTGGACGTACGGGATCTTGTGCTGCGCGCCGACGGCCAGTTCCTCGATCATGAACTGGAAGTCGTAGTCGCCGGAGAGCGCCACGACCTGGGCCTCGGGGTCGGCCTTGGCGACGCCGAGCGCGGCCGGGACGGTCCAGCCGAGCGGGCCGGCCTGGCCGCAGTTGATCCAGTGCCGCGGGCGGTAGACGTGCAGCATCTGGGCGCCGGCGATCTGGGAGAGGCCGATGGTGGAGACGTACCGGGTCTCGGGACCGAAGGCCTTGTTCATCTCCTCGTAGACGCGCTGCGGCTTGATCGGGATGTCGTCGAAGTGCGTACGGCGCTGGAGGGTGGCCTTGCGCTCCTGGGCGGAGGCGGCCCAGTCGGATCGGTCGGGCAGCTTGCCGGCCGCCTTCAGTTCCTTCGCGACCTCGACGAACAGTTCCAGGGCGGCCTTCGCGTCGGAGGCGATGCCGTAGTCCGGGGCGAAGATCTTGCCGATCTGGGTCGGGTCGACGTCGACGTGGACGAACTTCCGGCCGGCGGTGTAGACGTCCAGCTTGCCGGTGTGGCGGTTGGCCCAGCGGTTGCCGATGCCGAGGACGAAGTCCGACTCCAGGAAGGTCGCGTTGCCGTAGCGGTGCGAGGTCTGGAGGCCGACCATGCCGGCGTTCAGCTCGTGGTCGTCGGGCAGCAGGCCCCAGCCCATCAGGGTGGGCACGACCGGGGTGCCGGTCAGCTCCGCGAACTCCACCAGGAGGTCGGCCGCGTCGGCGTTGATGATGCCGCCGCCGGCCACGATCAGGGGGCGCTCGGCCGCGTTCAGCATGCCGATCGCCTTCTCGACCTGGGCACGGGAAGCGGCCGGCTTGTAGACCGGGAGCGGCTCGTAGGTGTCCGGGTCGAACTCGATCTCCGTGAGCTGGACGTCGATCGGCAGGTCGATGAGGACCGGGCCGGGACGGCCGGAGCGCATGAGGTGGAAGGCCTGCTGGAACACGCCGGGGACCTGCGCGGCCTCCAGGACGGTGACCGCCATCTTGGTGACCGGCTTGGCGATCGAGGCGATGTCGACGGCCTGGAAGTCCTCCTTGTGGATCACCGCGGTCGGCGCCTGGCCGGTGATGCACAGGATCGGGATCGAGTCGCCGATCGCCGAGTACAGACCGGTGATCATGTCGGTGCCGGCCGGTCCCGAAGTGCCGATGCAGACACCGATGTTGCCCGGGCGGGTCCTGGTGTAGCCCTCGGCCATGTGCGAGGCGCCCTCGACGTGCCGGGCGAGGGTGTGGTGGACGCCGCCGGAGGCCTTGAGCGCCGCGTAGAAGGGGTTGATCGCCGCGCCCGGCACACCGAACGCGTCGGTGACGCCCTCGCGCTTGAGGATCTCAACTGCCGCTCGGGCAGCGGTCATACGAGCCATCGAGTACTCCTGCTTCGGCTGTCGGATTCGCACTCCCGTCGCGCCCCGCGGTGAGCTTCTTCCGTAGCGACTTCCATATTGCGGAATTTTGTTTCTACGATCTGGAAGTAATGTAAGTGGGCGGCCGAGGACCGTCAAGAGAGGACGATGGGGGCATGTCCGAGACCGTCCCGGTGTGCTGCACCGCCTGCGGGCGCCGGCACCGCTACACGGCACCGTCGTACCCCTGCGCGTGCGGGGCGCCCGTCGCCCCGGCGCTCGATCCGCGCGGGACCGCGACCGCGGTCACCCACCGGGCGTGGGACGAGGAGTGGATCGGCGTGCGCTGCGCGGCCTGCGGGACCGAGAGCCGCTGGCCGCGGCCGGAGCTGGGCTGCCCCTGCGGGACGGTGCTGTGCGTGCCGGTGGACCGGAAAGCCGACGGGCGGTCCGGGCGCACCCCCGGATCGCGGGTCCCGGCCCACCGGTCCGTGCCGATCCGCACCGCCCGCGACGCCGTCACCGCCGCCGTGCTGTACCTGCGCGGGCTGGGGCACCGGGACGTCCGCCGGGCGGAGCAGCCGCCGGTGTCCGGCATCGGGCTGGCGGCGCCCGGGATCGTGGTCCAGGTGGACCCGGCGGTGGGCCCGGCCTCGGCACGGGACGTGGAGTGCCTGTGGCTCACGGGCATGGCCGAGTCCGCGAGCTGCGTCTTCTTCTCCCTCGCCGGCTACGCCGAGGAGGCCCGCCGACGCGCCGACGCGCTGGGCGTCGCGCTCTTCGTCCTCGATCCGACGGGTGTACCGCGGCCCGCAAACGCGTCGGCCGTGGCGCTGGACGCCACGGCCGACTGAGAACTGCTGCTGTACGGACTACCGAGCGGCGTGCCCGAAGCGGACGCCGGCGGCCGGGAGACCGCCCTGACCGGGCTGGTGGACGGTGACCGGGGCGATCGGCTGGCCCACGGTCACGTTGGACATCGGCAGGGCGTAGAGCGCGCCGTACGCGCTCGGGCCGTAGGGCATGCCGACGTACAGGCGGGTGCCGGTGAAGTGGATGCTCCGGCCGAGGTACTGCTTGGCCTTCGGGGCGCCGGGGATGCCGTCGCCGTCGCCGGACTCGATCCACTTGTCGTTGGCGCCGGGGGCGCCGAGCAGCGAGAAGACGTGGACGGCGCCGGAGCTCGTCTCCGAGCCGATGGCCTCGTCCGGGACACCGACGGCCATCTTCATCGTGGCGACGGTGCTGACCGCCCGCGGCGCGGTGTTCACGACGCTCAGGGCGGCACCGAAGTGGTCACCGGCCTCGGAGGTGCCGGAGACGTCGTCGTCGGCGGTGCCCGAGTCGTATCCCTCGAGCTTGGTGTAGCCGCCGGCGGCGTTGACGCGGAAGGTCATCACGCCACCGGTCTGGGCCTTGCTGACGCCGTCCACCGTCAGGGCCTCGCCCGGCGAGCCCACCGCGAGGATCGACTCGGCGGCGGTCGCCGCTCCCGACGCGCGGTAGGGAGCCAGCCCCAGGGCGGCGCCGAACCGGTCGCCGGCCTCCGCGCCGCCCGGGACGGTGTCCAGGTCCTGGTCGAGGCCGAACAGCGGGGTGGGCCTCTTCTCGCTGTTCAGGGTGTGGGAGAAGACGGCGAGGTTGCCGGCCGCGTCGTCGCCGCCGATGTTCTCGTCCGGAGCCCCGATGGCCACGTGGTTGGTGTCGGCGGCCAGCACGGCGCCGAAGCCGTCGTTGGCCTCCACCGCTCCGGGCACGTCCAGCCTGTCCTGGTGGACGGCGACGTTGGTGCCACCGCGGACGTAGAACGCCTCGCCCGCCTTCGCCGCAGTGCCGAGACCCTCGCCGGGCGCACCGATCACGACGAAGGGCTCGCCGGCGGCGGTGGTGCCCGCGGCCATGGCCTGCCCCATCAGGTCCCCGGTCTCGGGGGTCGAGGCGCTGATCGAGCCGTTGCCCGTGGCCTGCTCGAAGTGGGTGTCCTTCTTGGCACCGGTGCCGAGGCCGCCGGGGGCGCCGTGCAGGATGTCGGCCATGCCCGCGTCCACGGCATCGCCGATGTTCTCGCCGGGCGAGCCCACGGCCAGGTCGGTGCAGCCGTCCTCGTCGTAGTCGACGGTGGCGATGGCCTGGCCGAAGAGGTCGTTCGCCTCGGCCCCGCCCGGGACCCAGTCGAGGTCCTGGTTGATCTCGGCGCTGCCCTTGCCGCCGCCGTACACGAGACGGAGCAGGCCCGCCTTGGCGTCGCCGCCGACGGCCGCCTCCGGGTCGGCGACGGCGATGTCCTCCACACCGTCGCAGTTGAAGTCGGTGACGCGGGTCGCGCCCACCTTGGACGCCACCCAGGAGCCCAGGTCGTCGACGCGGGTGACGATGCCGCCGGTACGCGTCTCGGCGGCGTCGATGCCGAAGCAACCGCCCTGGTAGGAGCGGCTGCTGAGGCCGGCCAGCCGGTGGGTCCCGCCGGCCACCCGGACCAGCGGTCCGCCGGTGTCGCCCATGCACGCGGAGACGCCGTCCCTGCCGGTCACCGTCGCCGTGGTGGTGGCGGCGGCGTCCACGGAGAACGTTCCGGTGTGCAGGTTCAGCGGCGCCCACTCGGTCTTGGTACGGCCGTACCCGGCGAGCGTCAGCTCCTCACCCGCGACGGGTGCGGTGGTGGCCAGGGCGAGGGGGGTGACGCCCGCGACCGGGCGGTTCAGCCGGGCCAGGACGACGTCGCGGTCGGTGCGGGGCACCAGCTCCACGACCTCGCGGACCGCGCCGGCGGTGCCGGACAGGTCGGCGCGGCCGACGGTCGCGGTGGTCTTGCGCTGCGGCTTGCCCGCGGGCACCGCAAGGCTCGCGGCGGGGTCGTCCGCGAAGCAGCTGGCCGCGGTGAGCAGCCACTCGGTGTCGACCAGGACGCCGGAGCAACCGCGGTCGTGGTCACCGACGACGACCTGCGCCGTGTAGGCGTGCGTCGTGTCGGACGAGGCGGAGGCGGGGCCCGTCACGGCGGTGGCGGGAACGGCGGTCATGACGACCGGTCCCGCGGTCAGGGCTGCGGCCAGTGCGGCGAGGCGCACGGGTCTGGTGTGTCGCATCAGTTCAGG
The DNA here is from genome assembly GCF_055589025.1 of Streptomyces sp. NPDC041968. NCBI lineage: Bacteria > Bacillati > Actinomycetota > Actinomycetes > Kitasatosporales > Streptomycetaceae > Streptomyces > Streptomyces sp. NPDC041968. The sequence continues at coordinate 283,161 of NZ_JBVJCB010000004.1, read as the reverse complement.
TTCCTCGGTGGCAGGTCTCGGCAAGGGGACTCGGCTGGGCGCTACTTGGTGGTCCTGATCTCCACGAGCAGGTGTTCACGGCCCTGTTCGTCCGCGCTCTCGCCCACCGAGGTCCAGGTGTTCTTCTCCAGGTCGAAGGACTTCTCCTCGTCCCCGACGGTCATGTCCACCTGGGTGTCGTAGTCGTTGCCCCGCATGACGTACACGGCGGGGATCTCGAGCGTCAGCCACCCCGAGTTGCCGACCGTCTTGAAGCAGATCGTCTCCGCTTCACGCCGGGCCATGACCTGCAGGAGGCCGGGGCCGTCGGCGCAGTCGGCCAGGGTGATGTGACCGTCCCCGCGCTTGAGGACGATGCCCTGCTCCTCGAGGATCTTGTCGGCCTGCGGATAGGCGAAGTCCTCGACCGCGTAGCCCGGGGCCTCGTCCGCCACGGCCACCGCGGGACCGCCGGTCTCCGTCGGGAGGCCGGAGCCCAGCGCGGCCCATGCCAGGCCGCCGGCGACCAGCGCGCCGCCCAGGGCGCGCGCCACAAGTCTCTTCCGCTGCGGCTTCACCGTGGTGGTGGTGCGTACCTTCATCACAGTCCTAAATTCGTTTTCCTCCGGCCGGATGTCCGCCATCCGACCCCGTGACAGGCATGAAGGCTCCGCAATTCAATGAGGGCCCCCAACCCCCGTCGGAAATACGGGAGGACAGCACTTTCCTTTCCCGCATCTCCGCTTGAGCCTGTCCATGCCACCTCCCGGCAGCGGTGTCTGTCCACTTCCGAACCCCAGCAAAACGGACCGGAGTTGTAGGTTCCGTGTGACTCTCGCCACCTCCTGGAAAGGTTGTACGAATCTCTGTGGAGAACTCGTGAAGACATGTAGGTGCCACGCATCGGCCAGATCTGTCGTTCCGTCAATTTGTCGGGGCACCAAGCGATTTCATTCCCGGCGGCCATTGATAGGGTCACTCCAGTTTTCATGCCCCTGCCATTTCATCGACCAGACCGCGAGGACAACGCCCTTATGCAGACGATGTTCTGGAGTCGCAGACGGCTCCTCGGGGCGGCCGCCGCCGTGACGGCCGCCGCCGCCACCCCCCTGTCGCTGACGCCCCCGGCGCGCGCCGCCGCACAGGACACGCCGACCGTCCCGCCGACCCTGCCCGACACCGACCGGGCCAGGGTCGTCCAGGCCTGGACGACGGGCGGCAAGGCCACCAAGGCCGCGGCCGCCTACGCGCTGTACGGCACCGACGCCGAGGTCGTGACGTTCCTCGCCGAGACGCTGCCGAAGGTCACCGCCGAGGACAACCGTGTCGCCGTCGCCAGGTACCTGGCCCGTGCCGGCAAGGGCCTGCGCCGCGAGGCGGTCGCCGCCCTCGACAACGGCGACGCGGCCATCGCCGCCTTCCTGGCCGACCAGTACAAGCCCGCGCTGATCGAGGATCTGAGCGTGGCGACCTCCATCATCTCGTCCACCGGCGACAAGGCCGTCCAGCGGGCGGCCTCCGCCGCGTTGGACGCCGGCACCCAGCAGGCGCTCGAGGGCTTCCTCACCGACGGCCAGTACGACGCCCGTCTGGAGGACGCCAGGGTCCAGGTGTCCTCGATGCTGATCGGCACCGGGCCCGAGGTGCGCAAGTACGCGGACCGCGCCCTGAGCGGCACGGCGACGGACGTCCAGTGGTTCCTCGACACCGGCCAGCACATCGCCCGGGCCCGGGACCAGGAGTCGGCGACCATCGCGGAACTCGTCGCGGTGGTCGAGCGGGAGGGCAAGCGCGCCCAGGCCGAGACCGACCGGGCCGTCGAGGCCTCCGCACGCGCCCTGACCGCCGCCGAGAAGGCCAAGGAAGCGGCCGAGAAGGCCGCCGCGGAGGCCGCGGCCGCCAAGGAGGACGTCAAGAAGTCCGCCGCGGCCGCCCGCAAGGCGGCCAGCGCCGCCAAGGGCGCGGCCAACGCCGCCCGCAACGCCATCAGCGCCTCCAACGCCGCCGTCACCGCCTCCCGCCGCGCCTCATGGGCGGCCGCCGCGGCCTCCCAGGCCGCCGCGACGGCCGGCAATGCCGCCTCGCACGCCTACAACGCCGCCATCGCCGCGTCCAAGGACGCCAACAAGACCAAGGCGGCCAAGGACGCGGCCGTCGCCGCGTACAACTCGGCCGCGAAGGCCCGGACCGCCGCCAAGGCCGCCGACTACGCCGCGTCCGCCTCCGCGCAAGCCGCGAACGCCGGTTCCTCGGCCGCCTCCGCCGCGCGCAACTCCGCCGCGGCGGCGACCGCCGCCGCGCAGGCCGCCACGGCCGCGGGGGCCGCCGGGTCCGAGGCCGCCGAGGCCAAGCGCCAGGCGGCCATCGCGACGACCGCGGCCAACCGCGCCACCAACGCCGCCTCCACGGCCCAGGCGCTCGCCAACAAGACGGCCTCCGCCGCGCGCACCGCCCGGGACGCGGCCTACTCCGCCGCCGACCACGCGGAGAAGTCGGCCAAGGCCGCCGAGGAGGCGGTGAAGTTCGCCGGTCAGGCCATCGACTACGCGAACAGGTCCACCGCGCACGCGGCCGAGGCGGTGAAGGCGGCGAACACCGCCACCAAGGCCGTCGAGGACGCCATGGCGGTGGAACAGGCGGCCCGTGAGGCGGAGATGTCCAGGCTGGAGCAGGACAAGCTCCAGGGCATGGACGAGGCCCGCCTGTTGGCCGGGATCGAGGCCGAGGAGCGGGCCGAGTACGAGGACAAGCGCACCCAGGAGGCCCAGACCGAACAGGCCCTCAAGGACCTGATCGCCGCGGCCGAGAAGGCCCTGTGGGAGACCGGCGACCTGACCCTCGCGGCCACGCTGGGCCGCAAGGCCGCCACCGGGCTGCTGGAGGCCAAGGGCGCGTGGACGCGGGAGGCCGCCCAGCACGCGCTGGCCGGCACCGACGACGACGTGCTCTCCTGGGTCGACCTCGACCGGGGCATCGCCCAGAACCAGGACGACCGCGAGACGGTCCTGTACATAGCCCAGATATCCAGCCCCGCCATCGCGGAGGCGGCGCAGACCGCGCTGTCGAGTTCCAGCTCCGCGGCGATCGGCGACTTCCTCACCTCGGGGATGATCCGGGCCTCGCAGGACGACAACAAGGTCCAGATCGGCCGCATCCTCAACGACAATCCCGGCAACGCCGTCAAGAAGGCCGCCAACGACGCGCTGGACAAGAACACCCCCGAGGCACTGCAGGACTTCTTCGAGCGGACCTACCCGGCGGCCCAGCGGGAGGACGACGCGGTGGAGACCGCGACGTCGGTGGCGACCGGGGGCGAGTACGTCAAGTCGTACGGCGAGGTCGCCCTGGAGGGCCCGACCTGGATGCGCCGGAACTTCGTCCAGGTGATACGGCACACGGCGGCTCAGCTCGACCACGACTCCGCCACCCACGTCGCGGCGATCCGCGGGACCATCGCGGCCGGGGCGAAGATCGCCTACAAGGCCCAGGAGAACGCGGCCCTCGCGTCGAAGGCGGCGGCGGACGCCCGCAAGGCCGGCGCCGAGGCCCAGGAATGGGCCGACAAGGCGGTGGACGCGGCGCGTGAGGCGGAAGGCTACGCCGACCAGGCGAAGCAGAACGCCGACGCCGCGGACCGGTCCGCGGCGGACGCACAGGCCTCGGCGAACCAGGCCAGCTCGGCGGCCGCGACGGCGCGCAACGCGTCCAGGTCGGCCAACTACTCCGCCAACAAGGCCGTGGACGCGGCCCGTTCGGCACTGGCCTCCTCGCACAGCGCCCAGGCGTCGGCCGCCAGTGCCCGCCAGTCCGCCCTGCAGGCCGGCAAGGACAAGGCGACGGCGGCCGCGGCGGCCAGCGCGGCACGCAACGTCGCCGCCCAGAAGCGCCAGGCCGAGATCGCCGAGGCCGCCCGTGAGGCCGCCGAGAAGGCGAAGCGGGAACGGCAGGAGGGCAGGAACCCGGCCGACAGCGAGACCCACGACGAGGTCCACCCCAACGGCACCGGTTCCGGCTCCGAGCAGGAGGACTGGTGGTCGGACGCCGGCTGGTGGGCGGACGCCGCGGGCAAGGTCAGCGTCGCCACGGGCTTCATCGCCGCCGGCCTCGGCCTGGCCAGCCTGGTCTTCCCTCCGCTGGCGGCGGGGGCCGCGTTCTTCGCCTGGGTCTCCGTGGGCGCGGGCGCGCTGAGCGCCGTCTTCACCGGCATCGAACACGGTTTCGGCAGCGGTGAGTTCATCGGGGCCCTCGGCGGCACCGCCCTGAACCTGGCCACCTTCGGCCGGGGCAAGCTGGTGACCACGGGCCTCAAGAAGGCGGCCCCCGTGGTCAACAAGGTCGCGGAAGAGGGCAAGGAGCTGGTGTCCTCGATCGCCGGCGGCCTGTCGAGCCTCTGGTGACCGGCACCGTCCACCCGTCACGCGACGGGTGACCCTCCCGCCCCGCCGGTGACCGGCGGGGCGGTCCTCTGACGTCCCACCGCCGCGCCGACGCGGACCCACGGTCTCGGGCAGGCCGTAGCCACTCCCTCGCGCCGCACTCCCCCGGGACGTTCCTCCAGCCTCCGCTCACCCGGTGGCACGTCACACCCGAAAGGTAAGTACGACCATGCGACCATCCTCTTTCCTCGCGCGATATCGACGCGCGGCCGTTCCCTTGCTGGCCGTCCTGGTCCTGGGCACCACCACCGCGATGGTGCCCGCGTCCCAGGCGCCGGAGGTGTCCCAGGCCTCGCAGGCGTCCCCACGCGAGGTGGACGGCCTCGACCCGGCCGACAAGACCGGCATTCCCACCCCCACCGAGACCGGGCCGGTACCGGTGGCACCCGGGGAGCACTGCGAGCCCACCCGCGCCGGTTCCCGCGAGCGCAGGTCGGGTGCCGTGGAAGCCTGCGTGACCACGAGCACCAAGCCGGTGACGCCGGCCAAGCGGCAGTCCCTCTCCGCCGCGCAGCCGGCGACGGCCTCCGTCACCGCCGACGAGGTCAGCTGCTCGATCACGTCCCCCGGCCAGTGGATCTACAACCGCTTCGGCTATTGCGTGAGCGGCCTGACCGTGCTGTACGTGCTCAAGGACAGCAACGGCAAGGAGCTGGGCACCGGCACGCTGGACGTCACGACCAGCGCCCTCCTGCCCCCCGCGGACACGACGTGGAACGAGCACGTCACCGTGACCATGACCGGCGCGACCGGGGCCGTCACCTCCCTGACCGCGAAGTTCCGGTCCGCGTGCTCGGCCGGCTGCAAGGCCACCAAGAACGCCCCGTGGTACGGAGGCACCCTGGTCAAGGGCGACGCCCGCAACGGTCGCGTGACCTACGCCTCCACCCCGGCCCCCGGCACCAAGGTCGAGTTCACGACGTCGTACGAGCTGTACGTCGCCGCTCCCGGCGCCCAGGTCATCGACCCGAGCGCCACCTGGAGCAACCCCAGGCCGATCCGCTGTGACGACGACGTCCGGGACACCGGTTCCACCGGCACGCCCGCTCCCGGCTGCGTGGTGCCCAGCATCATGCCGGTCGTCAACATCAACGGCACGTCGGGCGCCGCGGCGGCCGGATACCTGTGGGCCCAGCAGAACCTCGCCAACGGCTGGGGGCGCGACACACCGCTGACCCGGGCGAAGAGCGGCATGGCCGACCGCACCGCTCGCACCTGTCAGGGCTCGAAGCCCTTCCAGCCCATGACGACCCTCGTCACGGACGACAGCTGCGGCATCTTCCCCTTCGCGGCCACCCACGAAGGAGGGACCGACGGAGCCCAGTGCGCCGAGATCATCCCCAACGACAACGGCGGAGGATGGAACATCCACCAGTTGGGGACCGCGGACACCGGCAGGTCCTGTGTGCGTGCCCACGTCCCGCTCGCCGACAAGCAGTCCGCCGAGGCACAGCTCGACGAGGGCTTCGTGAACCAGCGTGTGCTGGAGGCCGAGCAGTTCAAGGTGGAGATCACCAGCTCGACCGCCGGGCCGCAGGCCGCCTGTCTGAAGAACGCGCCCACCGACTCGCTCCCGGCCGGCAAGGGGTGGATCAGGAACACCACCGAAGCGGTCGCGCACGTCAACAAGACCACCACCCCGCTCGGACCGCCCGGTGACCGGGCGACCACGGCTCAGGCCTGCGTGGGGAAGGACCCCGACGAGGGCAGTGACGCCGTGGGCGACATCACCGGCTGGCAGGACGCGGAGCTGTTCCGTGACAGCAACTCCCCCGGGACGGGGCTCGCCCGGTGCCACCTCATCGCCAACATCCTCGGCGGAAAGGGCCGGGTGCTGGACGGCGGACAGCGCAACCTCGTTCCCTGCTGGCAGTCCGGCATGAACACCGGTACACCCAGTATGCGGACCTTCGAGCAGGCGATTCAGAAGCTGGTGAAGGAGGACGCCAACTTCGGGGCGGGTGACGCGGTCCTGTACCAGGTCACGCCCAAGTACCTGGACGCCAGCAGCACGATTCCCGTGGGTGTGGTGATGACCGCTACAGTCGAGCGCGCGGACGGCTCTTCGCAGCCGCTCTTCTCCGACCAGTACATACCCAACACCAAGGGCAACACCGGGAACCTCAACCTCGGGAACTGAGCCCGGTCTATGCGCGCCATCGGGAGCCAGTATGAGTCGTACCACCCCACCGCGGCCGCTCGACGTCGCCGCGCTCTTCCCCCAACTGGCCCCGATGGCACGCACGGCAACCCGGCTGCACCCACGCGCCGGGGCTCCGTCACCGCACGACAGCTCGGTCGGCGGGCCGCTGCTGTGGCCCGCCGGCGAGCCGTGGCCCCACTGCGACGGCCCGCACGAGTGGGACCAGGTGAACGAGCCCACCTCACCGGAGGACGTCCGTCTGCAGCGGAACATCCAGGCAGCCGCGGCAAGTCGAGCGGACGGCGTTCCCGGCGCGTCCGGGTACACGCCGCAGGAACGGGCGGTGATCGAGCGGATCAACGCCGGCCGCCCGTGGCCCGAGGGGCCGATCGCCATGCTGCCCGTAGCCCAGCTGTACGTGCGCGACATCCCCTCGCTGCGCTTGTCCGAGCATGCCGACGCCGATCTGCTCCAGGTACTGTGGTGCCCCTTCGACCACCCGGAACACCCGAGGACCGCGCTGTTCCGGCGGTCCGCCGCCGCGGTCACCGACGTCCTAGACACACCCCCCGAGCCGCCCGCGGTCCAGTTCTCCGGCTACGTGCCCCAGCCCTGCCTGCTCTCGCCGGAGGAGGTCGTCGAGTACCCCCACTTCCTGGAGCTGGGCAAGGAACTGCGGGAGCTGTTGGCGGACTGGAGCAGGTGGCAGGCAGCGGCATCCGCGGTGGACAGCGCCTACGCCGCGGCGCCGCAGGAGCTCTACATGGATCAGCTGTCCGTCTCCCCCGGCTGGAAAGCCGGTGGCTGGACCCGTTGGGGCCTCACCGACCCCATGCCCCGCTCCTGCTCCACGTGCGGCACCGCGATGGAGCCGCTGCTGACCATCGCCACGACCGAATGGAACCGCGGCACCAGGAGCTGGGCCCCGGAGGGGGACCAGGCCCGCGACCCCCTCCCCCCCGGCGTCCCCCCGGCGAACTACACCCGGATCGACCTCGCCCGAGGCTACGACCTGCAACTGCACGTCTGCCCGGTGTCCCCGGACCACCCCCACCTGGAGCTGATCCAGTAGGCCCCCTCAAGCGCCCGTCCCGTACCGCTCCCGCAGTTCGATCTTGCGCACCTTCCCGGACACGGTCATCGGGAAGGAGTCGAGGACCTGGAGTCGGCTGGGGACCTTGTAGTGGGCCAGTTGCCCGTCGCAGTACGCGCGCAGCTCCTCCAGGGTGGGCGGGTCGGCCGGGTCGCGGGGGACGACGCAGGCGAGGACCTCCTCCCCGTACCGCTCGTGCGGGACACCGACGACCTGGACGTCGGCGATCTCCGGGTGGGCGTGGAGGAACTCCTCGACCTCGCGCGGGTAGATGTTCTCGCCGCCCCTGATGATCATGTCCTTGATCCGGCCCACGATCTCGACGTAGCCGTCGTCGCGCATCACCGCGAGGTCCCCGGTGTGCATCCAACGGCCCTCGTCGATCGCCTCGGCGGTCCGCTCCGGCTCGTCCCAGTAGCCGAGCATCACGCTGTAGCCGCGGGTGCGCAGCTCGCCGGCCGCACCGCGCGGCACGGTCACGCCGGTCACCGGGTCGACGACCTTGACCTCGATGTGCGGCAGGACCCGGCCGACGGTGCCGGTGCGGTGTTCGAGGTCGTCGTCCATGCGGGTCTGGAGGGAGACCGGGGAGGTTTCGGTCATGCCGTAGCAGATCGAGACCTGCTCCATGTGCATCTCGGCGACCACCCGTTTCATGACCTCCACCGGGCAGGGCGAGCCGGCCATGATGCCGGTGCGCAGGGAGGTGAGGTCGTAGGAGGCGAAGTCGGGGAGGTTCAGCTCGGCGATGAACATGGTGGGGACGCCGTACAGGGACGTGCAGCGCTCCCGCTGGACCGCCGCCAGGGTGGCGGCCGGTTCGAAGGAGGGGGCGGGGATGACGATGCAGGCGGCGTGGGAGGTGGCGCCCAGGTTGCCCATGACCATGCCGAAGCAGTGGTAGAACGGCACCGGCAGGCACACCCGGTCCTGTTCCGTGTAGCCGACCGTACGGCCCACCCAGTAGCCGTTGTTGAGGATGTTGTGGTGGGAGAGGGTGGCGCCCTTGGGGAAGCCGGTGGTGCCGGAGGTGTACTGGATGTTGACCGGGTCGTCGCAGCTCAGCTCGGCCGCCGCGGCCGCGAGCCGGTCGTCCGGGACGGTGGCGGCGCCCGCGGTGAGCGCGTCCCAGGACGGGTCGCCGATCCAGACGGTCTCGCGCAGCTCCGGGCACCTGCCGCGGACCTGGTCCACGATCGCCCGGTAGTCGCTGCTCTTGTGGGACAGCGAGGCGATCAGCACGGTGATGCCGGACTGCTGGAGGACGTACTCCAGCTCGTGGGCACGGTAGGCCGGGTTGACGTTCACCATGACGGCGCCGATGCGGGCGGTGGCGTACTGGGCGAGGACCCACTCGGGGCAGTTGACCGCCCAGACGCCGACCCTCTCGCCCTTGGCGACGCCCTTGGCCAGCAGTCCGCGCGCCACCTCGTCGACGTCCCGGCCGAACTCGGCGTAGGTCCAGCGCCGCCCGGACGGGACGTCGACGAGGGCCTCGCGGCCGGGGTGGGCGGCGATCGCGCGGTCGAGGTTCGCGCCGATGGTGTCGCCGAGGAGGGGGGTCGTGCTGGTGCCGTGGGCGTACGACGGCTGTGCGGGGGGCGGGGTCATCGGAAGTCCTCCTCGCGGTACTCGTTCGCGGAGCCTGCGGCCGTGGCCTCGCGCAGCTCGATGCGGCGGATCTTGCCGGAGACGGTCTTGGGCAGCTCGCCGAACTCCAGGCGGCGGATGCGCTTGTAGGGGGCGAGGGTCCGGCGGGAGTGCTCGAAGAGGACCTTCGCGGTGTCCGGGCCCGGCTCCCAGCCCGCCGCCGGGACCACGTACGCCTTCGGCACCGCGAGGCGCAGCTCGTCCGGGGCCGGTACGACGGCCGCCTCGGCGACCGCCTCGTGCTCCAGCAGGGCGCTCTCCAGCTCGAAGGGACTGATCTTGTAGTCGCTGGCCTTGAACACGTCGTCGGCCCGGCCGACGTAGGTGAGGTACCCGTCCGCGTCGCGGGCGCCGATGTCGCCGGTGCGGTAGTAGCCGCCGGCCATCGCCTCGGCCGTGCGGTCGGGGTCGCCGTGGTAGCCGGTCATCAGGCCGACGGGGTTCTCGGAGAGGTCCAGGGCGATCTCGCCCTCGTCGGCGCCGGGGGCGCCGGTGACCGGGTCGAGGAGTGCGACGCGGTAGCCGGGGCTGGGGCGGCCCATGGAGCCGGTCTTCAGGAGCTGGCCGGGGCTGTTGGAGACCTGGACGGCCGTCTCGGTCTGCCCGAAGCCGTCCCGGACGGTCACCCCCCAGGCGCGGCGCACCTGTTCGATCACCTCGGGGTTGAGCGGCTCACCGGCGGCGACGACCTCGCGCGGCGGGGTGGCGAGCCGGCCGAGGTCGGACTGGATGAGCATCCGCCAGACCGTGGGCGGGGCGCAGAAGGTGGTCACCGCGGCCCGGTCCATCTCGGCCATCAGGCGGGAGGCGTCGAAGCGCGTGTAGTTGTGCAGGAAGACGGTCGCCTCGGCGTTCCACGGCGCGAACAGGTTGGACCAGGCGTGCTTGGCCCAGCCGGGCGAGGAGATGTTCAGGTGGACGTCGCCGGGCTTCAGCCCGATCCAGTACATGGTGGCGAGATGCCCGATCGGGTACGAGGCGTGGGTGTGCTCGACCAGTTTGGGCCGGGCCGTGGTGCCCGAGGTGAAGTACAGCATCAGCGGGTCGTCCGCGGTGGTCGGGCCGTCCGGGGTGAAGGCGTCGGGGGCGCGGTACGCGTCCTCGTACCGCAGCCAGCCCGCAGCGGTGGTGCCGCCGACCGCGACGCGGGTGTAGTCGCCGGGGACGTCGGCGAACTTGGCGGTGTCCTCGGCCCGCACGATCACGTGCCCGACCCGGCCGCGGTCGACGCGGTCGCGCAGGTCGGCGGGGCCGAGCAGCGGGGTGGCCGGGATGACCACGGCCCGCAGCTTCATCGCGGCGAGCGCGGTCTCCCACAGCTCGACCTGGTTGCCGAGCATGACGAGGATGCGGTCCTCGGGGCCGTCGCCCCACGCGCGCAGGCGGTTGGCGACCCGGTCGGAGCGGGCGGACATCTCGGCGAAGGAGACCCGGACCTCGCTGCCGTCCTCCTCGACGATGTGCAGCGCCGTGCGGGCGTTGCCCTCGGCGATGACGTCGAACCAGTCCAGTGCCCAGTTGAAGTTCCCGGGACGGGGCCAGGTGAAGCCCTCGTACGCGGCGGCGTAGTCCTCGCGGTGCTCCAACAGGAAGTCCCGTGCGCTGCGGAACAGCTCCGTGGCCGTCGTCATCCGTCCTCCTTCGTGCCGGACCTTGCCGGGCGACTGGCTGCCATCGTGTAATCCGTGATGCAGGTCTCACTACCCCCGAACGGGGGTGTGCGTCCCGGGACGGGCGCGAGGAGGGCGGAACGGGTGGCGGTGGACACGGCCGACGGGGTGGAGATCCGCAGGGCGCTGGTGCGGCTGCGGCGGACGACCGGGCTGCCGGTCGCCTTCGGCGGGCTGGTGGAGTCCGGGCGCCGCCAGGTCCGCATCAGCGAGCTGAGCGGGACCGCGACGGCCGCGCTCAGCGCCCTCGCGGTGACCTCCGGCAACGGGCTGGGAGGCAAGGCGGTGGCGCTCACGCGGCCGTGCGCGGTGAGCGACTACTCCGTCTCGCGGCAGATCAGCCACGAGTACGACCTCCCCGTCGCCGCCGAGGGGCTGCGCTCGGTGGTGGCGGTGCCGGTGGTCGTACGGCGCCGGGTGCGCGGGGTGCTCTACGGAGCCTTGCGCGCGGCCCAGCCGCTGGGCGACCGCACGCTGAGCGCGGCGGTGGAGGCGGCGCGGGACGTGGAGCAGACCCTGGTGCTGCGGGACGAGGTGGGCGAGCTGCTGACGGCGGCCCGTCCGCGGCCCGGCGACCGGGCGGACTCCCCTGGCTGGGAGCAGGTGCGCGAGGCCCATGCCGCGTTGCGCGCGCTGGCGCCGAGGATCGCGGATCCGGCGCTGCGGGAGGAGCTGTCGCGGGCGTGCGGACTGCTGGCGGCCGGGGGCGGGCCCGTACCGCTGCCCGCCCGGCTCGCTCCCCGGGAGGTGGACGTGCTGGCGTGTGTGGCCGCCGGGGAGACGAACGCGGCGGCCGCGGAGCGGCTCGGGCTGCGCCCGGAGACCGTCAAGGCCTATCTGCGCTCGGCCATGCGCAAGCTCGGCGCCCGGACCCGTGGAGAGGCGGTGGTTGCGGCGCGCCGGGCGGGACGGCTGCCGTAGACGGGGTGGCCTCGCGGGTCTTCTCGCGCCGCCTCTCGGATGCGCTCCCGCCGCCTTGTTGTGTCCGTCACCTCCTCGTCCCCCGGCGGTGCAGGGGGCCGTTGCCTAATATTGGCCGGGACACGACATGCGGGTGGGGCGCGGCGGACGGAGGGGGGCGGTGACCGTGCGACGGGACTTCGCGGGGTCCGCCGGATGCCGCTCCGACCTGGTCATCGGGCGGGAGGAGTCGTTCGGCGCGGCGCGTGAGCAACTCGCCCGCGGAGGGAGTGTGCTGCTGCACGGCCCCGCCGGAATCGGGAAGTCGACCGTCCTGCGGAGCCTGGCCGCGGAGTACGCGCACACGGCCCACACCGTGCTGCGCTGCTCGGCCACCGAGTCCGAATCCCATCTCCCCTTCCTCGCCCTCGCCGACCTGTTCGGTCTGGTGCTGGAGGAGGTCTCGGACGCTCTGCCCGCCGCGCAGCGCACGGCGCTGGAGTCGGCGCTCACCGGCCGCGGCGAGTCCACGCTCCAGCGCGACGGCCTGGCGCTGCGGCTCGCGGTGCTCTCCACGCTGCGCGCGCTCGCCGCGAAGGGCCCCGTCCTGGTCGTCGCCGACGACCTGCAGTGGCTCGACGCGGCCAGCGCCGAGCTCCTCGGCTTCGCCGCCCGCCGCCTGGGCGACACCCCGGTACGGATGCTGTGCGCGGTGCGGACCGAGGGTCCGGAGACGGAGGGCGCCGCGTACGACCGCCATCTGCGCGCGGCCCCGCCGGACACCCGCGCGGTGCGTCTCGGACCGCTGACCCGCGCCCAGGTCTCGGCCCTGCTCGACGACCGCGGCTACGTGGGCCTGCCCCGTTCCACGGTCCGTGACATCCACCGCACCAGCGGCGGAAACCCGCTGTTCGCGCTGGAGCTGGGCCGGGCGCTCGCGGAGAGCCCCACCGCGCCGCGACCGGGCGAGCCGCTGCCGGTGCCGACCTCGCTGCGCGCCCTGGTCCTGTCCCGGCTGGAGATGCTGTCGGACGAGGCCCGGCGCACCCTCCTGGTGGCCAGCGCCGGCGCCCGCCCCACCCCGGCCCTGCTGCACGCGGCCGGCCGGCCCCACGCCGAGGCCGAGACCGCCCAGGCGGCGCGGCTGGGGCTGCTGGCGACCGACCCGGAGGGACCCACCGTACGGTTCGCGCATCCGCTGATCTCGGCCGCGCTGTACGCCGAGGCCCCGGCGCCGGAGCGACGGGCCGCGCACGCCGCGCTGTCCACGGCTGCCTCCGACCCGATCGAGCGGGCCCGGCACCTGGCCCTCGCCACCACCGGCACCGATCCGCGGGTGGCCGCCCGGCTGGCCGAGGCGGCCGCGCTGGCCCGGGACCGCGGGGCCCCGTCGGTGGCCGCTTCGCTGGGGCTGCTCGCCGCCCGGCACACCCCGGCGGACAGCGCACCGGGACCGGACGAGCGCCGGCTCCAGGCCGCCGAGGACGCGATCACCGCGGGTGAGCAGGACCTCGCCCGGGACATCGCCCGCGAGGTACTGACCCGGGCCACCGCGCCCGGCGAGCGGGTCCGCGCCTGGATGGTGGTGATCGAGGCGGCCGGGCAGGCCATCGGCGAGGTCGACGCCGTCTTCCCGCAGGTCCTGGCCGACGCGGGGGACGATCCCCGGCTGCTCGCCCTGGTCCACTACCAGCTGGCCTGGCGCGGTCTGGTGGTGCAGGGGGACTTCGCCCAGGGCCGGGAGGAGGCCGCGCACGCCGCCCGGCTGGCGGCACGGGCCGGGGACCGGCGCACCGAGCTGCTGGCGCTGGCCTTCCAGGCGCAGGCCGAGACGCTGATGGGGCATCCGGACGCCCCGGCGACCATCCGGCGGGCGCTGGACGAGCCGCAGGACGAGCGGGTGGCGTGCCATCACAACGGGGCGGGTTCCTCCCGGTTCCGCTGGCTGGTGATGAGCGACCGGCTGGCCGAGGCACGGACCGCCGCGACAGCGCTGCTGCGCGAGGCGCGTCGGCGCGGCATGGCCGAGAGCGAGGTCCACTACCTGCGCTTCCTCGCCGAGACCGAGCTGCACTCCGGGCACTGCGGCCGGGCCCTGGAGCTGTCCCGGGAGAGCCTGACGCTGGCCCGGGACGCGGGCATCGGCGAAGGCGCGGGTGCGATGCAGGCCGCGCTCGCCGAGGCCGCCGGCGGGGACGTGGAACGGGCGCTGGTCCTGGCGCGGGAGGCGGTGCGGCGGGCCGAGGAGGACGGCGACGCGGTGTACCTGTCGCGGGCGCTGGCCGCGCTCGGTCACGCGAGTCTGGTGGCGGGCGACGCGGGGGCGGCCGTGCAGGCGCTCGGCCGGGTACGGGAGTTGGAGGCCGGTGCCGGCATCACCGACCCGGCGCGCGGCAGGTGGCAGGGCGACCTCGCCGAGGCGCTGGTGCGTACCGGGGCACCGGCCGAGGCGCAGGAGGTCATCGACGTCACGCGGGTGCACGCGCTGCGGCTCGGGCGCGGTGGGGTGCTCGCCGTGCTGGAGCGGGCCGAGGCGCTGGTGCGGGCGGCGCGGGGTGAACACCGGGCGGCGGTCGCCGGGTTGACGTCGGCGCGGGAGCGGCTGGCCGAGCTGGGCTACGGCCTGGAGGAGGCGCGGGCGGCCTTCGCGCTGGCGGAACTGCGGGCGGACCGGCCGGGGCGGGCGCCGGGCCCGGCCGCGTACGACGAGGCGGCCCGCCTGTTCCGGCGCTGCCGGGCGCTGCCCTGGCTGCGGCGGTTGGAGGCGTCGGTCGCGGCGCGGGCGGCGGTCCCCGCACCCGCCCCGGCCCTCGCGGTGCCCGACGGTCTGGCGGGGCTCGCCGCGATGGAGCGCCAGGTGGCCGCGCTCGTCATGGAGGGCGCGACCAACCGGGAGATCGCCGGCCGTCTGTTCGTCAGCGTCAAGACGGTCGAGGCGACCCTGACCCGCGTCTACCGCAAGCTCGGTATCCGCTCCCGGGTGGACATCGTCCGGCTGGCGGCGGGCCGGCGGGCCGAGTGACGCGAGGCGGGTGAGGCGGAGTCGGGGACGCAGAGCGGGGGAGGCGGGGCACCGAGGGGTGGCCGAGGGTTTTCCCTGCCCGACTCCCCTAGGGGCTTCCCTCATTGGGAGGTCCGCGCCGCCGGTCCTAGCGTGAGCACGTGCCGCTCGCCCGGGCATACGGGGGTCTGTCCCGAGATCCCCGTGTCCACCCCCCACCCCGTGCGACCCCCCACCGGCAACCCCTTGAGGAGACTCATGTTCGGGCTCACCCGCGCCAGATCGACCGCCGCCGCCCTGGCCACCGCCGGCGCCGCGGTCACCGCGTTGCTGGCCGCGCCCTCCGCCGTCGCCGCGCCGCAGCCGATCGTCGGCGGCTCGACCACCACGACGAGCGCGTACCCCTACGTCATGCAGGTCACGGACGCCTCGCAGAACCAGTTCTGCGGTGGCACCCTGGTCTCCCCCACCAAGGTCGTCACCGCCGCGCACTGCATGGTCGGCGAGAGCACCCGCAGCGTGCGCGTGGTCGGCGGACGCACCTACCTGAACGGCACCAACGGCACGGTCGCGCAGGTCAGCCGGATCTGGATCCACCCGGACTACACCGATGCCACCAACGGCGACGACGTCGCGGTCCTGACCCTGTCGCGGTCGATGCCGTACACGCCGGCGAAGTACGTGTCCGCCTCGGACACCGCCGTCTACGCGGCCGGCACCACCGCCCGCGTCCTCGGCTGGGGCACCACCCGGGAGAACGGCTCCTCCTCCAACCAGCTGCGGACCGCGACCGTACCGGTCGTGTCGGACACGAGCTGCCGCGGCTCCTACGGCTCCGACTTCGTCGCGAGCGACATGGTGTGCGCCGGACTCCCCTCCGGCGGCGTGGACACCTGCCAGGGCGACAGCGGCGGACCCCTGGTCATCGGGGGCGTCCTGGCGGGGATCACCTCCTGGGGCGAGGGCTGTGCCCGGGCGGGTTACCCGGGTGTCTACTCCCGGCTGACCACCTTCTCGGGCCTGGTGACCGCGCAGGTCACCTCCTAGCCCGATCCGGAACCGCCTGAGTACCCCTCAGGCAGCAGACCGGGGGGCGTTGCGGGCCTCCACGAGCGGCCCGCAACGCCCCCTCTCCATCTCTCCGTGTCAGTCGCCGCGTACGGTCCCCTGCCGGACCTCGTACGCCGTCCCCGGGTGCAGGGTCGCCAGCATCCGCAGCCCCTCGGTCGCGACCTCGTCCCACCGGGCCTTGGCGAGGCGCTCGAAGGGCTCGACGACGAGGACGTCGTCGGCCGCCTTCCACAGCCCGGCGACGAAGCCGTCGACCATCAGGACGCGGTGCGCCACGTTCTTCGACCAGGTGCGGCCCTTGTGGGCGGGCGGGACGAGGCGGGTGCGGTCGGCGTGGGAGAGGAGCAGGTTGTCGAACTCGGGCAGGAAGCGGGGCGGGGCGGGGGTGTCCGGGTCGGGGCGGGGCGCGCCCGGGAGGTCGAACAGCTCGGTGCCGTCCGGCGCCCGGAAGGTGACCAGCCGGGGACGGAGCCGCTCGAAGGCGTCCCGCAGCCGGGTCAGGCCCGCCCAGGTCTGCATGTCCTTCACGGAGGCGGGTCCGAAGGCGGCGAGGTAGCGGAGCACGGTCTCGTCCGGAGCGGGAGCCGGCCGGGCGGGGCGGCCGAGCCAGTGCTCGGCGGTGGTGAGCACGACCTGTCCGCTCCGTCCCCACAGGCCGCGCGGTGTCACCTGCACGAGCGGGAGCCGGCAGCGGGCGGCGACGGCCAGGGCCTGCGGGTCGGCGTCCGGCCACCGGGCGAGGAGCGCCTCGCGCAACTGGCCCATGGTGCGCGGCTCGGCCTCGACCAGCTCACGGGCGAGGCCGGCGAGCCGGTCCAGGTCGACGCCCACGAGGCCCTTGCGGAAGTTGCCCAGCTCCCGGTCCCGGGCGGCCTGCACCAGCGGACGCAGGGTGAGGCAGTCGTCGGCGGTGTGGGTGTGGATGGTCGAGCGGAGGGTGACCAGGCGGGCGACCCGGCGGTCGGCCATCGCCGCCGACAGGTCCTCGGGCGTGAAGCCGTCGAGGCGGGCGGCGAGCGCGTGGTACGGGGGTTTCACGTTCTGGGCCTGGAGCCCGACGAGGTGCGCGACGGCGGCCTCGGCCGGCATCGACGCGCGGCGCAGCAGCAACTGCCGTGCCAGGGTGGCGCGGTTGAGGGCGCGGATGTCGAGGACGGGGGCCGCCGCGGATGCCTTGGTCGTCATGCCGTGCACGGTAGCGGGCGACGCGGACGGGTCGGACGGGTTCGGTCCGCGAGCGCGGGGCGCCGCGGCAGGCCCGCCCGCCTGCTGCTCAGGTGTCCTGGCAGGTGGGGCGGTAGGCGAGCTGCGGGAGGATGTCCTGCCAGGTGGCGGGGGTGAGGTCGCCGCCGGTGCGGTCGCAGATGTGACGTACCGTCCGTTCCGTGTCGAGCGGCCAGAGGCGGACCGTCAGGTCGTTGCTCGCGGAGGCGAGGGTGTCGCCGCCCGGGTGGAAGGCGACGGAGGTGACCGTCTCCAGGTGGCCGGTGAGCTCGCGACCGAAGGGCTCGGCCCGGGCCGGGTCGGCGACGCTCCACAGGCGTACCGCGTGGTCCTCGCCGCCGCTCGCCAGGGTGCGGCCGTCCTGGGCGAAGGCCACGGACGTGACGCCGCCGCGGTGCCCGGCCAGCGGCTCGCCGAGGGGACGGGCCCGGCCGGGGTCGGTGACGTCCCACAGCCGTACCGTGCGGTCCCTGCCTCCGGTGGCGAGGGTGGGGCCGTCCGGGGCGAACGCCACGGAGTTGACCCAGTCCCCGTGGGCGGTGAGCGGCTCGCCCAGCGGACGGCCGCGGTTGCGGTCGCTGACGTCCCACAGCCGGGCCGTCTTGTCCTGGCTGCCGGAGGCCAGGGTCCTGCCGTCCCGGGCGAAGGCGACGGAGGTGATCCAGTCGGTGTGGGCGACCAGGGGCGCGCCCATGGGCCGTACGTCGTCCGGGCCGCGTACGTCCCACAGCCGGATCCTGCCGTCCGCGCCGCCGGTGGCGAGGGTGCGGCCGTCCGGCGCGAGGCCGACGGCGAGGACGCCGCCCGGGTGCGCGTCCGGGAGGGTGGCCGCGGGGGCGGGCCGGGCCGGATCGGAGACGTCCCACAGGCGTACGGTGCCGTCCTCGGCGCCGGCGGCGACGGTGCGGCTGTCGGGGGTGAAGGCCACGGACAGGACGGCGGCCTCGTGGCCGGTGAGGTGACGCGGCAGCGGACGCGGGTGTCCCGGCCGGCGGACGTCCCAGAGCCGGACGAGGGCGTCGTCCGTACTGGCGGCGGCGAGCAGGCGGCCGTCCGGGGCGTACGCCACGGAGGTGAGCGGGTTGGTGAAGTCGGTGAGCACGTTCTCCGGCAGGTGCCAGACGCGGACGCTGCGGTCGGTGCCGGTGGTGGCGAGGGTGCGGCCGTCCGGGGCGAACGCCACGTCCCCCAGGCCCTCCGTGTGCCCGGTCAGCGGTTCGCCGATCTGCTGCGGGTACTCCGGGTTGGCCACGTTCCACAGGACGACGGTGTCGTCCTGCCCGGCGGTGGCCAGCGTGTGCCCGTCGGGGCTGAAGGCCACGGCCCACACGGCGGCCGAATGCGCGGTGAGGGGGTCGCCCAGCGGGCGCGGGCCCTCCGTCGCCGAGGCGTCCCACAGGCGCACCGTCTCGTCGTAACCGGCGGTGGCCAGGGTGTGCCCGTCCGGGGAGAACGCCACCGACCAGACGGCCTCGTCGTGCGCGCGCCGCGCCTCGCCGATCGGGACGGCCCCGTCGGCGCCGCCCAGTCGCCACATGCGCACGGTCCCGGTGTGCCCGGCCGTGGCGAGGGTGCGGCCGTCCGGGGCGAAGGCGACGGCGCGGACGCTGCGGGGGTCGGCGGCCACCGGTTCGCCGATCGGTGCGGGCCGGGCCGGGTCGCGTACGTCCCACAGCCGTACGGTGCCGTCGTCGCCGGAGGTGGCGAGGGTGCGGCCGTCCGGGGAGAAGTCGAGGGACACGACGGACTCCCCCCGGTGGCTGACCAGGGGCTGCCCGGCGGGCCGCGGCCGGTCGCCGTCGCGGACGTCCCACAGCCGGATGCCGCCGTCGTGGCCGGCGGCCGCCAGCAGTGCGCCGTCGGGTGAGTAGGCCACGGCGCCCACCGCACCGCCGTCGACGCTGAGCGGCTCGCCGCGTTGCCGGCCCGTGCCCGCCGGGTCCCACAGCCGGACGGTGCCGTCGTGGCCGCCGCTGGCCAGCGTCCTTCCGTCGGGGGCGAACGCGACGGCGCTGCCGATGTCCTCGTGTCCGGGAAGCCGCTTGGACAGCACCCGGCCCGCGTCCGTGATGAGCCGGGTCCGCAGGTCCGGGGTGGAGCGCATGCCGAGGGCGGCGACGTCGAGCCGGGCGGTCAATGCCGTGTTGGTGCCGCGCAACCGGTCGGCCTCCGCGGTGATCCGGCCGAGCACGGCGTCGTCCCGCTCGGCCCGGGCGGTGTCGCGCAATCCGAGGGCGACGACGGCGGTGACGGAGGTGACGATCACCAGCAGGACGAGCGCCGCCGACAGACCGCGCCGCAGCCACAGGGCGCGGTGGCGCCGGCGGGTCGAGGCGTCCAGGAACTCACGCTCGGCGAGGGTGAGTTCCGCACTCCGGTGCTCCTGCGCGAAGGCGTCGCGGGCGGCGGCCAGGCGCGAGCCGGCGTAGAGGGCGGCGCTCTCCCGGCCGAGGGCCAGCCAGGTGCGGGCCGCTTCGGAGAGCGCCCGGTGGACGCGCAGCCGGTCCCGTTCGGCGTCGATCCAGCCGCGCAGCCGGGGCCAGGCCGTGATGAGGGCCTCGTGGGCGAGTTCGACCCTGCCGTCGTCGAGGGTGAGCAGCCGGGCCCCGACCAGCCGGTCCAGCACGGCACGGGTGCCGTCCCGGTCGCCGAGGTCGAGTTCGGCGTGCCCGGCGGGCCGCCGGGTGTCGGGGGTGCCGTCTCCCGGGGCGACCAGCCGCAGCAGGACGCGGCGGGCCAGGCCGGCCTGGGTCGCGGTGAGTTCGCCGTACACCTCCTCGGCGGTGCGGACGACGGCCCCGCGCAGCCCCCCGGCCGCCTCGTAGGCTGTCTCGGTCAGGGTCCGGCCGGTGCGGTGCCGCCAGGTCTCCAGCAGCGCGTGCGACATCAGCGGCAGTCCGCCCGGGGCGCCCTCGACGTCGTCGAGCAGTCGCGCGGTCAGGGCGCGTTCGACGACCAGTCCCGCCGCGGCGGCCGGCCGGACGACGGCTTCCCTCAGCTCCTCCCGGCTCATCGGGCCGACCAGCAGGGTCGCCTCCTGCAACGCGGCCGTGAGGCCGGGGTGTTCGGCGCACCTCCCCAGGAAGTCGGCGCGTACGACGATCACCACCCGCAGTGGGCCCTCCAGGGCGGCGGCGAGCAGCCGGTCGACGAAGGCGGCGCGCTCGGCCGGGTCGGCGCAGAGGGTGTACAGCTCCTCGAACTGGTCGACGATCAGCCAGGTGTCCGCGTCCGTGTCCGGTACGGGGTCCAGCCGCTCCGCGTGGGTGCGCAGCGGGTCGGCGCCGGGCGTGAGGACGCGCACGGCGGCGGGCGGCGCGGGGGCGTCGGGGCCGGCCGCGGGTGCGCGCAGGCGAGGGATCAGGCCGGCCCGCAGCAGGGAGGACTTGCCGCTGCCGGAGGGGCCGAAGACGGCGGTGAAGCGGTGTCGTCGGGTCAGTTCGGTCAGGCGGTCCACCAGCCGGTCGCGTCCGAAGAACAGGGCAGCGTCGTCGGGTTCGTACCGGGTCAGGCCCCGGTAGGGCGGGCGCGCGTCCTGGTCGGCGGCGGCGAGGGCGGCGGCCTTGGCGCTCGTCTCGCGCCAGCGCCGTTCCCACTCCTCGGGGTCGCCGCCGCACACGTCGACGTAGGCGAGGGTCACCGCGAGTGTGGGGAGCTGCCGTCCGGCCGCGGCCTGCGAAAGGGCGGTCACCGAGAAGGGGACCCTCTGCGCCATCGCCCGGTACGTCGGACGCCCCGCCGACTCCCGCAGGGCGCGGAGTTCGGCGGCGAACCGCTGCACCGGTCCGGCCCCCGGGTCCAGCCCGCGCTCACGGCGCCCCACTCCCCGTCCGCTCACGTGTCCCCGCCCGCCCCGTCGTCGCTCTCGGTCCCCGTCCGGGCGCCCACGGTAGGGAGCCGCCGGTGGGGCGGCAAGCGGGGTGAGGGGTATCGGCGGGTGGCGCACGGGGAGTTCACGGTGCCTTCACCGCGCTCGCGCATCCTGCGCTGCCGGTCACGTCGTTCCGCATTGTTCAGTGCCGCCCCTGAGCTGCTGAACAACGGTGTGGCGCGGTGGGATCGGTGGCCGGGGGAGTGCGGGGCGGCGCGGACGCCGTGCGCGGCACGGTCGCGCCGCCCCGCACCCGCTTCGCGCGTGCCGGCGACCGTCGGCACGGTCCGGGACAGGAAGTCGCCCAGGAAGTCACATGGGAGAGGTGATCCGATGACCGCAGACGCGACCCGCCGGCCGCGGAGCGTGACGCTGGCGGTGGTGCTGCTGATCCTCGGCACGTTCGTGGCGGGTTCGACGGCGGTAGGTCCGGACGAGGCGCCGGCCCTCGCGGTCCTGCTCGGCGCGGCCTGCCTCTGGTTCGCCGTGCGTGCGGGCCGTGGGCGGCGGATCGCCCGCACCACGGTCACCTGCCTGACCGCGCTGATGCTCGCGCTGGTGATGCCGTTCGCGCTCGACGACGAGCTGTACGGCGGGGCCACCCTGCTGTTCGCGGCCCTCCTGGCGGTCTCCGGTGTGGTCCTTCTGTACCGGCCGGCCGCCGACGCGTACGTCCGTGCCCGCAGTGAGGAGGCCGGGACGTGACCCGGACGCCGTTCCACGAACCGGAGTACCCGGGGCCCGACTGGCCGCCGCCCGCCCCGCCTCGTCCCCCTCGGGAGCCCGATCCGCTCGCCGTCGCCGTCGGCAACGCCTCACTGCTGGGCGCGGGGTACCTGATGCTGGGGCGCCGGGGGCTGTTCTGGGCCGCCGCGCCGGTCACCGGCTCGCTGTTGTGGCTCACGTTCTCGACGGCCGAGACCTGGTGCGAGTTGCTCCTGCTGCTGTGGTGGGCGGTGTGCGTGGAGCACGGTCGGCGGCTGGCACGGCGGGGCCCGGCGGCGGGCGCCCGGCGCGGACAGCGGGTGCTGGCGCTGGCTCTCGCCCTCCCCGTGCTGGCGACCGCGGGGTGGCTGCGGCTCGACGCCCACGGAATCGAGGACGCCGTCGTCGAGGCCCGCGAGGACGGGGACTGCGCCGCCGTGGTGGACGCCCAGGGCCGGGTGGGGGTCGGCCACCGGCTCGCCGCCGCACCGGTGGCCGCGCGGGGCGACACGGCGGTCGAGACGTGCGAGCGGCTGGACACGGCCGCCGGGTATCTCAGCGGCGGACTGACCGGTGACCTGGACATGCTGACGACCGGTTACGCGCGGCTCGGCTCGGTCCTCCGGGAGCCCGGAAACGACCGGACGGTCGAGGCGACCCTGCAGCACTTCCTCGGACGGCTGCCCACCGACGACGGCTGCCTGACCGTACGGATCGCGGACTGGCTCCGGGACCGCGGGAGGGAGCCGAAGTCCCTGCTCGGACCCTCCGCCGCCACCGCGGCCCGGATAGCGCCCGGGGCACTGATGGAGTGCGGCGACGCCCTCATGACCGAGGAGGAGTGGGCGGACGCGCGCGACCGCTACCGGCGGCTGCTCGACGAGCACCCCGGCGACGACCGCGCGCAGGCCGCCCGCGAGGGGATCACGAAGGCCGGTCTGGCCATCGACCTGGACCGGGTCAGGCAACTGGTGACGGAAGCGGACAGCATGCGCACGGGGTACTGCCGGGAGCCGGCGAAGTACGCGCGGGCTCCCGCTCCCCGCAAGGGCGCGAACCGCGCCCTGTTCGTCGGTGACACCGAGTACACGGCCATGCTGCCCGAGGCGTGGCGGGCCGGTGACGCGGCCGGCGCCGCGCTGGTGGTCTGCGCGGACGGGACGGAGGCGGGGGACGTCGTCGAGACGTGCCGGTACCGGGGCCACGGGGGAGGCGTCCACAGCGTCACCTTCAACAAGCTGGCGGTCCGGGTGAAGGCCTACGCGCTGCGCACCGGCACGGTGGTGGCCGACCGCACGGTGCAGATCGGCGGTTCGAGCTGTCCGGGCGTCCTCAGGTACTTCGGCAGTGTGCCCTCGCGGCAGGCCGTCACCCCGTCGGCCGCCGACGTGCGCAAGGCCTTCGGGCCGGTGGTGGGGCGCTGACCGGCCTTTGGTGGTTGCCGGGACCCGGGACGGGCACCCGGGGGCACTGTGCACGGACGAGACAGGACCCTGGTGACCGGCTGGTTCAGCTTCCTGCACGGGGAGGCGACCGCCGGGGACGTGCTGGCGCTGCGGCGGGTGGAGGCGGTGCTGCGGGACGCGGGGCTCGCGTACGACGTCGTGTGGAGCCCCGGGTTCCGGCCCGGGGGCGTCCATTTCGCGGACGTGGACCCCGGCGCGTACACACGGCTGGTCTTCGTGTGCGGGCCCGTACACGGACGGCAGGTCGAGGAGCTGCACCGCAGGTTCGCGCACTGCGTGCGGATCGCGGTCGGCGTCTCCGTCGTCGACCCCGCATCGCCGGCCGCCTCCGGCTTCCACCAGGTGCTCGCCCGGGACGCCGCCGGCACCGCGCCGACCCTGGACCTCGCGGCCCGCGCGCCCGCGCCGACCGCCCCGCCGGTCGTGGGGGTGGTCCTCACCCACGGGCAGCACGAGTACGGGGACCGGCGGCGGCATGCCGAGGCCGCCGCGGGGCTGACGCGCTGGCTGGCCGGCAAGGACTGCGCGCGGCTGGAGCTGGAGACCCGGCTCGATGCCCACGACTGGCGGCTGTGCGGCACACCCGCCCAGCTGGAGTCCGTACTCGCCCGGCTGGACCTGGTCGTGACCGACCGGCTGCACGGGCTGGTCCTGGCGCTGCGGGCGGGAACGCCCGCACTGGCGGTGGACCCGGTCGCGGGCGGCGCGAAGGTGACGGCACAGGCCCGCGCCTGCGGCTGGCCGGCCCTGCTGCCCGCCGAGCGGCTGGCGGCGGACGGACTGGAGCACTGGTGGGACTGGTGCCTGACCCGTGGCCGGGAGGAGGCCCTGCGGATCGGCGCCGGCTTCCGGTCGGCGGACGCGGCCGAGGACACCGCGGACGCGCTGGTGGCGGCGCTGGGAGGGGGGCCGGTCGGCTGACCCCCGCTGCCACGCAGGGGCCGGTGGCGGCGCTGGGAGTGGGGCCGGTCAGCCGGTGCCGGTCAGCCGGTGTAGCTGCGGGCCGTCGAGTCGCGCTGGGCGGGTTCCAGGGCGCGCAGGCGGGCCTCGACCTCGGGCGGCAGCACCCGGCGTTCGCGGAGCACCCACGGCAGGGCGGCCGTCGCCTCGGCGAAGGCGCGCAGGGACGCGGTGTCGCGGGGGACGGTGCGGGCCAGGTGGAGGGTGCGGCGCAGGGCGGGGCCGGCCGGGCGGCGCAGCCAAGTGAACCACAGCGTGTTGCGGATGCCGTGCGCCCGTCGCAGCGTCGAGTCCCGTGCTCGTGAGGGCTGGTGGTGGATCGTCAGGTGGTCGGCGTACGTCAGCCACCAGCCGTTCGCCGCCAGGTCCGCGGCGAGCAGCTCCTCCTCGCCGCCCAGCCACAGCCGGGGGTGGAAGCCGCCCGCGGCCCGGAAGGCGTCGGTGCGCAGCACGGTCGCGGCGGCCAGGAAGGACCCGAGGGCCGGTCCCGGGAGCCAGTCCGGGCGGGGCACGGGCGAGTCGCGCAGCTCCTTGACGATCGGGTCCTCGGTGCCGCCCGGTTCGACGACGATGCGGGCGGTGACCGCCCCGACCGCCGGGTGCCGGTCGAGCAGATCGGCGGCCCCGGACAGGGAGCCGGGCGCCCACCAGGAGTCGTCGTCGCAGAAGGCCACGTAGGGCGTGCGGACCTGCCGCACCGCCAGGTTGCGGCCGACGGCGCCCAGGTTGCTACCGGGGCGCAGGAGCGCGACGTGCGGGTGGTGGTGGGCGACGGCGGAGGCGGTGCCGTCCGTGGAGGCGTTGTCGGTGACGATGACCTGCGGTGCTTCGGGGAGTCCGGCGAGGTGGCCGAGGGTGCGCAGGAGTTCGCGGCGCCGGTTGTGGGTGATGACGACGACGGTGGTCCGGGCGTCGGTCATGGGGGCGCTCCGGCGGTGCCGTCGGCACCCTCGCGTCCGTCGAGGAGGCGGGCGGCCCGCTCCACGTGCGGGGGCAGGGGTCTGCGGGCGCGCAGGGCGGCGGGCAGGCGGGTGAGCGTCTCCCGCAGGGCGCGCCGGGCGTGCGGGTCGTGGCGTGCTTCGACGGCGAGGGCGCGGGTGCGGGCGAGGGCGTGCGGGAGGGGGCGGCGCAGCCAGGCGGTGAGCAGGGCGTTGCGGCGTACGACGGCCGGGCGGTCGGCGCGGGGAGCGGGGTCCGGGTGGTGATGGGCGGTCACGTCGGGGCAGTGCGTGACGCCCCAGCCGCGGGAGGCCAGGTCGTAGGCGAGGAGGGTCTCCTCGCCGCCGAAGAAGAGCAGGGGGTGGTAGCCGCCCGCGTCCAGGTAGGCGGTGCGCCGGGCGACGGCGGCGCAGGCGAGGAAACCGAGCACCTGCGTGCCGGGCAGGTCGGCGGCGCGGCCGAGGGGGGACCCGGCGAGCAGGTCGTTGAGGGGGTCCGCGTCCTCGGCCGGGCCCACGAGGACGCGGGCGGCGACCAGGCCCAGTCGCGGGTGCTCGTCGAACAGCCCGGCCGCGGTGCCGAGCGCGCCGGGCGCCCACCAGGAGTCGTCGTCGCTGAACGCCACGTACGGGGTGTCGAGGGCGCGGACCCCGTGGGTGCGGGCGAGGGCGCCCCGGTTGAAGGGCAGGGAGACCACGCGCACCTGGGGGAAGTCGCGGGCCAGCATGGCGCGGGTGCCGTCGGTGGAGGCGTTGTCGACGACGAGGACCTCGGGCCGCTCGGGCAGGGCGAGCAGGTTCCGCACGGTGACGGCGAGGCTCGCACGGCGGTTGCGGGTCGCGACGACGATGCCGACGGGGGCGACCGCGGAGGGATCGGCGGGGGGCCGTTCGCGGGTGGCCGGCAGTCCGTGCGGCCCGGCCTGTTCCGGGGCGTGGTGCGGCGTGCCGTGGTTCATGGTGCCTCTTCCAGGACGCCCGGGGCGTCGAGTGCGGCCAGGACGTCCTCGGCACGGATGCGCAGCAGCGCGGGGTCGGTCGCGCGGCCGTGCGGGTCGCCGTCCGGGCCGGGGTGCCACAGGGCGCGGTGACGGGGATGGTCGGGCGGGCCCCAGCGGCTGGGCGGGACCGGGCCGAAGAGGGTGACGGAGGGGGTGGCGTGGGCGACGGCGAGGTGGGCGACGCCGGTGTCGCCGCTGACGACGACGCCGGCTCCGGCGACCAGGGCGGAGAGCCGGTCGAGGGGCAGGCCGCCGCCGAACACGTCCGTGTCGGGCAGGTGGGCGAGCTTGGCCAGCCTCGCCACCAGGTCGCCCTCCGCCGCTCCCCCGGTCACGACGACCCGGTGCCGCCGTGCGCGCAGCGCCTCGGCGACGGTCGCGTACCGCTCCACGGGCCAGCAGCGGGAGGGGGCGCCGGCGCCGGGGTGCAGAACAGCGGCGCCGGGGGCGGGGGCCGGCGTCCCGGGGCGGGGCAGTCGCAGGTCGGCCGGGTCGGCGTCGATGCCGTAGGACCGCAGCAGACGGCACCAGCGGTCGCGCTCGTGCTCCTCGGCGTACCAGGGCGGCCCGTCCACCTCGGGCGTCCGCGGGTGGGCGAACGCCAGCAGCCTCAGCGGGCGCAGCCCCGCCAGGAGACGGTGGCTGAGTGGTCCGTTGCCGTGCAGGTCGACGGCGACGTCCGGGGGCGGTCCGGTCCAGTCGAGGGTGCGCGGGACGGCGCGGCCGGGTGCGGCGGCGGGCAGCAGCCGGTCCACGGCTCCCGTCGCCGCGACCAGCGGCGCCAGCTCGGCGGGGGCGGCCAGCACCAGCTCGTGCCCCGGATACGCCCGACGCAGCGCGCGCAGCGCGGGCACCCCGGCGAGCAGGTCCCCGAGCCCGAGGGCACGCAGGACGAGCAGCCGCGGACGGGCACCACCGGTCGGGGGGTGCCGGGTCATCGGACCCCCTCCGCCGCCCGGGCCAGCAGGGCCGTGGAGGAGCGGCCGTCCAGGTAGGGCAGGAGGACCGCCTGGCCGCCCCACTCCTGGAGGAGCGCGGCCTCGGGGAGGTCCGCGCCCGCGTAGTCGCCGCCCTTGACCCAGACATCGGGGCGCAGGTCGCCGAGGAGGCGTTCGGGGGTGTCCTCGTCGAAGACGGCGACGGCGTCGACGCAGGCCAGGGCGCGCAGCACGCGGACGCGGTCGGCGAGGGGGTTGACGGGGCGGCCGTCGCCCTTGCGGCGCCGTACGGAGGCGTCGGAGTTGACGCAGACGACGAGGCAGTCGCCGAGCCGCCGGGCGGCCTGGAGGAGACCGACGTGGCCGGCGTGCAGCAGGTCGAAGCAACCGCCCGCGGCGACCACCGTGCCGTGCTGGGCGCGGACCCGGGCGGTCAGGGCCCGCGGGTCGCCGGAGTCGGTGTCCGGGGCGGACGCCGGGCCGGAGCCGGCCGGGGGCAGGGCGCCGGCCCCGCCCGCGGCGACGAACGCCGTCGCGGCGCCCACCGCGCCCTCGACGGCCTCCCCCACCAGCGCCCCGTCGGCGAGCAGTCCGGCGGCGGTGGCGGCGAACCGGTCCCCCGCGCCGCACGCGTCGCCGTGATGGGCGCCCGGGGCGGGGACCAGCAGCGGGTGTTCGCCGTACGAGAGGAGGGCGCCGCGGGAGCCCAGGGTCACCGTCACCGCGGCCACCCGCCAGTCGCGCACCAGCGCGGCGGCGGCGAGGGCGGCGGTGCGCAGCCCTCCGCCCGCCCGGCCGTCCCGGGGCGCGAAGCCGTGCGCCTCCTTCTCGGCCGGTGTCACCAGCCGGGTGCCGGGCACCGGCGGGCCCCCGCGCGGGTGCGGGTCCCAGACCAGCGGCGGGCGCGCGGCCAGTACGTCGCGCAGGGCGTCGGCGGCGCCGCGGCCGTAGTCGGAGACGAGGACCGCGCGGGCGTCGCGCAGCGCGGCGCGGGCCTCCTCGGTGGCCTCGTGGACCCGGCCGCCGCCGCGGTCGAGGCGGACGACGGGGCTGCCCTGCGCCAGCACGCGGGTCTTCTCGGGCACCGTTCCGGTGAGCGGGAGGGGAACCAGCGTCAGCCAGGGTTCGAGGAGTTCGCGCAGGGCGAGGCCGGCCGGGTCGTCACCCAGGCCGGTGATCAGCGTGACCTCGCGGCCGTCGCGGGCGGCGAGGTACGCGGCGAGGGCCGCTCCCCCGGGCCGTACGCGTTCCGCGCACTCGGCGACCACCGGGACCGGCGCGTCGGGGGCGAGCCGGTCGGCCGAGCCGGTGAGGTCGCGGTCGAGGAGGGCGTCGCCGACGACGACCAGGGGGGTCCGGTCGGCCATGCGTTCCGTCACCTCCGCCGTCCCGTGCCGCGCACGCCCCGTTCGAGGGCCGCGTCGAAGGCCGCGCAGATCATGTGCACGGCGACCAGGTGGATCTCCTGGACGGTGGCCGTCGAGGGGGCGGCCACGCACAGGGACTCGTCGCTGCCCGCCATGAGGGGGTTGGGTTCACAGCCGGTCAGCGCCCACACCCGCACCCCGGCGGCGCGTGCGGCGTCCGCGGCGGAGAGCAGGTTGGCACTGGCACCGCTGGTGGAGAGCATCATCAGGACGTCGCCCTCGCGGCCGTGGGCCCGGACCTGGCGGGCGAACACCTCGTCGACGCCGTAGTCGTTGGCGATGGCGGTGGTGCTGGAGGTGTCGGCGTGCAGGGCGATCGCGGAGAACGGCGGCCGGTCGTCGCGGTAGCGGCCGACGATCTCGGCGGTCAGGTGCTGGGCCTGGGCGGCGCTGCCGCCGTTGCCCGCGGCCAGCAGCCGGCCGCCGCCGGAGAGTACGGCGGCGAGCCGCCGGCCCCAGCGTTCGGTGATGTGCGCGGAGGCGCGGAACGCCCCCAGCGCTTCCTGGAGTTCGTCGCAGTGCTCGACGACGGGCGGGTGAACGGTCATCACGCCACCTCCTTCGACAGTGCGTGGTCGGCGAGGGTCAGGCGGTAGACCTGTTCCGCGCCGTCGGCGACGCGCGCCCAGGTGTAGTGCCTGAGGACGCGTTCGCGGCCGTTCCTGCCGTACTGGCGGCGCAGCCGTTCGTCGGCGAGGAGTTCCCGGGCGGCTTCCGCGACGGCGTCCGGGTCCCGCGGGGTGACCAGGCGGCCCGTGGTGCCGTCGGCTACGGAGTCGCGGTGGCCGCCGACGTCGGTGGCGAGGACCGGCACGCCGCAGGCCATCGCCTCCAGCGGCACGATGCCGAACGGCTCGTAGAGGGGGGTGCAGAGCACCAGGTCGGTGCTGCGGAGCAGGGCGGGCATGTCGTCCGGGTCGACGGCGCCGAGCAGCCGGACCCGGTCGGCGACGCCGGCGCGGTGGGCGAGCGCGGTCAGGCGCCGGGCCTCCGGGTCGGCGCCGACGGCTCCGGCGGGCGGGCCGCCGGCGATCAGGAGTTCGGTGTCGGGGATGTGGGCCAGGGCGCGGACGGCCTGGTCAAAGCCCTTGCGGGGTACGAGCCGGCCGCAGGCGAGCAGGCGGTGGCGCCGGCGTCTCTCGGGGGTGCGGCCGGTGTCGGCGGCGGGGTGGAAGTGCTCGACGTCCACGCCGCAGGGCACCACGGAGATCTGCCGGGGCGGTACGCCCATGTCGCCGAGTTCGACGACCTCGTCGGTGCAGGTGGCCAGGACCCGTTCGCAGGCGCGGCCGAGCTGCCGTTCGATGCCGACGCGCTCGTACGGGCTGGTGTCCCGCAGGCCCTGGTGGCGCCGCTTGACGGTGCCGAGGGCGTGGAAGGTCTGCACGAGCGGGATGCCGTGCGGGCGGGTGCCGATCTGCGCGGCCATGCCGGACATCCAGAAGTGGGCGTGCACCACGTCGGGCCGCCCTTTCGCCCAGGCCCGGGCCAGGTGGGCGCCGAAGGCGGGCATGTGCGGGAAGAGTTCGTCCTTGGGGACGGCCGTGGGTGGTCCGGCGGGCACGTGCTCGACGACCGCGCCGCCGGGCAGGGGCACCCGGTCGGGCAGGTCGGTGGCGTCCCGGCGGGTGTAGACCGTGACGTCGTGGCCGCGCTTGGCCAACTCCTCGGTGAGGCAGGCCACGTAGACGTTCTGTCCACCGGCGTCGACGCCGCCGAGCGCGGCGAGGGGGCTCGCGTGCTCGGACACCATGGCGATCCTCATCGGGTCACCTCCTTCAGCAGCCGCTCCCAGTCGTCCAGGAAGCGGGACAGCCCGTAGCGGGCGAGGGCCGCCGCGCGGGCTTCCTCGCCGACCGTCCGCGCGTGCGCCCGGTCGGCGAGGAAGCCGCGTACGGCGTCGGTCAGTACGTCGATGCGGTTGGAGACGACCCCGGCGCCCGGGGGGACGGCCTCGGTCACCTCGGTGGTGGCGAGGGCGACCACCGGCATGCCCAGGTGCATGGCCTCCAGCAGGGACAGGCCGAGGGAGGTCCAGCGGACGGGGTGGACGTAGACGCGGCGGCGGGCCAGTTCGGTGTGCAGGTCGGCCTGGGGGACGTCCTGGGTGCGGCAGCGGTCGGGGGCGACACCGAGGTGCTCGGCGAGCTGCTCGGTGCGCATGCCGAACACGTCGAGCGGGGCGGCCCGGGCGAACTCGGGGAGCAGGTCCGTGCCGGTCGTGCGCCCGCGCCGGACGGGTTCGTTGACGACGACGGCGGCGCGTTCCAGCTCGCCGGTCCAGCGGTGGCCGGGGTCGATGATGCCGTGCTCGACGACGGCCGTCTCGGCGGGTCCCGCGTCCCACATCAGCCGGTTGAAGTGGGTGACGTGGACGAGGGTGGTGCCGGGGAGGTCCGCGGCGGGGTGGCGGGTGTCGGGCACGTTCCCGTCGGGGGCGTTGTGTTCCAGGTAGACGAGCGGGGGGCGGCGGCCGAGCCACCGGTCGGCCAGGGCGAGTTCGTGCGGCCGCTGGAGGATCACGAGGTCGATGTGCTCGTCGCGCAGTCGCTCCGGCTCCACTTCGATCACGGAGTCGGGCCAGTCCCAGGTGCGGGCGCGGCCGAGGCCGTCGGGTCCGCGGTCCGGGGTGACGGGGACGAGGTAGGTGTGCGGGCCCTGCACGAAGGCCGTGGTCCACGACCCGTGCACGTGCCAGATGAGGATCCTCATGCCTCCCCCAGGAGTTTCTCGACGGCGGCGGCCACGTCGGTCGCCGTGACGGTGTTCAGGCAGGGGTGGCCGGGGACGGGGCAGTCCCGGGCCCTGCTGTCGGCGCAGGGCGCGTCCTGGTCGCCGAGCAGGAGGTACGGGACGCCGTACGGCCGCCAGCGCTCCGCCGGTACGACGGGCGCGAACAGGGACACGACCGGGGTGCCGACGGCGGCGGCGAGGTGGGCGGGTGCCGTGTTGCCGGTGACGACGACGCTCGCGCCCGCGAGGACGCCGGACAGCTCCGGGGCCTCGGTGCGGCCGCCGAGGTCGGTGCCGTGCCCGCCCGCGACATGGGCGGTGAGGTCGCGCTCGTCGGGGCCGCCGGTGACGAGCACCCGGTGCCCGGCGGCAGCCAGTTCGCGTACGGCCTCGGCGGCGCGGTCCGGGCTCCAGGCACGGGCGGGGACGCTGGCGCCGGGGTGGAGGACGACGTAGGGGCCGGGGCCGGTGAGGTCCTCGGTGCGGGGCGGCGCGTGCACCCGCAGCCGTCCGTCGTCGGGCCGGGGGAAGCCGGCGGCCTCGGCGAGGTCGAGCGCCGCCTCCACCTCGTGGGCGTGCGGGGCGCGCCGGTGGCGCAGGTCGAGCAGCGAGCCGGGGTAGTCGACGCTGTCCGCGGCGATGTGCCGGACGCCGGCGAGGCGCAGCACCAGGGCGGTGGGCAGCGGGGACTGGTGGAAGGAGGTGAGGACCAGCGCGGTGTCGGCGTCGATGCGGTCCACGAGCGCGTCGATGTCCTCGCGGCTGACGTCGGGCGGCCGGAACCCGCCCCAGGGGGCGTCCCACACCAGGACCTCGTCCACGCCGGGCAGCAGCCGGGCGGCGGGTGCGCCGCGCGAGCCGCACAGCAGGGTGACGTGGTCGGCCCGCGCGGCCACGGCCCGTACGGCGGGCCCGGCGAGCAGGACGTCGCCGAAGCTGTCGAGCCGGGTGACGATCGCCTTCATCGCGTCCTCCGGCGGGTGTCGGCGACGGGACGCCGCCGGGACGCCCCGGCCCCGGCGGGGGCACCGCTCCCGGCGTCCGCCGGGGTGCGGACCGGGGGCGCGGCGTCGAGCAGCGCTCGTACGGCGGTGAGCAGGTCGGGGGCGACGTGGGGCGCGGCGGCGGTCTCCTCGGGGCGGGTCCGGGTGTTGGGGACGAGGATGCCGTGGGCACCCGCCCGTGCGGCGGCCTCGGTGTCGGCGCCGATGTCGCCGATGACGACGCAGTCGGCGGGGGTGGCGCCGAGGCGGTCCGCCGCGTGGAGGACCAGGCCGGGCTGCGGCTTGCGGCAGCGGCAGCCGTCGTCGGGGCCGTGCGGGCAGATCGCCCAGACGTCGAAGGGGCCGACGAGGTCGTCGATCCGCCGGTTGACGTGGCGGACGTCGGTCTCGCTGATCAGGCCGCGGGCGACGCCGGACTGGTTGGTGACGACGCCGACGCGGACGCCGTGGGCGCGCAGCAGCGCGACCGCCTCGCGGGCGCCGTCGACGGGCCGGACCCGTTCGGGGTCGCCGTTGTAGGGGACGTCGTGGACGAGGGTGCCGTCGCGGTCGAAGAGCACGGCCTGGACGGGGCTCATGCGGCCACCTCCCGCCAGGCGGGGGCGGAGCGGTGCCGCCACAGTCCGCTCAGCCGGTGCCAGGTCGCGGCGGCGGGGATGAGCGCGCTGGTGACCAGCATGGTGGTGACCTCCTGGCGGGTGCGGGGGCCCGGGGCGATCCGCGCCCAGGCGAACTCGGCGGTGCCCGCGGCCCAGCCCAGGCCGGCGGCCGCGGCGGCCCGGGGGCGGCCGGCGGCGGCGAGGGCGACGGCGGCGGCACCGGCCGCGGTGATCGCCGCGTGACGCCTGATCCGGCCTCTGGGCGCCACCGCCTTGGCCCACCACTCGGGGCCGTGCAGCCGCCGCATCAGGGCGTCGTCGGCGTTGCCCCTCTGCTGCTTCAGGGAGACCCAGCGGGAGGCGGGGCGCACGGGGTGGCGGGTGGTGCGGCGGCCCCGCCGGATGCGCCAGCCCGCGTCGAGGACGCGCAGCGCGAGGTCGGCGTCCTCACGGAAGGCCCGGGTGAAGCGTTCGTCGAAGCCGTGGACCTCTTTGAGCACGTCGGTGCGGTAGGCCATGTCGGCGGTGATCCACCGGGCCCGCGCGAGGCCGGCGGTGCCGCGCTCCCAGTCGGTGGGCGGGCGCTCGCCGGGCAGCGGAACGGCGATCACGCCCTGCACCGCGCCCGTGTCGGGCGGGGCCTCGGCGAGGTCCTGCATCAGCTGGTCGCGCCAGTGCGGGCCGACCTGGACGTCGTCGTCGAGGAAGGCGGTCCAGGGCGCGGTGACCGCGCGGATGCCGGTGTTGCGGGCGGCGGCGGGCCCCCGGCCCCCGCTGCGCAGCACCACGGTGCGTTCGCGCAGGTCGCCGAGGACGGTCAGCGAGTGCTCCAGGTCGGCCGGGTCGGCGTCGGGCGCGGGCCGGTCGTCGACGAGGACGATCTCGTCGGGGCCGGGCCCGTGCGCGGCGGCCAGCGCGGCCAGGCAGTCGGCCAGCGTGTGGCGTACGAGGGTGGGGACGACGACGGCGTACCCGGTCAGGGACGCGCCGGTCGCGGGTGTGCCGGTCATGCGAACGCCCTCCCCCGGCGCACCGCGAACGGGCCGATGGCCAGCAGGTCCACGGGTGCGGAGCCGAAGCACTCCAGCGCGTCGCGCGGGTCGTCGACCATGGGCCGGCCGGCGGTGTTGAGGCTGGTGTTGACGACGACGGGCAGCCCGGTGCGCCGTTCGAAGGCGGTGAGCATCCGGGCGACGAGGGGTTCGCGGCGCTCCTCGACGGTCTGGATGCGGGCGGTGCCGTCGACGTGGACGACGGCCGGGATGCGGTCGCGCCACGCGGGGGCGACC
Organism: Streptomyces sp. NPDC041968; assembly: GCF_055589025.1. Lineage (NCBI taxonomy): Bacteria > Bacillati > Actinomycetota > Actinomycetes > Kitasatosporales > Streptomycetaceae > Streptomyces > Streptomyces sp. NPDC041968. The sequence continues at coordinate 249,063 of NZ_JBVJCB010000004.1, read as the reverse complement.
TCGTGCACGAAGAGCATGTACGGGCTGGGGATCGGGCCGGTGAAGAGGTCGGCGGCGCGGTCGGCCAGCACCATGGGCGCCACCGGCCGGAACTCCTCGCGGCCCTTGACGTGGTTGAGCCGCTCCAGGTTCTCCGCGCGGCCCGGGTGCGCCATCAGGGAGCGGTGCCCGAGGGCGCGCGGCCCGAACTCGCTGCGGCCCTGGAACCAGGCGACGACGCCGTCGCGGGCGAGTTCCTCGGCGACCGTCTCCGCGATGTCGTCGGGTTCCTCGTACGGGATCGCGGCCGTCTCCAGCCAGGCGCGGATCTCCTCGTCGCTCCAGCCGCGGCCCAGGTCGGCGCCCGGCATGGGCTCGGGGACGGCCGTCTGGGCGGCCACGTGCAGGGCGGCGCCGAGGGCCGTGCCCGCGTCGCCGGCGGCGGGCTGCACCCACACCTGCCGGTACGGGCCGCGGGCGGCGATCTTCGAGTTGGCGACGCAGTTGAGGGCGACGCCGCCCGCCATGGTGAGGGCCTCTCCCTGGGCCTCGCGGTGCAGCCAGTGGACGAGTTCGAGGAGCAGTTCCTCCACTGCCGCCTGGGTGCTCGCGGCGAGGTCGGCGTGGTCCCGCGTCCAGTCCTCGCCCTTGGCGCGGGCCGGGGCGAGGGCCGCCCAGTCGACGCCGTGGGCGCGAAAGCCGCCGTCGCCGGTGGCGTGCACGTGCTCGCGCAGGCGGGCGAGGTGGCGGGGGGTGCCGTAGGAGGCGAGGGCCATCACCTTGTACTCGTCGCTGCTGCGCAGGAAGCCGAGGTGCTCGGTCAGTTCCTCGTAGACCAGGCCCAGCGAGTGCGGGAGGGCCTGGGCGACGAGGGTGTCGAGCTTGCCGTCGCGGTAGCGGCCGGCCAGGTGGGAGGCGGACTCGCCGCGCCCGTCGAGGACGAGGACGTCGTTGTCGGGGTGGGGCGAGGCCGGCCCGGCGGAAGCGGCGTGCGCCACGTGGTGCGGGACGAAGACGACCTGGTCGGGGTCGAGCCCGGGCAGTGCCTCGGCGAGGAACTCGGGCGCCCGGCGGGCGTACTCCAGGCGGAGCGGGTCCCAGGGGTCGTCCAGGCCCATGTCGCGGGCGGGCCGGGCCAGTTTCGGGTCGAAGGAGTAGGCGACGGCGTCCAGCTCCTCGGCCCGTACCCCGGCGTGTTCCAGGCACCACCGCGCCGACAGCTCCGGCACCTCCCACGCGGAGAAGGGCACCGGGCGCTTGCCGTGCTTGCGGCGGCTGAAGCGCTCTTCCTCGGCGGCCGCGACGGTGCGGCCGTCGACGACGAGGGCGGCGGCCGGGTCGTGGAACAGGGCGTTGATACCGAGGATGCGCATGGGGCTCGCTCCGTCCCGGGGGACTGCTGCTGGGGTTCGTCTGGCGTCGCGGGTGCCGCCACGCACCAGCCTCAAACACTTGAAGTCAGCTCAATTGCGCAAAAGAACGGACAAATCACCGAGTGTGAGCGCAACAGCGCCCCCTCCCGCCGTTCCCAAGGCCCCCGCCGCCCCCCGCCGCCCCCGTGGGCCTACGCGGCGACGGAGTGCGCGAACCAGCCGATGGTCCGCTCCAGCCCCTCGCTCCACCCGACCCGCGGCCGCCACCCGAGCCGCTCCCGCGCCAGGGTGGTGTCCGGCCTGCGCCGGCCCGGGTCGTCGACGGGGCGGTCGACGAAGCGGATGCGGGAGCCGGAGCCGGTGAGCTCGACGACACGGCGGGCCAGTTCCAGCATGGTGATCTCGTCCGCGCCGCCGATGTTCATCGGCCCGGTCTCCCCTGACGCGGCGAGGGCCAGGACGCCCTCGACGGTGTCGTCGACGTAGCACAGGGAGCGGGTCTGGCCACCGTCGCCGGCGACCGTGAGCGGCATGCCGTCCAGTGCCTGCGCGATGAAGGTGGGGACGGCGCGGCCGTCACCGGTGCGCATGCGGGGGCCGTAGGTGTTGAAGATGCGGACGATGGCGGCGTCGGTGCCGTGCACCTGGCGGTGGGCGGTGACCAGGGCCTCGGCGAAGCGCTTGGACTCGTCGTAGACGCTGCGCGGGCCGATCGGGTTGACGTTGCCCCAGTACGTCTCGCGCTGCGGGTGCTCCAGCGGGTCGCCGTAGACCTCGGAGGTGGAGGCGAGCAGGAAGCGGGCGCCGTCGGCCCGGGCCCGTTCCAGGGCGTTGCGGGTGCCGGTGCTGCCGACGTCGAGGGTCTCCAGGGGCAGCCGGAGGTAGTCGGCGGGCGAGGCGGGACAGGCGAAGTGCAGGACCAGGTCGAACCGCCCGGGCAGGCCGCGCAGGGCCGCCGGGTCGGTGGCGTCGGCGTGGACGAAGCGGAAGCCACGGTGCCGTTCGAGGTCGGCGACATTGGTGCGCGAACCGGTGGCCAGGTTGTCGAGGCACACGACGTCGGTGCCGGTGCCGAGCAGCCGGCCGCACAGGTGGGAGCCCACGAATCCGGCACCGCCGGTCACCAGGGCCCGGTGCCAGACACGTCTGCTCACGGGGCTGCCGCCCACGGGGGTCTCGCTCACGGGTCTCTCCTCGCTCTCACCGTCACTTGCGTGTCGGCTGAGTAACCCTGCGCACGCCCCCACTACCCCGAACTGCCATTCGAGGGGCACTATGAACCCCGTCTATACACGCTATGTATATTCCCCGCATGCCTTCGCTGACCAAGAAGCTGAACAAGAAGATGACGAAAACGGGGACCGGGTTGCGTGCGGTCGCGGCTCTCGCGGCCGCCGCCTCACTCGCGCTGAGCGGCTGCACGAGACTGGAGACGACCTCCCCCAGCTCCGTCAGGAGCGCGGCGGGCGCCCAGGCACGGGCCGAGTTCGGCACGGTCGACTGCGGCCGCGTCAAGTGCATCGCGCTGACCTTCGACGCCGGACCCAGCGAGCACTCCGCGCGGCTCCTCGACATACTCAAGGAGAAACAGGTCCCGGCGACCTTCTTCCTGCTCGGCAGACGGCACATCGACACCTATCCCGAGCTGGTCAGACGCATGGCCGACGAGGGCCACGAGGTGGCCAGCCACACCTGGACGCACCAGATCCTCACGGACGCCGAACCGGACGAGATACGCGAGGAACTGGAGCGCCCCAACAGGGCGATAGAGCGCCTGACCGGGCAGCGCCCGACCCTGATGCGCCCGCCGCAGGGCCGCACGAACGACACGGTGCACGAGATCTGCCGGGAGCTGGGGCTGGCGGAGGTGCTGTGGAGCGTGACCGCCAAGGACTACCAGACCGACGACTCCGACCTGATCACCGAACGCGTCCTCGACCAGTCGTCCCGGGACGGCATCATCCTGCTCCACGACCTCTACGACGGCACCGTCCCGGCCGTGCCCGGCATCATCGACGCGCTCAAGGCGCGGGGCTACGTCTTCGTGACGGTGCCCCAGCTACTGGCGCCCGGGAAGGCCGAACCGGGCAAGGTGTACCGCTAGGGCCTGTTGCGAGGTGTCCTCGGGGTCGGTTCCCTACGATCGTGACGTGGTCACCTTCTCGCTCGAACGTACCGCCCCGCTCCCCCTGGACGAGGCATGGCGCCGGCTCACCACCTGGCAGCGGCACGGCGATGTCGTGCCGCTCACCCGGGTCACCGTCGCCACGCCCGGGCCCACCCGCGCGGGCACGGTGATCGTGGCCCGTACCGGCACCGGTCCGCTCGCCTTCGACGACCGCATGGAGGTGACGGTCTGGCGGCCCCCGCTGGAGGACGACACCCCCGGCCTGTGCCGACTGGAGAAGCGCGGCCGGCTGGTCCGGGGCTGGGCCGAGATCGAGGTCCGCCCGGGCCCCGGAGGCCGGGCCCGCGTCCTGTGGCGCGAGGAGCTGAGCGTCCGCCCGCTGCCCTCCCTCTTCGACGGCGTCCTCGGCAGGTCGGGCCGGTACGTCTTCGGCCGCGCGGTCAACCACCTCCTGCGCCACCCGTGAACCACCGGTTGCGGACGGGGGACGGCTCGCGGACGAGTTCGCGCCGCGCACCGCGCCACCGGCGTTTCCCGCGTACGGTGCCGACATGTCACCCCGAGCGCGCGTCCTCGTGCAACTGCCCCTCACCGCTGCCCTGTTGACGGTGGCTCTGGCGGCCCCGCCCGCCTCCGCCCACCAGGGCCCCCCGGCCCCCCTGCGCGTCGCCACCTACAACATCCACGCCGGGATCGGATCGGACGGCGTCTTCGACCTGGACCGGCAGGTGGCCGCGCTGCGCGCGCTCGACGCGGACGTGATCGGCCTCCAGGAGGTCGACGTGCACTGGGGCGCGCGCAGCCAGGAACTCGACATCGCGGGCGAGTTGGCGCGGCGGCTCGGGATGCGGGTGTCGTTCGCGCCGATCTACAGCCTCGACCCGGTGGAGGCCGGGGGCCCGCGGCGCGAGTACGGCGTGGCCGTCCTCTCCCGCTTCCCGGTCCGTTCGGAGGCCAACCACGAGATCACGCGCCTGTCCACGCAGGACGAGAACCCGGTGCCGGCCCCCGCGCCCGGATTCGGCGAGGTGACGCTCAAGGTGCGCGGAGTGCCGGTGCAGGTGTTCGTGACGCACCTCGACTACCGGCCGGACCCGGCGGTCCGGGAGGCGCAGGTGGCCGACACCCGCCGCATCATGGCCCGGGAGCGGGCGGCGCTGCCGGGGGTGCGCCAGGTCCTGCTCGGCGACTTCAACGCGGAGCCCTCGGCACCCGAACTCCAGCCGCTCTGGGCGGACCTGCGCGACGCCGGTCCGCGCACCGGCGGCACGTACCCGGCCGCGGCCCCCGTGAAGCGCATCGACTACGTGGCGGTGGGCGAGGGCGTGCGGGCGCGCGGCGCGTCCGTGCCGGACGAGGCCGAGGCCTCGGACCACCGGCCGGTGGTCGCGGAGGTGTCACTTACGAGGTCGAGGTGAGGGTCAGCTTCCTGCGCTCGCCCGCGGCGCGAGGCGGCTCGTGAAGCCACTCGACAGGGGCGGTTCGTACGCGCGGAGCACTCCGTCCGGCACGTCTTGCGTGATCATGAAGCCTTGCGCGGGATAGATCAGCAAGCGCGTCGCGAGTGGTGCGGCTGGTCGCTCCGGTGAAGACGACCAGCGGCATCATGCCCCGGTGGTACAGATCGGCGGTCGTTGCCGCGACGCCGAGGTCGTGCGAGTCCTCCGTGGAGGACCTCTTCAGCACGCTGCTCGACAAGCTGGGCTTCCCCCCAGACCGCTGACCTGTCGTCTGCACCATGAGAAGCGTCAGCCAAGCAGAGCGGCTGAGTGATCTGGCCTGAACGGACGGCACCCGGTCAGGCCACCGATCCGATCCTCCCCGCCGGGGACGCCGTCGGGCCGTCGTGGTGGATCGGGGTGTGGGCGCCGGTCAGGGAGGCGCCGGTGCCCCCGCGGCGGGTCGCGATGATCTCGGCGGCGATGGAGAGGGCCGTCTCCTCGGGGGTGCGGGCGCCGAGGTCGAGGCCGATGGGTGACCTGAGGCGGTTCAGCTCCAGGTCGCTCACGCCGACCTCCCGCAGCCGGGCGTTGCGTTCCAGGTGGGTGCGGCGGGAACCCATCGCGCCGACGTACGCCACCGGCAGGCGCAGGGCGAGCCGCAGCAGCGGTACGTCGAACTTGGCGTCGTGGGTCAGGACGCACAGCACCGTCCGCGCGTCCACGTCGGTGCGGGCCAGGTACTCGTGCGGCCACTCGACGACGATCTCGTCCGCATCGGGGAAGCGGACGGCCGTGGCGAAGACGGGGCGCGCGTCGCACACCGTCACGTGGTAGCCGAGGAACTTGCCGGCCCGGACCAGCGCGGAGGCGAAGTCGATCGCACCGAAGACGATCATGCGGGGTGCCGGGACCGAGGACTCGATCAGCAGCGTGAGCGGTGCTCCGCAACGCGAGCCCTGCTCTCCGATCTCCAGGGTGCCGGTGCGCCCGGCGTCCAGGAAGGCGCCGGCCTCGGCGGCCACCGTGCGGTCCAGCTCGGGGTGGGCGCCGAAACCGCCCTCGTGCGAGCCGTCGGGGCGGACGAGGAGGGCGCGGCCAGTCAGTTCCGCCGGACCGCTCACGATCCGTGCCACCGCCGCCGCCTCCCCCCGCGCGGCGGCGGCGAGCGCGGCGGCGTACACCGGGCGGGCGGGATCGGCCGCCCGTACCGGTGTGACCAGGATGTCGATGACACCGCCGCAGGTCAGCCCCACGGCGAAGGCGTCCTCGTCGCTGTAGCCGAAGCGTTCGAGCACGGTTTCGCCGTCCTCCAGGGCCTGCCGGCACAGCTCGTACACGGCCCCCTCCACGCAGCCGCCGGACACCGAGCCGATCACCGTGCCGTCGGCGTCCACCGCGAGGGCGGCGCCGGGCTGGCGGGGCGCGCTGCCGCCGACGGCCACCACGGTGGCCACGGCGACGTCGCGTCCGTGCTCGACCCACCGGTCCAGCTCTTCGGCAATGTCCAGCATCTGTCGGTCTCCTTGGACAAGGGGTACGGGAAGGGTTCCCGATGCGGCGGCTAGTGCACGCCCAGCCAGCTCTCGATCGGGTTGAGGGCGAAGTAGACGACGAAGATCACCGTCAGGGCCCACATGAAGACGCCGATCTCCCGGGCCTTGCCCTGGGCGACCTTGATGGCGACGTAGGAGATCACACCGGCCGCGACGCCCGCCGTGATGGAGTACGTGAACGGCATCAGGACGACGGTCAGGAAGACCGGGATCGCGGTGGCCCGGTCGGCCCAGTCCACGTGCCGGGCGTTCATCATCATCATCGCGCCGATGACCACCAGGGCGGCCGAGGCGACCTCCTGGGGCACGATCGCGGTGATCGGCGTGAAGAACAGGCAGGCCGCGAAGAACAGGCCGGTGACGACCGAGGCGAGCCCGGTACGGGCGCCCTCGCCGACGCCGGTCGCGGACTCGACGAAGACGGTCTGGCCGGAGCCGCCCGCCACGCCGCCGATGGCACCGCCCGCGCCGTCGATGAACAGCGCCTTGGACAGGCCCGGCATGCGGCCCTTGTCGTCGGCGAGCTTGGCCTCGGTGCCGACGCCGATGATGGTGGCCATCGCGTCGAAGAACCCGGCCAGCACCAGCGTGAAGACGATCATGCCGACCGTCATCGCGCCGACCTCGCCCCAGCCGCCGAACTCCAGCTCGCCGAAGAGCGAGAAGTCCGGCATGGAGACCGCGCTGCCGTGCAGCTCGGGGGCGCCGTTGGCCCACTGCTCGGGGGCGATGACCCCGGTGGCGTTCAGCACGGAGGCGACGACGGTGCCGGCGATGATGCCGATCAGGATCGCGCCGGGGGTGTTGCGCGCCTGGAGCATGAAGATCAGGAGCAGGGTGCCCGCGAAGAGCAGGACGGGCCAGCCGGCGAGTTCACCGGCGGGGCCGAGGGTCAGCGGGGTCGCCTCGCCCGGGTGGACGAAGCCGCCCTTCACCAGGCCGATGATCGCGATGAACAGGCCGATGCCCATGGTGATGCCGTGCTTCAGGGCGAGCGGGATCGCGTTCATGATCATCTCGCGCAGCCCGGTGACCACGAGGAGCATGATCACCACGCCGTACATCACGCACATGCCCATCGCCTGCGGCCAGGTCATCTGGGGCACGACCTGCCCGGCGATCACGCCGGATACCGAGAGCCCGGCGGCCAGGGCGAGCGGCACCTTGCCGACGAAGCCCATCAGGAGCGTGGTGAGCGCCGCCGCGAACGCCGTCGCGGTGATCAGGGCCTTCTGGCCCAGGGTGTCCCCCGCGGCGTCCTTGCCGGACAGGATCACGGGGTTGAGCAGGACGATGTAGGCCATCGCCATGAAGGTGGTGATGCCGCCGCGCACCTCACGCGCGACCGTCGATCCCCGGTGGGATATGTGGAAGTACCGGTCGAGCCAGGACCTGCCGGCGGGGACGCGGGAACCCGCTCCCGCCTCCTCGGCGGTGGTCTTGGGCTCCACGGACTGCTGGGTCATGGGGCCGTCTCCCAAGGTTCAAAGGGGCACCCGCGCGAGTCCGCTGGGGCGGCCGCGGGGATTTGGGATGTGCACGACCCGGGGGACGGCCCGAGACGAACGCATGGGTGGTGGTACGCGTGCGTGGTGCTGCTGCGGGCCCGCGAGCGGAGCGGGACCCGGGGTGTGCTCCGGGCGGCGCGGAGTGTGTGACGTTCCGTGCGCCGCCCGGAGGGTCGGCTCACGCCTTGCCGGTGAGGTGTTCCGGACGTACGGGCGTGCGGTCGAGGGTCAGCCCGGTCGCGTTCCGGATGGCCGCGAGGACCGCCGGGGTGGACGACAGGGTGGGGGCCTCGCCGATGCCGCGCAGCCCGTACGGCGCGTGGTCGTCGGCGAGTTCGAGCACGTCGACGGGGATGGTCGGCGTGTCGAGGATGGTGGGCAGCAGGTAGTCCGTGAAGGACGGGTTCCTGACCTTGGCGGTCTTGGGGTCGACGACGATCTCCTCCATCACCGCGATGCCCATGCCCTGGAGGGTGCCGCCCTGGATCTGGCCGACCACGGAGAGCGGGTTGAGCGCCTTGCCGACGTCCTGGGCGCACGCCAGCTCGACGACCTTGACCAGGCCCAGCTCGGTGTCGACCTCGACGACGGCACGGTGCGCGGCGAAGGAGTACTGGACGTGGCCGTTGCCCTGGCCGGTGCGCAGGTCGAAGGCCTCGGTGGGCCGGTGCCGCCACTCCTCCTCGACCTCGACCGCCTCGCCCTCCAGGACGTCGACCAGGTCGCCGAGGACCTCGCCGCCGTCGGTGACGACCTTGCCGCCCTCCAGGAGCAGCTCGGCGGTGGCCCAGGCCGGGTGGTAGGAGCCGAACTTGCGCCGGCCGATCTCCAGGACCTTCTCGCGGACCAGCTCGCAGGCGTTCTTCACGGCGCCGCCGGTGACGTACGTCTGCCGGGAGGCCGAGGTCGAACCGGCCGAGCCGACCTGCGTGTCGGCCGGGTGGATGGTCACCTGGGTGACGCCCAGCTCGGTGCGGGCGATCTGCGCGTGGACGGTGACGCCGCCCTGGCCGACCTCCGCCATGGCGGTGTGGACCGTGGCGACGGGCTCGCCGCCCACGACCTCCATGCGCACCTTGGCGGTGGAGTAGTCGTCGAAGCCCTCGGAGAAGCCGACGTTCTTGATGCCGACCGCGTAGCCGACGCCCCGGACGACGCCCTCGCCGTGCGTGGTGTTGGACAGGCCGCCCGGCAGCTGGCGCACGTCGGAGCCCTCGCTGGACTCCCACTGGCGCTCGGGGGGAAGGGGCATCGCCTTGACGCGGCGCAGGAGTTCGGCGACCGGGGCGGGCGAGTCGACCGGCTGGCCGGTCGGCATGATGGTGCCCTGTTCCATGGCGTTGATCCGGCGCAGCTCCACCGGGTCCATGCCGAGTTCCTTGGCCACCTTGTCCATCTGCGCCTCGTAGGCGAAGCACGCCTGGACCGCGCCGAAGCCGCGCATGGCGCCGCAGGGCGGGTTGTTGCTGTAGAGGGCGATGGCCTCGATGTCCACGTCGTCGATGACGTACGGGCCGACCGACAGCGAGGAGGCGTTGCCGACGACCGCCGGGGAGGCGGACGCGTAGGCGCCGCCGTCCAGGACGATCCGGCACTTCATGTGGGTGAGCTTGCCGTCCCTGGTGGCGCCGTGCTCGTAGTACAGGCGCGCGGGGTGGCGGTGGACGTGGCCGAAGAAGGACTCGAAGCGGTTGTAGACGATCTTGACGGGCTTGCCGGTGCGCATCGCCAGCAGACAGGCGTGGATCTGCATCGACAGGTCCTCGCGGCCGCCGAACGCCCCGCCGACGCCGGACAGCGTCATGCGCACCTTGTCCTCGGGCAGGCCGAGCACCGGGGCGATCTGCTTCAGGTCGGAGTGCAGCCACTGGGTGGCGACGTACAGCTCGACGCCGCCGTCCTCGGAGGGCACGGCGAGGCCGGACTCGGGGCCGAGGAAGGCCTGGTCCTGCATGCCGAAGTAGTACTCGCCCTTGACGATCACGTCCGCCCGCTTGGCGGCCTCGTCGGCGTCGCCGCGCACGATCGGCTGGCGGTGCACGATGTTGGGGTGCGGGACGTGGCCGATGTGGTGGTCGTCGCGGTTCTCGTGGACGAGGATCGCGTCCGGGGCGGTCGCGGAGGCCTCGTCGGTGATGACGGGCAGCTCCCGGTACTCCACCTTGATCTTGGCGGCGGCGCGGCGCGCGGTCTCCGGGTGGTCGGCGGCGACGATGGCGACCGGCTCGCCGTGGTGGCGGACCTTGCCGTGCGCGAGGACCGGGGTGTCCTGGATCTCCAGGCCGTAGTTGCGGATCTCGGTGGGCAGGTCGTCGTAGGTCATGACGGCGTAGACGCCGGCCATGGCGAGGGCCTCGCCCGTGTCGATGGACACGATCTCGGCGTGGGCGACCGGGGAGCGCAGGATCTGGCCCCAGAGCATGTCCTCGTGCCACATGTCGGACGAGTAGGCGAACTCGCCGGTGACCTTGAGGGTGCCGTCCGGGCGGAGCGTCGACTCGCCGATACCGCCCTTGGTCTTCGAACCCTGGGTGATTTTGGTGGGTGCGCCGTTGGCAGCCATGCTCAGACCCCCTCGGACTGGCGGGCCGCGGCCAGCCGGACCGCGTCCATGATCTTCTCGTAGCCCGTGCAGCGGCACAGGTTGCCCGACAGCGCCTCGCGGATGTCCGCGTCGGTCGGGTTCGGGTTGCGCTCCAGCATCTCGTCGGCGGCGACCAGCAGGCCGGGCGTGCAGAAGCCGCACTGGACGGCGCCGGCGTCGATGAACGCCTGCTGGATGGGCGCGAGTTCGGTGCCCTCGCCGGTCTGCGAGTCGGTGCCCGCGGCCTGCCAGCGCTTGGCCTCGTCGAGCGAGGTGCCCTTGCCCTCGCCACCGCCGCCGCAGGCGCCGCTCGCGCAGCCCTCGGCGCGCTGCTGGGCGAAGTCGGCCAGGCCCTCGACCGTGACGATCTCGCGGCCCTGCGCCTGACCGGCCGCGACCAGACAGGAGCACACCGGCACGCCGTCCAGGCGGACCGTGCAGGAGCCGCACTCGCCCTGCTCGCAGGCGTTCTTGGAGCCGGGCAGGCCGAGCCGCTCGCGCAGGACGTAGAGGAGGGACTCGCCCTCCCACACGTCGTCGGCTTCCTGCGGGCGTCCGTTGACAGTGAAGTTGACGCGCATTACGCGGCTCCCTCCGTGGTGTGGCGGGCGCCGCGGTACGACTCCCAGGTCCAGGTGAGCGTCCGGCGGGCCATCACGCCGACCGCGTGGCGGCGGTAGCTCGCGGTGCCCCGGACGTCGTCGATCGGGTTGCAGGCGGCCGAGCACAGGTCCGCGAACTGCTTGGCCACCGACGGGGTGATGATCTTGCCGTTGTCCCAGAAGCCGCCCTCGTCGAGCGCGGCGTTCAGGAAGTCCTCCGCGGCCTTCGCCCGGACGGGCGTGGGGGCCGCCGAGCCGATGCCGGTGCGGACCGTGCGGGTCTCGGGGTGCAGGGCCAGTCCGAAGGCGCACACGGCGATGACCATGGCGTTGCGGGTGCCGACCTTGGAGAACTGCTGCGGGCCGTCGGCCTTGCGGACGTGCACGGCGCGGATCAGCTCGTCGGGCTCCAGCGCGTTGCGCTTGACGCCCTTGTAGAACTCGTCGATCGGGATGAGGCGCTTGCCGCGCACCGACTCGACCTCGACCTCCCCCCCGGCGGCGAGCAGCGCGGGGTGCGCGTCACCGGCCGGGGAGGCGGTGCCGAGGTTGCCGCCCACGCCGCCGCGGTTACGGATCTGCGGGGAGGCGACCGTGTGCGAGGCGAGGGCGAGTCCGGGGAGTTCGGTGCGGAGGGCGTCCATGATCCGGGTGTACGGGACGGAGGCGCCGAGCCGCACGGAGTCCTCGCCGACCTCCCACTCGCAGAGGTCGCCGATGCGGTTCAGGTCCATCAGGTACTCGGGCCTGCGGTGGTCGAAGTTGATCTCGACCATCACGTCGGTGCCACCCGCAATCGGCACAGCGGTGGGGTGCTCGGCCTTCGCGGCGAGCGCCTCCTCCCAGCTGGCGGGGCGAAGGAAGTCCATGACCGGCTCTCTTCTTCGTCTTCGTCTGGTGGTCGTGCAGATTGAGCCAATCCGTGTGCGGCGGGCCAGGCTCGTTCATGTGCTGTTCACGTGGAGTGGCCTCAGTACACCGCCCGGTGCTCCACCAGGGTCAGTCGCAGAAACCATGAAGGAGTTGGCTGGCCAGCCCAGGCATCTTGTAGATTCGTATGAAAGGAGGTCCTCACCCACCTCCCTACATTCCTCTGGTCCCTCCGGAAATCGGGCGACACAGCCGCGTGACCTGGAACACTTCGAGACAAAGAACGGCGGCGACGAGAATGCGGCTGCGCGCACTGCTGGACACCGACGCGCTGGGCCTCAAGCTGCTCGGCGGCGAGGACGAGCTGGACCGCTCCGTCCGGGGCGTGATGACCACCGACCTGCGGGACCCCAGCCGCTACCTCTCCGGCGGCGAGCTGGTCCTCACCGGCCTGGCCTGGCGCCGGGACGCCGCCGACTCCGAGCCGTTCGTCCGCCTCCTCGTGCAGTCCGGCGTGGCCGCCCTCGCCGCCGGCGAGGCGGAGCTGGGCAGCGTCCCGGAGGACCTGCTGGCGGCGTGCGCGCGGCACCGGCTGCCGCTGTTCGCGGTGAACGAGTCGGTGGCCTTCGCGACCATCACCGAGCACGTGGTCCGCCAGGTCTCCGGTGAGCGGGCCGGGGACCTCGCGGCCGTGGTCGACCGGCACCGCAGGATGATGACCTCGGGCCCCGCGGGCGGCGGCCCCGACGTCGTCCTCGACCTGCTCGGCACGGACCTGGACCTGCGGGCCTGGGTGCTCTCCCCGACCGGGCGGCCGGTCGCGGGCCCCAAGGACGCGGGCCCCGCGCTGCCCGCCGAGGTGTGCGCGAAGCTCGCGGCGGAGCATCTGGCCGCCACCCGGGCGGGCCGGCGGGCACCGCACCGGGTGTCCCTGGGCCCGACGACGTACAGCCTCTTCCCGGTGCGCGCCGGGGGGCACCGCACGCCGGGCGCGGCGCGCGTACCGCAGGCCGCGCGGGACGTGCGCGAGACGGTGCTGTCCGACTGGCTGCTGGTGGTGGAGGCGGACGCCGGGGACTGGGCCGAGGAGCGGCTCGACCTGCTCCACGGCGTCACGCAGCTCATCGCTGTCGAGCGCGACCGGCGGGACGCGGCGCGCACGGTCCGCAGGCGGCTCGCGCAGGAGGTCCTGGAGCTGGTGCAGACCGGCGCCGCGCCCGCCGAGATCGCGGCCCGGCTGCGGGTCGCGGCGCCGGTGCTGCTGCCGGGCCTCGGCGCGGCCCCGCACTGGCAGGTCGTGGTCGCCCGGGTCGAGTGGGAGAACGACGGCTCCGTGACCGGGCCGGTCGCCCAGACCCTGCTGGAGGAGATCCTCGTCGACCCGCTCGCCACGGGGCCCGAGCACTCCGACCGCATCGCCGTGGCCCACACCGGCGACGAGGCCATCGCCCTCGTGCCGCTGCCGGCGGTCTCCGCCGAGCACGACGGTTCCGAGACCGGCATCCTCGCGGACGTGCTCCTGGAGGCCGTACGGGAACCGCTGTCGGCGGGGCTGGACGGCGACGGGCGGGTCACGCTCGGCGTCAGCGCGGCCGTGCACTCGGCGGAGGGGCTGCGCGGCGCGCTGGAGGAGGCGCGGCACGCGCGGCGGGTCGCCGCGGCGCGCCCCGGCCGGGTCTGCGCGGCCGGCCACCAGGAGCTGGCCTCGCACGTCCTGCTCCTCCCCTTCGTCCCCGACGACGTGCGCCGGGCCTTCACCGCCCGGCTGCTGGACCCGCTGCGTGACTACGACCGCCGCCACCGCGCCGAGCTGATCCCGACCCTGGAGGCCTTCCTCGCCAGCGACGGCTCCTGGACGCGCTGCGCCACCCGGCTCCACCTGCACGTCAACACGTTGCGCTACCGCGTCGGGCGGATCGAGCAGTTGACGGGACGTGATCTGTCGCGCCTGGAGGACAAGCTCGATTTCTTCCTGGCGCTGCGGATGAGCTGAGCCGCGGGACACGACACCGCCCGGTACGGCCCCAAACCTCCGGGCGGTCAAGTCCCACGACTTTGTGAAAAGTTTCACCCATCCCCTTGGCCGGGCCGCCGGATCCGTGCTGAGATGCGGCCACCACTTCGAGAGCTCGATGGCGTGCCAAGGGGAGGGCAACGTGGCGCATTCCGCCATGGCTGGTTCTGGTTGGGGAACGACCGAGGGTGACGATCCGCTCCAGACCGCCGTGTGGCGGTTGCGTTCGCGCGCCTGCTGGTCCGACGCGGCGGCCCTGCTGGAGCCGGTCTCCGCGGCCACCGCGTTGCAGCGGACCGCGCTGCTGGTGGAGCGGTGCCTGTACACGGAGCAGGGCTGGGCGGACGCCGAGGACGCGCTGCGCACCGCCGAGGCGCTGGCCGACAGCGACGACGAGCGCGGGGCCGCCGCCTGTGAACGCGGGCAACTCGCATACGCCGCCACGGTGCACGGGGTGCGCGACCGGTCCGACGAGGCGCGGGCCGCGCTGGGCCGGGCGGCGGCGCTGATCGCGCCGGGCGCGAGGGGGCGGGCGCTGCTGGACTTCCGGCGGGGGCTGCTCGCGGAGAACCTGACCCGGTCGCCGCAGGCCGCCAAGGCGGCGTACCGGCGCGCCCACGCCGGCGCCACCGCGCAGGGCGACCCGCTGCTGCAGTCCGCCACCTGGCGGCATCTGGCCGGACTCGCCCTGCGGGAGGGGGAGATGGCCGAGGCCCGGCACGGCTTCGCCGAGTCGCTGCGCATCCGCGAGGAGCTGGGGTACCTGGTGGGCACGGCTCCCGCGCTGGTCTCGCTGGCGGACGCCGAGTCGGAACCGGAGGCGTCCCGGTTGCGGGAGGAGGCCCGGCGCCTGGTCCGGCTGCTCGGCGGGGTGCCGACCTGGCTGGCGCGGCACCTGGCACCGCCGGCCGCGGGCGCGGCGACCGCGTGAGCGTGCTCAGGGGGCCCTGCTCCAGCGCGGTTCCGTGACGGCCCAGGCGGCGTCCCAGCGGGCGAGGTTGATCCGGTGCAGCAGCACGCCGGTGGCACCGTGGGCGGCGAGGCCGGTGAGGGCCACGCCCAGGAAGGCGAGGATCGCCCAGCCCGTCGCGCGGCTGCGGGCCTGGTCCCCGGTCAGCGGCGGTCCGGTGAGCCCTCCCGCCGCGTCGACCCAGACGAGGACGGTGCTGTCCGCGGGGAGTCCCGGTTCGACGTCGGTCTCCGCGGTCCGGGTGGCCCCGTCCGGGCCGGTGTAGCGCACCTCGACCGGGTACCGGGTCCTCTTCGCCTCCGCCGAGCCGGGTTCCGGATGGCGCGGGGCGTCGTGGACGAGGACGGCGGGGCGGTGGTCGCGGGTCCGGGCCTGGTGCTCGGCGAGGGCGCGGTAGTGCCGGTGGGCCGCGTCGCCCGCCGCGAACATCGCCGCGGGGGCCGCCGCCAGGACGGCCAGCAGGAGGCCCAGGGCGATCCAGGCGTGCAGGCGGTCGGTACGGCGCCGCAGGGTGTTGCGCCGCCATCGCCACAGCACCAGGTGCGGGTGGCGGCCGGCAGCGGGGGCGGGATCGAGGGGCGGTGGCTGTGCCCGGGGTGTCTCACGGGCCACGGGGCGCCTCCTTCCAGGATCGGTCGGCGGGCCGTCGGCGTCGGGCCGGCGTCGACGACGGAACGCGGCGACGACGGACCGTTTCGACGGCGGACGGCTTCGACGGCGGGGGTTTCGACGGCGGGGGTTCACTCGGACGGGATCGCGCCCGGCCGAGTCACCCGCGCTGGGCCGACCGCGCGTTCGGGCGCCGTACGGGGCCGGTCCGCGGCCGTACGCATCGTGCGGGACTCGGGTCGGGTGAGGTCACGGCCCGCGGCGCCGGGGGCGCGGGTGCGCCGGGTGGGCGCGGGTCAGCATGGGTGGCCGGCCGGGGGGTCCGTGCCCGTGACGGGCGGGTGGGAGTCCGCGGCCGCCAGGAGCTTGGCGGCACCGCGGACGGCGGCCGTGTGCGGGGCCGGTACGGCGCTCAGCGGGGTGTGCAGCACGTCGGCGAGACGGCAGGTGATCTCGGGACGCAGGGCACCACCGCCCGCCAGCAGCGGACCCCGCCCCAGGGCCTCGACGGTGAGGGAGGTGCGGTCCTGCCGCAGCATCGAGGTCGCCATCCCGGCGACCGCCTCGCCGATCGCCACCGGCCCGGTCGCGTCGTCGAGGTCCCCCGTGCCCAGCGCGGCCCGCCGCGCGTCGAAGACGGCACCGTCGGCCAGCAGCACCACCTCGGTGAGGCGGGCGCCGATGTCCACCACGAGCAGTGGCCGGGACAGGTCCGCGCCCGCCGCGAGGGCGACCGCCCGCGCGCTCGGGACGGTCAGCACCCCCCGGGGCCGCAGCACCTGCACCGCCGTGCGGGCCTGTGTCCGGTAGGCGTACCCGTCCAGCACCGGCGCGGTCACCACGACCAGCGGGCGGGCGAAGCGCGGCAGCCGGTGGGCGAGGAGCCGGCCGAGCATGCGCGCCGCGCCCTCGGTGTCGACGATGCGGCCGCGCTGGACGGGGTACACCGCCCCGGCACCCGCGAACGTCACCGTCGGCACGTCGAGAACCAGTCCCCGCCCGGCGACCCAGGCGCGGGTCCGGGCGCTGCCGATGTCGAGGGCGACGCCGCA
This sequence comes from Streptomyces sp. NPDC041968, assembly GCF_055589025.1. NCBI lineage: Bacteria > Bacillati > Actinomycetota > Actinomycetes > Kitasatosporales > Streptomycetaceae > Streptomyces > Streptomyces sp. NPDC041968. The sequence goes on along the minus strand of NZ_JBVJCB010000004.1, from coordinate 232,379 downwards.
GCGGTGCCGGGACAGCGGCCACGGCAGGCGCCGGGAGTCCGCGGGCAGGCGGACGACGGTCATCGGCCGGCCTCCCGCACCTGCTGGCAGCGAGCGCAGTAGCGGGCCTGCGGCACGATCAGCAGGCGCGCGCGGTCGATGGGACGCCGGCACAGGTGGCAGGAGCCGTAGCGGCCCCTCGCCATGCGGTCGAGCGCCGCTTCCACGTCGGCGAGGACCATGCGCGCGGAGGCGGCCGGCTCGACCCGTACCTCGGGCCGCGCGGCGGACCGCCGCCGGTGCGCCTCGTCGGCGCGGGCCGGTACGGTCGCGATCTGCCGCAGCTGCTCCTCGCGGAACAGCCGCTGCTCGCGGAGGCTGTCCCGGAGCGCCGCCAGGTCTTCGGGCGACAGACGCGCCTCGTGGTCGTCGATGATCGGATGGTTCACCACTTCACCCCTCGGGCAGGGCGGGAGACGAGAGCCGGACGGACGGTGGTCAGGCGGCGGCGCGGCGCTGGCAGGCGACGCAGTACCGCGTGTAGGGGAGGATCTCCAGCCGCTCCCCCGGGACGGGCTTCCCGCAGCCCAGGCACGTGCCGTAGCTGCCGCCGTCGATCCGCGCGAAGGCCGCGTCGATCTCCTTGAGCACCCGCTCGATGGCGTCCTTCTGCGCGGCCATCAGTTGGTCGTCCGCCTGGCCGCCCTCACCGAGGGCCTGGAGCTGGGTCAGCCGGGTGCCGCGCGCGTGTTCGAGGCGCTGGCGTGCCTCGTGAGCGGTCAGGCGCTCGGGGCGGGGTTCGGTGCGGGGGGCGTCGAGCGACACGGTGCGTCCTCTTCTCGGAAGGATCTGCGGGTACGGCGGACGCCGGGCCGATCGGGCCCGGTCACCGTCCAGCCTGGCCGGGCCGGCGGGGGAAACCCATCGGGCGCGGGCCCCATTTGCCCGGGGCCCGGGCATCCACACGGCGGTGCGCGAGGGCGCCCGGATGGGTGTGCCTGCGGCACGGAAATGGGGGCCGGCCCCCATCGACCCGGTGGCGTGCGGCGGGGCACGCTGGTCGCTTGCTCGGTCGCGACCTGGGCCGCGGCTGCCGCCGCCGAGGGTGCGCGATGGCCGACAGTGGAGGCGTACGAGTCGTCGCGTCGCAGAAGGAGGCGTACCCCCCGGTGTCCCTGTTCTGGCGGATCTTCGGGCTCAACGCGGTGGTGCTGGGCTTCGCCACGGCCCTGCTGCTGTGGGCTCCGGTGACCGTCTCCGTGCCCGTCCTGCTGACCGAGGCCGTCATCCTGGTGGGCGGGCTCGGCGTCATGCTGGTCGCCAACGGCGCCCTGCTGCGCTGGGGCCTGGCACCGCTGGACCGGTTGACGAAGCTGATGACCACGGTCGACCTGCTCCGCCCGGGCCAGCGGCTCCCGGTGTCCGGCGGCGGCGGGGTCCCCGAGCTGATCCGCACCTTCAACGCCATGCTGGACCGGCTGGAGCACGAGCGGGCCACGAGCAGTGCCCGCGTCCTGCTCGCCCAGGAGGCGGAGCGGCGCCGTATCGCCCAGGAGCTGCACGACGAGGTCGGGCAGAGCATGACCGCCATCCTGCTGGTCCTCGGGCGCTCCGCGGACGACGCCGACGAACCGTTGCGCTCGGAGCTCCAGCAGGCGCAGGAGATCACCCGGGAGAGCCTGGACGAGGTCCGCCGCCTGGTGCGCCGGCTGCGTCCCGGGGTCCTGGACGATCTCGGTCTGATCAGCGCGCTGTCCTCGCTCACCCACGACTTCGCGACCCACACGGGGCTGCGGGTGGTCCGCCGGTTCGACGCCGACCTGCCCGCGCTGGACCACGAGACCGAGCTGGTCCTCTACCGCGTGGCGCAGGAGAGCCTGACCAACGCCGCCCGCCACGCGGACGCGCGGCGGCTGGAGGTGGGCCTCGCCCGGGCCGAGGGCGCCGTGACGCTCACCGTCGCCGACGACGGCCGCGGGATCGAGGCGCCGTGCGAGGGCGCCGGTATCCGCGGCATGCGCGAACGGGCCCTGCTCGTCGGGGCCGCCCTCGACATCACCTCGGCTCCCGGCGCCGGCACCCGCGTCCGGCTCACCGCACCCGTCCCCAGGAAGCAGCCCTGACCATGTCCGACCCGTCGTCCCTGCCCGACCGCTCCCTTCCCGGGCCGTCCGCCCGGCCCACGGCGTCCCCCGCGGCGCCCGTCTCCGGCCCGGCGAGGATCCGCATCCTGCTCGCCGACGACCACGCCCTGGTGCGCCGCGGTGTCCGGCTCATCCTCGACCGGGAACCGGACCTGGAGGTGGTGGCGGAGGCCGGGGACGGCGCGGAGGCCATCGAGAAGGCGCGGGCGAACGCCGTGGACCTGGCGGTCCTGGACATCGCGATGCCGCGGCTGACCGGTCTCCAGGCCGCCCGCGAGCTGGCCGCGCTGAAACCCGGGCTGCGCATCCTCATGCTGACGATGCACGACAACGAGCAGTACCTGTTCCAGGCGCTGAAGTCGGGGGCCTGCGGATACGTCCTGAAGTCCGTCGCCGACCGCGATCTGGTCGCCGCCTGCCGGGCCGCGATGCGCGACGAGCCGTTCCTCTACCCGGGGGCGGTGACCGCCCTGATCCGCAACTACCTCGACCGGGTCCGGCACGGTGAGGAGAGCGCCGACCACATCCTCACGCCCCGGGAGGAGGAGGTCCTCAAGCTCGTCGCCGAGGGCCACTCCTCCAAGGAGATCGCCGAGATCCTCTTCATCAGCGTCAAGACCGTCCAGCGGCACCGGGCGAACCTGCTGCAGAAGCTCGGCCTGCGCGACCGTCTGGAACTGACCCGGTACGCCATCCGCGCCGGCCTCATCGAACCCTGACGTCCCCGGACCGCCCGGTGCTCCGGCCGCCCACTCCGGGCCGGAGCACCGGGCTCCTCTCCGCCCGGCCGCCCGGCCGTCCGAACGCCCTGACGAGAGGGGACGGTGCATGCGCCCCGCAGGTCGTACCGCCCCCGCGACGGCTCCCCGGCTCGTGGCCGCGCTCGCCGCACTGCTGACCCTCCTGCTGGCCCTGGTCCCGGCCGGGCCCGCGACCGGCACGGGCGCCGCGGTCGCGGGGGCGCTCCCGGGCCACGCGGCGACGACCGCTCTCCCTCACCCGCGGACCGACCAGCACGCCGACGACGGCGGCGCCGCGCCCTGCTTCGACCGGGCCAGGGCACGCCACGACCACCTCGGTGAGCGTCCGGCACCCCCCGACCGCCCCGCCACCGCCCCGCGCTCCGTGGGCGCCGATCCCGCCGCCGGCGGGCGTACCCCCGCCGGGTCCGGCGCCGTGGCCCTCTCCCCCGGCCGCACGCATCACGACCACGGCCGGGCACCTCCCGCCCCCTCCGGCACCTGAGCACCGTACGCACCGCGTACTCCCGTCACCTTCCCCTTCCGTCGCGGCCGCGCAGGCCGCTGCCGCGGCGTGCCCGCCGGAGGTCTCCGTTGCAGCGCTCCCGTATCCCCCTGTCCCCACGTTCCCCGCGCCGGTCGCGGTCCCGTTCCGGGTCCGGCGGTCTGCGCATCCGTGCGCTGATCGCCCTGGCCGTGCTGGCCGCGGCCCTCGGCATCGCCCTCACCACGCCGGTCCGCCTCGGGCTCGATCTCCGCGGCGGCACCCAGATCGTGCTGGAGACCCGCTCCACCCCCACCGTCGTCGCGGACGCCGAGGCCACCGACCGCACGGTGGAGGTGCTGCGCGGCCGCATCGACGCGCTCGGCGTCGCCGAACCGACCATCGTCCGCTCCGGTGACCACCGCGTCGTCGTCGAGCTGCCGGGTGTCCAGGACCCGAAGAAGGCGGCCGACGTACTGGGCCGCACCGCACAGCTCACCGTCCACCCGGTCCACGGCCCGGCCGAGGAAGCCGGGAAGCCCCGGTCCGACCGGCCCGGCGAGCGCGTGCTGCCCGACGAGTCCGGCCGGCCCCTCCGGCTCGAGGCGGCCGCCCTGACCGGGCAGGACGTCGAGGGCGCCGACGCCCGCTTCGACCAGCAGGGCGGCGCGGGGTGGCACGTCACCGTGGACTTCGAGGACGCGGGCGCCGACCGGTGGGCCCGGGTGACCGGCGAGGCGGCCTGCCACCCGGCCGGTGACGACCGGCGCCGGGTCGCCATCGTGCTCGACGACAAGATCATCTCCTCGCCGCAGGTCGACCCGTCGGTGGGCTGCGGGGCGGGCATCTCCGGCGGCTCCACCCTGATCACCGGGTCCTTCGACGACGCCGAGGCCCGCGAACTCGCCCTGCTCGTCGAGGGCGGTGCCCTCCCCGTGCCGGTGGAGACGGTGGAGCAGCGCACGATCGGGGCCACGCTGGGCGACGAGGCGATCTCGGCCGGCGCCTGGGCCGCCGTCATCGGCACCGCGCTGACCACGCTGTTCATCGTCGTCGTCTACCGCCTCATGGGCGCCCTCGCGGCGGTCGCCCTGCTCTGCTACGGCCTCATCTCCTACGCCGCCCTGGCCGCGATCGGCGCGACCCTGACCCTGCCGGGGCTGGCGGGTTTCGTCCTGGCGATCGGCATGGCGGTGGACGCCAACGTCCTGGTGTTCGAACGTGCCCGCGAGGAGCAGGCCGCCCGGAGCCGGCCCAGTACGCGCTCGGCGCTGACGGCCGGGTTCCGCAGCGCGTTCAGCGCGATCGCCGACTCCAACATCACCACGCTCATCGCCGCCGCCCTCCTGTTCTTCCTGGCCTCCGGGCCGGTGAAGGGCTTCGGCGTCACCCTGGGCATCGGCGTCCTCGCCTCCATGATCAGCGCCCTGGTGATCACCCGGGTGCTCACCGAGTTCGCCGCGAGCCGCCCGTCCGTCTCCCGCCGCCCCCGCGTCACCGGCCTCGCGAGCACCGGCCCGGTCCGTGACGCCCTGCTGCGCCGCGACCCGGCCCTGATGCGCCGCCCCCGCCGCTGGCTGGCCGCGTCCGGGATCGTGCTGGTGCTGGCCGGCTCGGGCATCCTGGCCCGCGGGCTGGACTTCGGCATCGAGTTCACCGGCGGACGGCTGATCGAGTACTCCACCGCCACCGAGGTCGACCCCGAACGGGCGCGGACGGCCCTCGCCGACGCGGGCTTCCCGCGCGCGGTCGTCCAGTCCTCCGGGGACCACGGCCTCACCGTGCGCACCGAGGAGCTGACCGACGACGAGGCGGCGGCCGTCACCGGGGCCGTCGGCGCGCTCGGCGGCGAGACCGAGAAGGTCCGCGACGAGCTGATCGGGCCCAGCCTCGGCGAGGAACTGCGCCGGGACGCCCTCATCGCCCTCGGCCTCGCCCTCGGCGCCCAGCTCCTCTACCTCGCCGCCCGTTTCCGGCTGCTGTTCGGCACGGCCGCCGTCGGAGCCCTCGCGCACGACGTCGTCGTCCTGGTGGGTGTGTTCGCCTGGCTCGGCAAGCCGATCGACGGCGTGTTCCTGGCCGCGCTGCTGACGGTCATCGGCTACTCGGTCAACGACTCGGTCGTGCTCTTCGACCGCGTCCGGGAGCTGCTCGGGAAGGACCGCGGGACGCCCTTCGCCCGGCTCACCGACCGGGCGATCCTCCAGACGCTGCCGCGCACGGTCAACACGGGCACGGGCGCGGTGCTGATCCTGGCCGCCCTGGCGGTGCTCGCCGAGGGCTCGCTCACCGACTTCGCCCTGGCCCTGCTGATCGGCGTGGGGGTGGGCACGTACTCGTCGGTGTTCACCGCGGCCCCGCTCGCCGTCGCGCTCTACGGCCGGGCCACCGGGGCCGGCGCCCCTCGCCGGGCCGGGCGGGCGGACCCCACCGCGAAGGAACCGGGAGCCCCCCGTCCCCGGCGGCAGGAGGTCTCCTAAGCGCCGGTGAAGTGTTCCCCCACCAGGCTCCGCACCACGTCCAGGTCGCCGGCGATCAGCGCGTCGAGCAGCGCCGTGTGTTCGTGCGCGTCGGCGATCAGGTCGGCCCGCCCCCGTACCGCGGGGGCGCCGGCCGGCGGCCACTGGGCGCGGCGGTGCAGGTCACCGGCGATCCGGACGAGCTGGTCGTTGCCGGCCAGCGCGAGCACCGCGCGGTGGAAGGCGCGGTCGGTCTCGGCGTAGGTCGCCGGGCAGCCGGACGACGCGGCCCGCACGGTGGCCTCGGCGAGGGGCCGCAGCTCCGCCCAGCGTTCGGCGGGGACCGTGCGGGCCAGGCGCAGCATCACGGGGACCTCTATCAGCGCCCGGACCTCGGCGAGCTCGGCCAGCTCCCGGTCGCCGCGTTCGAGGACGCGAAAGCCCCGGTTGGGGACGACCTCGACGGCGCCCTCCAGGGCGAGCTGCTGCATGGCCTCGCGCACGGGCGTGGCCGAGACGCCGAACCGCTCGCCGAGCGCGGGTGCCGAGTAGACCTCGCCGGGGCGCAGCTCGCCGGCCACGAGCGCGGTGCGCAGGGCGTCGAGGACCTGGCCGCGTACGGAGGAGCGCTGCACGAGGACGCGCGGGCGGGGCGCAGGAGGTTCGCCGTGCGTGTGCTCGCCGCGCACTCCCCCGGCGGGGCCCGCGCCCCCCGGGGCCCGTTTCCCGGTCGCGGCGCCGGGCTGCGCCGGGACGCCGGCCGGTCCGGCGGCTCCGGTCGCTCCGGCCCGCTCGGCGCCGCGGGCCCGCCCGGTCCCCGTCCCTGGGAGCCCCTGCGCGCTCGGCTTCACGGGTCCTCCTGCGGGACGTGTCGGTACTTGGGGTCATTACGGCGGGTTGTCGCCGGTCCGTCAAGCACCCTAAGCGCACCGGCCCCCAGTTCAAATCCCGCGCATTTTCGATAAGGTAAGGCTTACCTCAAAGCAGCCCGTTCTCCGACGTGGATCGGTGGTCCCCGCATGCCTGTCACCCGCTCGGCCACCACGGACGCCTACGCACGCCTGTCCGAGGTCCTCCCGGGACTGGGCGTCACCGAGCTGGACGGGGCCGACGAGGTCCCGCGCGGGGGCGGCTGGGTCCCGGCCGGCTCGCTCGCCGCGGGCGGGGCGGAGCTGGACGCGTTCCTCGCCTGGGACGACGCCCAGGTGCTGCGGGACTACGGGCAGCGGGCCCGGCCCGACGTGGTCGCGAGCTTCGGCCTGCACCGGTACGCGTGGCCGGCCTGTCTGCTGATCACCGTGCCGTGGTTCCTGCACCGCCGGGTGCCCCGCTACCCCACGGACCGGGTCGCCTACGACCGCTCCGCCGCCGGCCTGCCCCTCGGCCGCATGGCCGTGCGGTCCGCCGGCTTCGCCTGCCTGCCGGGCGATCCGGCCGCCGCGCTGCCCGGCGCCCGCGTGGTCGCGGACGAGGAGGCGCTGCGGGCCGAGGTGCGGGCCTCCGTCGCGGAGCACCTGGAGCCGGTGCTGGCGGCTTTCGGACCGCGGATGCGGCGGCGCGGACGCGCCCTGTGGGGCATGGCGACCGACGAGGTCGTGGAGGGCCTGTGGTACGTCGCCCACCTGCTCGGCGAGCAGGAGCGGGCACGGCGCGAACTGGAACTGCTGCTGCCGGGCGCGACCAAGCCGTACGTGGGCGACGCCGCGTTCCGGGAACTGACGGGGCCGGACGGCGAGTCGCTGCACACCCGGGACCGGGCGAGCTGCTGCATGTTCTACACGCTGCGCCCCGAGGACACCTGCGCCACCTGCCCGCGCACCTGCGACGCGGACCGCGTCGGCAAGCTGCTCGCCGCGGCGGCGTGAGCCGCCGCCCGGCGCACCCACCCGCGGCGGTCCCTTAAGATCATCGGGGTCGCTCCACAACTCCCGGGCGCAGTGCGAGAAGTTTCCACGGAACCACTCGTACGGGTTATCTTATTCGAACTCAACTCCCGCCCCTCATGCGGCAGTTCGAGCAGATCGCCGCCCGGTGCACTCCCTCGCACCCTCTTGGCGGCCTCTTGCCCCGAAACCCCCCTGAGGGCCGCCGGGTTTGGGCCACCATGGCGGGCGTTACGCCCTATCCCAATGCAAGGGACCCCAGATGAGATTGACCGACATATCGCTGAACTGGCTGCTTCCGGGCGCCGTGCTGCTCCTGGGCATGCTGGCGGCGGTGGCGGTGCTCGCGCGCGGCAAGCGTTCCACGGGGAAGGACGCGGGCGCGGACGACTCGTGGGAGCGCATGGAGGAGCGTCGCAGGCGCAAGGAGGCCCTCTACGGCACCTTCTCCTATGTCCTGCTCTTCTGCTGCGCCGCGGTCGCCGCGGCACTCTCCTTCCACGGTCTGGTCGGCTTCGGCGAGCAGAACCTCGGCCTGACCGGCGGCTGGCAGTACCTGGTCCCGTTCGGCCTCGACGGCGCGGCGATGTTCTGCTCCGTTCTCGCGGTGCGCGAGGCCAGCCACGGTGACGCGGCGCTCGGCTCCCGCATACTCGTGTGGACCTTCGCCTTCGCGGCCGCGTGGTTCAACTGGGTGCACGCGCCCCGCGGCCTCGGTCACGCGGGTGCCCCGCACTTCTTCGCGGGCATGTCCCTGTCGGCGGCGGTGCTCTTCGACCGGGCGCTGAAGCAGACCCGGCGGGCCGCACTGCGCGAGCAGGGCCTCGTGCCGCGTCCGCTGCCGCAGATCCGCATGGTCCGCTGGCTGCGGGCGCCCAGGGAGACGTACCGCGCCTGGTCGCTGATGCTCCTGGAGGGCGTGCGCAGCCTCGACGAGGCGGTCGACGAGGTGCGCGACGACCGGCGCCGCAAGGAGGAGGCCAAGCAGCGGCGGCGTGAGCAGGAGCGCCTGGAGCGGGCGCAGCTCAAGGCGATCAGCCGGGGGCACGGTCACCGGGGCTTCCCCGGCCGTGGCGGCCGGCAGGTCGAGGTCGAGGTGCAGCAGGTCGAGCGAGGTGCCGAACGGGCCACCGCGGAGCCTGCCATAGCGGCCCCGGACTCCCTGCCCGTACGCCAGCGGCCCTCCTTGCAGCCCGTCCGCGGCGCGGCTGACCCGGTGACCGTCGACCTCACCGCGGAGGACGACACCCAGGCCCTGCCGCGCCTGGACTCCCTGGAGCGCAAGCTCAAGGACCTGGAGCAGCAGTTCGGTTAGCCGTCGTGCCGCCTGGGGCGCCCGGTCTCCGGCGCCTCAGGCGGCCTCGGCGTCCAGCTCGAACCAGACCGACTTGCCCGGCTCGCCCGCCCCGCACGGCCGCACGCCCCAGTCGTCGGCCAGGGACTCCACCAGGACCAGCCCTCTGCCGTTGGTGCTCTCCTCCGGGTCGGGAGAGCGGGGCCGGGGCGGCCGGGCGACGAAGTCCCGCACCTCGACCCGCAGTGCGCGCGGTCCGACCGTGGCGGTCAGCACGGCCCCTTCGTCGGTGTGGACCAGCGCGTTGGTGACCAGCTCCGTGGTGAGCAGTTCCGCGATCTCCGACCGTCCGGGTCCGCCCCAGTGCCGCAGCAGCTCACGCAGGGCCCGCCGGCTCTCCGGCACCGCCCGCAGGTCCGTCCGCCCGAGCCTTCGGCTGAGCTGTGGCGTCGTCTCCCTCTCCATGTCCCCCGTCCGCGTACTGATGTCGCTTCCCCTCCTCTTCGAACAACCTCACGGGGGAAGCCTTGCCCGTTCGAACCCCGGCCAGTCATGTCGAATCTTCAACGACCGTTCGTCCTGTCCAGGGCGGGGGTCAGGGCCGGGGCACGTTCCGCAGGTTCGAGCGGGCCATCTGGAGCATCCGCCCGACCCCTCCGTCCAGCACGATCTTCGACGCGGACAGGGCGAAGCCGGTGACCATGTCTGCGCTGATCCTGGGTGGGATGGACAGGGCGTTGGGGTCGGTGACGACGTCGACGAGGGCCGGACCCTTGTGCTTGAACGCGGCCTTCAGCGCCCCGGCCAGCTCCTTCGGCTTCTCCACCCGCACCCCGAAGGCCCCGCACGCCTCGGCGACGGCGGCGAAGTCCGGGTTGGTGTTGGCGACGCCGTGCGAGGGCAGGCCAGCGACCAGCATCTCCAACTCGACCATGCCGAGCGAGGAGTTGTTGAAGAGGACCACCTTCACCGGCAGGTCGTGCTGCACGAGGGTGAGGAAGTCGCCCATCAGCATGGTGAAGCCGCCGTCGCCGGACATCGAGACGACCTGCCGCCGCCGGTCGGTGAACTGGGCGCCGATCGCCATCGGCAGCGCGTTCGCCATCGAGCCGTGCGAGAAGGAACCGATGATGCGGCGGCGGCCGTTGGGCGAGATGTAGCGGGCGGCCCAGACGTTGCACATACCGGTGTCGACGGTGAACACCGCGTCGTCGTCGGCGACCTCGTCCAGCACGGCGGCGACGTACTCGGGGTGGATCGGGACGTGCTTGTCGACCTTGCGGGTGTAGGCCTTGACCACGCCCTCCAGCGCGTCCGCGTGCTTCTTCAACATCCGGTCGAGGAAGCGGCGGCTCTTCTTCTCCTTCACCCTCGGGATCAGACAGCGCAGGGTCTCCTTCGCGTCGCCCCATACCGCGAGGTCCAGCCGGGAACGCCGGCCCAGGTGTTCGGGCCGGACGTCGATCTGGGCGATCTGGACGTCGTCGGGCAGGAAGGCGTTGTACGGGAAGTCCGTGCCGAGCAGGATCAGCAGGTCGCACTCGTGGGTGGCCTCGTAGGCCGCGCCGTAGCCCAGCAGCCCGCTCATCCCCACGTCGAACGGGTTGTCGTACTGGATCCACTCCTTGCCGCGCAGGGCGTGCCCCACCGGGGACTTGATCTTTCCGGCGAACTCCATCACCTCGGCGTGCGCGCCCGCCGTGCCGGCGCCGCAGAACAGGGTGACCTTGTCGGCGTCGTCGATCATCCGCACCAGCCGGTCGATCTCCTCGTCGCCGGGGCGGACCGTCGGCCGGGAGGTGACCAGGGCACTCTCGGCGGCCTTCTCCGGGGCGGGCTCGTCCGCGATGTCGCCGGGGAGGGAGACGACACTGACGCCGCCCTGGCCCACCGCGTGCTGGATGGCGGTCTGGAGCAGCCTCGGCATCTGCTTCGGGCTGGAGATCAGCTCGCTGTAGTGGCTGCACTCCCGGAAGAGCTGGTCGGGGTGGGTCTCCTGGAAGAACCCGAGGCCGATCTCGCTGGACGGGATCTGCGAGGCGAGGGCGAGGACGGGCGCCATGGACCGGTGGGCGTCGTAGAGGCCGTTGATGAGGTGGAGGTTGCCGGGGCCGCAGGAGCCGGCGCACGCGGTCAGCTTCCCGGTGACCTGTGCCTCCGCCCCGGCGGCGAAGGCGGCGGTCTCCTCGTGCCGGACGTGCACCCACTCGATGCCGGGGTGGCGGCGCACGGCGTCCACGACCGGATTGAGGCTGTCGCCGACGACTCCGTAGAGGCGTTCGACTCCGGCGCGGGTGAGGATGTCGACGAACTGTTCCGCGACGTTCTGTTTGGCCATGGCTCTACGTATGGCACAGCGAGCGGTCTCACGCCTCCCATACTGCGGCGGCCGTGCGGTCGTCGGCGTACCCCTTGACCCGGACACCGGCGTCGGCGAGGAACTCCGCGAGGCCGGGCGGGGTACGGCCCGACCACCGCCGCGCGAGGTGCCGGCCCAGCTCCGGTTCGCTCAGCAGCGGCTCGGCGAGACCGGCGGTGCTCATCAGGAGCACATCACCCGGGCGGGCTACGGAGGCGCGGAAGCGGAAGGGCCTGCGGGGTCCGGCGTACGGTTCCGGCGTCGGGCCCGGCGGTGCCGTGACGCCGAGGTCCATGGTGAGCCGGTCGCCCTCGGGTGTCTCGCTCGCCGCCCCGCCCCCGGGGGAGCCGTAGCCCAGGACGGGCTCGCCCGCGACGTCGCCGCCCTGGGGCTCCACGTCCTGCCAGGCACCGCCCCGCAGCCGCAGCAGCCCGCCCGGGCCGACGCCGAAGAACACCCTGGTCCGGCACTCGGGGTCGGCGGGCAGCAGCAGGCAGCGCAGGGTGGCCGCGTACTCCTCGGGGGCCAGGCCCTGTTCGGCGGCGGAGGCGCGGAGCCGTCCGAGACTGCGGTCGGTGAGGCGGTGCAGGCCGGACTTCAGGTCGCCGCGCCGGCCGGCCCGCAGGTCCTCGGCGAGCCGTGCGTGGCTGCGGCCCACCGCTTGGCCGATCCACCGGCACGCGTCGGCGGCCGCGAGGTGCGCCCCGGCCGTCGCACGGGCGCCGGTCGCCATCGCCACCAGGACCAGCGCCTGCTCCCCCGCGCCGAAACGGGCGACGAGCAGCGCGTCACGGCGTGGGTCGCCCCGGTAGCGCGCGGAGTCGCCCCGCACGGAGACGGCCCGCAGCGTGCAGGTCCCGTACCGGGCGCCGTCCAGCACGGTGTCCGCCACCAGCCCGTCGAGCCCGTCGGGTTCGGCGGCCGGCAGCGCGGTGGGTTCGGCGTCGTAGGTGGGCGGCCGGGAGCCGACGTAGTCCCGCGCGGAGGACCCGGGCCCGCCGCCGTCCCCGGCGTGCGGGGACAGCGAGGGGAGGAACGGGGGCGGGAGCGGGGGGAGGTCCGGGGTGGTCCGGGACGAACGCGGGGGCGGGGACCCGCCGGAGGGGGGCGGGGCGGCCGGCACGTCCGCGGGGGGCTCCCTGAGATCGGCGGCGCCGCTCCCCGAGGTCGTACGCCCACGAGGGCCGGCCGGCCGCGGGGGTTCGGCGGGCGCGGGCGGTGCGGGGGGCCGGGCCGGCGCCGACGGGGCGTGCGGCTCGGGCGGAGACGGAGCCGGCGACGCGGGCGACGTCGGCGGTGCCGGCGGTGCCGGCGGTGCGGGCGTCTCCGACGGTACGGGGGGCACCGGCGGGTCCGGGGGCGCGGGAGGTGCGGCAGGCGCGGGGGGTGCCGTCGGCGCGGGGACGGGTGGCGGGTCGGCCGCGGGGTCCCGGCCGGCGGGCTGTCCCGCCCGGTGGCCGGCGCCCCCGGGCCCCGGAGATCCGGGCGGGAAGCTCACGGGACCGGCGGGAGCGGCGGGCGGCGGTTCCCACGGGGCCCGCTGCGGGGGCGGACCGGGACGGCGCGGCGTGCCGCCGCCGCTCGGGGTGTCGTCGGGCTGCGACGGGCCCGGCGTCCGGGGGCCGGGGACGGCGGGAGACGCACCCGCGGCCCACCAGGGAGGCCGGTCCTCGGCCGGCCCGGGGATGCCGGTCGCGGCCTGCCAGGGGATACCGGTCGCCGGCTGCCCGGGGATGCCGGTCGCGGGCGGGGCGGGCGCCGGGGGCGGAGTGCGGTCCGTCCGCGGTGGGGGCTCCGCCCCGTCCCGTATGCCGCGGTCCTCGTCCTCGTCCTCGTCCTGGTCCGGTCCGCGGGACACCGTCCCCGCCGCCGAGGCGAACCGGTCGTCCAGGGAATCGGGCGCGACCGTGGGACCGGTGTCGCCGGTGGAGTCGTCGTACAGCTGCGTCCACCAGTCGTCATGACCGGTGGGCCTTCCCCCCTGCTGACTCATGCTCCTGATTGTCCACCGAGGGAGCCTTAGGAGAACGGGGCATCCGGAAAATCCGGCGTACCCGCACGCGCCGGACGCGTTTCGGGGGACGCGTCGAACGGGGTTGCGGGCGAACGTGGCCGGGCGGTCCCACCCCCCACGGGAGAACCGCCCGGCGACGTCACTTTGGCAGAGTGACCCGTCGTACGGCGATGATGTCCGGAGGCGGGTTTGCGCCGTGGCCGTTTCCCGCCACGGTCGGGCTCCGCGCAGGTGGTGGTGAGGCGGTTCTCGGGGAGGGACGGCACCTGATGCTGGGAGTGTTGGGGCTCAAGGACGCACACGAGTCGGCGTACCGGGCGCTGGTGGCCCTCGGGGCGGCCGACGTGCCCGATCTGGCCCGTCGGCTGGCGCTCGGCGAGCAGGACACGGAGCGCGCGCTGCGCCGGCTGGAGCAGATCGGGCTCGCCGCCCAGTCCTCGGCCCGGCCCGGCCGCTGGGTCGCCGCGCCGCCGGGCGTGGCGCTGGGCGCGCTGCTCACCCAGCAGCGGCACGAGCTGGAGAAGGCGGAGCTGGCGGCGGCCCTGCTGGCCGAGGAGTACCGGGCGGCGGCGTCCGAGCCCGCGGTGCACGACCTGGTGGAGGTGGTGACCGGCGCCGCCGCGGTCGCCCAGCGCTTCCTCCAGCTCCAGCTGGGAGCGAACGAGGAGGTGTGCGCGCTGGTCACCGGCAACCCGGTCGCCGTCACCGGCATGGAGAACGACGCGGAGGAGCAGGCCACCGGACGCGGGGTCCGCTACCGGGTGGTGGTCGAGCGTGCGGTGCTGGACCTGCCCACCGGCATCACGGAACTGACCGCCGCGCTGGGCCGCGACGAGCAGGTCCGGGTGGTGGACCGGGTGCCGACCAAGCTGGTGGTCGCCGACCGTGCCCTCGCCCTGGTCCCGCTCACCGCCCACTCCTCGGAGCCGGCCGCGCTGGTCGTGCACGCCAGCGGCCTGCTGGAACTGCTCTCGGGCCTCTTCGAGTCGGTCTGGCAGGACGCCCTTCCGCTGCGGCTGGGCGCGTCCGGCGTGACCGAGCACGGCCCGGAGGCGCCCGACGGCACCGACCTGGAGATCCTCTCCCTGCTGCTGGCCGGCCTGACCGACGCGAGCGTCGCCAAGCAGCTCGACCTCGGTCTGCGGACCGTGCAGCGCCGGGTGAAGCGCCTCATGGAGCTGACCGGGGTCACCACCCGCCTCCAGCTGGGCTGGCACGCCTACGAGCGGGACTGGGTGGCCCGCGAGCGCTGAGCCGGCCCGGCCGCGGCGCACGACATCTGCGGGCCGGGCCCGAGTCCGGCACCCTGGACAGATGGGAGCGTGGGACCTCCTGCTGTCCGGCCTGGTCATTCTGCTCGGGCTGTGCGGCGTGCTGTTCCCCGGCATGCCCGGGTCGTGGCTCGTGTGGGCCGGGGTCCTGTGGTGGGCGCTGAAGGACGCGCGGCCGCTCGCGTGGGCCGTGCTGGTCGGCGCCACGGTCGTCCTGCTCCTGTCCCAGGCGGTGCGCTGGGCGCTGCCCTCCCGGCGGCTGCGCGCGGACGACGCCACCCGCCGGCTCACGGCGTACGCGGGCGCGGGCGCCTTCCTAGGCTTCGTGCTGGTGCCGGTGCTCGGCGCGATCCCCGGCTTCCTGGGCGGCATCTACCTCGCCGAGCGGATCCGGCTGGGCCGGCACGGGGAGGCGATGGCGGCCCTGCGGACCGCGATGCGCTCGGGCGGCAGTGCGGTGCTGACGGAACTCTTCGCCTGCCTGCTGATCACCGGGGCGTGGCTGGGCGCGGTGCTGTCCGGCTAGCCGTCCGGACGCCCTCCAGGGTGAGCAGCCGCGTCTTGCGTTCGAGGCCACCCGCGTATCCGGTCAGGGAGCCGTCGGCGCCGATCACGCGGTGGCAGGGGCGCAGGATCAGCAGCGGGTTGGCACCGATCGCGCCGCCCACCGCGCGGACCGCGGGGCGGGAGGCGCCGATCCGCGCGGCGATCTCGCCGTACGTCGTGGTCGCGCCGTAGGGCACGTCGTCCAGGGCGGCCCACACGCGTTCCCGGAAGGCGGTGCCCTCGGCGCGCAGCGGCAGCCGGAACTCCCGCAGCTCCCCGGCGAAGTAGGCGGCGAGCTGCTCCCGGGCCGCCCGGAAGGGCCCGGCGTCCTGCCGCCAGCCTTCCTGGACGCTCCGGCCGCCCTTCTGCCCGGGCACGGACAGGGAGCTGAGCGCCCCGTCCGGGCCCGCGGTGAGGAGCAGCGGGCCGACGGGGCTGTCGACCTCGCTCCAGTAGGTCATGTTGGTGCGGGTCGTGGTGGTCATCGGTGCTGCTCCCACTCTCCTGCTGCGCGCAGGTGGTTCAGGGCGTACGAGCGCCAGGGGCGCCAGGTGTCGGGCACGGCGGTGCCGGGCGGGGCCACGTCGGGGTCGCCGAGGGCGCGGGTGCGGACGACGGCGGCGGTGCGGGCGTCCACGCCGGGTACGGCGAGCAGCGCGCGTTCGGCGTCGTCCCGGTCGGCGCCGGGGTCCAGGCGTACCACGCCGTCGGCGAGTGCCGCGGCGAGCGCGCCCAGGGGGCCGCCCGGCTCGGCGCCGGCGAGGACGGCCGGTTCGGGGAAGAGGTGGGTCAGGGCGCCGCACGGCGCGTCCAGCGTCTTGCCGTACCGCTGGACCAGGCGCTCCGCTTCCGCCCGCCCCGCCACCGTCCGAACGGCGAGTTCGCCGGGGTCGGCGGTGCCGGGGGAGCGCAGTCCGGGGCGGGCGGCGACCAGGGGCGCGAGCCGGGGGTCGGCGCCGAGCCGCTCGTCCACGGCGTACGGGTCGGCATCCAGGTCGAACAGCCGGCGCAGCCGCTGCACGGAGGTGGTCAGGTCGCGGAGGTCGGTGAGGTGGAGTCGGGCGTCCAGCCAGCCGCCGGTGCCGGAGCGCGGCCCGCCGGGCCGCTCGTCGACGGCGACGATCCCGGTGCCGTACGGCAGGCGCAGGGTGCGCCGGTAGACGCGGCGGCCGGGCGGACCGCTCACCTCTTCGACGCCGGCCACCGCCTCGTGCTGGAGCAGGTCGAAGACGGGGCCGTGCTGGTAGGGGCCGCGGTGGGCGAGCCGCAGGGGGATGCCGGCCGAGGGGGTGGCGCCGTGCCGGGCGGGCCGGTCACGGGCCGGGGCGGCGGCGCGCAGCGCGCTCGGGGTGGCCGCGTACACGGCCCTGATCGTGTCGTTGAACTGCCGCACGCTGGCGAAGCCGGCGGCGAACGCGATCTCGGTCACCGGCAGGCCGGTGGTCTGCAGCAGGACGCGCGCGGTGTGCGCCCGCTGGGCGCGGGCCAGGGCCACGGGCCCGGCGCCCAGCTCGGCGGTGAGCTGCCGCTGCACCTGGCGGGCGCTGTAGCCGAGCCGGCCGGCGAGTCCGGCGACGCCCTCGCGGTCGACGACGCCGTCGCCGATCAGCCGCATGGCCCGGCCGACGACGTCGGCGCGGACGTTCCAGTCCGCCGAGCCCGGCACGGCGTCCGGGCGGCACCGCCGGCAGGCCCGGAAGCCCGAGCCCTGGGCGGCGGCGGCCGTCGCGAAGAACCGCACGTTGCGCCGCTTCGGGGTGACCGCCGGGCAGCTGGGCCGGCAGTAGATGCCGGTGGTCTCCACCGCGAAGAAGAACGCGCCGTCGAACCGGGCGTCCCGGCTGCGGACCGCCTCGTACCTGCTGTCCTCGCACGCGCTGTCCTCGTACCCGCTGTCCTCGCGCCGCGCGGGCTCCGCGCGCTCCTTCACGTTCTGCGTCACGCTGTCCAGTCTCCGCCAGACCGGCGGACCGGGCTGGCGGAAATCGGACATCGCGTCGGAGGAGGGGGCGCCGCTACCGCACGCGGCCCCGCTTGGCCTCCATCGCCGCCTTGCCGATGGCGCCCCGGCGCTTCCACTCCTTGCGGATCTCGGCGCGCAGGCGGGCATCGGTCTTGGCGACGATGCGCTGGTTCTCCCGCATGAGCTTGCGGTAGCTCTCCAGCCGGCGTTCGGGCAGCTCGCCGCTGTCGATGGCGGCGAGGACGGCGCAGCCCGGCTCGCTCTCGTGGGCGCAGTCGTGGAACCGGCAGTCGCGGCCCAGTTCCTCGATCTCGGCGAACACCTGCCCGACGCCGGTGCCCGCGTCCCAGAGCCCGACACCCCGCAGCCCGGGGGTGTCGATGAGCACTCCCCCGCCGGGCATGGCGAGGAGGTTGCGGGTGGTGGTGGTGTGCCGGCCCTTGCCGTCGACGTCCCGGATGGCCTGCACGTCCATGACGTCCTCGCCGAGCAGCGCGTTGGCGAGGGTGGACTTGCCGGCGCCGGACTGCCCGAGCAGCACGGCCGTGCCCCCGGAGACCACGGCGGCGAGGACGTCGAGCCCCTCCCCGTGCTCGGCGCTGACGGACAGCACCGTCACGCCGGGCGCGGCGGTCTCCACGTCCTGGACCAGGTGGGCCAGTGTCACCGGGTCGGGGACGAGGTCGGCCTTGGTGAGCACGACCAGGGGCTGCGCCCCGGACTCCCAGGCGAGGGCGAGGAACCGCTCGATCCGGGCGAGGTCGAGTTCGGCCGCGAGGGACACGGCGACGATGGCGTGGTCGACGTTGGCCGCGAGGATCTGTCCCTCGGACCGCTTGGAGGAGGTGGAGCGTACGAAGGCCGTACGGCGCGGCAGGTACGTCCGTACGTAGCGCGGGGTGCCGTCGGGTTCGACGGCGACCCAGTCGCCGGTGCAGACGACGCGCAGGGGGTCGTGCGGGGTGACGAACGCGGTGTCGGCCCGCAGGGTCCCGTCGCTGGTGACGACGTCGCACTGACCGCGGTCGACCCGGACGACGCGGCCGGGCAGCAGTCCTTCGGCGGCGTACGGGGCGAAGGCGTCGGCCCAGTCCTCGTCCCAGCCGTAGGGGGTCAGGGTGGAGTGAGCGGTGAACGGGGTGGTGGAAGACAAGGGGTTGCCCTTCGGGGGGCGGCCCCGGCGCGGGGACTCAGGAGGCCCGGAGGCGGCCGGCGGCCACGGAGGTGGACGTGATGGGTTGCTGGATGCGGGCAGCGCCCGTCGCAAAGACAGCCATCGGTCGACACCTCCTCACTCGTACGTTCCTCACCGCGCGGCGATCGCCGCGTGACGTGCCGCCACAGTAGCCCGTCCCCACCACGGCCCGTCAACGCGTTTTTCCGGCCGGGACGGCGGGCGCCGGGCGCTCACCCGCTCTCGCACTCCCGGCCGTTCAGCGTGAAGCCGTCCGGCGGGGCGTTCCTGCCGCGCCAGGACGCGATGAAGCCGAAGGCGAGGTGGCCGCCCGCGGGGACGGAGGCGTTGTGGTCGGCGGCCGCCGCGGTGGCCCGGGCGCCGGTCTGGGCGTACCCGGCGTCCCACATCTGGCCGATCCGCTGGCCGTCGGGGAAGGTCCAGGCGACCTGCCAGGAGTCGAGGGCGCGGGTGGTGGTGACGCTCACGGTGGCCTGGAAGCCGTCGGGCCACTGGTTGACGAGGTCGTAGCGGACGCGGCAGGCGGCGGGGGCGGGCGTGCCGGGGTCCGGGGCCGGGGCGCGGTCGGGGCCCGTCGGTTCCCCGGCGCTCGCGGGGGGTGCGGTGGGTGTGGCGGTGCCCTGGGGTGCCGGGTCGGGGTCCTTCTTCCGCGGGGTCCGGTCCACGACCGGTGCGGTGGCACCGGTGGAGGCCCGCGCCGCCTCCGGTGTCGGCCGGCTGTCCCCCCGTGGCGGCGAGGGCTGCGGGACGGCTGCCGGGCGGCGGTCCGCGGTGCCGGTGGGCGCCGCGGCGTCGTCGGCGGTGCCGCGGGAGGTGACCAGGGTGACGGTGAGCGCCAGCAGGGACACCAGGCCGGCGGTGGCGAGGAGGCCGCCGCGGACGAGCCGGGTCCGGTGGTCGCCGTCGGGTGCCCCGTCGGCGCGGTCGTCGTCGGCCGGCCTCCCGGCGGCGCGTCGCGCCTGGGCGTCGCGGCGGCGGCGTTCCAGGTGCGCGAGCCCGCCCCAGCCGAGCACTCCGGCGGCGAGGGCCGCGGGCAGCCGGTCGTCGTGCGGGCTCAGACAGGCGGCGGCCTCCGCGCAGTCGGGGCAGTCGGCGAGGTGGCGGGAGAGGTCGTCGGGGACGTCGGCGGCGGGCGACCTGGTGACCGCGTCCAGGAGCCGGGCGTAGCCCTGGCAGGGCGGGGCCGGGGGCGCGTCGAGGTGGCCGCGTCGGCAGCGGTCCCGGAACAGCCGGCGCACCTGGGCGAGCTCCCCGGAGACGGTGGCGGGGTCGAGGCCGAGGCGGCGGGCCACCACCGGCGGCGGCAGGACCTCGACGTCGGCCAGCCACAGCAGCTCCGCGTCCGGTTCCTGCATGTCCTTGAGGCCGCGCAGCGCGAGCGGGCGACGCGGCGGCGGCCCCGTGTAGCGGGCGGCCCGGGCGGAGCCCAGCCACTGCCGCAGTCCGGGGTCGAGTGCCTGCCCCCGGCCACCGTCCTCCCAGGCGGCCGCCGTGGTGCGTACGGCGGTCAGGAGCAGCGCGGTGCGGGGCAGCCGGGACGGCGGGCGGGCGGTGGCCGGACCGGCGGCGCGGACCTCGCGCAGGCCGTGGGTGAACGCCTCGGCGGCCAGCCGGGCGGCCGCCTCCGGACCGGCCGTGCACAGGGCGGCGTAGGAGAGGACCGTGTCCCGGCACTCCGCGAGCAGCGCGGCCTCGGCGGCGTCCTTGGGGGTCGGCAGGTCGGGCATCGGACTCCTGCGTCCACGGGTGAGGCCAACTCACCACACGGTCGGAGGAGTTGGGGCCGAGTCTCGCGGCAGCGCAGAGCTTCGCACGTCTTCTGCACGACTGACAAGCGACTGGTCGGGACGAGGAGCGGGACGGCGAAGACCGGCGGGCGCGGTGCGCCGCCCGCCGGTCCGCACGCCGGCTCACACCTCGACGGGCGCGTCCTCGGGCAGGCTGTCCATGAAGGAGCTGACGGAGAAGACCGCGTTGCCGGCGCCGGGCGGGCCGTAGCCGGGGGGCGAGGAGAGGCCGAACTCGTCCATCGTCTGCCGGTAGGCCTGGAGGAGCCGGATGTGGTACTCCAGCGGCGCGCCCTGCGGGTTGGCCTTGCCGAGCGGGGTGGTGGGCTCGGGGCACCAGGTGGTGAAGCGGGGCGTGATGCCCTGGGACATGAAGAAGCGCAGGCCCTCGGTGGTGGAGGCGATGGCCTCGTCGACGGTCTTGAAGCCGAAGGGCTCGGCCATCTCGACGCCCGCCACGAAGTTCGGGATCACGTTGCGCGCGCCGAAGACCTCGGTGGAGTCGAGGATGCGCTTGTGCCACTCGTCGCGGCCGACGTAGCGCTCCTTGCCGGGGCAGTACATCTTGAACAGGTACTCGTCCCACACCTCGTAGTTGGGGTGGTAGATCTGGACGCCGTAGTCCTTGAAGCGCTGCACGTCGTCCTTGGGCAGGGCCTGCGCGACGACCTTGCCGATCCAGCGGCCGGGGAAGTGCTCCTCGATGGCCTTGGCGTAGCGCCCGTAGAAGTCCGCCTCGTCCAGACCCTGGACCTTCGACGTGATCGCGCCGCCGGTGAGGGTGTAGGCGGTGGAGGTCTTCGCCGTGTCGTACCTGTTGATGATGTCCAGCGCTTCGAGGACCTCGTCGACGTCCTTCACACCGGTGTACGGGCGGCCCGCCGCCTTGTGCTGGCGCCAGTTGTGGTTGATGTCGCAGTACTGGCACTCCTCCTTGGCGCCGAAGTACTGGCAGACCCGGAAGGCGGTCAGGTAGATCAGGTAGCCCCACTGGATGGTGGGGGCCACCTCCATGACCGACTTCCCGTTGGCGAGCTTGTGGCGGTAGTACTCCGGCATGGGCGGCACGCCGACGTCGGAGATCCGCTTGCCGTCGAGGTACAGGCCGAGCTGGTTGTGCTCGTCGGCCGCGACGCGGTACGGCGAGGACGGGTTCACGCGGACCGAGACGACGGTGCGGCGCAGGTCGTAGGGGCCGCCGGTGAGGATGATCTCCTCGGGCGGGCGGCGCAGCGCGGCCTCGCCCAGCTCGGGCAGGGTGCCGTGGTCGAAGGAGAAGATGAAGTACGACTTCGGCTTGACCTCGCCGTCCTCGTTGTCACTCAGCGCGGAGGGGTCGAAGGCCACCCCGCCGCGGAGCAGGTCCTCCTTGAAGACGGCTTCCCGCGGTACGTGCGGAAAGCGCTCCATAAGATCCTCGACCAGCGCGGTGCGGCTGCCGCTGCCCATCCGTGTCTCCTCCCGGCTCAGGCGTTCGACTTCTCACGGTATGCCCCCGCCGGTGCGGCTTCCCGCCCGGGGCCCCCTCAGGCGCGCCGGGTAGGTTTCCGCGGTATGAGCGACATCACCGTGACCAACTGGGCCGGCAACATCACCTTCACGGCCGGGGAGCTGGCGCGGCCGCGTTCGACGGCCGCGCTGCGGGCCCTGGTCGCGGACGGCGCACGGGTCCGGGTGCTGGGCAGCGGGCACTCCTTCAACGAGATCGCCGAGCCGGGCGCCGGGGGCGTCCTGCTGTCGCTGGCCGATCTGCCGGCCGAGGTGGACGTCGACACGGCGGCCCGTACGGTCCGGGTGGGCGGCGGCGTCCGCTACGCGGAGCTGGCGCGACGGGTGCACGGGCGGGGGCTGGCGCTGCCGAACATGGCCTCGCTGCCGCACATCTCGGTCGCCGGTTCGGTGGCGACCGGCACCCACGGCTCCGGGGTGGGCAACGGTTCGCTGGCGTCGGCGGTGCGTGAGGTGGAGCTGGTCACGGCGGACGGGTCGACGGTGACCGTCGCGCGGGGCGACGAGCGGTTCGGCGGCGCGGTGACCTCGCTCGGCGCGCTCGGCGTGGTGACCTCGCTCACCCTGGATCTGGAGCCGGCCTACGAGGTCGAGCAGCACGTCTTCACCGAACTGCCGCTCGACGGGCTGGACGCGGCGGCCTTCGACGCGGTGATGTCGGCGGCGTACAGCGTGAGCCTGTTCACCGACTGGCGGGCGCCGGGCTTCAGGCAGGTGTGGCTGAAGCGGCGCACGGACCAGCCGCTGTCGGCGTTCCCGTACGCCGCTCCGGCGGCCGAGAAGATGCATCCGGTGCCGGGCATGCCGGCGGTCAACTGCACCGAGCAGTTCGGTGTGCCGGGGCCCTGGCACGAGCGGCTGCCGCACTTCCGCGCCGCGTTCACGCCCAGCAGCGGCGCCGAGCTGCAGTCCGAGTACCTGCTGCCCCGCGAGCACGCCGTGGAGGCCCTGCGCGCGATCGACGCGATACGGGCGACGCTCGCGCCGGTGCTCCAGACCTGCGAGGTGCGCACGGTCGCCGCCGACGCACAGTGGCTGAGCCCGGCCCACGGGCGGGACACCGTGGCGGTGCACTTCACGTGGGTGGACGACACGGCGGCGGTGCTGCCGGTGGTGCGGCGGCTGGAGGAGGCGCTGGTCCCGTTCGCGGCCCGGCCGCACTGGGGGAAGGTGTTCACCACGCCGGCGGACGAGCTGCGCGCCCTCTATCCGCGGCTGGACGACTTCCGGGCGCTGGCCGCGGCCCTGGACCCGGCGGGCAAGTTCACCAACGCGTTCGTGCGCGGGGTACTGGGCGGCTGAGCGACTCCCGTCCGCGTCGGCCCGGCGGATGGCAAGGTGTGATCACCACCTCCGGTCTGTGATCACCACCTCCGGTCGACGAAAGGGGACTGTCGGCATGGCCGTCATCCACCACACCTCGCTCAGTCCGACCAAGCTGGAACTGCTCGCCGCCTGGCTGCCGTCCCGGCCGTGGTACTCCGGCGCGGGTGAACCGGAGCTGGCCAGGGCCGGCGGCTTCCGGCTGGACGACCCACAGGGCGAGGTCGGGATCGAGTTCCTCGTGGTCACCGACGCCTCCGGCCCCCGCCCGTCCAGCTACCTGGTGCCGCTCACCTATCGTGCCGCCCCCCTCGACGGGGCCGAGGACGCCCTCGTCGGCACCATGGAGCACGGGGTGCTGGGGCGACGCTGGGCCTACGACGGCTGCCACGACCCGGTGCTGGCCGCGCAGTTGCCGGCGCTGATCGAGGGCCGGGTGTCGGCTCAGGACCAGGACACCAGCAACGTCCCCGACCGGGAGGTCACCCGCTTCTGGACCGGTGCCGGCCTTGCCCCCACGGACTTCGGCACTCCCCCCACCGACGACGCGTCGGGCACCGAGCTGCACGCGCCGGACGGCTCGGTCCTGCGCCTGCACCGGGTGCTGCGCGCCACCGCGGACGGCGCGCCCGGCCCGGCGCCGGAGACGGCGGGCCACGTCGCCGGCTCCTGGGCCCTGCCGGACGGGACCCGGGCGCGGGGGCTCTTCGCCGACCTGCGCACCGGGACCCGTTCCCGGTAGTCCCCGGACCTCAGTGGTCCGCGCAGCACGGCGTCGGGTCCGGGTCCTCGAAGGGCACCAGGGTGCCGCCCGCGGCGGGCATGGCCGCCAGGACGAGGCGTCCGTCCCGCCACTGCGGGCGGACGTGCTCCCGGGTGACCAGCCGGGTGTCCGGGGACGGCGCGTCCGGTGTACCCAGCACGGTCACCTCGTCGATCGCGGTGCGCGCGAGCAGCTCGGCGAGCGTCAGGGTGCCGGTGAGGCCGGCCGCCCCCGGGAAGAGGACGGCGCGGCCGACCGCGTCCGGGGCGCCGTCCAGTACGTCGTACCCCTGGGTGGTGAGCCGGTCCTGGGCGGCGCGCAGGACCGGCTCCGCATCGGCGGCCAGAGACAGGACGACCCGCGGGCGGCCGTCCCGAACCAGGTGTGTGCAGCCGAGGACGTCCTCGGGGAGGGCGAGTTCCGCCGCGAGCGCCTGGAGGAGGTGGTCGGCCTCGCGGAGCGTCGTCGCGTGGGTGTCGATGCCGATGGCGTACGGCGGCCGGGGCGGTGTCACGAGGGCAGGACCCACACCGGGTTGGAGTAGAACCACAGGTCGCGCCACGGGTCGGCGTCGCCGACGACGTCGATGGCGGGGCCCGCCGGGTCGACCTTCGCGCCCAGCGCGCCGACGGCGGACCGGTTGCCGTCGGAGCCGCGGGTGCGCAGGTAGACGGGGCGGTCGACGCGGCCGAGGTCGTAGGTGAGCCGGACGGTGCCGGAGTCCTTGTTCACTTCGTACGACGTGACGACCCGGGCGGTCGGTGCCGTGAAGGTGTCCCGGTCGGCGACCGGGCCGGTGACGTCGCCCTGGATGACGTCGACGCGGGCCAGTCGGGGCGTGAATCCGGCCCAGTTGGGGCCGCCGGCCAGGGCCACGTCGATCGACAGGGTGACCCGGGTGCCCTTGCGGACGTGCAGGGCGCCGCCGAGCGTGGCCCACCGGCCGCCGCCCGAGACGCGGACGTCGAGGCCGCTGACGAGCTGCCCGTGGTCGACCCAGACGCGGCCGGCGCGGATGCCGTCCATGACGGCGGCGTAGGAGAAGCCGTCGGAGCCGACGTGGGTGCGGCTGTACTGGCCGGGCCAGAAGTCGCCCTGGCCGATGTCGATCTTCCCGGCGTAGACGGGGTCGTCGTAGCGGCCGTTGGCGTTGAAGTCGCCGCCGCCGCGGGCGGCGGTGTCGGCGTACACCTGGTGGGA
Organism: Streptomyces sp. NPDC041968; assembly: GCF_055589025.1. Lineage (NCBI taxonomy): Bacteria > Bacillati > Actinomycetota > Actinomycetes > Kitasatosporales > Streptomycetaceae > Streptomyces > Streptomyces sp. NPDC041968. The sequence continues at coordinate 207,466 of NZ_JBVJCB010000004.1, read as the reverse complement.
GTCGGAGTTGGCGGTGATCCACCAGGGGCGGCCCTCGGCGAGAAGGCTGTCCCACAGGCCGCCGACGGTGGCGGTCATCCAGTCGAAGCCGCCCCAGGTGCGGTAGCTCTCCAGCGGGTAGCCGGGGAAGGAGTTGACTCCGGGGCTGCCGTCGTAGATGCCGCGGGCCCCGCCCGCGCCGAGCGGCTTCGGCAGGCCGGCGGCCTGGTGGCCGGGGGCGCCCTCGAAGCCGACGGCGATCTGGTGGTGCGCGGAGGTGGCGTCGCGCCAGGCGCGGATCTCGTGCGGGGAGTCGATGCCCTTGCGCGCGGGGTGGTTGGCGAGCATCAGGGCGTCCTTGACCTTGCGCCGCTTCACCTGGTCGGCGAGGAAGGAGAGGCCGGCGACGGCGAGGGCCTCGTTGGCGGGCGTGGAGTCGCCGGCGCCCTTGACGCCGCCGTCGTAGTCGGTCTCGAACTGCTTGAGGACGGACACCTCGTTGCGGCCGGGGTGGACGAAGACCGTGCCGTGCTCGGCGGCCGGGATGTTCCACTCCAGGCCCTGGAAGACGAGGGTGTCCTCGTGGGCGGCCCTGGCCTCGCGGATGTCCGGGTTGACCTTCTCGACGCCGATCCTGGCGTGCGTGGTGCTGCCGTGGTCGGTGATGACCAGCCAGTCCATGCCGTTGCGGGCGCCCTGGCGGACCTGGTCGACGACGCGGTACTTGCCGTCGCTGCTGTACTGCGTGTGGATGTGGTGGTCCCCGGCGAGCCAGAGGAAGCCCTTCCTGGAGCGGCCGTCGCCCGCGGCCCGTGCGGGGGCGGCGTGCGCGGGCTGGGTCAGGACGGTACCGGCGGCGAGACCGGCGCCGAGCAGTCCGGCGCGGCGCAGCAGGCCCCGGCGCGACTGCTGTGCGGGGCTCAGGGCCTCGTCGGGGACGCTGGTGTCGAAGGCCGCGGGCAGGGCCGGCGCGGCCTCGTCACCGTGGTCGTGTGGGTGCCCGTGGTGGTGATGGCCGTGCCCGGGTCCGTGCCCCATGAAGTCCTCCTGGATACCGCCGCGGTGCGCGGCTGTGAGGAGGATCGAGGCAGAAGGTGAACGTTGAACGACTCCCGGGTGAGCCCCGCCTGCCGCCCTGCCTGCCCTAGCATGAAACCTAGGAACCCTAGGAAGCCGGAAGGTGGCCCATGCCCCGAGCGGGTCTGACGACCGACCGTGTCGTCGCGGCCGCCGCCGACCTCGCCGACAGGGACGGGTTCGAGAACGTCACCGTCTCCGCGCTCGCCCGGCACTTCGGCGTCAAGGACGCGAGCCTGTACACGCACGTCAGGAATCTCCAGGACCTGCGCGTCCGGGTGGCGCTGCTGGCCGGCGGCGAGCTGATCGAGGAGATCACGGCGGCGGTGGCCGGCCGGGCCGGCCGGGAGGCCCTCGCCGCCTTCGCGGGCGCCTACCGCTCGTACGCCCTGCGCCACCCGGGCCGCTACGCCGCGACCCAGTCCCGCGTCGACCAGGACCTCGTCGCCGACTCCCCCGCCCTGCGCCGCACCGCCGAGATCACCTACGGGATGCTCCGCGCCTACGGCCTCACCGAACCCGACCTCACGGACGCCGTACGCCTGCTGCGCAGCACCTTCCACGGTTACTGCGCCCTGGAGGCGGCCGGCGGTTTCGGCGCCCCGCGCGACGTGCGGGCCTCCTGGGACAAGGCGGTCGACGCCCTGCACATGGCCCTGGTCCACTGGCCGCGCGAGGAGCCCGGCGTCACCTGATGAGGGCCCGTACCTCGTCGTACGTCGGCGCCGCGCCGCCCGGGGCCCGGCCCGCGGCGATGTCGGCCGCCGTCTCCAGGGCTGCGCCCAGCGCCCGCCGGTACAGCAGCGAGCCGAGGCTGACCCGGCGCACCCCGAGGTCGGTGAGGTGCGGCAGGGAGGGGCCGGTGGGCGAGTGGAGGACGTTGAGCGGTACGTCGAGGTGGGCGACGAGGTCCGCGATCCGGCCCGGGTCGGTCAGGCCGGGGACGAAGACGCCGTGGGCGCCTGCCTCGCGGTAGGCCTCCAGACGCCGCGCCGTCTCCCGGGCACGGCCGTCGTCCTCGCCGGCCCGCAGCCAGTAGGTGTCGGTGCGGGCGTTGACGAACAGGCCGGGGGCCGCGGACCGGACCGCGGCGATCTTCGCGACGTGCCGGTCGGCGGGGCCCGCTGCGTCCTCCAGGTTGATGCCGACGGCCCCGACCACCGCCAGTTCCCGCGCGAACTCCCCCACCTCGTCGGGGTCGTCGCTGTAACCGTCCTCCGCGTCCACGGACAGCAGGAAGGGCTCCGACCCCAGGGTCAGGGCCAGCCGCAGCGTCTCGTCGCGGGTCGCCGAGGCCCCGTCGGGCAGCCCGGCCGCCGCCGCGACGCCGAGGCTGGTGGTGCCGACGGCCCCGAATCCCCGCCCGGCGAGCGCGACCGCGGAGGCGTGGTCCCAGGCGCACGGCAGGAGCAGGGGGTCACCGGCGCGGTGCAGGGCGGCGAAGGCGTTCACGAGAGGTCCCCGACCGCGTCGGCGTAGTAGACGGACTCCGCGAGGTGCGCGGCGAGTTCGCGGAAGCTCCAGCCCTCGCCGGGCGAGTGGTCGAGCTGCTCGTGGGTGAGCGCGTCGAGGCGGTTGGCCCAGATGCGGGCGAGCCGGGTGAGGCGGCTGCGGGCCTCGTCGAGGTCCTCCCGCGTGAAGGGGGCACGGTCCGCCTCCGTGGTGACCAGGGAGGCGTGCCAGTGGTCGGGCTGCGTCTCCTCACCGGCCAACCGGGCCTCCAGTTCGGCGAGATGGTCGACCATGTGGTCGGCGACGCGCCGGATCGCCTTGTGCGGGGTGTACACGCGGCCGTCGACCTGGGTGGGGCGCCCGTCCCAACCGGTCCAGGTGGCGGCGAGCGCGAGGACGTGGTCGACCATGCCGGTGACGGTGTCGGCGGGCGTGGGCGTGGGGGCGGTGGTGGCGGCGGGCGTGCGGGTGGCGGTGTTCGTGTCGCTCATGTCCCCGACGCTAGGGGCCCGTCGCTTCGGTGCCGACCGAAGTGTCCCCGCCCCTCGTGCGGGTACCCGCACACGCACCTGACGTCACCAAGAGGTGCTACGGACCTGGGGGGTTGAGCATGGAGCGACCTGAGCGGGACGCCGACCGTCCGCGGCGGCTCCGGCGGGACAGCCTGTGGGTGATCGGCCTGGGGGCGCTGGCCGCGGGCCTCGTGGTCCGGCTGCTCTTCAACGGGGCCGGGGCCTGGCCGTCGGCCCTCGTCGGCGCCGCCGCGATGAGCGCCTGGGTCGTGTTCCTGGTCCGGCGCCGCCGCCGTGACGACGCGCGGGACACCGGCGCCGAGCCCGACGACGTACCCGCCATGGAGCGGCGGATCCTCAAGGGCGGTCCGCCTCCCGAGGATCCGCGACGCCGGCAGGCCATGGCGGCGCTGGTCGACTCCCGTCAGCGACGGTTGCGGCGCCACCGCTGGTGGGCCTTCCCGCTCCTGTTCCTGATCTTCTTCGGCACGTCCGCCCTGTGGTTCGCCGCCGGGTCGGTCACCGCCGGGAGTGGGATGCTCGTCCTGGCGGTCGTCTCCGTGGGGTGGCTGGCCTGGTACAACGTCCGTTTCGACCGACGCCTGACGCAGATGCGGCACCGGCTGCGGGCCTGACCTGCGGGACGCGGGTGTGCGGGTCGGGATCGTTCAGCGGGTCGCCGACGGCCCGACTAGCCTCGTCTCCATGACCAGCGACTTCACCGACGCCCTCACCTCCGGCCCCCCGCTGGTGCTCGACGGCGGGATGTCCAACCAGTTGGAGGCGGCGGGCCACGACCTGGGGGACGACCTGTGGTCGGCGCGACTGCTCGCGGAGGACCCCGGCGCGCTCACCGAGGCCCACCTGGCCTACTTCGAGGCGGGGGCGGACGTCGCCATCACCTCCAGCTACCAGGCCACGTTCGAGGGCTTCGCCCGGCGCGGCATCGGCCCGCAGCGGGCGGCCGAGCTGCTCGCGCTCAGCGTGGAGTCGGCGCGGGCCGCCGCCCGCCGGGCGCGGATGGACCGCCCGCTGTGGGTGGCGGCCTCCGTCGGCCCCTACGGGGCGATGCTCGCCGACGGCTCCGAGTACCGCGGCCGGTACGGGATCGGCGTCGCGGAGCTGGAGCGCTTCCACCGTCCCCGGCTGGAGGCGCTGGCCGCCGCCCGGCCGGACGTGTTCGCCCTGGAGACCGTCCCCGACACCACCGAGGCCGAGGCGCTGCTGCGGGCGGTGCGTGGACTGGGCGTGCCGGCCTGGCTGTCGTACACCGTCGCGGGCGACCGCACCCGCGCCGGTCAGCCGCTTGAGGAGGCCTTCGCCCTGGCGGCGGACGCGGCGGAGGTGGTCGCGGTGGGCGTGAACTGCTGCGCGCCCGAGGACGTTCCCGGCGCCGTGGAGACCGCTGCGCGTGTCACCGGAAAGTCAGTTGTCGTTTACCCCAACAGCGGCGAGGCCTGGAACGCTGAGACGCGGGCCTGGGAGGGGCGTTCGTCGTTCGACGCCGGGCAGGTCCGCCGGTGGCGGGCGGCCGGGGCCCGGCTGATCGGCGGTTGCTGCCGGGTGGGGCCGCGGACCATCAGGTCGGTCGCGGCGGCGCTGGCGCCGGTGTGACCGGCTGCCGGTGGCACGGCCGTCGGGGGACGCGAGCCGGGCCGCGGTCGGCGCAGGTGCCGGGACCTCGGTGAACTGCCCATCGGGGACGGTGTGTTCGGCGGGGGGAGCCATGGAACACGGGGGGCGGGGCGGGCAGCGGTCGGTGCCCGGGGCGGTGGTCGCCGTCGGGGTGGTCGGGGCGCTCACCGTGGCCGCGCTCGCACTGCGGCCCTCGGAGGGGCTGCTGCACGCCGGGCGGGGGCCGCTCGGCCACGGGGGCGTCGTGATCGTGTCGTCCCTCGGCTGGACGGCCGTGGTCGTGTGGGCCGTCACCCGCCTGCGGGGCCGGTTCGGCTCCTACCGCGCCGCGCTGTCGCCGGGCGAGGAGCGGATGCGGGAGGTCGCCGCACGGCTGCTGCTCGCCGGGGCGGGCGTCATCGGGGTGCTGGCTCTGGTTCTGCACCGGTTCCCCGACGGCGCGGAGTCCGACCCGCCGCCGCCCCTTCCGACGCGGTTCCCCACCGCCGGTCCCGGCGGGCCGACGACCGGTGGGGGTCCGGCGGACACGTCGGACCTTCCGTCGTTGCCGCTGTACGCCGTGCTCGGGCTGCTGGCCGCGGTCGTCGTCGTGGTCGTCACACTGACCGTCGTACGACGGCTGCGGCGGCTCGGGCTCAGGGTGCCGCAACGCCCCGTCCTCGCGGGCACGGTGGCCGAGGACGACGAGGCGCGCCTGCTGCTGTCCGCCGTGCGGTCGGGCCGCCGCGCCCTGGCCGACACCGGTGACACCCGTGCGGACGTCATCGCCTGCTACGCCGCGATGGAGGACGCCCTCGTCGCCTCCGGTGTCCAGCGGTACGCCTCCGACAGCCCCGCCGACCTGCTCACCCGGGCCGCCGGCGCGGGTCTCACCCCCGGGCCGGCCGCACCGCGCCTCACCGCGTTGTTCCGCGAGGCCCGCTACTCCTCGCACCCGATGGACGCCGCGCACCGCGAGGCCGCGGCCCGCGCCCTGGAGGAGATCGCCGCACTGCTGCGGGACGGGGAGGGGACGCGGTGAGCCGGCGCGGAGAAGGGACCGCGGGAGGCGACGTGCTCACCCGGGGCCGGCTCGGCCTGCTCGGTGGCGCGGTCGCCGGCTCCGGTGTCCTGCTCGTCCTGCTCCTCGACGGGTTCGAGGCGGCCTGCGCGCTCCTGGTGCTGCTGACCGTCGTGGCGCTGGTCGTCACCCGGTACGTCGCCGGGGCGGCCGCGTTCGACTCCGCGCGCCGGGAGGAGGTGGGGCTGCTGCGGACGCGGGCGCCGGGGACGGGCGAGTGGCGGCGGAACGTGGGGACCGCCACGGGCCCCGACGGCGCCCTCTACTACCGTGCCGTGCTCCGCCCCGAGCTGCGCCACCTGTACGCCGCCGCGCTCGCCGAGCACCACCACGTCTCGCTCGACCAGCAGCCCGACCGGGCGGCCGAGTTGATCGGTCCCGAGCTGTGGCCGTGGCTCGGTCCGGAGCCGCCCCGCACCGGGCCCGACGGCGAGGTCCCCGTCGACGTGCTGCGCCGCCTCGTCGACCGGCTCGAAACGCTCGGCGCGCCCCGCACCCGTACACCCGCACCCGCACCCGCACCCGCACCCGTGAGGAAACAAGCGACGTCACGACTGACTCCACGCCCGGGCTCCGCACCGCCGCGCAGGTCGGCGAGCAGGCCGGCGCCGTACTGCGCGAGGTGGGCCGGGCCGTCGTCGGCAAGCCGGACGCGCTCGAACTGGTCATGCTGGGCGTGCTGGCCGGCGGCCACGTGCTCGTCGAGGACCTGCCGGGGCTCGGCAAGACCCTCCTCGCGCGGTCCTTCGCCGGCACGCTCGGCCTGGACTTCCGCCGCATCCAGTTCACGCCCGACCTCCTGCCCTCCGACGTCACCGGAACGTCGCTGTACGACCAGCGCACCGGCCGGATGGTGTTCCACCCCGGCCCGGTCTTCACCCATCTCCTGCTCGCCGACGAGATCAACCGGACGCCGCCCAAGACGCAGGCCGCGCTGCTGGAGGCCATGGCCGAGTCGCAGGTGACCGTGGAGGGCGAGACCCGGCGGCTCGCCGACCCGTTCCTGGTGATCGCCACGGCCAACCCGGTGGAGTACGAGGGCACGTACTCCCTGCCCGAGGCGCAGCTCGACCGGTTCCAGCTGCGCGTGCGGATGGGCTACCCGACCGGCGATCAGGAGCTGGCGATGTTGCGGGCCCGGATCGACCGGGCCGCGCCCGAGGCCGTCCTCGACCGCCTCGCGGGGCCGGCCGACGTCGTCGCGTGGCGGGCCGTCGTGGAGCGCGTGGAGATCGACGACGACCTGCTGGAGTACGCCGTCGCGCTCGTCGGCGCGACCCGCGAACATCCCCAGATCAGCATCGGCGCCTCGCCGCGCGGCGGGCTCGCCCTGGTGCAGCTCGCGCGTGCCCGCGCCGTGCTGGACGGCCGTGACTACGTCGTCCCGGAGGACGTCAAGGCCCTCGCGGTGCCCGCGCTGGCCCACCGGGTGTCGCTGCGGCCGGAGCTGTGGGTGCGCGAGGTGTCGACGGACGACGTGCTGCGCGAGATCGTCGGCAGTGTCAGTACACCGGCGACACGGCGCACGGCCGCCGCCGTCGCGTCGTGACCCCGCCCGTCGCCGCGCCGCCGGACGCCGCCGTGCTCCGCGCCCTGGAGGGGCGCACCGCACCGGCACAGCCGCCGCCCCCGCCGCCCGACGGGCCGCGCCCCGGCGAGCGGACGCTGCGCCTGCTGACCGTCGCCGTCGTCGCGCTGTCCGCCGCGCTGCTCACCGGGCGCGCCTGGCTGCTGGCCCTCGCGGCGGCCCCGCTGGTGCTGCTCGCGCTGGCCCTGCCCCGGGCCTTCGCCCGGCACGTCGAGGCGTCGACGACCGTGGAACCGGGCCGCTGTTTCGAGGGTGACACCGTCACCCTGCGCATCTCGGTGGCCCACGACGGGGATGCCGCCCGTCTCGACCCCGGTGTCACGCTCGGCCCGGGCCTGCGGCTGGACGAGGTCGTCGTCGGCCGGTCCACGGTGACGCTGCGCCACACCGCGCTGCACTGGGGCCGCTGGTCGCTCGGCCCGGTGGACCTCGACGTGTACGACGACGGGGGTACCGTGCGCCGCACCGTGCGCGTGGCGGCGGCCGAGGTGGCCGTGTTCCCGCGCGCCACCCGGGCGCGGTTCACGCCGATCCCGGCACGGCTGCCGCAGCGGCTCGGCGAGCACGCCGCGCCGCAGGCCGGGGAGGGCGTCGAGGTCGTCGGCGTGGGCCCCTGGGTGCCCGGGGAGCGGCAGCGGCGCATCCACTGGCCGTCGACCACGCGGCGCGGGACCGTGCAGCTCCACCGGTTCGCGGCGGAACGGGCCGCCGACACGGTGATGCTGATCGACGCGTTCGGGGACGTGGTCGACCCGGTGACCGGAGTGTCGTCCCTGGACGAGACGGTGCGGGCCGCCACCGGACTCGCCCGGGCCTACCTGCGCACCCACGACCGGGTGGGGGTCGTCTCGACCGGCGGCACCACACGCTGGCTGGCGCCGGGCACCGGGGACGCGGCGTTCTACCGCATCGTGGAGAGCGTCCTCGACATACGCAAGGACCGGCGGTTCGACGCGCCCGGTCTGGAGCGGCTGCCGCCGCCCGCCCTGCCGGAGGGGGCACTCGTCTACGTCTTCACCCCGCTCAGCGACGCCCGGGTGCTGAAGGTGCTGAGGGACCTCCAGCAGCGGGGGCGCCGCCCCGTCGTCGTGGAGATCCCGAGCGGCGATCCGCAGATGGAGCCGGACGACGTCGCCGGTGAGTTGGGGCTGCGCCTGTGGCGCGCGGAGCGGGACGCGATGCGTTTCGCCCTGCGGGACAGCGGGGTGCCGGTGCTGCGGCACGTGGTGGGTGAGCCGCTGGATCTGGCGTTGGCACCGCTTCTGTCGGGGCAGGTCGGCGGGAAAGGAATCGAGCGGGTCGGCGGGAAGGGGCGCGCGGGATGACGGTGCCGGATGCCCGGGTCGGCGTGCGCGCGTACCTGGGGTACTGGGCCGGCACCGTGCCGGTGCGGGTGCTCGGGGCGGCGGCCGTCGTGACGGCGTGGCGCCCGTGGGCGACGGTGAGCGGTGCGCCGGAGGCGCTCGCACTCGGCTGCGCGGTGCTCTTCGCCCTGTGGGCGGCGCCCTCTCCGGACCGGCGGCCGTCACTGGAGTCCACGCGCTGGTCCCACCGCCTGCCGCGGCACCGGACGACGGTGCTGGCGTCGGGTGTGGTGGTGATCGCCGCGTCCGGTGATCCGGCCTGGTGGGAGGGTGCCTGCGTGGTCGGGTTGTCGGTCGCCTACCTGGTGACGAGCGAGACGTGGCCGTGGCGGTGGGGGCGCGGACGCGTGCGCGTGTGGACCGAGGCGGTGGCGGCCTGTGCCGGGGCCGGGGTGGTGGCGGTCGCCGCGGTGCTCCCGGTGACCGGTGCCGGATCCGGACGGGGTCGGGTGGTGGCGGCCGGGGTTATCGTGGGCCTGGCGGTGGCCGGCGGTGGGGTGCTGAGCGCCCGTTGGCGGGGCCGGGAGCGGGATCCCCGCTGAAGGAGTGGCCGTGGGGCCGCCCGCTCGCTTCCCGCCCGTGCTGGAGCGAGCCGAGTCAAGGGTGACCCGAAGGGTCATCGGCGCAGCCGACGCGACCGCCTGGACGCTGGAGGCCCCGGACATGCTGGTCCTGAGCCACTCGAAGGTCACGTCCTGACCGCCGGCCCGGTCTCCGCCGCCCCGGAGGCCCGGGCCGCGTTCCTCGCCCGGTGACCTCGACCCGTCCCGCTCGGCGCCACGGGGTGACAATGGGAGACACGCCCGCCCGCACTGTGCCGCCGAGGAGGCCGTCGTGACCGTCGATCCCCTACGCCCGAGCCGGTCCGCCCCCGTGACGATCACCGAGGCCGACGAGCGGCACGCCGTTCTGGCCTTCTCCGGTGCCCTGGACGCACCCGCGCTGGGCCTCCTGGAAGAGCTGCTCCTCGACCCTCGACTGCGGCGACCGGGCGCATGGACCCTGGACATGAGCGACCTGACCCATATCGACCTGGCCTGCGCCTACGCGCTGCTGCGCACCGCCACCCGGGCCCCCGAACCCGCCGTCCTCACCGTCCGCGGCGCCCGCCCGGCGGTGCACCGCACCCTGCGGCACGCGGGGCTGGACACCGTCGCCACCTTCGTCGCCTAGGGCAGCCTCGGCCCTGCGACCGGTCCAGAACGCCCCAGAACGGTCCACCACCCCACCGACTTGCCTACTGGGAAAGTCATGGCTTACTTTCCCAGTAGGAAAGTATGCCAGGCACGGGAGGGCGATGGCCGTGAGCACACCGGTGGATGCCGAACAGGCATGGAAGGACCTGCAGCGCATCCGGGTGCCGCAGGAGCGGGTGTACGACGAGGTCGAACGGTCGGCGGGCGGGAGCCTCGCCTCGACCTGGGCCACCGCCGCGATCATGTGGGTGTTCCTGGCCGGCCTGCGCCTGGACCCGCCCACGTGGGGTGTCTGGCTGGCCGTCGCGGCGTACGTGGCGCTGCTGGGCGGCCTGGCCGTCCTCCACCACCGGGGGAGCCGGCTGCTGCTGCACCACTCCCGCTTCACCTGGCGGACCGTCGCCACACTCGTCGCGGGGGCGGTGGTGACCGGCGGGACGGTCCTGCTGTCGGGCCGCATGGTCGATTCCCTGGCGCCGCTGCCCGCCGGCCTGGTCCAGGCCACGGTGTCGGCGTCCGTGTTCGTCCTGTTCGTGGGGCCGGCGAGCCGCTGGGCGGCCGGTGCCCTGCGCGGCCGGGGCGCGGCGGAACCGCGTGTGGAGGCGGGGCGATGAGCATCCCCTCCGGTTTCGACGAGCTGATCCATCCCGCCACCCGGCTGTCGGTGGTCGCGCTGCTCGCGGCCACCGAGTGGGCGGACTTCGCGTTCGTCCGCGACAGCCTCTCGCTCAGCGACTCGGCGCTCTCCAAGCAGCTGCACACCCTGGAAGAGGCCGGGTACCTGGAACTGCTCAAGGAGGGCGGCGGCCGCAGGCGGCGCACGAAGGTGCGGCTGACCGACCGCGGCCGCACCGCTTTCGAGGGGCACGTGGCGGCACTCCGGGCGATCGTCGACGCCGCCGGCCCCCCGGCCGCGGCTGCCCCGGTTCCCCCGCGGCAGCACTCGGAGGCGGGGCGATGACACGGCACCCGTCCGGCCGGCCCGTGATCCGCGCACGTGACGTGGCCATGAGGTACGGCGGCACCGCCGTCCTGCACGGCATCGACCTGGACATCCACCGCGGCGAGGTCTTCGCGCTGCTGGGCCCCAACGGCGCCGGGAAGACCACCACGGTGGAGATCCTGGAGGGTTTCCGGCGGCGCTCGGCCGGCGAGGTCGACGTCCTCGGCACGGACCCGGAGCGGGGCGACGACGCCTGGCGCGGCCGGATCGGGCTGGTCCTGCAGTCCTGGCGCGACCACCGCCGCTGGCGGGTCGCCGAGCTGCTGGGGCACTTCGCGACGTACTACCCCGACCCGCGCGACCCGGCCGAGCTGCTGGACCTGGTCGGCCTCACCGACCAGGCCGGCCGGCAGGTGGACCGGCTGTCCGGCGGGCAGCGCCGGCGACTGGACGTCGCGCTCGGCATCGTCGGCCGTCCCGAACTCCTCTTCCTGGACGAACCGACCACCGGGTTCGACCCGCAGGCCCGGCACGATTTCCACCTCCTCGTCGAGGGGCTGGCCCGCGACGAGGGCGTCACCGTCCTGCTCACCACGCACGACCTGGTGGAGGCCGAACGCCTCGCGGACCGGATCGCCATGCTGGTCGGCGGCCGCATCCGGGCCTGCGGCACACCCGCGGACCTGGCCCGGCGGGCCGCCTCGCAGGCCGAGGTCCGCTGGACCGCCGGCGACGGGACACCGCGCCGCGAACGCACGGAGGACCCCTCGCGGCTGGTCTGGGAGCTCCACCGGGACGCGGACGGTCCGATCCCCGGGCTCGAGGTGCGCCGCCCGACGCTGGAGGACACCTACCTGCACATGGTGCACGGGTCCGCCGACGGCCCGGACGGGTCGCCGGACGACTCCCCGGACGGGGAGGCACAGGCCGCATGAGGGAGACACACGTGACGGACAGCGCCCACGAGGCGGACGGCACCACCGGCACCGTCGCCCCGCAGGCACCGCGCCGCCCGCACCGCCGCCCCTGGCGGGCCGGTTTCCTGCGTGGCGGCATCGAGCTGCGGCACCTCCTGCGCAACCCCAGGGAGATGTCCGGCCACGTGACCAACGTGGTCGTCGCGCTGGTGATCGCCGCCTACCTCGGCGACGACGTGCCGGGCACCCAGACCCCGATGGCCCACCTGGTGCTGGCGGGCTTCGCGGCCTACCTGCTCTTCCAGATCGGGTTGATCAACGTCCCGCAGATGCTGGTGACCGAGCGGGAGGAGGGCGCGCTGCTGCGGCTGCGCGCGACACCCGGCGGGATACCGGCCTACCTCGTCGCCAAGTGCCTGCTGGTGACCGCCACCGCGACCGGCACCCTGGTCCTGCTCCTGGCGAGCGCGGCGCTGCTGGTGGACGGACCGCTGCCGGACGGGCCGGCCGGCTGGCTGACGCTGCTGTGGGTCACCACGCTCGGGCTGCTCGCCGTCGTGCCGCTGGGCGCGGCCATCGGCGCCGTGCTGCCCAATCCGCGCGAGGCGCTGGCCCTGATCATGCTGCCCACCATGGGGCTGCTGGTCACCTCCGGGGCGGTGTTCCCGATCACCTCGCTGCCCGTGCCGGTGCAGCAGGTGGCCTCCGTCTTTCCGCTCAAGTGGATGGCCCAGGGCCTGCGTTCGGCGCTGCTGCCGGACTCCGCGCGGACTGCCGAAGTGGCCGGTTCCTGGGAACTGCCCATGGTCGCCCTGGTCCTGGGCGCCTGGGCGGTCCTCGGCTTCCTCCTCGCGGTCCCCCTGTTGCGCCGCGCCGCCCGCCGCGAGTCGGGCTCCCGCCTGGCCGCGCGCCACCGCGCGGCGGAACGGAGCGGGGCGCTGCCCGGATAACGGGGCCGTGAGCCGGTCATCGCTGCCGGCCACCCCGCTCCGCGCGGACCGCCCACTCGACGCCGCCCCGCAGATGCGCGCGGAAGACCGGGTCGCGGTAGGCGTCGGCGGTGTGGCCGAGGGCCGTGTAGAAGACGCGGCCCGCGCCCTGTTCGCGGCACCAGACCAGTGGATGGTCCGCGCCCATGCCGCCGCCCTCGTACGACGACTCGTCGGCGCGGGCCAGCACCCGGACCGCACCGCGCGGGTTGGTGCGGAAGTCGTACCACTCGTCCGTGAACTCCCAGACCGGCGGCAGCTGCCGGGTCGCCGGATGGGCGGGGTCCTCGACCAGCACCCGGCCCGGCTGGCAGGCGGGGTGCCGGTCGAAGCGGGCGCCGAGCAGCTCGCCGTAGTACGGCCAGTCCTCCTCGGTACAGGCCGCCGCGTGCACGCCGACGAAGCCCCCGCCCCCCTGGACGTACACGGCGAGCCGGTCGCGTCCGGCCGGGGTGAGCACCTCGCCGCTGGTGGAGAGGAAGACGACGGCGCCGTACCGGTCGAGGGGCCGCTCCAGGACCGCCGGGTCCTCCGTGTGGTCGACCTCGAACTCCCCCAGGGTGCGCAGGGCGTGGACCCCGTCCGGGATCGAGTCGTGGCGGTAGGCGGTGGTGCGCGTGTAGACGAGCAGCCGGGGCGCCGGGGCGCGGTCCCCGGTCCCGCCGCCGGGCCGCGTCATCCGCCCGCGTCCACGTTGTTGTCGGGCGCCCCGTCGCCGACCGGGGGCAGGTCGCCGCGTTCGACCGGTGTGCCGGGCGCCGGGTCGGCGGAGGGCAGCAGCCGGGCGGCTTCCGCGGCGTCGGGGCGGTGGGCGGTGAGAGCCGCCTCGCGCAGCACGCCACGCGGTACGGCGTCCACCTCCGCGGAGACCCGCAGGACGTGGCCCTCCCCCGGCACCGCGTACTCGTGGCGCCCGGCGCCGGTGCGGTACCAGGTGGCGCCCTCGCGCTCGCACGTCGTGCGCTCCCCGGACATGTCACCGACCGGCTGCTCGAGGCACGTGCCGGCGGTGATCGAGCCCCGGTCGACGGCGAGGCGCATGTGCGCCCCGGTCCCGGCGGAGACCCAGGTGGCGGAGAAGCCGTCGTCGCCGAGGACGCCGACGGACTGCTGGGCCAGGGTGAAACCGGGGGCTTCGATGACGTGGACCAGCTCGGGGGCCACGCCCAGCGCCTGTGCGCGGGCGTCGAGTTCACCCCGGTCGGGGCCGGGGCCGGTGGCCTCGCGGGCTCCCACGGAGGAGACGGCCACGGTCTCGGTGTCCGCCTTCTCGGAGCCGCAGGCGGTGAGCAGCAACGGCGCCAGCAGCAGCACCGGCAGGACGCGCGGGGGACGAGGCATGCGCCCATCCTGCCGCACAGGCGTTCCCCCCGTCAGGCCCGGCCGACCGCGGGCCCCGCCGGTCCCGAGCGGACGGGAGGCGCGCGGAGCCCCACCGGTCCTAGGGGCGGTGCGCCGCGGCGTCCTTCGCCAGCTGGACGGCCGAGAGCAGGCTGAGGCCCGGTGCGGCTTCGCGCAGGACCTTGACCGCCTGGACGGAGTCGGCGGGACCCTCGTAGCCGGCCCGGGCGAAGCGTTCGTGGACCCAGCGGGCGCGCAGCTCCGCGTCGGAGGCGTCCGCGGCCCGCTCGGCCAGGGCGGCGGCGCGCTCCAGTCCCGGCCGCTGCTCGGGCGTCGCCTCGGCGAGCGCCTGACGGAGCCCGTGGGCTATGACGTCCGCGTCCCGCAGGACGAGCACGTTGAGTTCCTGTTGCCTGCCGCGTCCGAACATGCGGCCATGATCAGGGACGTGCCCGGTGCGGGGGAAGGGACTTGAGCGGCTTCTGAGGCGCGGCAGCCGACACCGCGGCGCCTTCGTCGGCCGACGGACGCGTGTCCGATTCCTTCAAGACCGGCCCCGCGCGCCCCGCCTACGGTGGCCCCATGACCGCACGTTTCGACGCCCTCAGCATCATCGTCTCCGACATGGCCGCCTCCGTGGCCTTCTACCGCCGGCTCGGTTTCGCGTTCCCCGAGGACGCCGGGGACCAGCCCCACGCCGAGGCCGGACTGCCGGGCGGCACCCGGCTGCTGCTCGACACGGAGGCGTCCGTCCGTTCCTTCATGCCCGGCTGGCAGCCGCCGGCCGGTGGCGGGCGGCACTCGCTCGCCCTGCTGTGCGACACCCCCGCCGAGGTCGACGCGCTCTACGCGGAGCTGACCGACGCCGGCTGCCACGGCGAACGCGGGCCCTGGGACGCCCCCTGGGGCCAGCGGTACGCCGTACTGAACGACCCGGACGGCCACGGCGTCGACCTGTTCGCGCCGCTACCCGCCCCGGCCGAGTAGCCGCCCCGGCGGCAGGCCCGTCAACTCCCTGACGTCCCGCGCCAGATGCGCCTGGTCGGCGTAGCCGGCCCGGACGGCCGTCTCGGCGAGCGGCACGCCCTCGCGGGCCAGGGCGAGGCCACGCTGGAGCCGCAGCACGCGGGCCAGGGTCTTGGGCCCGTAGCCGAAGGCGGCCAGAGAACGCCGGTGCAACTGGCGGGGCCCCACACCCAGCTCGTCGGCGGTCGCGGCGACCGGACGGCCCGCTTGGAGGGCGGCCACGATCCGGTGCAGCAGCGGGTCGGGAGGCCCGGTGCCGGCCGCCCGGGACAGCGCCGCCTCCTCCAGGCCGCTCGCCGGGTCGGGGGCCGCGTTCACCCGGGCGGCCAGGTGACGGGCCCGGGCGGTGGGCCAGAGGTCGGTCAGCTCCACCCGCCGGTCGCGCAGTTCGTGGGCGGGGACGCCGAGCAGGGCGGGGGCGGTACCGGGGGCGAAGCGGACACCCGCCCAGGGGCCGGCGGCGCCGTCGGCGACGTGGGCGCGGGTGTCGGGTCCCGCGACCAGCAGCCGGCCGTCATGCCAGAGCAGGTCCATGCAGCCGTCGGGCAGGACACGTCCGGTGCCTGGCGCGTCCGGGGTGTGGGTCCACACCACCGCGCCGGTCAGCCGGGACGCCCGTTCCGCGTACACGCCTGCCAGGCTACGCCGGTGTCCGGTACTCCTGCGGGCTGACGCCGTACACCCGTTTGAACGCCGTGGACAGGGCGAAGGCGCTGCCGTAGCCGACCCGCCGGGCGATCGCGCCGAGGGTGTCGTCGGTGTCGCGCAGCCGGTCGGCGGCGAGCGCGAGGCGCCAGCCGGTGAGGTAGGCCATCGGGGGTTCGCCCACCAGGTCGGTGAAGCGCCGGGCGAGCGCGGCGCGGGAGACGCCGGTCTTCGCGGCGAGCGACGCCACCGTCCAGGGGTGCGCCGGGTCGTCCTGGAGCAGCCGCAGCGCCCGGCCCGTGACCGGGTCGCCCAGCGCCCGGTACCAGGCGGGCGGCTCGGCCTCGGGCCCGGCGAGCCAGGCCCGCAGCGCGGCGATGACCAGCAGGTCGAGGAGCCGGTCCAGGACGACCTCCTGGCCCGGTTCGTCCCGGGTGACCTCCGTCGTCAGCAGGGGCGTCAGCGGGCAGTCCCACTGGTCGGAGGTGAGGGACAGCAGCGGGGGCAGGGCGTCCAGCAGCCTGCCGCCGATCTCGCCGCGCACCAGGTACGTGCCGATCAGCAGCACGGCGTCGCCGTCGGCCCGGTCGCCCCAGGTGCGCACGCCGAGGTCCATCGAGCCGTTGAGGGGGCGGCCGTCGGGGCGGCTGCACGCGCCGCCCGGCAGGATCACCGCCTGCGGCGGGGTGCCGGGGTCGTCGGCGCAGGTGTACGGGTCGGGACCGCGGGCGATGGCGAGGTCGCCCGCGCGCAACCGCAGCCGCTCCCCCGTGTCCGGCACGATCCAGGCGTCGCCGCGGACCATCAGCATCACCGTCAGCGGTGCCCGGTCCTCGACGCGTACGGCCCACGGCGGGTCGAAGCAGGCGCGGATCATGAACGCGCCCCGGGCGCGGGGTCCCTCCAGCAGGCCGGCGAGTGCGTCCATGGCGTCACAGCGTAGACGCACGCGTATGCCGGCGAGCCGTTCGGTGAGGGGAACGCGGGGCGCCCGGCCGTTGACTGGTGCCATGACGAGGACGAGTGCACAAGGGGACATGACGGTCGTCGTGACGGGGGCGTCCGGGCGGGCCGGCAGCCGGGTGGCCGAGGCGGGACGGGCGGCCGGGCTGACGGTGCGGGCCGCGTCGCGGGCGACCGGGTTCGACTGGTGGGACCGGTCGACCTGGGCCGGCACCCTGCGCGGCGCCGACGCGGCCTTCGTGGTCCACCCCACCGACGTCGGCGCCCCCGGCGCCGCGCAGACGGTCGGGGCCCTCGCGCGGGAGGCGGCGGCGCTCGGCGTACGGCGGCTGGTGCTGCTGTCGGCGCGGGGCGAGGAGCAGGCGCGGCCAGCCGAGGCGGCGCTGGCCGGGGCGGGCACGCGGTGGACGGTCGTGCGGGCCGCCTGGTTCGCGCAGAACTTCGGCGAGGGTCCACTGGCGGAGGAGCTGCGCGGGAGCGGGGAGCTGGTGTTCCCGGCCGGTGACGCGGCCCGGGAGCCGTTCGTGGACCTGCGGGACGTGGCCGACGTGGTGGTGGCGGCGCTGGTGTCCGGCGACCGGTACGCCGGGCGGGTGCTGGAGGTGTCGGGGCCCCGGCTGCTGACCTTCGCGGAGGCGGTCGCGGAGATCGCGAAGGGGACGGGTCGCGCGCTGTCGTACCGGGCCGTCGCGGCCCGGGAGTACGGCGGGAACCTGGTCGGCTTCGGGGTGCCGACGCAGGAGGCGGCGTTCCTGGTGGAGCTGTTCGGCACGCTGCTCGACGGCCGCAACGCCCGGTTGTCGGACGGGGTGCGGCAGGTGCTGGGCCGCGCGCCGAGGGACTTCGGCGACTTCGTGCGCGAGGGGGTGGCCGCCGGGACGTGGGAGCCGGGGGCGTCCGGCCGCGGCTAGGGACGGCCTCGGCCGGTCAGGAGGCCTCCGGCTTGTCGTGGTTCACGGGCGGGTGGTTCTTCACGTGGGTCCGCAGGCGGGCCGTGACGTCCTCGGGCGGCAGGAAGCGGGACCAGCGTTCCGGGAACTCTGAGGGCATGTCGGGGTCCGCCTCGCCGGTCGCGGCGGCCCGGGCCACGTACTCGGCGATCTGGGCCTGCCGCAGCCGCTCGTTGGCCTCGCGGGCGGCCGCGGTGGCGGCGGCGGGCCACACCCGGTCGATGGCCGCGTTGACCGCGGCCCCGACCAGCACCGCGAACGCCGACACGCCGATCCACAGCAGGACGGCGACGGGCGCCGCGAGCGAACCGTAGATGGTGGGTCCCTCGACGGTGCTGGTGAGGTAGATGCGCAGCAGGAAACTGCCGAGCACCCACATCGCGAGGGCCACCAGCGCGCCGGGCACGTCCTCGATCCACGGGGAGCGCACGGGCACGGAGACGTGGTAGAGCGTGGTCAGGAAGGCGACGGACAGGATGATGACGACCGGCCAGTACAGCACCTGGACGACCGTCGTCGACCACGGCACGATCCGGACCACGGCGTCGGGTCCGGCCACCATCAGCGGCAGCGCGACCGACCCGATCAGCAGGGCCACCAGGAACAGCAGGAAGGCCATGAGGCGGGTCTTGACGATCCCCCGGACGCCGTCGAGGCCGTACATCACGGTGATGGTGTCGATGAAGACGTTCACCGCGCGGGAGCCCGACCACAGGGCGAACAGGAATCCGATGGAGATGACGTCGGGCCGGCCGCCCTTGGTCACATCGTCCAGGATCGGCTCGGTGATCTGCTGGACGCCCCGCTCGGAGAGCACCGCGCGGGAGGCGTCCAGGATGTTGGTGCGCAGGCTCTCGGTGGTGTCGGCGCCGATCCACAGGTCGACGTAGCCGATCAGCCCGAGGACGCTCAGCAGCAGGGGAGGCACCGACAGCAGGGTGAAGAACGCGGCCTCGGCGGCCAGGCCGAGGATGCGGTACTCCATGCCCGAGTTGACGGTGTCCTTGAGGAGCAGCCAGGCGGTCCTGCGTTTGGAGACGTTCCGGTACAGGACCCGGGCGCGATGGAGCCGGCCGGAGGGCCGTTCGGGGGATTCACTTGCTGGCTGCACGCCCTAAAGGTATCCGCAGCGGGGGGCCGCACTCATCCGCGGACGCCCGTCGGCCGGTGCCGCCTCCGCGCCGGTCGCCGGCACGGTAGGTTCACGGTCATGGCAGGCAGTACCCACACCGTGACGAATCAGGCCCCGCCGCTGGTCGGCCACGACGTCTTCACCACCGACCGGGTGCTGACGGCGGCGGTCGGGCGGCACCTGGCACCGGAGCTGCGCGAGGAGGCCCGGGCCGAGCTGTCGGGCCTGGGCCGCAGTTGCGGGTCCCTGCAGAGCCGGGAGTGGGGTGTACAGGCCGACGAGAACCCCCCGAGACTGCGCACCCACGACCGCTACGGCCACCGCGTCGACGAGGTCGACTTCCACCCGGCGTGGCACCGGCTGCTCGGCAAGGGCGTCGCGGCGGGCCTGACCGCGGCCTGGTCCCGGCCGGGCGGGCAGGTGACGCGCGCCGCCGGGTTCCTGATGTGGAGCCAGGTGGAGGCCGGCAGCTGCTGTCCCCTGTCGATGACCCACGCGGCCGTGCCGGCCCTGCGCGCCGACGCGGAGCTGGCCGCGGAGTGGGAGCCGCGGCTGACCTCCCGGGTGTACGACCGGGAGCTGCGGCCCGCCCCGCTGAAGGCCGGGGTCCTGTTCGGGATGGCCATGACGGAGAAGCAGGGCGGCAGCGACGTCCGGGCGGGCACCACCGCCGCCCGCCCGCTGGCCGAGGACGGCACGTACGAGCTGACCGGGCACAAGTGGTTCTGCTCGGCGCCGATGTCGGACGGCTTCCTGGTGCTGGCGCAGGCCCCGGGAGGGCTGACCTGCTTCCTGGTGCCCCGCGTCCTGCCGGACGGGACCCGCAACGTGTTCCTGATCCAGCGGCTGAAGGACAAGCTGGGCAACCGGTCCAACGCCTCCGCCGAGGTGGAGTTCGCGGGGACCTGGGCGCGCCGGGTCGGCGAGGAGGGGCGCGGGGTGCGCACCATCATCGGCATGGTGGCGGCGACCCGGCTGGACTGCGTGCTGGGGTCGGCGGGACTGATGCGGCGGGCCGTCGCCGAGGCGGTGCACCACTGCACGTACCGGGAGGCGTTCGGCGCGAGGCTCGTCGACCAGCCGCTCATGCGCAACGTCCTCGCGGACCTCGCGGTCGAGTCGGAGGCGGCGACCACGCTGGCGGTGCGGCTGGCGGCGGCCCAGGACGCGGCCGAGGGCGGTGACGAGCGGGAGCGGGCGCTGCTGCGGCTTGCGGTGCCGGTCGCCAAGTACTGGGTGACCAAGCGCTGCGCGCCGGTGGTGGTGGAGGCCGCCGAGTGCCTGGGCGGCAACGGGTACGTCGAGGAGTCCGGGTTGCCCCGGCTGGTGCGCGAGTCGCCGCTGAACTCGATCTGGGAGGGCGCCGGCAACGTACAGGCGCTGGACGTGCTCAGGGCGATCGGACGGGAACCGCTGGCGATGGACGCCTACCTGACGGAGGTGGGCCTGGCGCGCGGCGCCGACCACCGCCTGGACGCGGCGATCAGGGGGCTGCTGACGGAACTGGCCGATCTGGGGGCCGCCGAGGGGCGGGCGCGGCGGCTGGTGGAGCGGCTGGCGCTGGTGCTCCAGGGCTCGCTGCTGGTGAGGTACGCGCCGCCCGAGGTCGCCGACGCGTTCTGCGCGGCCCGGCTGGGCGGCGACGGGGGCATGGCCTTCGGCACGCTGCCGCCGACGCTCGATCTGGCGTCGGTCGTGGAGCGGGCCCGCCCGGTGGCCTGATCGCGCCCGTGTGGCGCGGGGGTGGTGCTGCGCCGACACGGCACCACCCCCACCACACGAGCCCGTTCGGGCCGCGTACGCCGCACGGGGCGGCGTGACTCCAGTTTGGACACCGGTCGGACGGTCCACCAGGGTTGCAGGGGGTTGCAACTCGCCTCCGGCCGTGTGCGGACCGTGTTCCACGGGGCACGGGCAGGCGGCCCCCACCAGATGGACATCCGGCTTCCGGGAGGACGGGACCAGTGGCGCTCTCTCCGATGGACGTGACGCGGCTCGCCGCCGTCGACACGACGCGCGCGGCGCGCATGCTCAGCGAGGTCCGCTCCGCGCGACTCTCGGGCGGACGGGCCCCGGTGGCGCCGCGTCCGGTGATCGAGCAGTCCTGGGAGCGGATGCTGCGCAGCGGCGTCGACCCGGAGCACGACTTCCGCGCGGGGCTGTTGCCCCTGGACGAGGTTCGGCGGCGGCGGGAGGCCTCGCCGCTGCGGCACGTGCTGCCGGTCCTGCGCGAGGGCCTGCTGTCCGTCGCGGACGTCGCGCAGCACATCATGGTGGTCGCCGACGACGAGGGCCGGCTGCTGTGGCGGGAGGGCAGCGCGCCCGTGCTGCGCAAGGCCGACGGGCTGGGCTTCGAACTCGGGGCGGACTGGCGCGAAGAGGTGGTCGGGACCAACGGTGTGGGGACGCCGGCGGTCACCCGGCGGCCCGTCCAGGTGTTCGCCTCCGAGCACTTCGTGCGGTCCCAGGCGACCTGGACCTGCGCCGGCGCGCCCATCAGCGATCCGCGCAGCGGCCGGCTGCTCGGCGTGGTCGACGTGAGCGGGCCGCTGACGACGATGCATCCGGCCACGCTCGCCTGGGTCGACTCGGTCGCCAAGCTCGCCGAGGCCCGGTTGCGCGAGCTGCACGTGCGGTCCCTGGAGCGGCTGCGGGCGGTGGCGGCGCCGGTGCTGGCCCGGCTCGACGGCCGGGCCCTGGTCACGGACCGGGACGGCTGGACGGCGGCGGTGACGGGGATGCCGTACCTGGACCGGGTGGTGCTGCCCGGACCCCCGGTGGCGGGACGGCGGTGGCTGCCGTCGCTCGGCGCGTGCACCGTGGAGCCGCTGGGCGAGGGCTGGCTGGTGCGGGCGGCCGAGGAGCCGGTGCCGAGCGGGGGCGTCCGGGTGGTGCTGGACCTCGGGCAGCCGCGCCGCTGCTCGGTCCGGGTGCTGGGGGGCGCGCAGGCGTGGACGCGGGGACTGAGCGCCCGGCACGCGGAGCTGCTGTACCTGCTGGCCGTCCACCGCGGCGGCCGCAGTGCCGCGGAGCTGGCCGAGGACCTGTTCGGCGACCCGGCGCGCACGGTGACGGTGCGGGCCGAGATGTCCCGGGTGCGGAGGTACCTCGGGGCCTATCTGGAACACCGGCCGTATCGTTTCTGCGCCTCGGCGGAGGTGGAACTCGTCCTCCCGGACGACCCCCGTGACCTCCTCCCCCACTCCACGGCTCCGACGGTGACGGCGCACCGGGCCGCACGTCCGGCGCCCTGACCGCCCGCCTCGGGCCCGGCGGAGCGCCCGACCCGCCGGGCGTCCCGCACGCCCGGGCACGCCCGCACCGGGCGCCGAGACGCTACGTTTTCGCATATTTGCAGCGTCCGCGTCCGCGGACCCGCCCGTCTGTGTAGCATCCTCTACGGACCGCGCCAGCCGCTCCCCGGTCAACGCGACCACCGTCGAGCCCAGTTGGTCCGGTGCCTGTGGAGGTTTGATGAAGCACCGCGGCAGACACCGCCGACGCAGGCGGAGCCGGGCGCTGCGCGCGGCCCTGGCCGGTGCGGCCCTCGCTCTGACCGGCGCCGCCACGATGATCAGCGCTTCGCAGGCCACGGTCGCCGACGACCCCGGCGCCCTCAAGCCCCTCACCTCCGCCGCCCGGACCGACGCCCTGCGCCTGACCGAGCACCGGGTACCGCGCCCCTGGCTCGACCGCCTCTCCGCCGCGATGGGTGAACCGGTGGGCGTCTCCACCGTCCTCGGCTCCGCCGACCGCACGCTGCGCGACGCCGCCGACTGCACGACCGGTGAGCGGGAGGCGCTGCCGGTCCTCCCCGCGGCCACCCGGGCCTACTGCTGGGACCCGGCCGACACCGAGGGCTGGCGGCCGGGCGCGGTCACCACCTCCGGGGACGCCGAGGCGGACGGCCGCTGGGGCGCCCACCGCGTGGTCCTCTCCGCGTGGACCCGCGACGACGGTACGCCCGAGGGCGGCCTCGCCCGGGTCTCCTTCGTCGACGCGGACGCTCCCGACCGGCTCGGCTACACCTCGGCCCTCCTCGCCGTCCCGGTCGACCGCGGGCACGACTACCGGGGGCTCGCCTCCCCCGTCTCCGGCATGGTCTGGTACCAGGACAAACTGCTGGTCACCACCGGCGCCGGTGGTCGCGAGGCGCTGTACGTGTACGACCTGGACCTGATCCAGCGCGCCACCACCGACGCGGACGCGGTCGGCCGGGTGCCCGGCGGCTGGGCGGCGGGCGGCCACCCGTACGTCCTGCCCGCCGTCGCCTCGTACCGGCTCTCCGACACCTCCGGCGCGGCGCGTCCCGCCGCGATCTCCCTGGACCGCGGCACGGCCCCGGTCAGCCTGGTGGCGAGCGAGCGGGTACCCGCCGACGGCGACCGCCCCACCCGGCTCTGGCGCTACGCGTTCAGCGCCGATCCCGCCCGCGCCGGACTGCCGGCCGTCGACTCCGCGGGACACGTCGACGCGGTGGAGGCGTACGAGACGGGGGCGGCCGAGGTGGGCGGCGTCCTCTCGCACCGCCCGCCCGGCGCGACGCGAGCCGACTGGTACCTGGGCCGCGCGGCCGGCGGGGACGACGGGCGCGGGACCCTGTGGCGCCAGGACGCGGACGCGGCCCGGGCCGCGGAGTGCGGGGCGGACCGCTCGCAGCGGTGCTGGAGCGGACAGGCGGGCTCCCTGTCGTACTGGGAGGCGACCGGTGAGGTCTGGTCCCAGTCGGGCCGCATGCTGTTCGCGGTGCCGCTGACGTCGATCGAGGACGCGCTCGACTGACGCCCGCCCCCGGGGACCGGACGGGAGATGACAGATCCGCGGAGCGGATGGTTCCCTGACCGGCATGACCCACATCGCCGTGACCACCTGGTCCCTGGAGCAGACGGCGCCGACCGATCTGCTGCCGGCCGCCGCACCGGAGGGGGACGTCCGGATCGTCCGCTCCGAGGTGCCCTCCCCCGAGTTCAGCCGTTTTCTGTACGCCTCCGTCGGCGGGGACATCCGCTGGACGGACCGGCTCGGCTGGAGTCACGCGCGGTGGCGGGAGCACCTGGAGCGGCCGGGGGTGGAGACCTGGGTCGCTCACGACCGCGGCACCCCCGCCGGGTACGTGGAGCTGTCGTCCGGCGACGACGGGGTGGTGGAGATCGAGTACTTCGGCCTGATTCCGGCTTTCCGGGGCCGGCGCATCGGTGGTCACCTGCTCTCGTACGGCACCGCCCGCGCCTGGGACCTGGCGGACCGCTGGCCGGGCCTGGCCACGACCAAGCGGGTGTGGCTGCACACGTGCAGCAAGGACGGCGCGTTCGCGATGGACAACTACCAGCGCCGCGGCTTCCGCCTCTTCGACACCAAGGTCGAGGAGGAACCGGACGTCGCCACTCCCGGACCGTGGCCCGGGGCGTTCCCCGCCTGACCGTACGTCGGCCCTGACCAGGCGTCGGCGGGCGCCGACGGCCATGTGACCCACAACACCCTAGTCTCGCTGTACGAGACAAGGGTGTCTGCATCGTGGACAAAGCTGGACGGTGTTCAGATCGTCGTGCCAGGCTTCCGTCATGCCTGGAACTGGAATTGCCTTGGTGAGTCGGCGGCACGTCGACCTCGGCCGCATGTCCAGCGCCATCTGTCCGGGCCGCTGAGAGCTTCCTCCAGCACCACCGGATCCCCCGCAGTCGCCTCATTCCCGCGCAACGCCGCGCATTCATGCCCGTGCGCACACGCGCAGGTCAGAGCCGCATTTCCGCCTGCCCCGAAGGACGTGTCATCCATGGCCGCCACGCCGCCGAATCCTGCTGCCGCGACCCCCCGCCGCAAGGTGAGCCGTCACCGCGGCGAGGGTCAGTGGGCGGCCGGTCACTTCACCCCGCTCAACGGCAACGAGCAGGTGAAGAAGGACGACGACGGTCTCAACGTGCGGACACGTATTGAGACGATCTACTCCAAGCGTGGTTTCGACTCGATCGACCCCAGTGACCTGCGCGGACGCATGCGCTGGTGGGGGCTGTACACCCAGCGCAAGCAGGGCATCGACGGCGGAAAGACGGCCGTCCTGGAGCCGGAGGAGCTGGACGACAGCTACTTCATGCTGCGCGTGCGCGTCGACGGCGGCGCGCTGACCACCGCGCAGCTGCGCGTCATCGGCGAGATCTCGCAGGAGTTCGCACGCGGCACCGCCGACCTCACCGACCGGCAGAACGTCCAGTACCACTGGATCCGGATCGAGGACGTCCCCGAGATCTGGAACCGGCTGGAGGGCGTCGGCCTGTCCACCGTCACCGCCTGCGGCGACACGCCCCGCGTGATGATCGGCTCCCCGGTCGCGGGCATCGCCGAGGACGAGATCATCGACGGCACGCCGGCCCTGGAGGAGATGAAGCGCCGGGTCCTGAACAACCCGGCGTACTCGAACCTGCCGCGGAAGTTCAAGACCGCGATCTCCGGGTCGCCGGTGCTGGACGTGGTCCACGAGATCAACGACGTGGCCTTCGTCGGCGTCGAGCACCCCGAGCACGGGCCGGGCTTCGACCTGTGGGTCGGCGGCGGCCTGTCCACCAACCCCAAGCTGGGCGTGCGCCTGAACGCCTGGGTGCCGATCGAGGACGTGCCGGACGTCTACGAGGGCGTCATCTCCATCTTCCGCGACTACGGCTACCGGCGGCTGCGCAACCGCGCCCGCCTGAAGTTCCTGGTCGCCGACTGGGGCCCGGAGAAGTTCCGCCAGGTGCTGGAGGACGAGTACCTGAAGCGGAAGCTGACCGACGGCCCGGCGCCCGCCGACCCGACCAGCCGCTGGCGCGACCACATCGGCGTGCACCGGCAGAAGGACGGCCGCTTCTACGTCGGCTTCGCCCCGCGCGTCGGCCGCGTCGACGGCACGATCCTCACCAAGGTCGCCGACCTGGCGGAGGCGCACGGCTCGGGCCGGGTGCGCACCACGGTCGAGCAGAAGATGATCGTCCTCGACATCGAGGAGGGGCAGGTCGACTCCCTGGTGGAGTCCCTGGAGGCGCTGGACCTCACCGCCCGGCCCTCCACCTTCCGGCGCGGCACCATGGCCTGCACCGGCATCGAGTTCTGCAAGCTCGCCATCGTCGAGACCAAGGCGCGCGGCGCCTCGCTGATCGACGAGCTGGAGCGCCGGCTCCCGGAGTTCGACGAGCCCCTCACCATCAACCTCAACGGCTGCCCCAACGCCTGCGCCCGCATCCAGACCGCGGACATCGGTCTCAAGGGCCAGCTGGTCCTGAACGCCGAAGGCGAGCAGGTCGAGGGCTACCAGGTCCACCTGGGCGGCGCCCTGGGACTGGAGCCGGGCTTCGGCCGCAAGGTGCGCGGACTCAAGGTCACGGCGGAGGAGCTGCCGGACTACGTGGAGCGCGTACTCAAGCGCTACGAGGCCGAGCGCGAGGACGGCGAGCGCTTCGCCACCTGGGCGGCCCGCGCCACCGAGGAGGCCCTGTCATGAGCGAGCGCGCCGCGCCGTTCTACTGCCCCTACTGCGGCGACGAGGACCTGCGTCCGCACGAGGACGGTCACGGGGCCTGGGAATGCGGGGCGTGCAACCGCGCATTCCAGTTGAAGTTCCTCGGGCTCCTCGCCCGGGGTCTTCAGCCCAACTCCACGGGAGGGGAACCGATATGACGGCGGTTCAGGAAGAGCGTACGACCGAGGAACTCAAGGCGCTGGCCGAGCGGGCGGGCCGCGAGCTGGAGGACGCCTCCGCGCTGGACATCCTCCGGTGGGCGGCCGAGACGTTCGGCAGCCGCTTCTGCGTGACCTCCTCGATGGAGGACGCGGTCGTCGCCCACCTGGCCTCCCGCGCCCTGCCCGGCGTGGACGTGGTGTTCCTCGACACCGGCTACCACTTCCCGGAGACCATCGGCACCCGGGACGCGGTGGAGGCCGTGATGGACGTCAACGTCATCACGCTCACCCCGCGGCAGACGGTCGCCGAGCAGGACGCCGAGTACGGCCCGAGGCTGCACGACCGCGACCCCGACCTGTGCTGCGCGCTGCGCAAGGTCAAGCCGCTGGAGGAGGGTCTGAAGGGTTACCAGGCCTGGGCGACCGGCCTGCGCCGCGACGAGTCCGAGACCCGCGCGAACACCCCCGTCGTCGGCTGGGACGAGAAGCGGCGGAAGGTGAAGGTATCCCCCATCGCCAAGTGGTCACAGGAAGATGTGCAAACGTACGTCGACGAGCACGGAGTCCTCACCAACCCGCTGCTGACGGACGGCTATGCCTCCGTGGGCTGCGCGCCCTGCACCCGCCGCGTGCTGGAGGGCGAGGACGCCCGCGCCGGCCGCTGGGCGGGCCGTTCCAAGACCGAGTGCGGACTGCACGGCTGACATGACGACGACCACTGATCTTCAGGAGAACCCTGTGACGACCGGAGCCACCGTCTGGCTCACGGGTCTGCCCAGTGCCGGCAAGACCACCATCGCGTACGAGCTGGCCGACCGCCTCCGGGCGGAGGGCCGGCGCGTGGAGCTGCTCGACGGCGACGAGATCCGCGAGTTCCTCTCGGCGGGCCTCGGCTTCAGCCGCGAGGACCGGCACACCAACGTGCAGCGGATCGGCTTCGTCGCCGAACTGCTCGCCCGCAACGGCGTCACCGCGCTGGTCCCGGTGATCGCCCCCTACGCGGACAGCCGGGACGCCGTCCGCAAACGGCACGAGGCGAACGGCACGGCGTACGTGGAGGTGCACGTGGCGACCCCGGTCGAGGTCTGCTCGGTGCGCGACGTGAAGGGCCTGTACGCCAAGCAGGCCGCGGGCGAGCTGACCGGGCTCACCGGGGTCGACGACCCGTACGAGGAGCCCGTCGCGCCCGACCTGCGCGTCGAGTCGCAGGACCAGACCGTGCAGGAGTCCGCCGCGGCGGTCCACGCCCTGCTCACCGAAAGGGGACTGGCATGACGACGACCGTCGCAGCGGTGGAGGGGACGGCGGGCCCGTACACCCTCTCCCACCTCGACGCCCTCGAGTCCGAGGCGGTGCACATCTTCCGCGAGGTGGCGGGCGAGTTCGAACGGCCGGTGATCCTCTTCTCCGGCGGCAAGGACTCCATCGTCATGCTGCACCTGGCGCTGAAGGCGTTCGCCCCCGCGGCGGTCCCCTTCTCGCTGCTGCACGTGGACACCGGGCACAACTTCCCGGAGGTCCTGGAGTACCGCGACCGCACGGTGGAGCGGCACGGGCTGCGCCTGCACGTCGCCTCCGTCCAGGACTACATCGACCGCGGGGTGCTCAAGGAGCGTCCGGACGGCACCCGCAACCCGCTGCAGACCCTGCCGCTGACCGAGAAGATCCAGGCGGAGCGGTTCGACGCCGTCTTCGGCGGCGGGCGCCGCGACGAGGAGAAGGCCCGCGCCAAGGAGCGGGTGTTCTCGCTGCGCGACGAGTTCTCCCAGTGGGACCCGCGCCGCCAGCGCCCCGAGCTGTGGAACCTGTACAACGGCCGGCACGCCCCCGGCGAGCACGTCCGGGTCTTCCCGCTGTCCAACTGGACCGAGCTGGACGTGTGGCAGTACATCGCTCGTGAGGGCATCGAGCTGCCGGACATCTACTACGCCCACGAGCGGGAGGTCTTCGCCCGGTCCGGGATGTGGCTGACGGCCGGTGAGTGGGGCGGCCCGAAGGACGGCGAGACGGTGGAGAAGCGGCGGGTCCGCTACCGCACCGTCGGTGACATGTCCTGCACCGGAGCCGTCGACTCCGACGCCGACGGCATCGAGAAGGTGATCGCCGAGATCGCCGCCTCCCGGCTCACCGAGCGCGGCGCCACACGCGCCGACGACAAGATGTCCGAGGCCGCGATGGAAGACCGCAAGCGCGAGGGGTACTTCTAGCCATGACCAGCACCGCCGAACCCGTCGAGCAGCTGTCCGAGACCACCCTGCTGCGGTTCGCCACCGCCGGGTCCGTCGACGACGGCAAGTCCACCCTGGTGGGTCGTCTGCTGCACGACTCCAAGTCGATCCTCACCGACCAGCTGGAGGCCGTGGAGCGGGCCTCCGCCAGCCGCGGTCAGGAGGCCCCGGACCTCGCGCTGCTCACCGACGGCCTGCGGGCCGAGCGGGAGCAGGGCATCACCATCGACGTGGCCTACCGCTACTTCGCCACCCCGCGCCGCCGGTTCATCCTGGCCGACACCCCGGGGCACGTGCAGTACACCCGGAACATGGTCACCGGCGCCTCCACGGCGGAGCTGACGGTGATCCTGGTCGACGCGCGCAACGGCGTCGTCGAGCAGACCCGCCGGCACGCCGCGATCGCCGCCCTGCTGCGGGTCCCGCACGTCGTCCTCGCCGTCAACAAGATGGATCTGGTCGACTACCGGGAGCCCGTGTTCGCCGCCATCGCCGAGGAGTTCACGGCGTACGCGACCGAGCTGGGCGTCCCGGAGGTCACCGCGATCCCCATCTCGGCGCTCGCGGGCGACAACGTGGTGGAGCCGTCGGCGGTCATGGACTGGTACGGCGGCCCGACGGTGCTGGAGCACCTGGAGACCGTCCCGGTCAGCCACGACCTGGCGCACTGCCACGCCCGGCTGCCCGTGCAGTACGTGATCCGGCCGCAGACCGCCGAGCACCCCGACTACCGCGGCTACGCGGGCCAGATCGCCGCGGGCACCTTCCGCGTCGGCGACCCGGTCACCGTGCTGCCGTCGGGCCGCACCTCGACGGTGTCCGGCATCGACGTGCTCGGCGCCGCGGTCGACACCGCGTGGACGCCGCAGTCGGTGACCTTGCTGCTGGAGGACGACATCGACGTCTCGCGCGGGGACCTGATCGTGCCCAGCAAGGACGCCCCCGCCACCAGCCAGGACGTCGAGGCCACGGTCTGCCACGTCGCCGACGCGCCGCTCACCGTGGGCCACCGCGTGCTCATCAAGCACGGCACCCGCACGGTCAAGGCGATCGTCAAGGACATCCCGGCCCGGCTCACGCTGGACGACCTGTCCCTGCACCCGCACCCCGGTCAGCTCGTCGCCAACGACATCGGCCGGGTGAAGATCCGCACCGCGGAGCCGCTGCCCGCCGACTCCTACGCGGACTCCCGCCGCACCGGGTCGTTCATCCTGATCGACCCGAGTGACGGCACCACGCTCACCGCCGGGATGGTCGGCGAGTCCTTCGCCGCGCCGGAGCCGGTCAAGGACGCGGCGGACGACGACGGGTGGGACTTCTGAGCATGCGTTCCCCGGACTTCTACTCCACGTTCGCCAAGGAGGGCGGCCGCGTCGGCAGCGGCTCCCTCGGCAGCGGGCAGGGCGGGGTCGGGCGATGTGCGCGGTGACGTACGCGCACCGCTCGCGCGCCCACACCCCCCACCCGCACAGCCGAAGACCAGCCGACCTCCCGGCCACGACCTGACACCTCGGACCCACCGACAGGCGTGACCGCCGGGCCAACGAGAGGAAAGCCTCCCGTGCCTGCCACCACCGCTCTGCGCCGCACCCTCGCGGTCATGGCCGCCCTGCCGCTCCTCACCCTCGCCGCCTGCGGATACGGCTCCCAGGCCGAGGACGAGGACACCGCGAAGGTCGCCGCCGGCGCCGAGAAGATCGACGGTCTCGACTCCGTCCGCATCGGCTACTTCGGCAACGTCACCCACGCCACCGCCCTGGTCGGCAACCAGAAGGGCTTCTTCCAGAAGGCGCTGGGCGCCACCGAGGCCAAGTACGCGACCTTCAACGCCGGCCCGTCCGAGATCGAGGCCCTGAACTCCGGGTCCATCGACATCGGCTGGATCGGCCCCTCCCCGTCGATCAACGGGTACACCAAGTCCGGCGGCAAGAACCTGCGGATCATCGGCGGTTCGGCCTCGGGCGGGGTGAAGCTGGTGGTGAACCCCGAGAAGATCAAGTCGGTGAAGGACGTCAAGGGCAAGCGCATCGCCACCCCGCAGCTCGGCAACACGCAGGACGTGGCGTTCCTCAACTGGGTCGCCGAGCAGGGCTGGAAGGTCGACGCGCAGAGCGGCAAGGGCGACGTGACGGTCGTCCGCAGCGACAACAAGGTCACGCCCGACGCCTACAAGGCGGGTTCCCTGGACGGTGCCTGGGTGCCGGAGCCGACCGCGTCCAAGCTGGTCGCCGAGGGCGGCAAGGTGCTGCTGGACGAGTCGACGCTGTGGCCGGACGAGAAGTTCGTGATCACGAACATCATCGTGTCGCAGAAGTTCCTCGAGGAGCACCCGAAGGCCGTCGAGGCCGTGCTGAAGGCCTCGGTCGAGACCA
Organism: Streptomyces sp. NPDC041968; assembly: GCF_055589025.1. Classification (NCBI taxonomy): domain Bacteria; kingdom Bacillati; phylum Actinomycetota; class Actinomycetes; order Kitasatosporales; family Streptomycetaceae; genus Streptomyces; species Streptomyces sp. NPDC041968. Next base: position 176,447 of record NZ_JBVJCB010000004.1, on the reverse strand, counting down.
ACGAGTGGATCAAGGCCAACCCGGACGAGGCGAAGGCCGCGGCCAACCGGCAGCTGGAGAAGGACACGGGCAAGGCCCTGCCGGCCGAGGTCCTGGACCCGGCGTGGCAGTCGATCGAGGTCACCGACGACCCGTTGGCCGCCACCCTCGACGCCCAGGCCGAGCACGCCGTGAAGGCGGGCCTGCTGGACGAGCCCGACCTTCAGGGCATCTACGACCTCCGGCCGCTCAACAAGGTCCTCGGGGCCGAGGGCAGGCCCGCGGTCGACGACGCCGGTCTCGGCGCCAAGTAGCCGGATCCCGACCATCCCCAGGAGGTGACGACCATGGCCACGACCACGACGCTCGCCAAGGCCGACGAGGGCACCGCGGCGGTCACGCACGCGGCCCGGATCGAGCACGTCTCGAAGTCGTTCCCGGGCCCCGCCGGGCAGCAGCTCGTGCTGGACGACATCACCCTCGATGTCGCGCCCGGCGAGTTCGTCACCCTCCTGGGGGCATCCGGGTGCGGCAAGTCCACGCTGCTGAACCTGGTGGCGGGGCTGGACCGGCCGAGCGCCGGCGCGATCTCCACGGACGGGCGGCCGGCCCTGATGTTCCAGGAGCACGCCCTGTTCCCGTGGCTGACCGCGGGCAAGAACATCGAACTCGCCCTGAAGCTGCGGGGCGTGCCCAAGGCCGAACGCCGGGAGAAGGCGGAGGAGCTGCTCGAACTCGTCCGGCTGAAGGGCGCCCACGGCAAGCGGGTGCACGAGCTGTCGGGCGGTATGCGCCAGCGGGTCGCGCTGGCCCGGGCACTCGCCCAGGAGAGCAAGCTGCTGCTGATGGACGAGCCGTTCGCGGCGCTGGACGCCATCACCCGGGACGTGCTGCACGACGAGCTGACCCGGATCTGGCGCGAGACCCGGCTGTCCGTCCTGTTCGTCACGCACAACGTGCGCGAGGCCGTCCGGCTCGCCGAGCGCGTGGTGCTGCTCTCCTCCCGCCCCGGGCGCATCGCCCGCGAGTGGACGGTCGGCATTCCGCACCCGCGCCGCATCGAGGACACCGAGGTGGCGGAGCTGTCCGTCGAGATCACCGAAGAACTGCGTGGGGAGATCCGCCGCCATGGCCAGCACTGACACGACCCGCCCGGCGAAGGACACGGGGGCCGGGGACGGCGGCGACCTCGCCGGTCTGGAGGCCGGCCTGGACGCACTGGAGACGGTGCAGCAGCGCCGCAAGCCCTTCCGGCAGACCTTCGTGGAGAAGATCCTGCCGCCCGCCCTCGCCGTCCTGCTGGTGCTGGCGGTGTGGCAGGGACTCGTCTCCTTCGAGGTGGTCGACGACCCGACCAAGCTGCCCGCCCCGTCCGCGGTGTGGGACGTGGTCCGCCAGGCGTGGCTGGAGGGCGAGCTGCTCGGTTACATCTGGACCAGCGTCTCGCGCGGTCTGTTCGGCTTCTGCCTCGCGCTGCTGATCGGCACCCCGCTGGGGCTGCTGGTGGCGCGGGTGAAGTTCGTGCGCGCGGCGATCGGCCCGATCCTGTCCGGGCTCCAGTCGCTGCCCTCGGTGGCCTGGGTGCCGCCGGCCGTGATCTGGCTGGGCCTGAACGACAAGATGATGTACGCGGTGATCCTGCTCGGCGCGGTGCCGTCCATCGCCAACGGCCTGGTGTCGGGCGTGGACCAGGTGTCCCCGCTCTTCCTGCGCGCCGGCCGCACGCTGGGCGCGACGGGGCTGAAGGGCACCTGGCACGTCGTCCTCCCGGCCGCGCTGCCGGGTTACGTCGCCGGTCTGAAGCAGGGCTGGGCGTTCTCCTGGCGGTCCCTGATGGCCGCCGAGATCATCGCCTCCTTCCCCGACCTCGGGGTGGGCCTCGGCCAGTTGCTGGAGAACGGTCGCAACGCCAGCGACATGGCCATGGTCTTCGAGGCCATCCTGCTGATCCTGACCGTGGGCATCGCCATCGACCTGCTGATCTTCAGCCCGCTGGAGCGGTGGGTGCTGCGCAGCCGCGGCCTGCTGGTGAAGGGCTGACGACGTCGTGTCCGCTCCGGTCCTCCTGGTCATCGCCCACGGCAGCCGCGACCCGCGGCACGCCGCGACCGTGCACGCCCTGGTCCGCCGGGTCAGGGCGCTGAGGCCGGACGTCCGGGTGGAGACCGGCTTCCTGGACTTCAACGTGCCCTCGGTGCAGGGCGTGCTGGAGTCCCTGGAGACGGAGGGCGTGCGGGACGTGGTGGCGCTGCCGCTGCTGCTGACCCGCGCCTTCCACGCCAAGGCGGACATCCCGGCGGTCCTCGCGGACGCGCCGCCGCGCCTGCGGATCCGGCAGGCGGACGTACTCGGCCCCTCCCCCCTGCTGCTGTCGGCGCTGGAACGGCGCCTGTACGAGGCGGGCCTGACGCCCGCCGACAAGTCCTCGACCGGGGTCGTGCTGGCCTCGGCGGGGTCCTCCGACCCGGAGGCGATCGCAGTGATCGCAGAAATCGCGCGGGAGTGGCGGCACACCGGTTGGTGCGCCGTGCGGCCTGCGTTCGCCTCCGCATCCCTCCCCCGCACCGAGGACGCGGTACGGGAACTGCGGGAGCTGGGCTGCCCGCGCGTCGCCGTCGCCCCCTACGTCCTGGCCCCCGGGTTCCTGCCGGACCGCATCGCGCGGGGTGCGGCCGGGGCCGACGTACTGGCCGACGTCCTCGGTCCCGCGCCGGAGGTGGCGCGGGTGCTGCTGCGCCGGTACGACCAGGCGCGGGCACCGGTGCTGACGGCGGTGGGCGCCTGACCTCGCGCCCGTATGCGTGCGGGGCCCGTCGGTGCGCTAGGCGGAGGTCATCTCCACCAGCTTGACGACGGTGTTCCAGTTGCGGGTGGTGGCGGTCAGGCCCTTGGTCACGCGGGGCCTGGCGAGGGCCTCGGCGAGCTTGGAGCGGCCCAGGCCGTCGGGTGCGTAGAGGTAGAGGGCGCGGTCGGTGAGGCGGAACTCCTCGGGGAGGAAGCCCGCCCGGTCGATCGCCGCGAAGCGTTCCTCGTCCACCGGCGCGGAGAAGTAGGTGACGTGGAGTTGCTTGGCCTCCAGGTCGGAGGCCGGGAACGGGCAGGCGTCCGCGATGCCCTGCAGATAGGCGTGGTCGCGCACGAGCACGTCCACGGCGAAGCCGAAGCGCTTCTCGATCGCCGACGACAACTCGGCGGCCAGGGACTCCTCGTCGCCGCCGCCGGACGCGAACACGGCCTGCCCGCTCTGGAGATAGGTGCTCACACGGTCGTGGCCGAGATCCGCCAGGAGGGCGCGCAGCTCCGCCATCGGGAGCTTCCTCGCGCCGCCCACGTTGACCCCGCGCAGCAGCGCCGCGTACATCGTCGTCATGCGCACACCATAAGGCGGCCGTCGTGCCCCGTGGGGGTGGGCACGACGGCCGCGTCCGCGCCGGGCGGACGTGCGCGCCACTCTCGCCGATGCGGTGCGCGGGCTTCAACCACTACGCGCGCCTGTGACTTATTCAACAACTCTTCGAAAGACGCAGGGAGGGCGCCGCGCCCCGGTCACCACCCGGACCGGTCCCGATAGATGTAGGGGACCATGTCCTCCTCAGCGGTGAGGAACGTCGGTACAAGGGGATGAGCCGGCGCCGCCGCGGGTCACCGGGGAGCACGACGAGATGGCTTTATCCGGCCCCTACCTTCGAGGAGGAAGGTGACGGCAGGGGGCTGTCACCGCTCACAAGGGGGCAAGCCCGTCATGGGGAGAGAAACACGGGTGCGGGGCATAGCCGCCCGGGCCGGCGGCTGGAGTGCCCGGCACCGATGGGCTGCCGTCGGGATCTGGGTGCTGTTCGTCGTCCTGGCGATGGGGCTCGGCTCGGCGGCCGGGCGGGTCGACGTCAAGGACAGCGACCAGCTGAGCGGTGAGACGCACACCGCCGCGAGGATCATCGAGGACGCCGGGATCGAGGAGCCGGCCGGTGAGACCGTCCTGGTCCAGGCGAAGGACGGCGGGCTCAAGGCCACCGACGCCGAGTTCCGTGCCGCGGTGACCGCGGTGATGGCGGCGGTGGAGGACACCGGCGAGGTCACCGGCGTGTCCTCCCCGTACGACACGAAGACGATCTCGAAGGACGGCCGCAGCGCGCTGGTCCAGTTCGACATGCGCGGCGAGGCGGACACCGCGGGCGAACGGGTCGAGCCGATGCTAAAGGCCGTCGAGGGCGTCCAGGAGGAGCACGGCTCGCTGCGGATCGAGGAGATCGGCGGCGCCAGCATGATGAAGACGTTCGACGACGCGTTCGGCGACGACTTCAAGAAGGCCGAGTACTCCGCGGTGCCGGTGGCCCTCGGCATCCTGCTCGTCGCGTTCGGCGCGCTGGTGGCGGCGCTCGTCCCGGTGGCGCTGGCGATCACCGCGATCGTGGCGACGATGGGGCTGATGGGGCTGGTCAGCCACTTCCAGCCGATGAGCGAGACCGCCAACTCGGTGATGCTGCTGGTCGGCCTGGCCGTCGGCGTCGACTACTGCCTGTTCTACCTGCGCCGCGAACGCGAGGAGCGCGCCGCCGGGCGGGACGCGCAGACGGCCCTGCGCATCGCCGCCGCCACCAGTGGCCGGGCGATCGTCGTCTCCGGTGTCACGGTGTGCGTGGCGATGGCGGGCATGCTCTTCACGGGCATCGCCGAGTTCGAGGCGATGGGTCTGGCCTCGCTGATGGTCGTCGCGGTCGCGATGGTCGGTTCGGTGACGGTGCTGCCCGCGCTGCTGTCGCTGCTGGGTGAGCGGGTCGAGAAGGGCCGCATCCCCTTCCTGCGCCGGCGCGGGAGGAACGGCGCCGGCGAGGGCAGCCGGTTCTGGACGGCCGTGCTGGACCGGGTGCTCGCCAAGCCGGTGCTCGCCGCCGCCGTGGCGACCGGCGCCCTGCTGGCCGTCGCCGCGCCCGCGCTCGGCATGAAGACGCAGAACCTGACGCTGGACCAGGAGTTCGGCGACTCGCTGCCGATCGTCCAGACGTACAACCGCGTCAACGAGGCCTTCCCCGGCGGTTCCGACCCGGCCGAGGTGGTCGTGAAGGCCGACGACATCAACGCGCCCGAGGTCAGGGACGCGCTCGCCGAGTTCCGTGAGCGGGCGGTCGGTTCCGGGGCCTCGCGCGGCCCGGTCGACGTCGTGATGCACGACGAGCGGAACGTCGCCCTGGTGTACGTCCCGCTGGTCGGGGGCTCGGACCTGGACAAGGCGGGCGAGAGCCTGGACCGGCTGCGCGACGAGGTACGGCCGGCGACGCTCGGCGAGGTCGACGGCGTCGAGGCCCCCATCACCGGGCAGGTCGCCGGGTCGAAGGACTTCAACGACCAGCTCGTCGGCTCGGTCCTCCCCGTCTTCGTGTTCGTGGTGATCTTCGCCTTCGCGCTGATGCTGCTGTCGTTCCGCTCGCTGACGATCGCGCTGACCTCGATCGTGCTCAACCTGCTGTCGGTGGGCGCGGCCTACGGCATCCTGGTCGCCGTCTTCCAGCACGGCTGGGGCGCCTCGCTGGTGGGCGCGGAGGGGGTCGGCGCCATCATCTCCTGGCTGCCGCTGTTCCTCTTCGTGATCCTGTTCGGTCTGTCGATGGACTACCACGTGTTCGTGGTCTCGCGGATCCGCGAGGCGCGGCTGCGCGGCCGGACCACCGGGGACGCGATCCGGCACGGGGTGGTCACCACGGCCGGCGTCGTCACCAGCGCCGCGGTCATCATGGTCGCCGTCTTCGCCATCTTCGGCACGCTGTCCATGCAGTCCATGAAGCAGATGGGCGTGGGCCTGGCGGCGGCGGTGCTGATCGACGCGACGGTCATCCGGGGCGTCCTGCTGCCGGCCGTGATGGCCCTGCTGGGCGAGCGCAACTGGTACCTGCCGAAGTGGCTGCACCGGCTGCCCGACCTCACCCACGACGAGACGCCCGAGGCGGTCGTGCCCGCGGCCCGGGACGACGAGGGCGAGCGCGGGGAGCGGGGCGAGCGGATCGGGGTCTGAGCGTCCCCGGCACCGAAAGCGAACGGAGGGCCCGCCGGTTCCGTGGAACCGGCGGGCCCTCGGCGTCCCCTCCCCCGGCCCGGTCAGGTCCTCGCCGCCGCCAGCTCCGCCTCGATGAGGTCGGCGGCCCGCCGGGTGCCGCCCTCCCTGGCCATCTCGGCCTGGATCTCCTTCAGCCGCCGGGCCACCTCCGGGTCCCCGACCAGGGCGAGGGCCGCGGTGCGCAGCGCCTCGGCGGTGGCCTCCTCGGTGGGCAGGTGGCGGCCGACGCCGAGCCCCTGGAGCATGTCCGCGTTGCCGAACTGGTCCACGGCCTGCGGCACCGCGATTATCGGCGTGGCCGTGGCGAGACCTTCCTGGCTGCCGCCCGCGCCCGCGTGCGTGACGAACAGGTCGGCCTGCTTGAGGATCGCCAGCTGCGGCACCCAGGAACGGACCTCCACGTTGCCCGGTACGTCGCCCAGCTCGGCGGCGTCGACGTGCCGGCCGATCTGGAGCACCACGTGCCAGCCGGGCAGTTCGCCGAACGCCTCGACGCACGCCCGGTAGAACGCCGGCCGTTTGGTGAAGGAGGACCCGAGCGAGACGAGGACGACCTTCTCCGCGCCCTCGGGACGCCGCCAGTCGCCCTCGGCGGCGCGGTCGCCCTGGCAGGCGCCGACGAAGGTGTGCGTCTTCTCGTCGACCCGGTCGGCGTGCGGCTGGAGCACCTTCGGGATGAGCACCAGCGACCGGCCGGGACGGCCGACGAAGGGGTCGGGGTCCTCGGTGATCCCGTTCTCCTTCAGCCAGCCGCGGAAGCGGGCGTCGTACGCCCGGCCGCGCTCCGTCTTCAGCGGCTCCTCCCACGTCGGCCGGCCGACCTCCTCCTCGTACCCCTCCCAGGCGACCAGGTTCGGCGAGAGCGAGACGGCGGGGACTCCCCAGCGGTGGGCGAGGACGCGGGCCGGGTACGAGGTGATGTCGTGCAGGACCAGGTCCGGCTCGTCGCCCTCGTACGCCTCGACCAGCTGCGGGAGTGCCTGGATGGCGTCGTCGAGGAACGGCTCGACGTTGTCCAGCAGTGTGGTCCCCCAGGCGTCCGGGTCGGCGTCGGGGCCGGGCAGCGTGCTCTTCCACAGCTTGGGTTCGGCGCCCGTCTCGGCGACCTTCTCGGCGAAGAGCGGCGGGATCGCGTAGGTCACCCGGTGCCCGCGCGCGACGAGTTCCCGGATCACTTCCAGGCTCGGATTCACGTGGCCGTGCGCGGCGATGGAAAACATGGCGATATGAGCGGGATCGTGCATGCGCGGAGCGTAGTCAAGACGATACGTCTCGTGCAAATCGCTTCTTCTCACGCCGCCAGCTCCTCGTGCAGCCGCAGCCACCGCGCCGGTGCCACCTCGCCGACGAGCACCCCGGGGTCCAGCCTGGCCGCCCGGAACGCCGCGTCGACCCGGCGCCGGGGGTGCGCCCGGCGCAGGGACGCGTGCAGCGAGCCGCCGACTCCCGAGAAGCCCAGCTCGACCAGATCCCACCAGCCGGGCAGGGCGGCGCCGGGGAGCAGGGGGGTGGAACGGCGTTCGATCCGCAGGACGCCGGCGTCGACGCGGGGCGCCGGGCGGAATCCGTGGCGGCTGACGCGTCCCATCAGGCGCCACTCGTGGCGGGGCCAGGTGCGGACCGTCAGGAGGGTCCAACGGCCGTAGTCCCCGGTGCGCTTGCGCGCGTACTCCAGCTGGGTGATCAGGGTGGCGTCGGTGAGGGTGGGTGCGCCGAGGCACCAGTCGACGATGTCCGCCGTGCGGGAGAAGGGCACGTTCCCGGCGACGGAGAAGGGCGTCCGGGGGGCCCGCGCGGCTAGGAAGTCGCCTTCGACGACGCGGACATGGGGGGTGGTGGCGAAGCGGGTGCGCAACCCGGGGACGAGCCGGGAGTCGATCTCGTAGGCGTGCAGCTCCCGGCTGCGGCGGGCGAGCGGCTCGGTGAGGGCGCCCTTGCCGGCGCCCACTTCGAGGACGAGCGGCGGGTGCCGGGGGTCGGGGGCGGTCAGCCGGGCGACGTGTGAGGCGGCGGCGCGATCGGCGAGGAAGTTCTGCGAGAGCGTGCGGGCACGCTGGGTGGGGCGGGCCATGGCCTGCGGTCCTTGTCTTCCGTGCAGGGAAAAAGGGCATGCGAAGGCCCTGACCGGAAGACGAGGGGGAAAGGAGATGCGGAGGCTCAGCCCGCCGCGCTGCGTCAGCGGCGGGGGGTCCCCGGGCCGGTCAGGGCTCCGGGACGGCGACGCATCCTGACGGAGTGCGTGCAGCCCCGGCCGGGACCGGAGTTGTAGATCGCGTTGAAGGCTCCCACGGGGCCGACCCTAGGCGGTGCCTCAGCGGCCGGGCAACGGATTATCCGCGTCACGGGCCGCCGAAGGCCGATATCCGACGACCGGTGACCGACGGCCGACGGTCGGGCACGGGACGGTCAGCGTTGGTAGCGGGCGAGGACGAGGTTGCCGTCGTCCTCCAGCCTCCCGCGCAGCTCGCCGAGGCCGATCGCCCCGCTGTAGTACTCCTGGAGCGCCGGGGTCGCCACCTTGTCCTTCCACTCGGGGTAGCCCCGGACGGACTGGGCGGGCGCCGGGCGCAGGTGGGCGGCGAGGGCGGTGCCGGTGGCCCAGCCGTGCTCGGACGTGTGCAGGGCGGGGTCCTTCAGGGCCTCGGTGCCGGTGGGCAGCATCCAGTCGCCGAGGGCGAGGCGCACCATGTTGTCCGGCGTGAGGAGGAAGTCGACGAACGCGGCGGCCTCCTCCTTGTGCGGGCTGTCCTCGGCGATCGACAGCGTCTGCGGACTGACGCCCTGGTCGAGCCCTTCGGCGCCGGCCGGCGCGGGCAGCACCTGCCAGTCGAAGCCGTCGGGTGCCTGCTGCGCGATCTGCTGGCGGTAGGCGAAGCCGAGCGGCACCATCGCGTACTTGCCCGCGAAGAAGCCGGGCAGGGTGTCGGAGCCGCCGCTGCCCAGGGTGGTGGCGGAGGCGCTGTGGTCGGTGTTGACCTGGTCGCGGACGGTGCGGGGCACGACCTGGTCGGCCTCCTCGAACCGGACGGTGACCTTGCCGTCGGCGCCGCGGTGGAAGAGCTGTCCGCCGGTGGACAGCGACAGGTTGAGCGTGGCCGACACCGGCTCCTTGAGCGGCCAGGCCACGCCGTACCGCCCGTCGCCGCTCAGCTGCTTCGTCACCCGCCGGAACTCCGGCCAGGTCCAGGGGCGTTCGGGTGTCGGTATCCGCACGCCCGACTCCCGCAGCAGGTCGGCGTTGGCGATCAGGACGCGCGGTTCCTGGAGGAAGGGCACGCCGTAGACGCCGTCGCCGAAGGTGACCGTCTCCCACGTCCGCCGCGGGATGTCCGCCTCCAGCCGCTCGGGCAGCAGGTCCGAGAGGTCGGCGAGGTAGCCGCCGTAGGCGAAGTCCGCGAGGTCGTCGGAGGCGTCGTGGATGACGTCGGGCGCCTCGCCGCCCTCGAAGGCGGTGAGGAGCTGGTCGTGGACGCTGTCCCAGCTGCCCTGGACGTACTCGACCCGCACGCCCGGGTGCGTGGCGTTCCACTCGCGCACCAGCTCCTTGGTGGCCGCCACGGACTCCTCCTGCCAGGCGAGCGACTGGAAGCGCAGCGTGACGCGGCCGTCCGCGGAGTCGTCGCCGTCCGTGCAGCCGGCGAGCAGCAGGGCGAGGGAGAGCAGCAGGGTCGCGGTCCTCGTGCGCATCAGCTCTTCACCGCCCCGGCCAGCATGCCGCCGGTGATCCGTCGCTGGATGAGGGCGAAGACCAGCAGGGAGGGCAGCGTCGCGAGGAAGGCCGCCGCCGCGAGCGGGCCCAGGTCGGCGACGCCCTCGGCGCCGATGAAGTGGGTGAGGATCACCGGCAGGGTCTGTTTCTCCGGAGTCTTCAGCAGCACCAGCGCGAAGAAGAACTCGTTCCACGCGGTGATGAACGCGAACAGCGCCGTGGCCACGATGCCCGGCGCGAGCAGCGGCGCGGTGACCGAGACGAGCGTGCGCAGCCGCCCGGCGCCGTCCACCGCCGCCGCCTCCTCCAGTTCGGGCGGCACGGCCCGGACGTACCCGGTGAGCATCCACAAGGCGAACGGCAGCGACCACACGACGTACACCATCACCAGTCCCGGCACGGAGTTGATCAACTGCAGGTTCTTCAGCACCAGGAAGAGCGGGATGATCACCAGGACGAAGGGGAAGGCCTGGCTGACCACCACCCATCCCGTCGCCGCACTGGTGAGCCGGGAGCGGTGGCGGGCCATGACGTACGCCAGCGGGGTGGCGATCACCACGGCGATCAGCGCGGCGCCGAGCGCGGCCACCAGGGAGTTGAGGGCGGCGCGCAGCAACGGCTGCTCGTCGAAGGCCTGCCGGAAGTTGTCGAGGGTGGGGTCCTTCGGAATCCACGTGGGGTGGAGACCGGCCAGCTCCTGCGGCGGTTTGAACGCGGTGGAGATCAGCCAGAGGAACGGGAAGACCAGGAAGACGAGGTAGGCGAGCAGCGCGGCGTACTGCCCGGCGCGGGCACCGGTCGAGGTCCTCATGCGACGCCGCCTTCCTTGAGTCCGCCCCTGAGCCGGCCGGCGAGGAAGACCGCCAGCAGCACCGAGACGACGGCCACCATGACGCAGCCCATCGCCGCCGCGTAGCCGAACTGCCCGTACCGGAAGGCTTCCTCGTAGGCGAACAGCATGGGCAGCCGGGTCCGGCCGCCCGGGCCTCCGCTGGTCAGCACGTAGACCAGGGCGAAGGCGTTGAAGTTCCAGATGAGGTTGAGCGCGGTGATGGCGAGCGCGACGGGTCTGAGGGCGGGCCAGGTGACCGTGCGGAAGCGGCGCCAGGCTCCGGCGCCGTCGACCGCGGCGGCCTCGTGCAGCTCGCGCGGGGTGTTCTGCAACCCGGCGAGCAGGGCGACCGTCGTCTGGGGCATGCCGGCCCAGACGCCGACGACGATGACGGCGGGCAGGGCGGTGGCGAGGCCGCTGAGCCAGTCGCGGCCGTCGCCGAGGCCGAGGTCGCGCAGCGTCTCGTTGAGGATGCCCGCGTCCGGGTTGTAGACCAGCCGCCACATGATGCCGACGACGACCTCGGGCATCGCCCAGGGAACGATCGCGAGGGCCCGGGCCAGCCAGCGCAGCCGCAGGTTCTGGTTGAGCAGCAGGGCGAGGCCGAGGGCGAGCAGGAACTGCGGCACCGTCACCCCCACGGCCCACACGAGCCCGATGCGGAACGACTCCCAGAACAGGGTGTCGTGCATCAGGTCCTGGAAGTTCAGGGTGCCGATCCACCGGGTGGGCTCCGTACGTCCCGACTGCGCGTCGGTGAAGGCCAGCAGGACGCCGTAGAGCAGCGGCCCGACGCTGAGCACCAGGATGGGGATCAGCGCGGGCAGCACCAGGAACCAGGCGCCGTGGTCGGGACCGGGCCGGGGCCGCTTCGCGCCGGACGCGCGGCGCGCCGGGCCTATCGGATCGGTCACCGGTGTCACATGATCAGCCCCTTCGCGCGGCCAGGACGGGCCTGGCCATGGTCGTGAAGGCGCCGGGCCCCGTCAAGGGCCCGGACATACCCTCCCACCAGTGCGAATGCGACACTGGCCGACGGATGGCGGGATTGCGGCGGACCGGACGGACCCCGCGGGCCGGACGGACCCGGCGGATCCGGCCGGCCCGGCGGACCCGGCCGACGACACGGACAGGGACACGGAGGCGCGGGACGATGGACGAGGCACGGGCTCGGGAGGTGCTGGCCGCGGCGGGAGTGCTCTCCGGCCCGGTGAGGGAGGCGCGGCTGCTCGCCCTGGGCGAGAACGCGGTGTTCGTCGCCGGCGACCTGGCGGTCAAGGTGGGTCGCGACGCCGAGCTGCTCGACCGGGCACGCCGGGAACTGGCCGTGGCGGTGTGGCTGGAGGAGGCCGGTGTGCCGGCGGTGCGGGCGGCCGACCCCACGGCGCTCTTCGTCGACGGGCACCCGGTGACGCTGTGGCGACGGCTGCCGGACCCGGTGCGGCCCACCGAGCCGCGGGACGTGGCCGCCCTGCTCCGGCTGGTCCACGCGCTGCCCTCCCCCTCCTTCGACCTGCCGCCCCGCGAACTGCTGGGTGGCGTGGAACGCTGGCTGCGGCTGGCGGGTGACGTGATCGACCCGGCGGACGCCGCGTTCCTGCGCGAGCGGCGCGACGGCTTCGCGACGGCCGCCGCCGCGCTCACCCCCCATCTGCCGCGGGGCCCGATCCACGGGGACGCCCTGCCCCGCAACGTGCACGTCGGCCCCGACGGTCCGGTCCTGGTCGACCTGGAGACCTTCTCCGCCGACCTGCGCGAGCACGATCTGGTGGTGATGGCCCTCAGCCGGGACCGCTACGGGCTGCCCGCGGAGGCGTACGACGGCTTCACCGGGACCTACGGCTGGGACGTGCGCGAGTGGGAGGGCTGCGCGGTGCTGCGCGGCGCCCGGGAGACGGCCAGCTGCGCGTGGGTCGCCCAGCACGCGCCGGGCAACCCCAAGGCCCTGGCCGAGTTCCGACGCCGGGTGGCGTCGCTGCGGGACGGCGATCCGGCGGTGCGCTGGTACCCCTTCTGACTCCCCCTCGCCCGCCGGGGCCGGGTCAGACCCGCTCGTCGGCCGGTTCGCGCACCGGCCATCTGCCGTCGACGACGGCCGTGGCGTCGCCCTTGCGGCGCAGGAAGCTCTGGAAGTCCGCCGCCCACTCGGCATACCACTCGATCTGACGGTGGTGCAGGTCGGCCGGGCCGAGGGACGCGACCTTGGGGTGCCGGTCGGCTATCGCGCAGGCCAGGCGGGCCGCGGCGAGGGCGTCGGCCGTGGCGTCGTGGGCGGCGTCGAGCGGGACGCCGTACTCCTGGCAGACCGCTTCCAGGTTGCGTTTGCCGCGGCGGTACCGGTCGACGGAGCGGTCGATGGTGTACGGGTCGATGACGGGGGCCGGGTCCAGGCCGCCCAGGCGCTCGCGCAGGGACGGCAGTCCGTGGCGCCGCAGCTCGGCGGAGAGCAGGGTGAGGTCGAAGGCCGCGTTGTAGGCGACGACCGGGACCCCCGTCCTCCAGTGGTCGGCGAGCACACCGGCGATAGCGTCGGCGACCTGGTCGGCGGGGCGGCCCTCGGTGGCCGCCCGCTCGTTGCTGATGCCGTGCACCGCCACCGCGTCCGCCGGGATCTCCACACCGGGGTCGGCCAGCCACTCCCGACGTCCGCGCGGCTCCCCGCCCACGACCTCGATCACGGCCCCCGTGACGATGCGCGCCTCGCGCGGGTCGGTGCCCGTTGTCTCCAGGTCGAAGCCGATCAGCAGCTGTCGGTGCCAGCCCATGGGCGGTCCCCCTTCTTGGTGGTGCGTCCCCCAGTGGTCCCCACCTTCCCACGGGCCACTGACAATCAGAGGATCGCATTCCGCTTGCGCCCGCGCCCGGCCCGGCGCCGACGTTCACGAGACGGGCCGCGAATCCGCCCACATCAGCTCGAACTCCTCGCGATAGGTGGGGAAAAGTCCGCTTTCGTCGAGCTGATCCGACTTCACGACCTTGCCGCCGTTGCGCCCGTTGCGCAGCACCAGCACCGGCGCCTCCATCCCCCGCGTCCGGCGCAGATAGGACTGGACGACGGCGATCCCGTCGACGCCGTCCCCGTCGACCAGGTAGGCGGTGAAGCGGGGCGTCTCGTCGAAGACCTGGATCTCGAACGCACCCGGGTCCCGCAGCCGGGCGCGCACCCGGCGCATGTGCAGGATGTTCATCTCCACGGCGCGGCTCAGCTCGCCCCGCTTGATGCCGAGTTCGCGCTCGCGGCGCTTGATCGCGCTCGACGCCGGGTTCAGGAAGAGCAGCCGCACCCGGCCGCCGGACTCGGCCAGCCGCAGCAGGCGCCGGCCGGAGAAGTTCTGCACGAGCAGGTTGAGGCCGATACCGAGGGCGTCCACCCGGCGCGCGTTGCCGAAGAGGTCCTCGGCGGGGAACTGGCGCAGCAGCCGGACCCGGTCCGAGTGGACCGCGACCACGTCGGCGTACCGGTCGCCGACCAGGTCCTCCACCGCGTCGACCGGCAGCCGCCGTGCGGACGGCACGTCGCTGCCCGCGCCGAGCACCTCCAGGAGCCGCGCCGACGCCCGCTCGGCCTGGTTCAGGACGGCCTCGGACAGCGCCCGGTTGCGGGAGACGACGTTGCGGGTGACCTCCAGCTCGTCCAGGGCGAGTTCCACGTCCCGGCGTTCGTCGACGTAGGGCTCGAAGCAGGGCCAGTGCTGCACCATCAGCTCGCGCAGCTGCGGCAGGGTGAGGAAGCTGAGGACGTTGTCGTCCGCCGGGTCGAGCAGGTAGCCCTTGCGACGGCTGACCTCGCGGACGGCGACGGCGCGCTGCACCCACTCCTGGCCCGCCGGCCCGGCCGCGGCGACCACCCAGTCGTCGCCGTGGACGGGCTCGTAGACCGGCCTGAGTACGGCGGCCACGACCGCGCGCAGCCGCTGTTCGACGAGGTTGAGCCAGATGTAGGCCCGGCCCGCCCGCTGCGCGCGGGTGCGCACCTCGTGCCAGGAGTCGGCGTCCCAGTCCAGCTCCGGGCCGATCGCGCCCGCGCTCATCGGCCGTGCCAGGGACACCGCACCGGGCGGGACGTCCGTGGAGGTCCCCTGGTGACCGTCGTCACCAGGAGGCAGCTCCAGCCCTCCCGAGCCCACCCGCGCACCGCCTTCCGCTCCCCCGGAGCACCTTCGGGGAGACCCCGTCCCAACGATCAAGGAAGGGTACTCCGCGAGCGGTCCGCGGTGCAGCCCGATGGACGGGCCGGTTTCCCCAACCTCCGTGATCCACACGCGCGTTCCGGTCACCGGGACACCGTGGAGTGAGCGGATTCATAGCGGTGACGTCGCACGGTACGGGGAAGAATCCCTGGCGCCCTCCCCGGGGCGTGGATCGAGCACATCGCCGACGGGTGGGTAGGAGGACGTACGTGCTAGGTGGTCGCCTCACTTTCGGGGAGACTCGGAGCCATGGCGTCCGCACCGGCGCCCCACACCTGAAAGAGTCGTGTTCATGCAGGTCTGGCCTGGAGAGGCATATCCCCTCGGTGCCACGTACGACGGCGCCGGTACCAACTTCGCGGTCTTCACGGAGGCCGCCGACCGAGTAGAGCTGTGTCTGCTGCACGACGACGGCTCGGAAGCCGCGGTCGAGCTGCGGGAGAGCGACGCGTTCGTCCGGCACGCGTACGTGCCGGGCGTGATGCCCGGGCAGCGGTACGGCTACCGCGTGCACGGCCCGTACGCCCCGGAGCGCGGGCAGCGCTGCAACAGCGCCAAACTGCTGCTCGATCCGTACGCACGTGCGATCAGCGGCTCGATCCAGTGGGGCGAGGAGGTGTACGGCTACCACTTCGACGACCCCGACCGGCGCAACGACCTCGACTCCGCGCCCCACATGATGTCCTCGGTCGTGGTCAATCCCTACTTCGACTGGGGCGACGACCGGCGGCCCCGGACGGAGTACCACCACACGGTGCTCTACGAGGCCCACGTGAAGGGCCTGACCATGCGGCACCCGGGCCTGCCCGAGGAGCTGCGCGGCACCTACGCGGCCCTGGCGCATCCGGCGGTGATCGAGCACCTGACCGCGCTGGGGGTGACCGCGCTGGAGCTGATGCCGGTCCACCAGTTCGTCAACGACCACCGCCTGGTGGACATGGGCCTCAACAACTACTGGGGCTACAACACGATCGGCTTCTTCGCCCCGCACAACGCGTACGCCTCCTGGGGCGACCGCGGCCAGCAGGTGCTGGAGTTCAAGTCGGCGGTGAAGGCGCTGCACGAGGCCGGCATCGAGGTCATCCTGGACGTCGTCTACAACCACACCGCCGAGGGCAACCACCTGGGTCCGACGCTGTCCTTCAAGGGCATCGACAACGCCTCCTACTACCGGCTGACCGACGATCCCCGTTACTACATGGACACCACGGGGACCGGCAACAGCCTGCTCATGCGGTCGCCGCACGTACTCCAGATGATCATGGACTCGCTGCGGTACTGGGTCACCGAGATGCACGTCGACGGGTTCCGCTTCGACCTCGCGGCCACCCTGGCCCGGCAGTTCCACGAGGTGGACCGGCTGTCGTCGTTCTTCGACCTGGTCCAGCAGGACCCGGTGGTGTCCCAGGTGAAGCTGATCGCCGAGCCCTGGGACGTGGGCGAGGGCGGCTACCAGGTGGGCAACTTCCCGCCGCTGTGGACCGAGTGGAACGGCAAGTACCGGGACACGGTGCGGGACCTGTGGCGCGGCGAGCAGCGCACGCTGGCCGAGTTCGCGTCCCGGCTGACCGGGTCGTCCGACCTGTACCAGGACGACGGCCGCCGTCCGCTGGCCTCCATCAACTTCGTCACCTGCCACGACGGCTTCACCCTGCACGACATGGTGGCCTACAACGAGAAGCACAACGACGCCAACGGCGAGGACAACCGGGACGGCGAGAGCCACAACCGTTCCTGGAACTGCGGCGTCGAGGGCGACACCGACGACCCCGCGGTGCTGGAGCTGCGGGCCCGCCAGATGCGGAACTTCATCGCCACGCTGCTGCTCTCCCAGGGCGTGCCGATGATCAGCCACGGCGACGAGTTCGCCCGCACCCAGCGGGGCAACAACAACGCCTACTGCCAGGACAACGAGCTGGCGTGGGTGGCGTGGCCCGAGGGCGACGGCGTGGGCCGCGAGCTGCTGGAGTTCACCCGCGCGATGGTGTGGCTGCGCAAGGACCACCCGGTCTTCCGCAGGCGGCGCTTCTTCCACGGCCGGCCCGTGGAGGGGACGCACGACGAGCTGTCGGACATCGCCTGGTTCACCCCCGAGGGCGGGGAGATGACCCAGCGGGACTGGAACTCGGCCCGGGCCTCGGCGCTCACGGTGTTCCTCAACGGCAACGCGATCTCCGAGCCGGGACCGCGCGGGGAGCGCATCGCCGACGACTCGTTCCTGCTGATGTTCAACGCCTCGCCCAAACCGCTGGACTTCGTGGTGCCGGTCGACCACGGGCGGCAGTGGGAGGTGGTCGTCGACACCGCGCGGGCCGAGGGCGTGCCGCGGGAGACGGGGACGAAGGTACAGGCCGGGGACCGGCTGACCCTGGTGGACCGGAGCATGACGGTCCTGCAGCGCCCCGTCTAGGAGCGCGCCCTACCGGGCAGGTCGTCCGCGCGCGCGTGGTGGGCGGTCCCCGCGCGTCCGGCGTACGGTGCCGGACGCGCGGCCAGCGCGGTCGCGCAGGCGAGCGCGGCGGCCCCGCTCGCCGTCGCGAACGCCGCGACCGGGCCGTGGGACTCGGCCAGGCGACCGGTGGCGGCGAGGGCGAGGGCCTGGCCGCCGACGATCGCGCTGGTCGCGAAGGCCATGGCCTCGGCCAGCCGGGCCCGCGGCACCGCCCGCTCGGTGAGCGCGAACACGGTGATCAGGTGCGGGGCGTAAGCGATGCCCAGGACGGTGACCACCACGTACAGACCCGTCAGACTCTGCGTCCACAGCAGCGGCAGCGACAGGGCGAACGCGACGGCGGTGGCCGTCCGCCAGCGGGCCCGCAGTCCGAGGCGGGCGGGCACGGCGGCCATGGCGAGCCCCGCGACCGCGCTCATCACTCCCATGGCGGCATAGACGAGCCCCGCCTGTTCCGGCTTCCCGAGCCGCTCGGTGAGCGCGGTGATCCCCGCCTGGCAGGCCCCGAACATCGCCCCTTGGAGGGCGAGCGAGGCCCTCAGGGCGTGCACCGCGCGGGGCATGGGGAGGCGGGCGCGGGGGCCGCCGGGCGTCCCGGTGGCCGGTGAGGCCGTCGCGCGGGCCGTGGGGTGCAGGGCGAAGGCGGTGCCGCACCCGGCGACCAGGACGGCGGCACCGGTCAGGGCGTACGCCGGGTGGGCCAGGACCGCCGCGAGGCCCACCAGCGCCGGGCCGAGGACGAAGGAGACCTCGTCGAGGGTGCTCTCGAAGGAGAGCGCGGCGCCCACGGTGGGCTCCGGAGCACCGGCCCGGCGGGCGAGCGCCACCAGGCGGGCACGGGCCAGCGGGCCGATCAGGGGCACGCTGGCCCCCGCCACCGCACCGAGGAGCGCCAGCAGCGGCGGCGCCAGTCCCGCGAGCGCGCCCGCCACCAACGCGGCGATCGCGACGGCGTTGACCAGGCAGAAGACGAGGACGACGGTACGCTGCCCGTACCGGTCCGCGAGTCGGCCGACGAGCGGACCGCATGCGACCTGACCGACGGCGAGCGCTCCCCCGGTCAGCCCCGCGGCGGCCAGCGAACCGCTGGTGCGGGCGATCAGCAGGACACTGCCGAACTGGACGGTGGCCGTCGGCAGCCGCCCCAGGAAGGACACCACCGGCAGCAGCGGCCCCGTCAGGCCGATCACCTCCCGGTACGAATCCAGTGCGCCGTTCCCCGTGCTCCGGTCACGTCCCATCGCTCGAAGCTAGTCACGCGCGCGTACGCCTGTGGAGGGGCCGATGACACGAAAGGCGGTGAGACGGGTACGTAGGTTTCCATGACACCTGAGCGACCCGACCCGACGGTGCCCACAGCCACGTACCGGCTGCAGCTGCAGCCCGACTTCCCCTTCTCGGCCGCGGCGGCGGCCGTGCCGTACCTGGCCTCGCTCGGCGTCTCGCACCTGCACCTGTCCCCGGTGCTGGAGGCCGTGCCGGGCTCTCAGCACGGCTACGACGTCGTGGACCACGCGCGCGTGCGCGGGGAACTCGGCGGCGAGGAGGGACTGCGGGCGCTGGCGCGCACCGCGCGGGAGCACGGTCTCGGCCTGGTGGCGGACATCGTGCCGAACCACATGGCGATGTCCCCCCGCCACAACCGCGCCCTGTGGGAAGTGCTGCGCGAGGGCCCGAAATCGCCCTACGCGCGGTGGTTCGACATCGACTGGGAGGCGCAGGGCGGCCAGGTGCTGCTGCCGGTGCTCGGTGCCCCGGTCGGTGAGGTCCTGGACGACCTCCGGGTCGACGGTGACGTACTGCGCTACCACGACCACGCCTTCCCCCTGCGGGACGGCACCGGTGACCTGCCGCTGCCGCAGCTCCTGGACGCGCAGTGGTACCGCCCCGTGTGGTGGCGGCTCGCCCGCACCGAACTGAACTACCGGCGCTTCTTCAGCATCTCGGAGCTGATCGGCGTCCGCGTGGAGGACCCGGAGGTCTTCGAGGCCACGCACTCCACGGTGCTGCGGCTGCTAAACGAGGGCGTGCTCGACGGGCTGCGCGTCGACCACCCGGACGGCCTCGCCGACCCCGACACGTACCTGCGGCGGCTGCACGAGGCCACTGGCGGCCGGTGGACGGTGGTGGAGAAGATCCTGGCGGACGGCGAACGGCTGCCGGCCGCCTGGCCCGTGGCGGGCACGACCGGCTACGACGCCCTGCGGCACATCGACGCGCTCTTCGTGGACCCGGCGGGGTACGGGGAACTCCTCGGCCGGTACCGCGGGTTCGCCGCCCCGCAGACGGACCGGGGCGGGGACTGGGCGGCGACGGTGCGACGGGCGGCCCACAAGGTTCTCTCGTTCGAGCTGGCCACCGAGATGGACCGGCTGACGCGGGTGACGCACCGGCTGTGCGTCGCCTCCCCGGAACCCGCCCTGCGCGACCGGGCGCCGTGGGCACTGCGCACGGCCCTGCGGGAGCTGCTGGTCCGGCTCGAGGTGTACCGGCCCTACGCGTCGGTGGACGCGGCGTCCGTCGTCACCGAGGAGGCGGCGGCCGAAGCGCGGCTCGCGTTCCCGGTGCGGGAGGAGGGCGGGGCGGTGGACGTCGTCCGGGACCTGGTCCTCGGACGGGCCGGGGAGGGGCCGGAACATGTGGAGTTCCGGACCCGGTTCGCCCAGACCGCGTCGGCGCTGCGCGCCAAGTCCGTCGAGGACACGGCGTTCTACCGCTACGTGCCGTTGCTGTCGGCGACCGAGGTCGGCGGGAACCCGGGCGACCCGGCACTGTCGCCGGACGCGTTCCACGCGTACTGCGCGCGCGTGCAGCGCGACTGGCCCGCGACCGGCACGGTCGTCTCGACCCACGACACCAAGCGCAGCGCCGACGTGCGGGCCGCGCTGGCGGTGCTCACGGAGTGCCCCGAGCGGTGGACGGACGTCCTGACGGAGGTCACCCGCTCCGGCGAGGACATGCCGGACGCCCAGCTGGCCTGGGCCGCCTGGCAGACCGTGTTCGGGCTGGGGCCCGCGGACGGGGAGCGCGTGCGGGAGGCGCTGCTGAAGCATGTGCGCGAGGCGGGGATGTACACCAGCTGGACGGAGCAGGAGCCGGCGTACGAGGACGCGGTGGCCCGGTTCGTGGCGGCGGGTCCGTGCGGCACGCCGGGGGAACGGGTGGCCGCCTTCCGGGAAGCACTGGAACCGCACATCCGGGCCAACGTCCTCGGCACGGCCCTGACGCACCTGACGATGCCGGGGGTGCCGGACCTCTACCAGGGCACGGAGGGCGAGTACCTGGCCCTGGTGGACCCGGACAACCGCCGACCCGTGCCCTTCCCGTCCGCAGGGGACGGGGAGATCGGGGACGCCTGGAACGCCGGGGACGCCGGAACCGCCCGCAACGCCGGGGGCGGAGAGACCGGGGCCACCCGGAACGCCGGGGCCGCCCGGGCGGGGGACAGCGTGACGAAGGACGCCGTGACCCGGGCGGCGTTGGCGCTGCGACGGCGGCGGCCGGAGGTGTTCGGCGACGCGGCGACGTACACGCCGCTCGCCGCGCAGGGCCCCGCGGCGGCGCACTGCCTGGCGTTCGCCCGCTCCGGGGAGGTCGTGACCGCCGTGACCCGGTTGTCCCTGCGGCTGGCGGAAGCGGGCGGCTGGCGCGGAACGACGCTGCCGCTGCCGCCCGGCCGGTGGGCCGACGCCCTCGCGCCCGAGCGGGAGTTCACCGGGCTCGTACCCGTGGAGGAACTTCTCGCGGGAGTGCCGGTGGCGTTGCTGGAGCGGGTGGGGGCGACGGAGGAGGGCACGGACTGAGCGGCGGACCCGCCGGAGCCGGCGTCAGCCGCCCCGCGCGGCGGCGGGGACAGCGCCGCACGCGGCGGCCGGGGAGGTCGGGCCCGCCGGGGAGGTCGGGCCCGCCGCCGAGGAGGCCAGGCCCGGAGCCGGGGCAGCCGGGCCCGGGGTCGGCCACGTCGCGCGCAGCAGGTCGACGAAGGCCTCGGCGGCGCCGGTCGGCGGCAGGCGCGAGAAGACGGTGAGGGCGCGTCGCCAGGGCGGGTCCGGCGTAAGGACCACGCAGTCCTCGCCGACCGCGCCGCGCACGATGTGCGAGGGCGCCGTGCAGACGCCGACGCCGGCGGCGGCCATCCGGACGGCCGTCGACGTGTGTTCGGTGAAGACGGCGGTACGCGGCCGGAAGCCGGCGCGTCCGCACATCAGGTCGAGGAAGCGTTCGCCCTCGACGAGGGGTTCCATGGCGCACCGGACCCAGGGACGGTCCGCCAGTTCGGGCAGCGTCACCGTCGTACGGCCCGCGAACCGGTCGTCGAAGGGCACCACGAGGACGATCTCCTCCTCGCCGACCGTGACGACGGTGCCGGACCAGTCGCTGGGCGCCGGGCCGACGGCGAGGTCCGCGGTGCCGCGCTCGACCTCCTCCTCGAGCACCTCGGTCGTCGCGTACTCGTGGAGGTGCAGCAGGACGCCGGGGTGGGCGGTGCGCCAGCGGGCGAAGACATCGGGCAGGATGCCGACGGCCACCGAGTGCAGGGCGGCGACGTGCAGTTCGCCGCCCTCGGCCCCGGCGACCGCGCGGGCGGCTCGGCGGGCCTGGGCGGCGCTGCGGACGGCGAGTTCGGCGTGCGGCCGGAAGGCGCGGCCCATGGGGGTCAGGCGCACACCGCGCGGCATGCGCTCCAGCAGGGCGCCACCGACCGACCGCTCCAGGGCCTTGATCTGGTGGGAGAGCGCGGACTGCGTGACGTGCAGGGCCTCGGCCGCGCGGGTGAAGGACGCCTCGTCCAGGACCGCCAGGAAGTACTCCATCTGCCGCAGGCTCATCCCCGCCCCGTCCCCCACCCCGCGCCCTGCCCGTCACCGGGACCTGTCATGAAGGCCCTGCATCGAATCCACAAGAACATTGCCTTGGACTCATGGCAAGAGGCGGAAGGAGGCTGAGGGCATGAACACACACGACGTGATCGTCATCGGCGGCGGCACCGGCGGTTACAGCACCGCCCTGCGTGCCGCGGCCCTGGGCCTCGACACCGCCCTCGTCGAACGCGACAAGGTGGGCGGGACCTGTCTGCACCGCGGCTGCATCCCGAGCAAGGCGATGCTGCACGCCGCCGAACTGGTCGACGGCATCACCGAGGCACGGGAGCGCTGGGGGGTCCAGGCGAGCCTGGGCGGCGTCGACTGGGCGGCACTCGTCGCCACCCGCGACGACATCGTGAACCGGAACCACAAGGGGGTGGAGGCGCACCTCGCCCACGCGGGCGTGCGGGTGGTACGGGGCGACGCCCGGCTGACGGGCGCACGGACCGTGCGGGTCGACGGCGCGCTCGACCTCACCGCACGCCGCGGCGTCGTGCTGGCGACCGGCTCACGCCCGCGCACGCTCCCCGGGCTCGCGCCGGACGGGCGGCACGTGGTGACCAGCGACGACGCGCTGTTCGCACCCGGACTGCCGGCGTCGGTCCTGGTCCTGGGCGGTGGGGCGATCGGTGTCGAGTACGCCTCGTTCCACCGCTCGATGGGCGCGGAGGTGACCCTCGTGGAGGCCGCCGACCGGATCGTGCCGCTGGAGGACGCGGACGTCGGCCGCCATCTGACGCGCGGTCTGAAGAGGCGCGGCGTCGACGTGCGGGTGGGCGCCCGGCTGGCGGACGCCGAGGTGCTCGACGACGGCGTCCGCGCGCGGGTGCGCACCTCGCGCGGGGAGACGGTCACGGTCGAGGCCGAACGGCTCCTGGTGGCCGTGGGACGGGCGCCGGTCACCGAAGGGCTGGACCTGGCCGCCGCGGGGCTGGAGACCGACCGCCGGGGTTTCGTCGTACCGGCCGACTGGGACCGGCTGGAGACGGCGGTACCCGGAATCCACGTGGTGGGCGATCTGCTGCCGCCGCCGTCCCTCGGGCTGGCCCACGCGTCGTTCGCCGAGGGCCTGCTGGTGGCCGAGACGCTGGCGGGCGTGCCGTCCGCGCCCGTCGACTACGCGGCCGTGCCCCGGGTGACGTACTCGGCGCCGCAGACCGCGGCCGTGGGCCTGGGCGAGGCGGAGGCACGCGCGCGGGGGTACGAGGTCGCCGTCGACGTCATGCCCTTGACCGCGGTCGCCAAGGGGATGGTGCACGGGCAGGGCGGGATGGTGAAGGTGGTCGCCGAGCAGGGGGGCGGCAGGGTGCTCGGAGTCCACCTGGTGGGCCCGCACGTGTCGGAGATGATCGCCGAGAGCCAGCTGATCGTCGGCTGGGACGCCGAGCCGTCCGACGTCGCCCGCCACATCCACGCCCACCCCACCCTGTCGGAGGCGGTCGGCGAGGCGTTCCTCACGCTGGCCGGTCGCGCACTGCACCAGCGGTGACGCGCCCGGCCGGTCACCGGCCCGGCGTGATCACCCCACTCGGTCCCACGCGAACACCGCCCCCGTACTCGCCGCCAGTACGCACGTGTTCGGGAAGGTCCGCGTGTAGTCCACCTGTTGTCCGCGCCACCGGCCGCTCGCGTGGGCGGTCACCGGGGCGTGGACCATCGGGCAGTGGGCCTTCCGCGGCGGGATGGCGTCGATGCGGCCGTCCGTCGCGTCGAGGTCCGCGCAGGCACGGGCCGCGTGGGCGTGGCCCCGGGGCGGGTCGCACCGCAGCAGGGCACCGCGCGTGGCGCCGCCTCCGGTACCCGGCCGGGCACCGGGGACGTCCGCCCGGGCGTCGCCCGGGGTGACGGTGAGGAGCAGCCAGTCGGCCGCCGGTCGCCGCTCCGCGGTGGCGTGGGCCGGTGCCGCGCAGGTGAACAGGAGGGCCGCGGCAGCCAGGAGACCGGCCCGCGCCGCTCCCGCCGTGATGGTGTGGGTCATTCCAGGTGCATCGGCACGGCGGCCTCGGAACCCCAGCCCGGCTCACCCGAACGGGAACCCGCGGTGGAGTGCCGCCCGGCCAGTTCGAACGCGGAGAGCACGACCCGCGTCTGGTACTCCACCTGGCGCGCGACCGGGATCCAGCGGGCCGCACAGCCGTCGCGGTAGTCGGCGCAGCCCTCGTCGACGAGCCGGTCCAGCTCGGGCAGGACACCCGTCGGATCGTCCCCGGTCCGGGTCACCAGCTGGTGCAGCAGCCCCGCGGTCCGCAGGGCCAGTCGCCGGCCGGCCAGCCGCAGGGCGACCAGGTGGGCGGTGCTCATGGGCGGAAGGGACCGGCCCGAACCGTCGTCGGTGTCGGGGTCCCACGCGTCGGCGAGCCGGGGACAGACCAGCAGGTAGTCGTCGACGGGGGCGAGCAGGTGGGCCGCGTCCGGGTCGGTGGCTACGTGCGGCCGGATGCGGGCGAGGACGCGCAGGAGCCGGCGGGTGTCCTGACGCAGGGTGCGGCTCACGGAGCGCAGCACCGCGTCCCCGTCGGCCGGGGGCGATCCGTCCGCGACGGCGGCCACGCCCCACATGGGCGCCTCGACGACGGCGGTGACGGTCCCGTACCGCCGGGGATGGCACCACGTGGACTCGACGGCCGCCTCGGTGATGGCCGCGGTGAGGTCGCCGCGGCGGGGCGGTGGGATGCGGTAGACGGCGGGACCGAGGTCGGGCCAGTACAGGGTGTCGTAGGCGCCGAGTTCCCGGGGGATGCCGAGCCGGGCCGCGGCGTGGGCGATGCGTTGGGCGATGCCGGGCAGGTTGTGGGTCAGTTCGACGAAGCCGCCGCCCACGTCGACGCCGTGCAGGGAGCAGTGCAGGAAGGGCCGCAGCTCGTCCTGGAGGGTGAGCAGGGCGCGGGTCTCCGGCAGCGTGGCGTGGTCCGGTCCGTCGGGCAGCCACTCGGGCTGCTCCAGGAAGCCGGGCCGGAAGAAGTTCCGGGCGTAGCGGCCGAGGGTGTACGGGCCGGACAGCCAGCCCTCGTTGCGGCGCAGGCCGTCGGGGTCGGCGCACAGGAGCAGGTTCCAGGTGGCGTCAGCGCCCTCGGTGAGCCGGGGGTCCGCCAGGGCCCGCTCGGCGAGCCGCAGGACGGTGGCGCCGCCCACGGGTTCGTTGGCGTGCGGTCCGGCGACGACGAGGGCCTGGCGACTGCCGTGACCGACGGAGAGCAGCAGCAGCGGGGTGCCCGCGCGGGACGTGCCGACGCGGCGCAGGCGGGCCTGCCGGGGGTGGCGGGCGACGAGCGCGGCGGCCCGGGTGCCCAGCTCGTCCACGGTCGGGTAGCGCAGGAGGGGCGGCAGGGCACACCTCCACAATGCGGTCCGTCGGTTCACCTGGCGTGCGCGGTGTACGCACAGTCAGTCACGACTTGCGGGGCACGTCAACACCACGACAGGCAAAGGCATTTGCGCCATCGGCCCGGTCCGCCGGAAGACGCGACTCCGAGTGAGGTCCAGGCCAGAGCTGGGCTTCGACCGCCCTGTCCCCGGCTCAGGTCGTCGCGAGACGGAAGGCCATCTGGCCGAAACCGATCAGGTCGCCCTCGCGGACCACCGCCGCACCGATGACCCGCCGGCCGTTGACCGTGGTCCCGTTGGTGGAGCCCAGATCGCGCAGCACCCACATGCCGCCCTGGCGGCTCAGTTCGGCGTGCACGCGGGAGACCGTCTCGTGGGTGAGCCGCAGCCCGTTCGCCGGGTCGCGCCCTATGCGCAGCGGATGACCGGTGCCGGGGTGGGGCAGCAGCAGCTTGGGCAGCCGCTCGGCCTGCCAGGCCCTGCGCAGGCGCACGCCGAAGCCGGACACCGCCTCGACGGTGCCGAACACCATCCTGGACAGCCGGCCCTCGGTGGGGAGGTCGGCGGTGAGCGCGGCGAGTTCCTCCAGGCGGCGGGCGGCGAGCGCCAGCTCCATCCTGCGGACGAACGTGTCGTGCGACAGGCGCCCCATGACGACGCCGTCCCGGAGCACCTTCAACGCCTGGTCGCGCTCCGCGTCGGACAACCGCGCGGGGTACGTGTTGAACTCGAAGGACGACGTCACGCTGGTGATTGTCGGTCAGCCGGGCCGGGGTGTCCAGGAGACGGGGAAAGGCCGCTCTGCGCGCGGTGCGGTACGACACCTGCCGCGAACGGCGGTTTTCACCAGCGGGGAGATCGCTTTTGCAGGACCATGGACGGGCTACATCACGGTGAGCAGACGAAGGGGAACCGTCCGTGCAGTTCGAGGTGTGGGCACCGCAGGCCGACCGACTGACGCTGAAGTGCGACGGCGTCACGCGCGCGATGGAGCGCGATCCCGGGCGGCCGGGGTGGTGGTGTGGGGAGGCCGAGGCGCGCGACGGCTCGCGGTACGGTTTCGCGGTGGACGACGGGCCGGTGCTGCCGGACCCGCGATCGCGCAGGCAGCCGGACGGACCGGACGGACTGAGCGCGGTCGTCGACCAGGGCCGGTACGCGTGGCGTGCCGAGTGGGCCGGGCGTCCGCTGCCCGGTGCCGTCCTGTACGAGCTGCACGTGGGCACGTACACGCCCGAGGGCACGCTCGACGCCGCCGCCGCGCGACTGGAGCACCTGGCCGGGCTCGGCGTCACGCACGTGGAGTTGATGCCGCTGTGCCCCTTCCCGGGCCGGCACGGCTGGGGGTACGAGGGCGTCTCGCTGTGGGCGGTGCACGAGCCGTACGGCGGACCCGAGGCGTTGAAACGGTTCGTCGACCGGGCTCACGAACTGGGCCTCGGCGTCGTCCTGGACGTGGTGCACAACCATCTCGGCCCCTCCGGCAACTACCTGCCCGCCTTCGGCCCGTACTTCACCGACACCCACCACACTCCCTGGGGCGTCGCCGTCAACCTGGACGCCCCCGGTTCGGACGAGGTCCGCGCCTACCTGGTGGACAGCGCGCTCGCCTGGCTGCGGGACTACCGGCTCGACGGGCTGCGCCTGGACGCGGTGCACGCCCTGGTCGACACCCGCGCGTGCCACTTCCTGGAGCAGTTGTCGACCGCGGTGGACGGCCTCGCCGCCGACCTGGAGCGTCCGCTGTTCCTGATCGCCGAGTCCGACCTCAACGACCCGCGGATCATCACCCCGCGCGCGGAGGGCGGCCTGGGCGTGCACGCGCAGTGGAACGACGACTTCCACCACGCCCTGCACACCGCGCTGACCGGGGAGTCACAGGGCTACTACGCCGACTTCGCGCGGAATCCGCTGGCCGCGCTCGCCAAGACGCTGACCCGGGGCTACTTCCACGACGGCACCCACTCCAGTTTCCGGGGCCGGGGGCACGGCCGGGAGCTGGACCGGGGCCGCGTCGCCGCGCACCGGCTGACCGGTTACAGCCAGACCCACGACCAGGTCGGCAACCGCGCCCAGGGCGACCGGCTGGCCGCGCTGGTCTCCCCCGGGCTGGCGGCCTGCGCGGCGACGCTGGTGCTGACCGCGCCGTTCACGCCGATGCTGTTCATGGGCGAGGAGTGGGCCGCCGGCACACCGTGGCAGTTCTTCACCGACCACACGGACCCGGAACTGGCCGAGGCGGTGCGCAACGGCAGGCGCCGGGAGTTCGCCGCGCACGGCTGGCGCGAGGAGGACGTGCCCGACCCCCAGGACCCGGCGACGCGCGAGCGCTCCTGCCTCGACTGGTCCGAACCGGAACGCGAGCCGCAAGCGCGCGTACTGGACTGGTACCGCCGGCTGATCGCCCTGCGCCACGAGCGGGCGGACCTGACCGCTCCGGATCTGGCCGACACCAGGGTGGCGTACGACACCGACGCGCGCTGGCTGGCCTTCCGGCGCGGTGACCTCCGGGTGGCCGTCAACCTGGGCTCCGCGCCGGTGGCGATCCCGTTGGGTGCCCGCCCCGCGCGTGTGCTCGCCGCGTGGGAGCCCGTGGAGGGTCCGGGCGCGGACGGGGTGCTGCGCCTGCCCGGTGAGTCGAGCGTGGTGCTCGTGCAGGAGTGAGGCGTCGCCCGCGTCACTCCCCCGGGCCGGTGTCGCCCGTGCCGTCGTCGTCCTCGCGCAGCTCCGTCACCCGTTCCAGCAGGATCGGCTCCCAAGCCCGCCGCAGGCGGAGCCTGAGCGGGGACAGGGGCCGCCTGCCCAGGCCCGTCGGCGTCGGCGGTCCGCCCGGCAGGGCGTCCGCGAGATCGACGAGGGCGTCGCAGCGGGCCAGCCACAGGCCGCGCAGGCAGGGCCGGGCGCCGTATCCGGCGAGGGTGGCGGCGCGGACGGCGGCGGGCGAGCCGACGGACAGCGCGAGGGCG
Source organism: Streptomyces sp. NPDC041968 (assembly GCF_055589025.1). Lineage (NCBI taxonomy): Bacteria > Bacillati > Actinomycetota > Actinomycetes > Kitasatosporales > Streptomycetaceae > Streptomyces > Streptomyces sp. NPDC041968. The sequence goes on along the minus strand of NZ_JBVJCB010000004.1, from coordinate 148,081 downwards.
GCGATGTCCTCGGCCGGGTCGCCGAGGACCGCGTCGGACCAGCCGAGGACACCGCGCACCCGGCCGTCGGCGCCGACCACGAGGTGCTCGCCGGCCAGCGCGCGGTGGACGAGGACGGCCGCGCCGGGCTGGGCGGCGAGCTGGGCCGTCGCCGCCCGGGTCAGCCGCTCCGGTCGGGCGGCGTCGAACTCGTCGGCCTCCGCGAGGCGCGGGGCGACGCGCTCGGCCGCCTGCCGCAGCGTCTCCAGCGGGCGCGGGGCGGCCCGGGGCACGCCGAGGGTCTCCGCCTGGCGGGCCGGCACCTCGCGCAGCCCGCCGAGCAACGCCGCCAGGTCGGCCTCGCCCAGCGCCGACACCTCGTGGTCCGCGCCCGATCCGCCGGGCACCCTGGCGTCCAGCGTGTAGGTCAGGCCCGGCGCCCACTCGCCGTGCGCCACGCTGACCGGCACCGCGACCGGGACGTACGGGCGGACCAGCTCGCGCAGCCGCAGCTCGCGTCGCTGTCGCACCGCGGCCTCGCGGTCGGGCGCCAGACGGAGCACGTGCCGGGCGCCGACCCACCAGGTGGCGGACACGGTGCCCTCCGCGGCCGGCCGGACGGCCTCGGGTTCCGCGTCCCCGCCCAGCAGGGAACGGACCAGTCGGCGGACGGTGTCCGCGGTGGGTGTCGGTGCCTGGGTCATGGTCGCGCCGTCGTCTTCCGGGTCTGCCGGGGCGTGCGGGTACCGCCGGGGCGTTTCGGGTTCTTTCGGTCGCCGCTCACTCCACTGTGACCATCTCCCGCGTGGTGTCGTTGAGGCGGCGGCCGCCGTCGTCGGTGACGGTGACGATGTCCTCGATGCGTACCCCGAACCGGCCGGGCAGATAGACGCCGGGCTCGACGGAGAAGCACATCCCGGGCACGAGCGGCTGCTCCTCGCCCTCGATCATGTACGGCGGCTCGTGCGTGGTGACGCCGATGCCGTGCCCGGTGCGGTGGATGAAGTACTCCCCGTACCCGCTGTCGGCGATGACCGCGCGGGCGGCCCGGTCCACCTCCTGGCAGGCGACACCGGGCCGCACCGCCCGGAAACCCGCCTCCTGCGCCTCGCGGACGAGGTCGTGCACCCGGCGCTCCTCGTCGGTGGGCTCGCCCACGTGGACGGTGCGCGAGGTGTCGGATCCGTACCCGTCCTTCAGGCCGCCGAAGTCGAGGACGATCATGTCGCCGTCCTCGATGACGCGGTCACCGACCTCGTGGTGCGGGTTGGCGCCGTTGGGGCCGGAGGCGACGATGGTGAAGTCGACCTGGGAGTGCCCGAACCGCCGCAGCAGACCGGCGAGGTCGGCTGCGACCTCGGACTCCCGGCGCCCGCGGAAGCGGACGGTCCGGATCTCCTCGAAGGCGGCGTCCGCGGCGGCGCCCGCGGCGGCCAGCAGTTCCAGTTCGGCCGCGTCCTTGACGGCCCGCAGCATGGGCAGCGCCTCGGTGAGGGAGGCGTACGAGGTGCCCGGCAGCGCCCGCTGGAGGGCCAGCAGGTGCATCGCCCAGGCGTTGTCGCTGATGCCGAACCGGCCGGAGTCCGTGAGGAGGGCGGCGGTGGCCGCGTAGGGGTCCTTGCCGTCGGTCCAGTCTCGCAGGGTCAGGGCGGGCGCGCCGACGGCCTTCTCCGCGTCGGGGGCCTCCAGCGTCGGCACGACGAGGACGGGGTCCTGTCCGGGGGCGAGGACGAGCAGGGTGAGCCGTTCGGTGGCCGCGGTGGGCGCGTAGCCGGTGAGCCACACGAGGTCCGGTCCCGGCGCCACCAGCAACCCGGCCAGGCCCGCGTCGGCGGCCGCCCGTGCGGCGCGTTCCATGCGGGCCCGGTAGTCGTCGGTGGTGAAGTGAGCAGCGGGCGTGCTGCCGGTCATCCGGGCCTCCTGGGCGACGAGGGTGGGGCTGTGAGCAGCATCCTGCCCTCGGCGCGGGAGTGACGCGAGCCGATTCGCACGGGCAACCGCACGCCGATGGCCGGGCGCCAGGCGGCCCACGGCGTCCGGGGCGCGCCGTCCGGACCCTCGGATGCCCCGGCGCCGTGCGCGTGCGGTGCGCGAGGGCCCCGCGGACGCGGGGGTCGCCTGGTCCGTGCCGGGGCGGCAGGTGGGTTGCTCGGTTGCCCCGGAGGGTGCGCCGGGAGCGGGCCCGCGGGGCGGGTCAGGTGACGACGCCCGGCGAGGCCGTCAGCTGCTGGTAGCCGCCGCTGCGGTGGCGCACCGTGAGCTTGACCTCCTTGCCCGGCCGGACGCGGGCCACGGCATGCGCGAGGTCGGCCGCCGAGTCGACGCGGTCCGTGCCGACGGCCAGCAGCACGTCGCCCCGGACCAGGCCGGCCTCGTATCCGGGGCCGGGCACGTGGACGCCCACGACCAGGGCCCCCGGTTTCTCGGCGTCCACGGCCTCCACTCCGAGGGTCGCGGTGGCCGGGGCCGGTGCCGGGGAGGGGGACCGGCCGCCCGACGGGTGCGCCGCGGCGGCCCGGGTGTCCGCCGGCGTCCCCGCCGCCGGTCCCGGAGCACCCGCCTGCCGCCGCATCTCGGCCAGTTCGCTCATGCCGATCACCGTGGCGCCCACCGTGCCGAGTCCCACGCCCGCCAGGAGCAGGGCGGTGGCGGCGCACACGCCGAGCACCACGGTGGTGAGCCGTCGGCGGCGCCGACGGCCGGTGTGCGGGCGCCGGACGTCGGCGGGCGCGGCACCGGCCCGCGGTTCCCGCCCGGGCATCGGCTTGGGTCGCAACGCTGTCTGTTCCATGGATCGCCTCCGGCTGGTGCTCTACCCGGCGCACCGGCGCGTGACGAGCCACGAACGAGTGAGACTGGACGCCGGTCAGAGCGTCGGGACGGGGCCGCGCCGGGGCACGGGCACGGCCGGGATCCGGTCCGGAAGGAAGCCGTGGGTGCGCCGGGCCAGGTACTCGGCCTTGTACCGCGGCACCTCCCGATGCCAGTTGAGGATGCCCGCCATCCAGTTCTTCAGGTCGGTCACATAGCCCTCCATCACGCCGCGCGCCTCGTCGCCGAGGCGGAAGTCGTCGTAGACGACGGGCAGTTCGTGCGCGACGACGTGCTCGAACTGGCGCATGCGCTGGTTCATCAGGTCCTGCACGACGGTGAGCGCGGCCGGGTACTCGACGCCGAAGAAGTTCTGCACGACGAGGACCGCGTTGTGCATCTCGCCCTCGTACTCGATCTCCTTCTGGTACGAGAAGACGTCGTTGACGAGGCACGCGTAGTCGATCGCCGCGTTCTCCAGGGAGCGGACGGGACCGCTGCGGTAGACCTCGGGCGGAACGGCCGGGCCGTGTCCGGCGCGGCACAGGCCCAGCGTGAGGTCGGAGCCGAAGGTGGCGCGCCGCATCTCCAGGTAGTCCACCGGGTCGGGGACGCGGCCCTGGATCTGGTTGGCCAGCTCCCACACCCAGGCCTCGGTCATCTTGTCCACGGCCGCCTTCAGCGGGCGCCGCTGGCCGGGGGTCATGCCGGCGGTCGTGCGGGTCCACAGGTCGGTCAGGGAGCGTTCCATGGCGTTGGCCGGCGGCGGGACCGGTTCACCGTCGAGCGGCATGCAGGCCGACAGCCTGGCCGTGGTGAGCCGGGCGGCGGCCAGGTCGCGCCGGTGGCCGTAGACCAGGGGGTAGTAGTCGTCGCCGTAGGTGCCGAAGGCCAGCCAGCCGGAGGCGAGATCCAGCTGCTCCTGGGTGGCGTCCGGGTCGAGGCCGGCGGCGCACAGGGGCAGGTCGCAGCTGGCGAGCTTGTCCTCGTCCCATACGCCCTCGCTGAGGATGCCCATCGCGTGGCACCACTCGGACAGATGCCGCCGGGCGCCCGCCAGGGCCGGGCTCAGCTCCAGCGGGAAAGGCATCCGGATGTCGGGGATCACCGAGGGGCCGACCTTCCGGTACGGCACGTACGTGTAGGGGCGCGCGCGTCCGGCGGCTGCCGCGGCGAGGAGCGCGCCGACGTCCGCGGCGGAGGTGCCGGGGCCGGTCAGCGCCGGCCGGCCGGCGGTGGACCGGGCGCCCTCGTTCATGTACCGGCTGGAGCGCAGGTGCCACTCGTGGCCGCCGGACTGCCAGTCCTGGAGGCCCTTCGCGTACGCCCCGACGGCGACCACCTCGGCCGGGGTCAGGCCGTTCTCCAGTGCCACCGCGGGCACTTCGGTGAACGCGGTGTGCTCGAACTGGTGCAGCCGGGAGGTGAGCACGTCGTTGACCAGCTCGGCGGCCTCCTGGGTGGTGCAGCCGAAGAAGGTCTCCAGGACCAGCACCCCGTTGCTCAGCTCCCCCTCGTCCTCGACCTCCCGCTGGTAGGAGAAGAGGTCGTTGCGCAGGTGCACGGCGTCGGAGAACGTCTCCATCAGCACCCTCAGCGGCCTCGACCCGGCGACGGCGGCCGGCACCTCGGCCGTCGCGTACTCGACGAGCCCCGCCGACCAGGGGGCGCCGCCGACCTTGCGGCGCATCTCGATGTACTCGACGGGGTTGGCGATCCGCCCCTCGTTGATGTTGGACAGCTCCCACAGGGACTCGTTGAGCAGGTGCTCGGTGGCGACGGCGAAGCGGCGGCGCCAGTCGACCGACATCGCCGGCACCGTGCGCCTCCACAGGTCGGCGAGACCGGCCTCGACCGGGTTCTCCGGTTCGGGCATCGGGGCGAAGACGTCGAGCGGCATGAACAGGGGGAGCCGGTCGAGGTGGGCCTTGCCGCCGACGCGGTCCTGGGTGCGTTTGAACTTCTCCAGGAAGTGGTCGTCGAAGAAGAAGACCCACACGTACCAGTCGGTGATGAGGGAGAGCGCCGGCCCGTCGCAGTCGGGGTGGGTGTAGGCACAGAGCAGTCCGTAGTCGTGGGCGTCGAGGTCGGACCGCTCCCAGACCCCGGAGCCCTCCAGCATGCCCATCTGCCGCGCCCACGTCGTCGAGTGGGCGCGGGCCTCGTCGAGATGCGGATTGAGCCGCGCGGGGTGCGGCAGGTAGAAGTGGGGGAGTTCGAAGGGCTGTTGCGTCATGGCCGGGCCCTACCCATGGCCCCGCGGGCACATCCGCGGAGCGGCACATGATCACACCATCGCGTGAATCGGGGCGAACGGCGGGAACTTTCGCCGGTCCGTCCTTACCGTGGCGCCGTCCGCTCAGCCCTTGACCTGGATCAGCGCGTGGGTCCCGCTCGTGCGCCAGCGTCGTTCCCCGCTCGCCTCCAGCGCGGCCTCCGTCCGCGCGGTCAGGCCGGTGACCACGTCGGACTTCAGGGTGCGCAGCGCGGCGACGGGGCCCGGGAAGTAGCCGGTCACGTCCGCGAAGGGCGTCGTCGCCGGCCAGTACCGGTCGCCCACCAGGCGGCGGTAGTTGAGGTCGCCCTTGAGGACGGTGACCGTCGCCGCGGCGAACTCCGCGCGCAGGTCTCCGGGCATGTCCGCGTACGGCAACGGGGCGCAGGAGAAGGGGTGCGCGCGGACGGTGACGCGGCCGTCGGTCAGTGCGGTCCACAGTCCCTCGCCGTAGGAGGCGGCCGCTCCGCCCGCCGCCACCAGCCGCCGCAGGGCGTCGAGCACGTCAGCGGGCGTGGCGTCGGAGACGTAGTAGGGGTGCGGTTTGACGTGCAGGACCGCCCGTCGGACGCGGCCCTCGGCGAGGAGGTGGGCGATGAGCAGCAGGTCGGGGACGAGTTCGCGGCCCGCGTTGTCGGCGACGAGGCACAGGGTGGCCGGGGCCGGGGAGCCGTGCGCCGGGGGCGGGAGGAGCGACCAGAGGGCGTCGCCGTCGTCGGCGACCAGGGCCGCCGCCCGGTCCTCGGCGCGGGCCCCGCTGCCGGAGAGGCGGAAGCTCAGGTCCGCGCGGTTGCCCCAGAGCGAGCCGTGCAGCAGCGCCCGGGTCCGCTCCTCGACGGGCAGGCCGGCGAGGTCGTCGAGGGCGGCCAGTTCCTCGTCCGTCTCCGCGGACCGGAGTTCGGCGAGCTTGGCGGGCCGGAAGGGGTCGACGCCGCGCCAGGGGCCGGGGCCGAAGTATCCGACGGCGTCGAGGAGCCGGCGGTAGAAGTGGCTCTCGGCCCACAGCCAGGGCACGTCGTACCAGGAGCGGCCGGCGTACCGGTCCGTCCCCCACTCCGCCCAGCGGCGCCGGTCCGCGGCGCCGGCCGTGTCGGGCAGCGGCTCGATCCCCCCGTCGGCGCAGCTCGCGAGCAGCGCGTCGAGGGCGGCCTGCCGCTCGGGGTCGTAGGGGAACGCCTCGCGCACCTGGCGGACGATGGCGGGGTGCCGCTCGGCCAGCACGCTGTGGGGGAAGGACCCCGGCTCGTTGCCGTGGATGACCGGGGCGGACTCCGGCGGGGTGTCGGGCATGGGGCTCACCGTATCTCCGACCGGTACCCGCTGAACCGCAGGCTCGGGCCGGGCGGCACCGCCGAGGTGTGCGCGGCCGGGGCACGGCGAGGGGGCCGGCCGTTCCGGGCCGCGGAGGTCAGGCGGCGGTCAGATCCCGCTCCAGGCGGGCCGCCAGGGTGAGGTAGCGCGCGCGTCGGGTGACCGGCACCATGCCGCGGATGAGGAGGCGCCACATCCCGGCCAGGCGGCGCGGCTGCCGCGCGTCCGGTTCCAGGGTGCCGCCCACCACCCGGGTGCCGACGATGGAGCAGACGAGGGTGTGGGCGACGGAGTCGACGTCGATGTCCGGGTGCACGTCGGACTGCCGGACGGCGTCCAGGAGGCGGGACGAGGCGATTTCGCGCCACTCGGTGAAGGGGTGCGTCAGCGGCGGGCGCACCGTCACTCCCCCGGTGGCGAGCCGCAGACCGGCCCGCAGCACCGGCCCCTCCTCGCAGAGCCGGGCCATCACGAAGGTCAGGCGCATCAGCGCCTCCAGGGAGGTGTACCCCCTGCCGTCCAGCTCCGTGGCGAGCCGGCGCGACGTGAGGGACTGGAGTTCCATGATGGCGTGCGCGAGGTCCTCCTTCGCCGCGAAGTGGAAGTACAGGGCACCCTTGGTCACTCCGGCGTGGGCCACGATCTCGCTCAGGCTGGTCGACTCGTAGCCCTGACGGTCGAACAGCTCGGCGGCGGCCTCGAGGATCGTCGCGCGGGTCTGTTCGGCGCGTAGCTGCCTCGCCATCGGCTGGACTCTCCCGGGCTGGAACTCAACAGGCCGTGCCGCCTGTCTTAACCCCCCGTACAAGATAACGCACCGTCAACTGTTCCTTCCTGGCCCCCGGTGGACCGGGCCTCGACGCCGGGTGCGCCACCGTGGGAGTCGGGGCGCGGACGGTGGGCGTCGCGCGCCCCCTTCCGTTCACTCGCGTTTCACCCGTCCCGTTCATCACGATGCGGCACCGACAACTCGTGGCAGGTCGCGGGTCACTTGACTACCGGCCGTCACACACGGTTTGCTCCGGCCAGGCGAGGTTCACCCGGTTGGCGCACCGTCACGCGGCTCCGGTCCCCCCTCGCTCCGTTCCTCCTGCTCGGCCGCACAGCGAGGTGCCGCAACCCCCATGAGTACTCCTCCCCCGTCCACCCCCACGCCCGGACGTCTGCGCGCCGTCGCCCTCGCCGCGGCCCTCTGCCTGCTGGCGGCCGGCTGCTCCGCCCTCGGCGCGGACGAGGACGGCTCCGCCGCCGGCGCCGCGGCCGGGTCCGGCGGCGACCGGATGAAGATCGTCATGGTCACCCACGGTGGTGAGGGCGACGCCTTCTGGGACCGGGTGCGCAAGGGCGCCGAGGCGGCCGCCGCGAAGGACGGCGTCGACCTGACGTACGCCGGTGACGCCGACACCGCCGACCAGGCCGGCCTGGTGCGGGACGCGATTCGCGAGAAGGCCGACGGCATCGCCGTAACCCTCGCCAAACCGCAGGCCATGAAGGGGCCGGTCGCCGAGGCGGAGGCGGCCGGGATCCCCGTCGTCGGGCTCAACTCCGGTATCGACGCCTGGCGGTCGACCGGGCTTCTCCAGTACTTCGGGCAGGACGAGAGCGTCGCGGGCCGGGCCGTCGGCGACAAGCTGGACGACCTCCGGGCCCGGCACGCCCTGTGCGTCATCCACGAGCGGGGCAACGTCGCCCTGGAGGCCCGCTGCGCCGGGGTGAAGAAGACCTTCGGGGGCGAGACCGAGATGCTCTACGTCGAGGGCACCGACATGGAGGCGGTGGGCGCGGCCGTCACCGCGCGGCTGCGGCAGGACTCCAGCATCGACCAGGTCGTCATGAACGGCGCGGCCTTCGCGCTCACCGCGGTCGAGGCCGTGGCGGAGGCGGGCAGCAGGGCCCGGGTCGCCACCTTCGACCTCGACGAGGACCTGGTCGCCGCGGTCAAGCGCGGCGAGGTGCAGTTCGCGGTGGACCAGCAGCCGTATCTGCAGGGGTACCTCGCGGTGGACGCGCTCTGGCTGTACCGCACCAACGGCAACGTCAGCGGCGGCGGAGTGGCGCCCGTCCTGACCGGTCCCGCCTTCGTGACCCGGACGAACGCCGACGCGGTCGCGCGCTTCGCCGCGGGCGGCACCCGGTGACCGGGGCGCGTGACCGCACGCGTCCGCGCACACCTGACAGCCTTCCCCACTGATCGCCTAGGACGACGATGTCTGCACGGACGGGTGCCCGGCGCCGCCTCGGCTCCATACGTCTCTCCCTGATCCTCCTGGCCCTGGTCCCGGGCGTCAGCCTCGCCACGGTGTGGGGGGTGACGACGATCCAGATGTTCTCCGAGGGCCTGCGGCTGCGGGCGCAGACGGAGCTCAGCCGGTCCACCGGCGCCATGGGCACCGAGGCGGCGCTCGCGCTGCAGAAGGAGCGCAGTCTGTCGGCGGCGTGGCTCGCGGGCCCCGGCGGCGACCGGACCGAACTGGACGCCCAGCGCAAGAGGTCGGACGCGGCGGTGGCCCAGCTGGTCGGCCGGTCGGAGACGATCGAGCGGGCGCCCGACCGGGTCGCGGACCGGCTGTACTCGGTGCTGGGCTCGGTGGGCAGCCTCGAGTACTACCGCGACCAGGTCGACGATCCCAGTGACATCACCGCCGACCAGGCGCTCGACCAGTACACGTCGATCATCGACGAGCAGATCCACGCCTTCGAGGAACTGTCCCAGGTCGACGACGGCGACCTCACCTCGCAGGCCGGACCGCTGGTCGCCCTGGAGCACGCGGCGGAACTGGTGTCCCAGGAGGACGCCCGGCTCACCCTGGCCTGGCCGTCCGACCGGATGGGCGAGGAGGAGTGGGCGGAGTTCGCCCAGCTGGTCCACACCCGGCGCTGGCTGGTCCAGGACCAGATCGTGCCCTCCCTGCGGGGTGACGCGAAGGCGCAGACCGAGCGGATCCTCGCCAGCCCCGAGTGGGGGACCCTGGAGTCGGTCGAGGACCAGGTGCTCGCGGCCCGCGCGGCGGGTGGGGACGGCCGCATCGACCTGCCGGACGCGCGGCAGCGCTGGACGGCCGCCCTGGACAAGGTCTCCGACCAGTACGCGGCACTGATCCGGCAGCAGACGGACGGACTGCTCGACCGCAGCGCCGCCGAGGCGCGCGGACTGCTGATCACCGCGGCCTCCCTCAGCGCGGGCGGCCTGCTCGCCCTGCTGCTGTGCGTCGGCATGTCCTGGCGCATCACCCGCTCGCTCTCCCGCCGGCTGCGCGGGCTGCGGCTGGCCACCCTGAGCCTGGCCGAGGAGCGGCTGCCCGAGGTGGTGGCCCGGCTGGAGCGGGGCGAGAAGATCGACGTGGAGTCGGCGACCCCGCCGCTGGACTACGGGCGCGACGAACTCGGCCAGGTGGCCCAGGCGTTCAACACGGCGCAGCGCACCGCCGTGCACACCGCCGTCGAACTGGCCGACACCCGGCGCGGCTTCCAGAAGGTGATCCTCGGCATCGCCCGGCAGAGCCAGAACCTCGTCAACATGCAGCTCGGCAAGCTGGACGCCCTGGAGCGCCAGCACACCGACCCCGAGATCCTCAAGGGCCTTTACGAACTGGACTCCACCGCGAGCCAGTTGCGCCGGTACGAGGAGAACCTCGTGATCATCAGCGGCGAGCAGCCGCGGCGCACCTGGCGCGAGCCCGTCGCGCTGGTCGACATCCTGCGCAGCGCCGTCGGCGAGGTCGCCGAGTACCAGCGGGTGGAGCTGCACACCGACGAGGAGGTGGCCCTCGCCCCGCCCGCGGTGGCCGACGTGATCCACCTCCTCGCCGAACTCATCGACAACGCCACGGCGTACTCCCCCGCCCCCCAGCCGGTCGGGGTGCGGGCCGCGATGGTCGCCAAGGGCCTGGCCGTCGAGATCGAGGACCGCGGCCTGGGTCTGTCGGAGGAGGACTACGCCTCGTTCAACGCCCAGCTCGCCGTGGCTCCGCAGTTCGACGTCGTGGCGCTCGCGGACGACCTGCGGCTCGGCATGTTCGTCGTCGCCCGGCTCGCCCACCGCCACGGCATCACCGTGACGCTGCGCTCCTCCCCGTACGGGGGGACCACCGCCATCGTGCTCGTCCCGCACGACATCGTGGTGCCGGACCCGGTCGCGGGGTCCGGCGCCGACGGCGGAGCGCCGGTTCCCGAGGCTCTCGCGAGCGTGGCGTCCGGTGCCGGGGAGGGCCGTCCCCTTCCCGTGAAGCGGCTCTCGCCGCCGGCCCGTCCGGTGCCGGCCGCCGCGCCCGCCGAGGCCGACGGTCTCGTCCCGCTGCCCCGCCGGGTGCCGCAGACGAGCCTGGCCGCCGAGCTCCGCGACGAGGGCCCCGCCGCCGGCCCGGACGGTCCGGACGCCGCCGGCGACGGCTACGCCGACTTCACCGCCGAGCGCGCCGCCTCGTCCCTCGCCGGTTTCCAGCGCGGCACCCTGCGGGCCCAGGCCGCCGATGCCGATGCCGACACCGCCGCCGACGACACCGTCGCCGGTCCCCCCGCCGACGAGCAGGCTCTCTCCTCCGCCGCGCCCCCGACTCCGACCGCCGACCGACGACCGCCGACGAAGGACACGCCATGACCCGACCCTCCCCCGCCACGCACACCGAGCTGGACCAGCTGCTCACCGGACTCGTGGAGCGGGTCGCCGACGTGAACCAGGCGGTGGTGCTCTCCGAGGACGGACTGGTCGTCAGCAAGTCCACCGGTTTCCTGCGCGACGACGCCGAGCGGCTGGCGGCGACCGCGTCCGGGCTGATGAGCCTCAGCAAGGGCGTCAGCATGGACTTCCGCGGCGGCCCGGTGCGCCAGGCACTCATCGAGATGGCCAACGGCTACCTGATCCTCACCTCGGCGGGTCCGGGCGCCCACCTCGTCGTCCTCACCGGACCGAACGCCGACGTCGGTGTCGTGGCGTACCAGATGAACATGCTGGTGAAGAAGATCGGCGAGCATCTGAGCGCGGCACCGCGGGCCACCGCCGCCCCCGGCGAGTGACGTGACCGGAGGCGACGCGGGGGGCCGGCTCGTGCGGCCGTTCACCCTGACCGGCGGCCGGACCCGGCCCAGCCGCGCCGACTTCACCCTCATCACGACGGTGACCGCGGTCGATCCGCAGCCCGCCCGGGCCGCCCGGCCGCAGCCCGAGCACCTGCGCATCCTGCGGCTGTGCGCCGAGCCCGTCGCCGTCGCGGAGATCGCGGCACGCCTCGACCTGCCGGTGAGCGTGGTCGTGATCCTCCTCTGCGACCTGCTGGAGGCGGGCCGGATCACCGCCCGCCCGCCGCACCTCGTCTCCCGCGCCCACCCGGATCTGGACCTGCTGCAGAAAGTGAGGGACGGCCTTGGCCGGCTCTGACCGCACCGCTTCGGCGCCCACGGCACCCGCGCCCCCGGCCGCCGCGCCCGACGCCGTGAAGATCCTCGTCGCCGGGGGGTTCGGCGTCGGCAAGACCACCATGGTCGGGTCGGTGAGCGAGATCGCGCCGCTGCGGACCGAGGAACCGCTGACCGCGGCGGGCCTGGACGTGGACGACCTCGCCGGGATCGAGGAGAAGCGGGCCACGACCGTGGCCCTCGACTTCGGCCGGATCAGCATCGGCCGGGAACTGGTGCTGTACCTCTTCGGCACACCCGGTCAGCAGCGGTTCTGGTTCATGTGGAACGACCTGGCGATCGGCGCCCTGGGCGCCGTGGTCCTGGTCGACGTCCGCAGACCGGAGTCGAGCTTCGCGGCCGTCGACTTCTTCGAGCGGCGGGGCATTCCGTTCGTCGTCGGCGTCAACGGCTTCCACGGGCGGCATCCGTATCCGGCCGAGGCGGTCCGGGAGGCGCTGGCGCTGCCGGCACACGTGCAGGTGCTGCTGTGCGACGCGCGGGACCGGGCCTCCTGCCGGGACGTCCTCGTCGCACTGATCGACCAGCTGATCGACGCCGCGGCCGGGACCGCGGCGCCGTGACGGCGGTCGGGAACCGGGCGTCAGTCCAGTCCGGCCGACGCGAGCCACTCCTTGGCCACGTCCAGCGGGTCCTTCTTGTCCAGCTGCACCTGGGCGTCCAGGTCGAGGAGCGTCTTGGTGTCCAGCTTGGCGGAGACCGCGTTCAGCGCGGCGACGCCCTCCTCGGAGAGCCCCTCCTTGTACACCAGCGGGGTCACGTTCGCGTAGCCGAAGAGGTTCTCCGGGTCCTTCAGGACGACGAACTTCTCCTTGATGATGGTCGGGTCGGTGGTGAACACGTCCGCCGCCTGCACCGTGTTCTTGGTCAGCGCCGACTGCGTGAGGGGGCCGCCCGCGTCCAGCGCCTTGAAGGACTTGAACTTCAGGCCGTACACGGATTCCAGGCCCTTCAGCCCCTGCTGCCGGGTCTGGAACTCGGGCGAACCGCCGATCACCAGGTCCGGCGCGACCTCCTTCAGGTCGGCGAGGGTCGACTCCGCGGTGAGCCCGTACTTCTTCGCGGTCTCGGCGTTGACGCTGACCGAGTCCTTGTTCTCGGCCGGCGACGACTCCAGCAGCGTCAGCTTCTGGTCGAGCTTGCCCTTCGCGGCCTCGTTCACCGCCTCGGCCGACTTCTGCTCGGCCCCCGAGTCGAGGTAGGCCAGCAGCGAGCCGTTGTACTCGGGCAGCACCGTCACCGAGCCGTTCTTCATCAGGCCGTACGTCGTCTCGCGGCTGCCGATGTTGTGCTTGTAGGTGACCTTGAGGCCCTTGGCCTTGAGGGCCTCCCCGTAGATGTCGGCGAGCAGGGTGCTCTCGGCGAAGTTGTTCGAGCCGACGACGACGGTGCCGGCCTCCGCCTTCTCGCCGGCGAGGGGGTTGTCGGAGGTGTCGTCGGAGGAGGAGGAACAGCCCGCGAGCAGCGCCGTGGCGGCGGTGAGCGCGACGGCCGCCGCGCCGGTGTGCCTCGTCCTGGACCTGCTGCTCTTGGCGGTGGAAGTCATCCACCGATCCAAACGAGCCACTTGTCGGTCAGTCAAGAACGGCATGATTACGTTTTCCACAACTGTGTTTGATTCCCCGCTCCGTGGTCAGCGCCTGCGCACCCCGGGCGAGACCGTCAGCCGCTCCGCCGCCCAGAAGAGCGCGAGCGTGACGAGCGCAAGGAGCGCCACCAGGGTGGCCCCGCCGACCACTTTCTCGTAGTCGCGCTGGTAGAGCCCGTCGATGATGTACCGGCCGATCCCGCCGAGGCTGACGTACGCGGCGATGGTGGCCGTCGACACGACCTGGATGGCGGCCGAGCGCAGTCCGCTGAGGATCAGCGGCAGGGCGACGGGCAGTTCGACCCGGAACAGGATGCTCGACTCGTGCATGCCCATGCCCCGGGCGGCGTCCACCGGGGAGGGGTCGACGGAGCGGACCGCCTCGTAGGTCGTCACCAGGATCGGCGGGACCGCGAGCACGACGAGCGGGATCATCACGGGCAGCAGGCCGATGCCGACCGCGACGGCGATCAGCACCAGCAGTCCGAAGCTGGGCAGCGCGCGGGCGGCGGTGGCGAGGAAGGCGACCGCGTTGCCGCCGCGTCCGGTGTGCCCGGTCAGCAGCCCGACGGGCAGCCCGATCGCGGCGGCCAGGCCGAGGGCCAGCAGCGAGTACTGGACGTGCTCCAGCAGGCGTTGCGGGATGCCGTCGTAGCCGTGCCAGTGGGCGCTGTCGCTGAAGAAGGCGTTGACGAAGTTGATCACGTTCACCGGGCCGCCGCCTTCTCCGTCTCGGGTCGGCCCCGCCGCACGGCGGCCGCCCTGGGGCGCCTGGTCCCGCCCCGGGGCATCCACGGCGTCAGCAGGTTGCGGACCAGGACGAGTGCCGCGTCGCACAGGATCGCCAGTACGGCGGTGGTGAGGACGGAGTTCACCGCCAGTTCGGGGCGGCCGTACTTCTGGGCGTCCGCGAGGAGGTTGCCGAGGGCGCCCTGGTTGCCGATGAGGGCGCCGACGCTGACCAGCGAGATGCTCGCCGACACCGCCACGCGGAGCCCGGCGAGGATGGCGGGCACGGCGATCGGCAACTGCACCTGGAGGTAGCGCCGCAGGGGACCGAAGCCCATGGCGGTGGAGGCGGCGAGGGTCTCCTCGGGCACCGAGCGGACGCCGTCGACGATCGCCGGGACGAGCACCACCAGGCTGTAGACGGCCAGCGGGATCATCACCGTCAGCTCGGTCTGGCCCGTGTAGTCGATGAGGACGACGAAGACCGCCAGCGACGGGATGGCGTAGAAGACGGTGGTCACACCGAGCACGGGCGGGTACAGCCAGCGGAACCGCACGCAGAGCTGGGCGACGGGCAGCGCGAGCAGCAGTCCCGCCAGCACCGGGAGCAGCGCCTCGCGCAGGTGCAGTCCGATCAGCCCGAAGTAGGTGTTGTCGAGGTCGCTCGGGATGTCGAAGAAGCCGTTCACGGGGCGGCCTCGGTGACGGAGACGGTGGCGGGCCGCGCCGCCGGTCTCCCGTCCGCGTCTCCCGCGACGTGGGCGGCGCGGATCGCGTCGCCGACGGCCTGCTGGGAGACGACGCCGGTCACCCGGCCGTCGGCGTCCACGGCGACGGCCCAGCCGGTCGGCGAGAGCACCGCGCAGTCGAGGGCCGCCCGCAGCGAGTCGGTGCCGGGCAGGAACGGCCGCCCGTGCGACAGGAGGCGCTCGGGCCGGATGGCGCCGGGCGTCAGGTCCCGCGGCTCGGCCCAGCCCAGCGGCCTGCCGTCCGCGTCGGTCACCAGCAGGTACGGGGCGTCGGCCGCGGCGATTTGCTCGGCGGTGGCGTCGATCCGCACCACCGGGCCGGTCGTCGGCTCCAGGCCCGCGGACGGGAAGAAGGAGAGCCGGCGGATGCCGCGGTCGGCGCCCAGGAAGTCCTCGACGAAGTCGTCCGCCGGGTCGGACAGCAGTTCGGCGGGCGGCGCGAACTGGGCGAGCCGGCCGCCGGTGCGCATCACCGCGACCATGGAGCCCAGTTTGACGGCCTCGTCGATGTCGTGCGTGACGAAGACGATGGTCTTGCCCAGTTCGTCCTGGATGCGCAGGAGTTCGTCCTGGAGGCCCTTGCGGACGACGGGGTCGACCGCGGAGAACGGCTCGTCCATGAGGAGCACGGGCGGGTCGGCGGCGAGCGCCCGCGCCACACCGACGCGCTGCTGCTGTCCGCCGGAGAGCTGGTACGGGTACCGCTTGCCGAGGGAGGCGTCGAGCCCCACCCGCTCCATCAGTTCGGCCGCCCGGTCCCGGGACTTCCGCTTGCTCCAGCCGATCAGGCGGGGCACGGTGGCGATGTTGTCGAGGATCGTCCGGTGCTGGAAGAGCCCGGCGTTCTGGATGACGTACCCCATCGACCGGCGCAGCGTGGTGACCGGCTGCCGCTGGAGGTCCTCGCCGTCCAGGGAGATGGTGCCCTCGGTGGGTTCCACCATCCTGTTGATCATCCGCAGGGTCGTCGTCTTGCCGCAGCCCGAGGGTCCGACGAGGACCGTGATCGAGCGGTCCGGTATCTCCAGCGACAGCCGGTCGACCGCCACGGTGCCGTCCGGGTACCGCTTGGTGACTGAATCCATCCGTATCAAAACGCCGAATACCCTTCGGGTGGGCGGAAAGTTATGGCCAGGTCGCTACGGGTCGTTGCCGGGAGAGTCTAGACGTCCGGTGTTGCGGGCCCGTGGCGGCCGCGTGAGGCCACCTACCCCGCCAGGGGCGGCCCAGCCGCGCGCGGCCCCGGCGTTCCGCGTCCGCCTCCGCGGACCTCCCTGGACCTCCGCATACCTGTCGTTCTCCTGTCGGGTGGATGGCAAGTGCCTGTCGATCCCGGACCGCGGGCCCACGCGGTATGGGGTGCGGGCGGACGGTGGCGCAGTATGAGCGGGTGGAGAAAGTACGACTGCTCGTGGTGGACGACGACCCGCCCATCGCCGACCTGGTGGCCACCGTCGCCCGTTACGAGGGCTGGGAGGCGGTCACCGCGAACACCGGCGAGCAGGCGCTGCGGCTGGCCGCCGGGTTCCGTCCGGACATCGTGGTGCTCGACCTGATGCTGCCGGACGTCGACGGCTTCGGTGTCCTGGACCGGCTGCGCGGCGCTGGCACGATGGTGCCGGTGGTCTTCCTCACCGCGCGCGACGGGGTGGCCGACCGGGTGGCGGGACTGACCCGGGGTGGTGACGACTACCTGGTCAAGCCGTTCGCCGTGGAGGAGTTGATGGCCCGGCTGCGGACCGTGCTGCGGCGCAGCGCCGGGCCGGGTTTCCGGCGCTCGGTGCTGCGGGTGGGGGACCTGACGATGGACGAGGACACCCGCGAGGTGCGCCGGGGCGAGCGGCGGCTGTCGCTGACGCCCACCGAGTACGAGGTGCTGCGCTACCTGATGCGCAAGTCGCCGACCGTGCTGACCAAGGCGCAGATCCTGGACCACGTGTGGGAGTACGGCTTCGGCGGCCGGTCCAACGTGGTGGAGCTGGTCGTCAGCCGGCTGCGCCGCAAGCTCGGTGACGCCGAGGACGCCGACGGCGCCGGTGAACCGCTGATCCGGACGGTGCGGGGGTTCGGGTACGTGATCCGGCAGCCGGCCCGGTGATACGCCGGCTGTGGCGGGCCTACCGCGGGCTGCGGCTCGGGACCCGGCTGGCGATGGGTCTCGGGGTGCTGTCGCTGGTGGTGTTCGCCGTGGTCGGCACGGTGCTGACCGCGTACATGCGGGACTACCTGGAGCGTCAGCTCGCCGACCAGATGAAGCTGGTGCAGGTCGTGCAGTCCAAGGACGCCGCCGAGCACGGCACGGTCCGGCGCAAGCCCTACTACGGCTGGTACACGGCCGTGTACGACGTCTCCGCCGGCTCCGCCGATCTGCGCACGCCCGCCGAGGTGCCGGCCGACAGCCGTGCGCTCACCGCTCTCGCGCGGACGATGGCGCGCTCGGACGAGGACCTCACCCGCACCGTGCGGATCGGCGGGCACGGCCCCTATCTGCTGCGGGCCTGCGAGGTCGAGCCCGGGGTGGTGCTGGTCAGCGCCGCGCCCCTGGGGGACGTCGAGGACACCGTGGAGCAGCTGGTCACGGTCCAGGTGGTCGCGTTCGGCCTGGCCCTGCTGGCGCTCGTGGTGTTCGGGCGGCGGATGCTGCGGCGCGGGCTGAAGCCGCTGAGCGACATGGCGGGCACGGCGCACGGCATCGCCTCGCACGACCTGAGCGAGTCGGCGGCCCGGCTGCCGCTGCGGGTGGACGGCCGGGACGGCGGCCGGGAGGTGGCCGAGCTGCGGACCGCGTTCAACACGATGCTGGAGCACATCGACGACTCGCTGGCGGTGCGCGCCGAGGCCGAGCGGCGGCTGCGCCGGTTCGTCGCGGACGCCTCCCACGAGCTGCGCACCCCCCTGATGTCCGTACGGGGTTACGCCGACCTGTTCCAGTACGCGGCGGCCAACGAGCCCGGGGAACGGGAGCGGCACCTGACCCGGCTGCGCGCGGAGGCGGCCCGGATGGGCGTGCTCCTGGACGACCTGCTGCTGCTCGCCCGGCTGGACGCGGACGAGGTGGAGACACCGCTGCGATGGGAGGAGGCGGATCTGACGGAGCTGGTACGGCAGGCGGCGGACGCCTTCCGGGCCGGGCACCCGGAGCACCCGCTGACGGTGGCGACCGGGCCGGCGGTGGTGACGCTGCGTCTGGACCCGCAGCGCATGCGGCAGGTGCTCGACAACCTGCTCACCAACGCCGCCGTGCACACACCGCCGGGCACGGAGGTCTCGGTCACGCTCTCCGTGGCGCCCGGCGCGGCGCGGGTGGCCGTCGCGGACCGGGGGCCGGGCGTCCCGGCCGCCGACCGGGAGCGGATCTTCGACCGCTTCTACCGCGTGGACAAGGCCCGCAGCCGGGACCGCGGCGGCAGCGGCCTCGGGCTGGCCGTCGCCGGGTCGCTGGTGCGGGCGCACGGCGGGACGATCGAGCTGGGCGGCGGACCGGGCGTGACGGTGTTCACCGTGACGCTGCCGGCCGCCGCCCGCTGACCGGCCGGCTCAGCCCTCGGCGGGCTGGAGGCGCAGCGCGATGCTGTTGATGCAGTACCGCTGGTCGGTCGGGGTCGGATAGCCCTCGCCCTTGAAGACGTGCCCGAGGTGCGAGCCGCACCGGGCGCACCGCACCTCCGTGCGCACCATGCCGTGCGAGCGGTCCTCGATCAGCTCGACCGCGTCGGTGTCCTTCGGGTCGAAGAAGGACGGCCAGCCGCAGTGCGACTCGAACTTGGTCGTGGAGGTGAACAGGTCGGCGCCGCAGGCCCGGCAGGAGTAGACGCCCTCGGTCTTGGTGTCGGTGTACTCACCGGTGAAGGCGGGCTCCGTGCCGGCCTGGCGCAGCACGGCGTACTCGGCCGGGGCCAGTTCCTCGCGCCACTGCTCGTCCGGCTTCTCGACGTCGTACGACATGAGTCTCAGCCCCTCGTGAAAGCGGTTCTCTACAGCTCGTCCAGGATGCGCGGTCCGAGGTCGGTGACGTCGCCCGCGCCCATGGTGAGAACGAGATCACCGGCCTTCGCCATTCCCGCGACCACCGCCGGCGCCGCCGCCTTGTCGTGGACCGGTGTCACGTCGGCGCCCGCGGCCCGGGCCGCCTCGATGATCAGCTCGCTGGTGATGCCCGGGATCGGGTCCTCGCGGGCGGGGTAGATGTCGAGGACGACCGACGCGTCGGCGAGGGCCAGGGCCTGGCCCATCTCCTTGCCCAGTTCCTGGGTGCGGGAGAACAGGTGGGGCTGGAAGAGGACCAGGATGCGGGCGTCGCCGACCGCGGCGCGCATGGCCTCCAGGTCCGCCGTCATCTCGGTGGGGTGGTGCGCGTAGGAGTCGACGACCTGGACTCCGGCCGCCTCGCCCTTGAGCTGGAGGCGCCGCTTGACGCCCGTGTAAGCGGCGAGCGCGGGGGCCAGCTCGGCGGCCGGGATGCCGAGGGCCGCGCCGGCGGCGAGGGCGGCGACCGCGTTGTGGGCGTAGTGGCGGCCGGGAACGGAGACCTCGAAGGTCAGCTCGGCGCCGTCCAGCACCACGGTGACCTGGCTCTTCAGCCCCTGCGGGACGACCGACAGGATGCGCACGTCGGCGTCCTCGGACTCCCCGTACGTCACCGTCCGCACCGACCCGGCCAGCCGCCGCGTCAGCTCCCGGGCGCCGTCCTGGTCGGCCGCGATCACCAGGGTGCCGCCGGGGACGATCCGGCCGGCGAAGGTCTCGAAGGACTCGTAGATCTCGTCCATCGACGCGTAGTTGGCGTGGTGGTCCAGCTCGACGTTGAGGACGATGGCGACCTCGGGGGCGTACTTGTGGAAGCTGCGGTCGCTCTCGTCGGCCTCCGCGACGAAGATCTCGCCCTCGCCGTGCAGGGCGTTGGAGCCGGGCGCGTCCAGGTCGCCGCCGATCGCGTACGACGGGTCCAGGCCCAGCTCGGACAGGGAGACCGCCAGCATGGAGGTGGTCGTGGTCTTGCCGTGCGTGCCGGCGACCGCGATCGGGCGCGCGCCGTCCATCAGGGCGGCGAGGGCGTCGGAGCGGTGCACCACCGGGATGCCCAGGGCGGCGGCGCGGGCCAGCTCCGGATTGTCCTCACGGATGGCCGAGGAGACGACCACGCAGCTGGCGTCGTCGGCGAGGTGCTCGGCCGCGTGCCCGACGTGCACGGTCGCGCCCTGGGCGCGCAGGGCCTCGGCGGTCGGGGAGTCCTTGGCGTCACTGCCCGCCACCGCGGCGCCCCGCTGGGCGAGGATCTTGGCGATGCCCGACATCCCGGCGCCGCCGATGCCGATGAAGTGCGGTCGGTCCATGGCGGTAGGAAGGCCGGGTGCCATGCGCTGTTCTCCCCAGAGGTGCGACGGGTGTACGAGAGGTGCTCTGTCGGTGGGCGCGCCCCCTGGGCGGGGGCGCGGCCCCAGCCTATGCCTTGCTGTGGGAGAACAGTTTCAGGACCGGCACGCCGACCTTGTGCCGGGCGCGCGAGGCCCAGTCGCGGTGGAAGAACTCCTCCACGTAGTGCGGGTCGGTCAGGACGATCACCTCGTCGGCCCCGGTCTCCGTGACCAGCGACTTCAGCGAGTCCAGCGGGTGGTCCTCGATCAGCCGGCCCACCGCCTGGGCCCCGGACGCGCGCAGGGCGGTGAGGGACACCTCCAGGGCCCGCTGCCCGACGCTCTGCGCCTCCTCGCCCTCGGGCGTCTCACCCTCCCGCACGGCGTCGTCCAGCTCGCCGAGCGCGACGTCGTCGATGGCTCTCAGCAGCCTGTCCGCCTGATCGCCGCGCGGCTGGAGCAGCACGTGGAAGGCGACCCGCTCCTCGCCGTGCAAGGTGGTGACGAACTCCACGTCGGCGGACGTCAGGGCCTTCTCGATCATCAAAACGCTTGTGAACACCAGGCGCCCCTTCTCCTTCGCGGGCCCGTGGGACCCACCCTCCGTAGGCCGTACCGGACCCTGCGGAAACCATCCTGCCCCGTGATCGCACAGGTACTGCCGGATTCAGTGTGCCCGGCGCGGACCGGGCGGAACGGGTGATTCCGCCTGTTCCGCCGATTACCTCGGTCCCGCCGGTCCCGGCCGGGTCAGTCCCGCCGGTACCGGCTGAACAGGAATCCCTCCTCCTCCAGCAGGGAGGCCAGGACGAACCGCCGCGGCACCTCGACCGACGGCCCCCCGGCGATCCGCTGCGCGTCCCCGGCGGTGAGCAGCGGCGAGACGGTCAGGCACAGCTCGTCGAGCACTCCGGCCGCGACGAACTGGCCCAGCAGCCGGGGGCCGCCCTCGGTCAGCAGCCGGGTGTGGCCGAGGGCGACGAGCGCGTCGACGGCACGGGCGGGGTCCACGCCGACGCCGTCACCGGCGATCACCACCCGGGCGCCGGCCTTCTCGGCGGCCGCGATCCGCTCCGGCGCCGCGGCGGCACCGGTCAGGACCAGGGTGGGCACCAGCGGCGAGGTGAACAGCGGCAGCGTGAAGTCCAGCTCCAGACCGGCGCTGACCACGGCGATCGCGGGCACGGGGGCCTGGCCGGCCGCCCGCCGCGACTCGGTGAAGTCGGCCCGCGAGCGGGCCGGGCGGTACCCCTCCTGGCGTACGGTCTCGGCGCCGGCGATCACCACGTCGGCCAGGGCGCGCAGGGTGCCGAAGACGCGCATGTCGGCCGCGCTGGAGATGGGCTGGGAGCGGCCGTCGTGCTGGGCGGCGCCGTCGAGGGTGGAGACCATGTTGGCCCGCAGCCACGCCCCCGGCCGCCCGTCCGGCCGCCCGTCGGGCTCGGGATAGGCGTAGGCGGCGGCCAGCTCGGCGAGGCTCCACTCCCGGTCGGTCCCGTCGGGGTCCGGGCCGGCTGTCTGATCGGTCACAGGGAACAGGCGTCGCATGCGGTGCAGTGTTCCACGCGGCCGGTCCCCGAACCGTACCGGCGGAGCACGGGCCGGCGAGCGACGGTCGGCGAGCGCGCCGGGCCGGCCCGCCGTGGGCGGCCGTGGCCGGCCGTTGCGGTGGGAGCGGCCTGCGAGTGGTGACGGCCCGCACACCGCCCGGTGCGGGCCGGCCCCGCGCCCCGGTGGTCAGCGGGGCGCCGTGTGAACAGGCCCTACCATGGACCACCGTGTCGCCCTCCTCCTCCGCCGCTTCCGGTTCCAGCCCCTCCGGCCCCACCCCGATAGCCGGGGCTGCCTCCGCCCCGCTGTCCCTGTGCGCCCGCGAGCCGCACGTGCCCGCGGAGCGCCTGGTCGCCGAGATGGTGCCCCCGCCCCGCTTCGACTCGGTCCGCTTCGGCACGTACATCCCGGACCCGAACCAGCCCAGCCAGAGCGAGGCCGTACGGGTCCTGGAGGGCTTCGCCACGGGACTCGGCGGTGAGAGGACGGGCGGCGGCGGCAGGCGCGGCTTCTTCGGTCTCGGTCGCGGCAAGGCCCCCAGGACCCCCGCCGGCCCCCGCGGCGTCTACCTCGACGGCGGTTACGGCGTCGGCAAGACCCACCTGCTGGCCTCCCTGTGGCACGCCACCCCCGCCGAACCCTCCCGCAAGGCGTTCGGCACCTTCGTGGAGCTGACCAACCTCGTCGGCGCCCTCGGCTTCCAGCAGACCGTGAGCACCCTCTCCGGGCACCGCCTGCTGTGCATCGACGAGTTCGAACTCGACGACCCCGGCGACACCGTCCTCGTCTCCAGCCTCCTCGGCCGCCTGGTGGAGGCCGGCGTCGCGCTCGCCGCCACCTCCAACACGCTGCCGGGCAAGCTCGGCGAGGGACGGTTCGCGGCGGCCGACTTCCTCCGTGAGATCCAGGGCCTGTCCGCCCACTTCCGCGCCCTGCGCATCGACGGCGAGGACTACCGCCACCGCGGCCTGCCCGAGGCCCCGGCGCCCTACTCCGACGAGCAGGTGACCCGCGCGGCACAGACCGCCGGGGGCGCCTCCCTGGACGCCTTCCCCGCGCTCCTGGACCACCTCTCCCGCGTCCACCCCAGCCGCTACGGCGCCCTGACCGACGGCCTGACGGCCGTGTGCCTCACGGGGGTGCGGCCGGTGCCGGACCAGTCGACGGCGCTGCGGCTCGTCGTCCTGGCGGACCGGCTCTACGACCGCGAGGTGCCCGTCCTGGCCTCCGGGCTGCCCTTCGACCGGCTCTTCAGCGAGGAGATGCTGAACGGCGGGTACCGCAAGAAGTACTTCCGGGCGATCTCCCGGCTCACCGCACTGGCCCGGGACGCCGCCCGGCTGGTCGAAACGCCCTGACGAGCGGTCGGTTCCCGCCAACCCACCCGCCATTTTCGGGCTCTCTCCTGCTCGTAACGTTCCGTTAACCCTGCAAACGAACGTGCAGGGTTAACGTGTTTCTTGACCGCGCATTGACCATGCGTTGACGACCCGTTGACCTTGCGCCGTCATGGACCAGCGGCACGAACGGCCTGGAGGGGGGCGCATGTTCCGAGGAACGACGGCCCGGACCCTGATTCCGCTCCTCGCCGCCGTCCTGATCGCACTCCCGTTCCTCACCCCCGGAACATCGTTCGCATCCGCGCACACATTCCGCGATGCCGTGGCCAACGCCCGTTCCGGTGGCGCTCCTTCCGGCACGGTGCTGCACGACGAGACCGTCACCTGCCACACCGCCGGGAGCTCCGGGAAACCGGCCCCCGCCCCGCGCGTCCGCGACCGCCACCGCCCCGCCGCCGCACCCCAGCCCGAGGCACCCCTGTGGCCGCCGCCGCGGCAGGCCACGTCGGCGGTGCCCGCCCCCGTCCCGTCCGGCGGCGCCGCCGAGTACCGGCCGAGACGGGCGGCGGACCTCTCGCCGGCGGCGCTCCAGGTCTTCCGCTGCTGAGGGCCCGGCGGCACCCCCCCACCACCGTCCTGCCCATCCGACGCGCTCCCCACCGCGCGCCAGGAGGAATCACCGCATCATGCAGCCCCTCATCGACAACGCCCGCGCATACGGACAGCGCCCTGAGGAGTTCGCCGGGCACGCCCAAGGCCAGTCGCCCGAAGTCCTGTTCATCACCTGCTCCGACTCCCGGGTCGTACCGGCCCTGATCACGGGCGCCCGGCCCGGCCGGCTCTTCGAGCTGCGCACCGCGGGCAACATCGTCCCGGCGTACGGCACCCAGAGCCCCAGCGGCGAGGCGGCCACCATCGAGTACGCCGTGCAGGTGCTCGGGGTCACGGACATCGTGGTCTGCGGCCACTCGCACTGCGGCGCCGTCGGCGCGCTGGTGCGCGGCGACGACCTGAGCGCCGTACCCGCCGTGCGCGACTGGCTCGCGCACGCCGCGGACGAGCCGAAGCCGTGCGACCCCGCCGACCCGACGGTCGCCGACGCCGTCCAGGGACACGTCCTCGCCCAGCTCCAGCGGCTGCGCTCCTACCCGTGCGTGCAACGGGGCCTGGCGGAGGGCCGGCTGCGGATGCACGGCTGGTACTACGAGGTCCACACCGGCGCCGTGCGCGCGCACCGCGCGGACACCGACGCGTTCGAGACCCTGTGAGCGCCGGCATGAGCGCCATGACCGAGAACCTCCGCAGGTTCCCGCACCTGCGGCAGGACGTCACCGCCTCCCTGGTCGTGTTCCTGGTCGCCCTCCCGCTGTGCGTGGGCGTCGCCGTCGCCTCCGGCGTCCCGGCCGAACTCGGCCTCGTCACCGGCATCGTGGGAGGCATCGTCACCGGACTGCTGCCGGGCAGCAGTCTCCAGGTGTCCGGGCCGGCCGCCGGCCTGACCGTGCTGGTCTTCGGAGCCGTCGACGAGTACGGGCTGCCCGCGCTCGGCGTGATCGTGCTGGCCGCCGGTCTCATACAGCTCGTGATGGGTGCCCTGAGGCTGGGGCGCTATTTCCGGGCGATCTCCCTGTCCGTGGTCGAGGGCATGCTGGCCGGCATCGGCCTCGTACTCATCGCCGGCCAGCTGTACTCGGCGGCCGGACTGACCGCTCCCGCCTCCGGCCTCGACAAGATCACCGGGTTGCCCGGGGCCGTGGCCGACACGCTGGGCAATACCGAGGCGCTCACCTCGCTCGCCCTCGGCGCGGGCACCGTCGCGGTGATGGTGCTGTGGAAGCGGCTGCCCCGGCGGGCGCAGACCGTGCCCGGCGCGCTCGCCGCGGTCGTCCTGGCCACGGCGGTCACCGCGGCGTTCGGCCTCTCGGTCGCGACCGTCGAGGTCAATGGCCTGCTGGACTCCATCCAGCCGCCCGGCGCCGACGCCTTCGGCGAGTTGCTGAACGTGGGCCTGCTCGGCACGATCGTGGCCTTCACCCTGATCGCGTCGGCGGAGAGCCTTTTCAGCGCCGCCGCGGTGGACCGGCTGCACAGCGGCCCGCGCACCGAGTACAACAAGGAGCTGATGGCGCAGGGCGCGGGCAACACGGTGTGCGGTCTGCTCGGCGCGCTGCCGATGACGGCGGTCATCGTGCGCAGCTCCGCCAACGTCAGCGCCGGCGCGCGGACCAAGGCGTCCCGGGTGCTGCACGGGGTGTGGCTGCTGCTGTTCGCCGCGCTGCTGCCGTCCGCCCTGGCGCTGATCCCGCTGCCCGCGCTGGCCGGCATCCTGGTCCACGCGGGCTGGAAGCTGATCCCCTTCCGCGGCGTCGTCTCGCTGTGGCGGGGACACCGGGGCGAGGCGCTGATCCTGGTCGTCACGGCCGTGTCCATCGTCGCCGTGAACATGTTCGAGGGCGTGCTGATCGGTCTGGCGCTGTCCGTGGCCAAGACCGCCTGGGAGGCCTCGCACCTCAGGCTGGAGGTCGTCGACAAGGGCGCCGGCCCCGTCCAGGCGCACCTGTCGGGCAACGCGACCTTCCTGCGGCTGCCGAAGATCCTGGAGAGCCTGGAGGCGCTGCCGCAGGACCGGCCGGTCGAGCTGGACCTGTCCGGCCTGCACCACCTGGACCACGCCTGCCGCACCGCGCTGGAGAACTGGGCCGAGCGGCACAGCGCGACCGGGACGGACCCCGTGAAGGTCACCGAACCGGCGCAGGCGGCCGTGTAGTCCCGCCGTCGGGACCCACTCCTGCGGTGACGGCGCCCGGTCCGGGGCATGGCCTCGGACCGGGCGTCGGGCCTATCGTGACAGAGACGGATGAAACGGACCTCCGTGCGCCACCCGGCGCGGATCTCCGTCCGCCTCTGGACGAGGAGGTCGTCATGCTCCAGGAGCTGCTGACCGCGGCCGTCGCCGCGGGGGGCGCCGGTGTCCTCTACCTCGCCTCGGCCGCTCGGGTCGTCAAGCAGTACGAGCGCGGGGTGGTCTTCCGGCTCGGGCGGCTCGCAGGTCGGGTGCGGGAGCCCGGCTTCACGATGGTGGTCCCGTTCGTGGACCGGCTGCACAAGGTGAACATGCAGATCGTGACGCTGCCGGTGCCCGCCCAGGAGGGCATCACCCGGGACAACGTCACCGTGCGGGTGGACGCCGTCGTGTACTTCAGGGTGGTCGACGCGGCCAACGCGCTGGTGCGGGTCGAGGACTACCGGTTCGCCGTCTCGCAGATGGCGCAGACCTCGCTGCGGTCGATCATCGGCAAGAGCGACCTGGACGACCTCCTGTCCGACCGCGAGAAGCTCAACCAGGGCCTGGAGCTGATGATCGACAGTCCGGCGGTCGGCTGGGGCGTGCAGATCGACCGGGTCGAGATCAAGGACGTGTCCCTGCCGGACACGATGAAGCGCTCCATGGCCCGCCAGGCCGAGGCCGACCGGGAACGCCGGGCCCGGGTCATCAACGCCGACGCCGAGCTGCAGGCGTCCAAGGTGCTCGCCGAGGCCGCCCGGGAGATGTCCGAGACACCCGCGGCCCTGCAACTGCGGCTGCTGCAGACGGTGGTGGCGGTCGCCGCCGAGAAGAACTCCACGCTGGTGCTGCCCTTCCCGGTGGAACTGCTCCGGTTCCTGGAGAAGGCACAGGAGCGCCCCGTGGAGCGGTGAAGCACCGGTGGAGGTCGTGGGACGCCCGGGGACACCGGGGACACGTTCTACGCGCGTGGTTCCCGGGACTCCGGTCAGGTGATAGACACAGCGGGTCACAGTCCTGTCCGCCAACAGGAAGGTCGCCCCATGTCCGCAACACGACGCCAGGTCCTGGCCCGCACCGGCGCCCTCGGCGCAGGCATCGCCTTCACCGGAGCCCTCTCCGAACTCTTCGCCGGCACCGCCGCCGCGCAGTCCCTCGGCCACACCGGCTACGGCCCCCTGATCCCCGACCCCGACGGTCTCCTCGATCTGCCGAAAGGATTCCGCTACCGGGTCCTGTCCCGCGAGGGCGACCAGCTGCGCTCGGGCGAGGGCCCGGTGCCGTCCAACCACGACGGCATGGCGGCCTTCCCCGCGCGTTCCTCCGGCCGGCCCGGCGGCGTGCACCTGGTGCGCAATCACGAGAACCGCGCCGACGGCCGCGTCCCGGTCCCCACGGTCGAGGGCCTGACGTACGACCCGGAGGGCAAGGGCGGCTGTACGGCCCTGACCCTGGACTCCCGGGGCCACGTCCGTGACGAGCGGGTCGCGATCGCGGGGACGGCGGTCAACTGCGCCGGCGGGCCCACCCCCTGGCACACGTGGCTGACCTGCGAGGAGACCGAGGACAAGGCGGGGACCAACGGCTATACCAAGGACCACGGCTTCATCTTCGAGGTCGACCCCGCCGACCCGCGCCGCACGGGCGCGGTGCCGCTGACCGCGATGGGCCGCTTCCAGCACGAGGCGATCGCCGTGGACCCGCGGCGGGGCGTCGTGTACGAGACGGAGGACGCGTTCGAGCGTCCCTTCGGCCTCTTCTACCGGTTCCTGCCCGAGAAGCCGCTGGGCGGCAGGGGCTCGCTGCGGGCGGGCGGACGGCTCCAGGCGATGCGCGTACCCGGGGTGCCCGACCTGTCGTCGATCCAGGAGACCGGTGCCGAGTTCGACGGCGTCCAGTGGATCGACGTACCCGACCCGCTGGCCACCGGGACGCCCATCCGGCACCAGGACTTCGGCCGGGGCGGCGTCACCCACGCGCAGAAGCTGGAGGGCTGCTACTGGGGCGGCCGCAGCGTGTACTTCGTGTCCTCCTTCGCCCGCAGCGCGGAGGGGTCGGCGGCCGACCACTACGGCCAGATCTGGCGCTACGACCCCGAGCGGCGTCGCCTGACCCTGGTGATCGTCTTCGGCCCGGACACCGACGTCCAGCTGCCCGGCGAGTCCCCCGACAACATCTGCCTGGCCCCCAGCGGCGGCCTCATGGTCTGCGAGGACGGCAACGGCGCCCAGCACGTCTACGGCGTGACCCGGCGCGGCGAGGTCTACGCGATGGCCCGCGGCGCCCAGAACATCGGGACGCCGGACGAACCGGAGTGGGGCGAGTTCGCCGGGGTCACCTTCTCCCCCGACGGCGACACGATGTACGTCAACTGCTACACGCCTGGCACGACCTTCGCGGTGACGGGGCCCTGGCGCAGGTAGGGCGCGCCGGACGCGTCCGCCCGGGGGACCCGTCCCTCCGGCGGACGCACGCCCGGTCACTGAAGCCGTGACAATGGGGTACTCAAGACCTCATGACGGAGAAAGCGCAGGTCAACGGCTCGTACTGGTTGCAGACGGCGCCGGGCGGCGCGCCCCGGCCGGCCCTCGCGGAAGACCTCGACGTCGACGTCGCCGTGATCGGCGCCGGCGTCGCCGGCCTCAGCGCGGCCTGGGAGCTGACCCGGGCGGGGCGGAGCGTGGCGGTGCTGGAGGCCGGGCGGGTGGCCGCCGGCGTCACCGGCCACACCAGCGCCAAGCTCACCGCCCTGCACTCGCTGGTCTACGACAAGCTGCGCCGCACCCGCGGCCCCGAGGGCGCCCGCCTGTACGCCCGCTCCCAGTCGGAGGCGATCGCGCACGCGGCCGACGTCGTGGCCGAGCTGGGCATCGACTGCGACTGGGAGACCCGCAGCGCCTACACCTACGTCCGCGACGAGGGCCGGGTGGACGAACTGCGGGCCGAGGCCGCCGCCGCGCGGGAGGCGGGGCTGCCGGCGTCGTTCACGACGGAGACGGGGCTGCCCTTCCCGGTCGCGGGCGCGGTCGAGGTCACCGGGCAGGCGCAGTTCCACCCGCGCAAGTACCTGCTGGCCCTCGCCGACGACCTGGAGGCGCACGGCGGACGGATCTTCGAGGACACCACCGTGCAGGGTCTGGACGAGGGCGAGCCGTGCCGCGTGCGGACGGAGGCGGGAGCGACGGTCACCGCCCGGGACGTCGTGGTGGCCACGCACTACCCGATCTTCGACCGGGCCCTGCTGTTCGCCCGCCTCTCCCCGCGCCGGGAACTGGTGGTGGCGGGGAGCATCGAGGCCGACCGCGACGTGGAGGGTATGTACATCACGCCCGACGAGAACACGCGCTCGGTCCGTACGGCGCCCCTGGCCGACCCGGGCCGCCGGCTGCTCGTCGTCACCGGGGAGCACTTCACCCCCGGGACGGGCGACACCCGGGAGCGCTTCGACCGCCTGTCCGCGTGGGCCCGCGAGCACTTCCCCGGCGTCGACCTCACCCACGCCTGGGCCACGCAGGACATCGACCCCACCGACACCGTGCCGATGGTGGGCCCGCTGCACGCGGGCGCGCACCACGCGTACGTCGCCACGGGGTTCGGCGGCTGGGGGCTGAGCGGCGGCATGATGGCGGGCCGGCTGCTCACGGCGCAGATCACCGGCGAGGAGTGCGCGTGGAGCGCCCTGTACGACCCGCGCCGGCTGCGCACGGCGGTGCGCGAGGCGCCGACGTTCCTCAAGACGCAGGCCCAGGTGGCCGGCCACTTCGTCGGCGACCGGCTGAAGCCCGCGCCCCCGGTCGACGCCCTGCCGCCGGGCGAGGGTGCCGTCGTGCGGGCGGGCGGTGACCGGCTCGCGGTCTACCGGGACGAGGCCGGCGCGCTGCACGCCCTCTCGCCGCGCTGCACCCACCTCGGGTGCCTGGTCGACTTCAACGCGGCCGAGCGCGCCTGGGAGTGCCCCTGCCACGGTTCCCGTTTCGACACGGACGGCAAGGTGATCGAGGGACCGGCGACGAAGCCGCTGGAGCGGCGGGACATCTGACCCGGGAGGGTGACCCGCCAGGCACGTCGCCCCGCATAGTCATACATACCGAACAACGCACTCATACGTTCGTACGGTGATCACTCTCGTACGACGTGCCACCGTTCTCTGCCTCGCGGGCGCCGCCCTCGCCGCCTGTGGGACCGCCGAGGCCCCGCAGGCGCCCCGCCCGGCCCCGTCCGCGCCCTCCGTCGCCCCCTCGAAGGCGGCCGCCCCGTCGGGGCCTCCGACGCTCGCTCCCGGCCCCGCGGGCCTGACCCCCGTCTTCGAGCACGGTCCGCGGGCCGGGGGCAAGACCGTCGCCCTCACCTTCGACGCCGACATGACCGCCGACCAGGGGCCCCGGGCGGCGGCCGGCGAGCGGTTCGACAACCCGCGGCTGATCGAGGCCCTGCGGACGCTGAAGGTGCCGGCGACCGTGTTCATGACCGGCCGGTGGGCCGAGGAGTACCCGGCCGCGGCCCGCTCCATCGGCCGGGACCCGCGGTTCGAGGTCGCCAACCACTCCTACAGCCACCACGCCTACACCGACGACTGCTACGGCCTGCCGACCGTGCCCGAGGACCGGATGCGGGCCGACGTGGAGCGGGCGTACACGGCGTTCCACAAGGCCGGGGTGGCGAACGCGATGCCGTACTTCCGCTTCCCCGGCGGCTGCTACGACAAGGGCGCCCTCAAGGCGCTGACCGCCACCGGGGTCACCGCCGTGCAGTGGGACGTGGTCAGCGGGGACGCCTTCGCGACCGACGCCGACGCGGTGGCCCGGCAGGTGCTGGACGGGGTGCGGCCGGGGTCGGTCGTCGTCATGCACTGCACCCGCAGTGCCGCCCCGGTCACCGAGCAGGCGGTGCGGACGATCGTCCCCGAGCTGCGGAGCAGGGGCTACCGCTTCGTGAAGGTGTCGGAGCTGATCGGCGCCGGGAACGGCCGCCGTTGACGGGCCTACGCTGGAGGTATGAGCGGTGACGACGACTCCGACCCGAACGACTACTGCCTGATCGACGGCTCCCGGCCGCCCAAGGCCGACGGCCCGCCGTACGCGGCGTGCGTGCTGTGCCGGGAGCCGACCGAGTACGCCGAGTCGTACAAGGGGATCACCATGTGCCCGCGCTGCGAGTGGCAGGAGGCCCAGCGGACGGCCTGTTCGGGCTGATCCGCCGGAGCCGGACCGACGGGCCGGCGCGGTGACGGCCCCGGGGGGCCGGGAGGCCGTGACCCGCCTTGCGCCGGGGCCGTCCTCCCGCGCCCCGGGCGCTTGGCAGACTGGTGGGCGTGAGCAACGAGCCGACGACGCCCCTCCCCGACTCCCCCTTCCGCCCCGAGCCCGGCGACCGCGACCTCGCACCGCAGTTCGTCCTGCCGCTGGTCGCCCGCATCGAGCGCGCCGCGCCGCCGCCCCGTACCGACGCGCTGGAGACGGCGGCCCGGGCGGTGCTGGTGATGCTCGGCGACGAGCGGTCGAGCGGCGACGGCGTGTGGGCGGAGGCGATGCGGGACTGGCAGGACGCGCGCATCCGCAAGGTCGTGCGACGGGCGCGCGGCGCCGAGTGGCGGCGGGCCGAGGCGCTGCCCGGCGTCACGGTCACCGGCCGGACGGCCGAGGTGCGGGTCTTCCCGCCGGTCCCGCTGGACGGCTGGCCGAAGGACCTGGCCCGCCTCCAGGTCTCCGGCACCGACCTCGACGACCCGGAGCCGCCGGGCGACGCCGACCCCGCCGTGCCCGTCCTGTGGATGAATCCCGGCCTGGACATGTCGGCGGGCAAGGCGATGGCGCAGGCCGGGCACGGCGCCCAGCTCGCCTGGTGGGAGCTGGACGACGCGGCCCGGGCCGCCTGGCGGGACGCCGGCTACCCCCTGGCGGTGCGTACCTGCGCGCCGGAGCGGTGGCCCTCCCTCGCCACGAGCGGCCTGCCCGTGGTCCGGGACGCCGGGTACACGGAGATCGCGCCGGGATCGTGCACGGTGGTGGCGGACCATCCGGCGTTGCGGTGAGCGGGCACCGGGGCGGGTGGTTCCCGGGCGTCGCACCCTGCCCCGTGGCATCGTGGGCCGCATGACCATCGACGTCCGCCCTGCCTCGGTCTTCGAGGACGTCCGGACGCTGCTCGGCCCCAAGTCGCCCACGGCCAACGTCTGCTGGTGCCTGAGCCACCGCGTCCCCTCCAAGGTGAACAACGAGCTGCGCGGCCCGGCCCGCGGCGCGTACGTCGAGGAGCTGTGCCGTACCGGGCCGCCCCCGGGCGTCCTCGCGTACGACGGTGACGAGCCCGTCGGCTGGGCCGCCGTGGCGCCGCGCGCGGACACCTCCTACGCACGCAGCCGCACGATCCCCCACGTCGACGACCTGCCGGTCTGGTCGCTGTGGTGCGTCCGGGTACGCCCCGGCCACCGGGGGCGGGGGATCTCGCACGCCCTCATCGCCGGGGCGGTCGGCTTCGCCCGCTCCCAGGGCGCTCCGGCCGTCGAGGCGTACCCCCTGGACAACGGGGGCGCCCGGGTCGACCTGACCATGGCGTACGCGGGCATCCGGGGCAACTTCGAGCGGGCCGGGTTCGTCCACGCCGCCGACACCACCTCGGTGCTGGCCGGGCACCCCCGGGTGCTGATGCGGCTCGACCTGCGCTGACCGGTGCCGCCGCCGCGAACCTCAGATGTTGCTCTGAACATGCCCTGCCGGGGGTTCGGGCTCGGCGGGGTGGGCGATACCCCCGACATGTTCGCAGGAGGGGGACGGAACCATGGATCGCATGACGCGACTGGGAACGGGAGTCGGATGGCGTCCGGAGATCGCGGAGGTCGTCGAGCGGATGCCCGGCATCGACTGGGTCGAGGCCGTCGCGGAGAACCTCTGCCCCGGGCATCTGCCCGACTCGCTGCTGCGCCTGCGTGAGCGGGGCGTGACCGTCGTGCCGCACGGGGTCTCGCTCGGCCTGGGTGACGCCGGGCGGCCGGACGCCGGACGCCTGGCGGCGCTGGCCGAGCGGGCCGAGGCGCTGGGGTCGCCGCTGGTCACCGAGCACATCGCGTTCGTCCGGGCCGGGGGGCCGATGACCGCGTCCGAGCGGCTGGAGGCCGGGCACCTGCTCCCCGTGCCGCGCACCCGCGACGCCCTGGACGTGCTGTGCGAGAACGTGCGCGTCGCACAGGACGCGCTGCCCGTGCCGCTCGCCGTGGAGAACATCGCCGCGCTCTTCTCCTGGCCGGGCGAGGAGATGACGGAGGGACAGTTCCTGTACGAGCTGGCCGACCGGACGGGAGTGCGGCTGCTGATCGACGTGGCGAACCTGCACACCAACCACGTCAACCGCGGCGAGGACCCCGCCCGGGCCCTCGCCGAACTCCCCCTCGAAGCCCTCGCCTACGTCCATGTCGCGGGCGGCTTCGAACGGGACGGCGTCTGGCACGACAGTCACGCCCACGCCGTGCCGCAGCCGGTGCTCGACATCCTCACCGACCTCGCCTCGCGCGTCGAACCCCCCGGCGTCCTGCTGGAACGCGACGAGAACTTCCCCGACGCGGCGGAGCTGGAGGGTGAGGTCGAGGCGATCCGGGTCGCGGTGGGCAAGGGCCGGGCGGCGGAGCGGCGGCCCGGCGCGGAGCGGACCGCCCCGCCGCGCACCGCGGCCGTCGAGTCCGGTGCCACCGACGCCGTACGGCAGCGGCTCGCCCTCGCGCAGACCGCGCTGCTGTCCGCGCTGGTCGCCGGCACCCCCGTGCCCGAGGGGTTCGACCGGGTGCGGCTGGGGGTCCAGGCACGGGCGCTCGCCGCCAAGCGGGCCGACGTGGTCGCGAAGGTCGCGCCCGAGCTGCCGGTGATCCTCGGCGCGGAGTACCGTCCGGCCTTCCTCGCCCACGCCCAACGCCGGCCGATGACCGGCGGCTACCGGCGGGACGCCCTCGACTTCGTCGAACAGCTGCTGCGGGACGGCCGGCCGAAGGACGAACGGGCGCGCCACGCGTTGCGCCGGTGGTGGCTGGAGCGGTCGGGGCCGGTGCCGCGTGCGGGGCGGCCCGGGGCCCGGCTGGCCCGTGCGACCAGGCGCGTTCTGCTGCGTCGCTGACAGCGGGCCGACATCTCAAACGGAACGTCACATACCCACAACACTGCGTCCCGAAATGTGAACAGGCCATGGCGCCGGTGAAAGCCTGTGGCATAGAAGTACGGCATGTTCTGGGTGCTTCTCCTCCTGCTGGCCTGGTCGATCGCCGGTCTGGCGTGCCTGCGGCTGTGCCTGGCCGCGGTGCGCGCGGCGGCCGTCGGCCCGCACACCGCCGACCGCGAGCACGCGCTGACGCTGTACGAGGCGGCGTTCCTCTCCGGCGGTCCTCGGCGGGTCGCCGACCTGACCCTGGTCTCCATGGCGCGCCAGCGCCGCCTGCTGCTCGCGCACACCGGCTGGGCGACCGTCGTCGACCCGTGCGGGCGCGACGACATGGAGCGTTCGGTCATAGGGGCGATAGGCCCCGGCGGGCAGTCCCGGATAGCGCCGGTGCGGTCCACCGCCGCCACCGCGGACGCGGTGCGGGTCCTGGCCGACCGGCTGGTCAGCGCGGGCCTCGCCGTGCCGGACGACGGGCGCGGCATCGCGGCCGGGGTGCGGCGGGTGCGCGTCGCCGCCCTCGCCGTGTGCGCGCTGGGCGCCGCCGCGCTGGCGCTGCCGCTCCCCGCCGACCAGCCGCGCCTGCTGATCGCCCTGTGGTTCGCGCTGCCCCTCGCCCTGACCCTCGGGTGCCTCGCCATCACGCGGATGGAGGTCCACCCGTACTCCCGGTGGGCCTCACCGGCCGGGCAGCGGCTGATCGACAGCCTGGTGCGGCAGGCCGACGGCACCGCCGACGACCGCACGTACCTCACCTCGGTCGCCGTGCGCGGGGTCCACGCGATCGGCGAACCGGACCTGCGCGCGGCCTTCGCCCACCGCGAGCGGTACGCCGGCGAGCACGCCGAGGGGCACGGCGACCCGCGGGGCTGACGCGCCGGGGGCGCACGGGCGCACGCGGGGGCGACACCCGCCGTCGGTGCTTGCCCCGCCCCGCCCTCGAACCAACCATCCCTTGTGTCACCCCGTGTGCATGGAAGGGATACGCGATGCGAGCTGCCGCCCTCTACTCGGCCGCCGGGTCCTTGCTGCTGACCGCCCTGACCGCCGGTCCGGCGCAGGCGGGTCCGGCCGCACCCGGTGCCGCCGAGACGCGCGGCGCCGCCGTGGCCGCCGAGCGCGCGGCGGCGGCCGGCATCGAGTTCGGCGGGTGCCCCGAGGCCGAGGGCCTGCCGCACACCGTGCGCTGCGGCACGGTCACCGTGCCCCTGGACTACGCCCGCCCCGACGGGGAGCAGCTCCGGCTCACCGTCAGCCGCGTGCGGGCCACCCACAGGGACCCGGACAACGGCAAGCGCAGGGTGCCCGGCCAGGGCGCTCTGCTGTACAACCCGGGCGGTCCGGGCGGTTCGGGGCTGTACTTCCCGCTGGTCGGGATGGTGCCCGAGTGGAAGCGGATCGCGGCGGCGTACGACCTCGTCGGGTACGCCCCGCGTGGGGTCGCGCCCTCCGCGCCGCTGTCCTGCCAGGACCCCGGCGACTTCTTCAAGGGGCCCCGGCCGGCCCCGACGCGGCCGTCGGACGCGTACAAGCGGGAGCGCGCCGCCGAGGCCGAGGCGTACGCGCGCGGCTGCGCGGACCGGGCGGGGCCGGCGCTGCGCCACTACCACTCCCTCAACAACGCCCGCGACCTGGAGGTCGTACGGGCCGCGCTGGGCGAGCGGCGGCTCACGTTCATGGGCGCGTCCTACGGCACCTATCTGGGGGCGCTGTACGCGGAGCTGTTCCCCTCGCGCGTGCGGCGGATGGTGTTCGACTCGGTGGTGAACCCCGATCCGGGGCAGGTCTGGTACCGCAACAACCTGGAGCAGTCCGAGGCGTTCGAGGACCGCTGGACGGACTTCAAGGAGTGGATGGCCGAGCACGACGCCGTGTACGGCCTCGGGGACACGGCGCGGGAGGTGCAGAACAGCTACGAGGAGGCGAGCACGCGGCTCGCCGCACAGCCGGCGGGCGGGACGGTGGGGCCCGCGCAGTTGCAGGGGGCGTTCCTGCGGGCCGGGTACTACGACGACTACTGGCCGCACCGTGCCGAGGCGCTGTCGGCCTATCTGCGGGGGGACCCGCGGCCGCTGGTGGACCAGGCGGGTACCCGCACCGCGGAGGGGGCGGCCGGGGCGGAGAACTCCAACGCCGTGTACACGGCCGTCGAGTGCAACGACGCGCCCTGGCCCACCGACTTCGAGGTGTGGGACCGGGACAACACACGGCTGGCGCGCCGGGCGCCGTTCGAGACGTGGGACAACGTGTGGACCAACCTGCCGTGCGCCTACTGGCGGGCTCCCCGGCAGCGGCCCCTCGACGTGCACACCGGTCCGGGGGAGCTGCCGCCGACGCTGGTGCTGGCCGCGGAGCGGGACGCGGCCACTCCGTACGACGGCGCGCTGGAGCTGCGCCGGCGGCTGTCGGGCTCGGTGCTGGTGACCGAGCGCGACGCCGGTACGCACGGCATCGCCGGCGGGGCGAACGCGTGCGTCAACGGGCACCTGGAGGCGTACCTGCTGGAGGGCCGCCTCCCGGCGCGGGACGCGTCGTGCGCCCCGCGCCCGGAGCCGCGGCCGACTCGGGCCGCGGCACCGACGTCCTGATCAGGCGAGCCCGGCCACCAGCTCCGCGATGTCCTTGCGGCGCCCGGTGTAGAAGGGGACCTCCTCGCGGACGTGCATACGGGCCTCGGAGGCGCGCAGGTGACGCATGAGGTCGACGATGCGGTACAGCTCGTCGGCCTCGAAGGCGAGGATCCACTCGTAGTCGCCCAGCGAGAAGGAGGCGACCGTGTTGGCGCGCACGTCCGGGTAGCCGCGGGCCATCTTGCCGTGGTCGGCGAGCATGCGGCGGCGGTCCTCGTCGGGCAGCAGGTACCAGTCGTAGGAGCGCACGAACGGGTAGACGCTGATGTAGTCGCGGGGCGTCTCGTCGGCCAGGAACGCCGGGATGTGCGAGCGGTTGAACTCGGCGGGGCGGTGCAGCGCCATGTTCGACCAGACGGGCTCCAGGGCGCGGCCGAGCTTCGTGCGGCGGAAGAGGTTGTACGCCTCCTGCAGCTCGTCGGCGGTCTCCGCGTGCCACCAGATCATGAGGTCGGCGTCGGCGCGCAGACCGGACACGTCGTAGGTGCCGCGGACGGTGACGTCCTTGGCGGCGAGCTGGTCGAACAGCTCCTGGACCTCGTCGGCCCAGCCCGCCCGGTCCTCCGGCAGCGTGTCCTTCAGCCTGAAGACGGACCAGAGGGTGTAGCGGATGACCTCGTTGAGGTCCTTGGCCAGCTTGCCCTTGTTCGGGATGCGCTCGGCGGCGGGGGTGGAGGCGTCGTCACTCATGGCCCTATTCTCCCGCTCCGCCGTGCAGGCTCTGCACCGGGTGGGCAGTGAGCTCCTCCACACCCCGCGAGTCGCCCCGGAGCCGGTCCACGGCCGCGTAGGCGCTCGCGATGCTCGCCGGGATCCCGACGCCGTCATAGGCCGCGCCGCACACGGCGAGTCCCGGGACCCTGCCCACGTGCGCGCGGACGCGGGCCACGCGGGCGTGGTGGCCGACGGGGTACTGGGGCAGGCCGTCCTGCCAGCGGGTGACGCGGGTGGCGACGGGCTCGGCCGTCAGCCCCGTGGCCGCCGCCAGGTCGTGCCGGGAGACGGCGACCAGGCCGGCGTCGTCGCGGCCGAGGATCTCCGTCTCCCCGTAGCGGCCGACGGAGGTGCGCAGGACGACCAGGTCCGGGTCCTCGTCGGCGATCCAGCCCCACTTGCGGGAGGCGAAGGTCGACGCCTTGACGGTGCGTCCCTCGACCGGCGGCACGAGGAAGCCGCTGCCGTCGGGGAGGGCGGCGGCGTCGGAGCGGCGGTAGGCGAGGGTGATCAGGGCCATGGAGGCGTACTCGACGGCGGCCAGCTCGGCCGCGGCGGCGGGGGCCTCGGCGCGCAGCAGCTCGGCGGCGGGGCCGGCGGGGACGGCGACGACGACCGCGCCGGCGTGCAGCACCCGGTCGCCGGCGACGATCCGCCAGCCGTCCGGGGCGGTGCGGCGCAGCTCCGACACCGGGGCGCCCGTGACGATCTCGCCGCCCCGGGCGCGCACCGACTCGGCGACCGCGAGCGGGAGGGTGCCGACGCCGCCCTCGATGCCCATGAACACCGGGCCGGTCGCGGGCGAGGTGGCCGTCCTGCCCTGGATCGCGCGGACCGCTTCGGTGAGGGAGGTGTGGCTACGGGCGGCCTCGAAGAGCTGGGGCACGGCCGAGCGCAACGAGATGCGGTACGCGTCGCCGGCGTAGACGCCGCCCAGCAGCGGTTCGACGAGGCGGTCGACGACCTCGCGGCCGAGGCGCGCCGCCACGTACTCCCCCACCGCGACGTCGTCGCCGACCTCGGTGCGGGGCAGCTCGGCGTCGCGCTCGATGCGGGCGAGGCCCTCCGCGGAGAGGATCCCGGACAGTGCGGCCGCGGTGCCGGGGACGCCCATGACGTGGCCCTTGGGCATGGGGCGCAGGGTGCCGCCGGTCCACAGCGAGGCCGACGCGGTCGAGGGGGGCTGGAGGCGGTCGGCGAGGCCCGCCTCGCGGGCCAGGCCCACGGCCTCCGGGCGGCGGGCCAGCAGCGACTCGGCGCCGAGGTCGACGCGTACACCGGCGATCTCGCCGGGCAGCAGCTTGCCGCCGACGCGGTCCGACGCCTCCAGCACGGTCACCCGCGCGCCGCGGGCCAGCAGCCGGTGGGCGGCGGCCAGTCCGGCGATGCCGGCTCCGACGACGACGACATGCCCCGGGTCCGCGGAGGTCAGGTCCGCGCCGGTCTCGCTCTCGTACATGCGCCCAGCGTCTCAGACCGCGCCGACGGCGCCGCCGCCAGGCCGGTCGCCCGTACCGGCTCCGCGAGTCCGGACCGTGACCGGTTCGGGACCGTTCCGCGCCGTCGTCGGGGGTCCTCCGCGCGTCGAAGGAGCGTCAGTCGTCACACACCCCGGGGGGTACCCACATGCACGCACGACGAGCAGCCCGGCGTTCCGCGCCGCGCGCCCGCGCCCTGGCCGGCCTGCTGATGGCCGCGGCCCTCGTCCTCACCGGCTGCAGCGGCTCGGGCGCCGACTCCGACGCGGGCGGTGACGCCAAGGCGGCCGCGCCCCAGGAGGGCGCGCGGGCGGAGGGCGGTGCCGAGGACCGGGCGGGCGCGGCGGGCGGCGGGGCCGACGGTGCCAGGGCGACCGCGCCACCACAGCTCGCACCCGCCCACGTCATCCGCACCGCCTCCCTGACCGTCCAGGTCGAGGACGCGCCGACGGCCCTGACCGCGGCCCGTGCCGCCACCGAGGACGCCGGCGGGTACGTCGGAGACGAGACCACCACCCGGGACGAGGAGGGCCACGAGCGGACCCGGGTCGTCCTGCGGGTGCCCGTGGAGCGCTACGAGGAGGTGCTCGAGGAACTGGAAGGCGCCGGCAAGCTCCTCGAACGCCGCGCGAAGGCGGAGGACGTCACCGACCAGGTCGTGGACGTGGACAGCCGCGTGAAGTCGCAGCGCGCCAGCGTGGCCCGCGTCCGGGAGCTGATGGACCGGGCGACGAAGCTCGCCGACGTGGTGACGCTGGAGGGTGAGCTGAGCGCCCGTCAGGCGGAGCTGGAGGCGCTGCTGGCCCGGCAGGCGGCCCTGAAGGACCGCACCAGCCTCGCCACCCTCACCCTCTCCCTGTCCGAGACGCCGGTCGAGCGGGCGGAGGAGGACGAGGACCCCGGCTTCACCGACGCGCTGGCCGGCGGCTGGGACGCCTTCGTGACGATGCTGCGCTGGCTTGCGGTGGCGCTCGGCGCGGTACTGCCGTTCGCCGTGGTGGCGGCGCTGCTGGTGCTGCTGTGGCTGCGGGTGCTGCGGCCCCGGCTGCCGCGCCGCGCGGCGCCGGTGCCCGCGGCGCCTGCGGCCGGGGTGCCCGCGGCCCCGGCGCCGCTGCCGGCGGCCCGTCCCGCGCCGGAGGGCGGCCCCGGCCGCCGGGAGGGGACCGGCGCCCAGGACTGAAATGCCCCGCCCCCGTAGCGTGTTCCTCATGAGCATGAACGCTGCGAGCGGCAACGT
Organism: Streptomyces sp. NPDC041968; assembly: GCF_055589025.1. Classification (NCBI taxonomy): domain Bacteria; kingdom Bacillati; phylum Actinomycetota; class Actinomycetes; order Kitasatosporales; family Streptomycetaceae; genus Streptomyces; species Streptomyces sp. NPDC041968. The sequence continues at coordinate 107,999 of NZ_JBVJCB010000004.1, read as the reverse complement.
GCGGGCCGGAGAGCGACTGGTGGTGATCGGCGGTGACGCCGCGGGGATGTCCGCGGCGTCACAGGCCCGCCGGCTGAGGGGCCCCGGCGAACTGGAGATCGTCGCCTTCGAGCGGGGTCATTTCAGTTCGTTCTCGGCCTGCGGCATCCCGTACTGGGTCGGCGGCGACGTCACCGACCGGGACCAGCTGATCGCCCGGACGCCCGAGGAGCACCGCGCCCGGGACATCGACCTGCGGACGCGCACCGAGGTCACGGAGATCGACGTCACCGGCCGACGGGTGCGCGCGCGGGACCTCGGCTCCGGGGCGGAGGCCTGGACGCCGTACGACAAGCTCGTGATCGCGACCGGCGCCCGCCCGATCCGCCCCGGTCTGCCGGGCGTCGACGCGCCCGGCGTGCACGGGGTGCAGACCCTGGACGACGGCCAGGCGCTGCTCGACACGCTGGAACACACGCGCGGCCGCCGCGCGGTGGTCGTCGGCGCCGGGTACATCGGCGTGGAGATGGCCGAGGCGCTCATCAAACGCGGGTACGAGGTGACGGTCGTCAACCGCGGCCGGGAGCCGATGTCCACCCTCGACCCGGACATGGGCCGCATGGTGCACGAGGCCATGGAGGGCCTGGGCATCACCATGGTGAACGGCACCGAGGTCACCGAGGTGCTCACCGGGGACGACGGCCGGGTCCGCGCGGTCGCCACCGAGGAGGCCGAGTTCCCGGCGGACGTGGTGGTCCTGGGCATCGGCGTGCGCCCCGAGACCGCGCTCGCCGAGGCGGCCGGTCTTCCGCTGGGGGCGCACGGGGGGCTGCTGACCGACCGGGCCATGCGGGTGCGCGGGCACGAGAACATCTGGGCCGGCGGCGACTGCGTGGAGGTGCTCGACCTGGTCTCCGGGCAGGAACGGCACATCCCGCTCGGCACGCACGCCAACAAGCACGGGCAGGTCATCGGCACCAACGTGGGCGGCGGTTACGCCACCTTCCCGGGCGTGGTCGGCACGGCCGTCAGCAAGGTCTGCGACCTGGAGATCGCGCGGACCGGGCTGCGCGAGAAGGACGCGCTGCGGGCGGGGCTGCGGTTCGTCACGGCCACCATCGAGTCCACCAGCCGCGCCGGCTACTACCCGGGCGCGTCGTCCATGACGGTGAAGATGCTCGCCGAGCGGCGCACCGGCCGGCTGCTCGGCGTCCAGATCGTCGGCCGCGAGGGCGCGGGGAAACGGGTCGACGTCGCCGCGGTGGCCCTCACGGCCGGGATGACGGTGGAGCAGATGACGGCTCTGGACCTCGGTTACGCGCCGCCCTTCTCGCCGGTCTGGGACCCCGTGCTGGTGGCCGCCCGCAAGGCGACGAGGGCGGTGGGGCAGCAGGCCTGAGGAGGTCCGCTACGCCGTGCTGTTGATCCGGTCGATGGCCTGCCGGGCCTGCTCGGCGGGGGGCCGTGACGGCAGGGACGAGACCGACGCCGGGGCGGTCGCCGGCGCCTGTGCGGGCAGCGGCGCCGGGCCGCCGGCCGCGGGCGGCTGCTCGCCGGCCGGTCTGGCGTGCGCCGCGCCCCGCGCGGAGCGCAGCCGGTGGCTCACCGCCTCGTCCAGCGTCACCGGCCGCTGCATCCGCGCGGCCAGCCGCCCGGCCTCCTGACCGAGCCGGGCGACGTCCTCCCAGGGCAGCCGCAGCACGAGGGCGACCTCGGCCTCGCCGTCGGGCAGGGCGTGCATCACCGGTGCCGGTGTAACCCGTTCACTCATCGCCTGTTCCTCACGTCGTCCCCGCGCCCCGCCTTCCCCGGACCGCGGGCGGTTGGGTGGACATACGTACGCCCGCGCGCGGGCGTTCAGGGTCGGCTTCGTCGTCGGCATGCTGCTCGCCTGGCCGCTGCGGCGCGGCACCCCTCCCCCGCCGGAACCCCGCGGGCTGTTGTTCGGCGGGCGTGCCCGGCCGGGGTGGTGACGGGGTGGATAAGCTCCCGGGGCACAGGTTCTACGGCTTGGGGGGACCGATGGCGACGGGGGACGGGCCGGTGCTGGACGAGGCCCGGATCAGGCATCTGGAGCTGATCCAGCTGACCGTGGCCCGGATGGGCGACAACTCGTTCGTGATCAAGGGCTGGTCGCTGACGCTCACCGGCGCGCTGCTCGCCTTCGCGGTCGGCAACGACGACGCGTCCGTCGCGCTGGTCAGCTTCGTGCCCATCGTGGCCTTCTGGTTCCTCGACGGGCACTTCGTGCACCAGGAGCGGCTGTTCCGGCGGCTCTACGACCGGGTGCGGCGTCCGGAGCCGGCCGTGGAGCCCTTCACCATGGACGTGGCACCCGGCCGGGAGCGTGGGGGGAGGCTGAAGGCGACGGTCTCGCCCACCCCCGCCTGCTTCTGCGGAGGGCTGCTCGTCGCCGTGGCCCTGGCTCTGCTGTTCGTCGGCTGAGCCGCGGGCCGAGCGGCCCGCGGGACGCCTCAGCGAGCGGTCTGCGTGTGGACGTACTCCACGAGGCGGGTCAGCGCGTCCGGGTCGGTGGTGGGCAGGACGCCGTGGCCGAGGTTGAAGACATGGCCCTCCAGGTCCGCCGCCGCGTCCAGGATCTCGCGGGTCCTGGTCTCGACCGCCTCCCGCGTGGAGAAGAGGACGGCCGGGTCCAGGTTGCCCTGGAGCGCCTTGCCGGGGCCGACGCGGCGGGCGGCCTCGTCCAGCGGGACGCGCCAGTCGACGCCGACGACGTCCGCCCCGGCCTCGCCCATGAGGCCGAGGAGCTCGCCGGTGCCGACGCCGAAGTGGATGCGCGGCACGCCGTACCCGGCGACCGTCTCGAAGACCTTGCGCGAGGCGGGCATCACCGAGCGGCGGTAGTCGGCGGGCGACAGGGCGCCGACCCAGGAGTCGAAGAGCTGGACGGCGCTCGCGCCCGCCTCGATCTGCACGGTGAGGAAGGCGGCCGTGATGTCGGCGAGCCGGTCCAGGAGGTCGGCCCACAGCTCGGGGTCGCCGTACATGAGCGCCTTGGTGTGCTCGTGGTTGCGGGACGGGCCGCCCTCCACGAGGTAGCTCGCGAGGGTGAACGGCGCGCCGGCGAAGCCGATCAGCGGGGTGGCGCCCAGCTCGCGGGTGAGCAGGCCGAAGGCCTCGGTGACGTAGGAGACGTCCTCGGGGGTCAGGTCGCGCAGCCGTGCCAGGTCCGCGCGGGTGCGGATCGGCTTCTCGATCACCGGGCCGACGCCCGGCTTGATGTCGAGGTCGATGCCGATGGCCTTGAGCGGGACCACGATGTCGCTGAAGTAGATCGCCGCGTCCACGCCGTGCCGGCGCACCGGCTGGAGGGTGATCTCGGCGACCAGTTCGGGCCGCATGCAGGACTCGAGCATCGGGATGCCCTCGCGCACCTTGAGGTACTCGGGCAGTGAGCGACCGGCCTGCCGCATGAACCACACGGGGGTGTGCGGCACCGGCTCACGCCTGCACGCCCTGAGGAACGCGGAGTCGTACGTGGCGGTCGGCTGCTTGCCCGCGGGGCTCTGGTTGGCACTCACACCGGCAAGTCTCGCACGGCCCGTCCGGCGCGCCGGACCACGGGTGGGCCCGCGCGCGCGTGGCGCGGGGGGCGCCCGCGCCGGGCCGCGTGATCCGGACATCGCGCCCGCACGCGGGTGTCCCTCCCTGCGCCGAGGCGCTGTTCCGCTTAATCTTCCCCGCATGGCTGCGGCTCAGGGACGACTGTCGGACGGCGCTGGCGGAATGGACGAACAGAAGGGTACCGAGGAGGAGGCCCGGCATACGGGGAGCACGGCACCGTCGGCCTTCACGGCCGCCGTCGAGGCGCTCAAGGCGGCGCGGCTGCGGCCGCAGATCGAGGTGGAGGCGACGCGCGCACCCCAGCGGCTCGCCCCGTACGCGTACGCGCTGGAGGCCGCGGTGGTCGACGGCGACGACGACCTCGCGGACGGCCGGCTGGTGCTCCTCCACGACCCGGCCGGGCACGACGCCTGGCGGGGCACCTTCCGGCTGGTGACGCTGGTGCGGGCGGAGCTGGAGCCGGAGATGGCCGCGGACCCGCTGCTGCCGGAGGTGTGCTGGTCCTGGCTCACCGGGGCCCTGCAGGCCCGCGGGCTGGCGTACGGCGAGCCCAGCGGCACCGTCACGCGGGCCAGTTCCCACTACTTCGGCGGGCTCTCGGCCCGCCCGTCCGCCTCGCAGATCGAGATCCGGGCGTCCTGGACGCCCCGCGAGGGCCTGGGCGGCGTCCCGGACACCACCGCCCACCTCGCCTCGTGGTGCGACCTGCTGGCCCAGGTCGCGGGCCTGCCGCCGGCCACGCCGGGAGACTCGTCGATCGTCACGCTGCCGCAGCGCCGCGGTCCGCAGTCGCGCTAGGTCCGCTTCCTCCGGGTCCTCCCTCACTCCTTCCTTTGTGCCCTCGTCGTCCGTGCACCCGGGTCCCGTCCGGCCCGGGAAACGTTCCGTCACTTTGTCGACACGACAACTTTCGGCCCGTTATCGACAAAGTACGAAACCGTTTGATCTTCGAATGATCGACCGCGTGTCCGAATTGCTCGGATTGTTACTCACTAGATCGTGATCATTCTCTAAAGGCGGACGGGTTCGGTGCCGAAGACGACTGTGACCTTGAAAGCACGGTTCGTCCCGGCTTCACCCCCCGAGCCGGCCCCGTCCCACTCCCCAGGAGGCCTGGTGTCCGTTCTCCTCGAGCAGCCTGCAAGCCTGGTCGCCTACCGCCCGAACAAGCCGACCGCCATGGTGGTCGTGGCCGACCCCCGCGTCCGTTCCACCGTCACCCGCCATCTGTGGGCCCTCGGTGTTCGCGACGTCATCGAGGCCTCGTCCGTCGCGGAGGCTCGTCCCCGCATCGGCAACCCCCGCGACATCTGTGTCGCAGACGTCCACCTCCCCGACGGCTCCGGCCTGACCCTGCTGTCGGAGACCCGTGCCGCGGGCTGGCCCAACGGGCTCGCCCTGTCCGCCGCCGACGACATCGGCGCCGTACGCAACGCCCTCGCCGGCGGAGTGAAGGGCTACGTCGTCACCGGTACCCGTACCAACGTCGGGCTCCCCACCCGGCCGGGCGCGGCCCCCATCGGCGCCGCCGCCGCCCGTCTGCACCGCCGCCCCCCGGGTGCCCCGAGCCACCCGGGCGGCTACCGCGAGCTCTCCGGCCGCGAGGTCGAGGTGCTGCGACTGGTCGCGGAGGGCCAGTCGAACAAGGCGATCGGCGTCTCGATGGGCCTGTCCGCCCTGACCGTCAAGAGCCACCTGGCCCGCATCGCCCGCAAGCTCGGCACCGGCGACCGGGCCGGCATGGTCGCGGTGGCGCTGCGCACCGGCATCATCCACTGACCGAAGTCCGCTCCCACCGCCCCGCCCCGTCCCGACCGCTCCCCCTCTCCCCCCTTCTCCCCCTCCCCACCCCGCCGCCCCCTCCGCTCCCTCCGCTCCCTCCGCTCCCTCTCCTTGACGTGGATCTTTCACTGACCTGACTGGTTTACGACCCCCCGGCGCCCGCCGACGGAACGTTCCGTCGGCGGGCGCCGTCGATCCACGGATACCCTTGACAGGTGACCGACGCCCACGAAACCGCAGCAGACCCTTCACTGCGAACCACCGGAGGCGCCCCTCCGGACGACGCCGGATCTTCTGTGACTCAGGCGCCGACCCCCTTGCTCGAACCACGCGAGGGCGTTCCGCCGGTGATCGCCGACGCGTCCGCCCTCGCCGAGGTGACCGCCGCCTTCGCCGCCGGGAGCGGTCCCGTCGCCGTCGACGCCGAGCGCGCCTCCGGCTACCGCTACGGCCAGCGCGCGTATCTCGTGCAGCTGCGCCGCGAGGGCGCCGGCACCGCGCTCATCGACCCGGTGGCCTGCCCGGACCTGTCGGGGCTGGGCGCCGCGCTCTCCGACGTGGAGTGGGTGCTGCACGCGGCCACCCAGGACCTGCCGTGCCTGCGCGAAATAGGGATGGTGCCCACCCGCATCTTCGACACCGAGCTGGCCGGGCGGCTCGCCGGCTTCCCGCGGGTCGGACTCGGCGCGATGGTGGAGAACGTCCTGGGCTTCGTGCTGGAGAAGGGCCACTCGGCGGTCGACTGGTCGACCCGCCCGCTGCCCGAGCCGTGGCTGCGCTACGCCGCGCTCGACGTCGAGCTCCTCGTCGACCTGCGCGACGCGCTGGAGAAGGAGCTGGACCGGCAGGGGAAGCTGGAGTGGGCCCGGCAGGAGTTCGACGCGATCGCGTCCGCCCCGCCGGCCGAGCCCCGCAAGGACCCCTGGCGCCGTACCTCCGGCATGCACAAGGTGCGCCGCCGGCGTCAGCTCGCCGTCGTGCGGGAGCTGTGGGAGACCCGGGACCGCATCGCGCAGCGCCGCGACGTCTCCCCGGGCAAGGTGCTCGCGGACGCGGCCATCGTCGAGGCCGCGCTCGCGCTCCCGCCCAACGCGCACGCGCTCGCCGCCCTGCACGGCTTCGGACGGATCAACCGCCGGCAGCTGGAGCAGTGGCAGGCCGCGGTCGACCGGGTCAGGGGGCTGTCCGAGTCGCAGCTGCCGCAGCCCGGCCAGCCGGTGACCGGTCCCCCGCCCCCGCGGGCGTGGGCCGACAAGGACCCTGCCGCCGCCGCCCGGCTGTCCGCCGCGCGGGCCGCGGTCACGGCGCTCGCCGAGCAGCTGAACATGCCGCAGGAGAACCTGATCACGCCGGACACCGTGCGCAGGGTCTGCTGGGAGCCCCCGGCGACCGTCGACACCGAGTCCGTGGGCGCGGCCCTCGCGGGTCACGGGGCCCGGCCCTGGCAGGTGGAGCAGGTGACGCCCGCGCTGGTGGCGGCGCTGGATCAGGGCGTGTCGTAGGCGGAGCGGCGGCGAGTTCCGGCCAAGATCCAGGGTGGAGCGGTGTCCGGACGGTGTGACGTTCGCCGCTCCAGCCGGGGGGACTGTGCAGCTACGTTACCCACAAGTAGCATGGGCCTGAGCGCGCGCTCAGTGCATGCGTGCCGCAGCAGTGCCACCCCGCACCCTGGAGGAGAGCCATCGTGCCTCGTACCGTCAGGGACGTCGTCTTCGTAGACGGCGTCCGCACCCCGTTCGGCAAGGCGGGCCCGAAGGGCATCTACCACGAGACCCGCGCCGACGACCTGGTCGTGAAGGCGATCCGGGAGCTGCTGCGCCGCAACCCCGGTCTCGACCCCAAGAAGATCGACGAGGTGGCGGTCGCCGCGACCACGCAGATCGGTGACCAGGGCCTGACCATCGGCCGCACCGCCGGCATCCTGGCGGGCCTGCCCACCTCGGTCCCGGGCTACTCCATCGACCGCATGTGCGCGGGCGCCCTGACCGCCGTCACCTCGGTGGCCGGCTCGGTCGCCTTCGGGGCGTACGACGTCGCCGTCGCGGGCGGCGTCGAGCACATGGGCCGCCACCCGATGGGCGAGGGCGTGGACCCGAACCCGCGGTTCGTCAGCGAGAAGCTGGTCGACGAGTCCGCCCTGTTCATGGGCATGACCGCCGAGAACCTGCACGACCGCTACCCGAGCATCACCAAGCAGCGCGCCGACGAGTACGCCGTGCGCTCCCAGGAGAAGGCCGCCAAGGCGTACGCCAACGGCAAGATCCAGGCCGACCTGGTCCCGGTCTCGGTGCGCCGCACCAACGAGGAGGCCGGCGAGACCGGCTGGGGTCTGGTCACGGCCGACGAGCCGATGCGTCCGGGCACCACCCTGGAGAACCTGGCGGGTCTGAAGACGCCGTTCCGCGTCCACGGCCGGGTCACCGCGGGCAACGCGGCCGGTCTGAACGACGGCGCGACCGCCTCCCTCATCGCGAGCGAGGACTTCGCCCGCGAGAACGGCCTCCCGGTCAAGATGCGCCTGGTCTCCTACGCCTTCGCGGGCGTCGAGCCCGAGGTGATGGGCTACGGCCCGATCCCGGCGACCGAGAAGGCCCTGGCCCAGGCCGGCCTCTCCATCGACGACATCGGCCTGTTCGAGATCAACGAGGCCTTCGCCGTCCAGGTCCTGGCCTTCCTGGAGCACTACGGCATCGCCGACGACGACGCGCGCGTCAACCAGTACGGCGGCGCCATCGCCTTCGGCCACCCGCTGGCCTCGTCCGGCGTGCGTCTGATGACGCAGCTGGCCCGCCAGTTCGAGGAGCAGCCGCACGTCCGCTACGGCCTGACCACGATGTGCGTCGGCTTCGGCATGGGCGCGACGGTCGTCTGGGAGAACCCGCACTTCGAGGGGGACAAGTGAGCACCACCGCAGAGCTTCTGAAGGGTGCGGCCGAGCTGTTCCCGGGCGAGGTCGTCACGCAGGCGCACGTACGCCACTTCGACCTCCCCCTGGGTGCGGGCCGTTTCGCCCTGATCACCCTGGACAACGGTCACGACCACACCAAGCCGACCACGCTCGGCCCGCAGTCGCTGGCGAACATCGACGCCGCGATCGACCGGGTCGAGAAGGAGGCCGCGGACGGCGAGATCGTCGGCGTCGGCGTCACCGGCAAGCCGTTCATCTTCGCGGTCGGCGCCGACCTCAAGGGCGTCGAGCTGCTGAAGCGGCACGAGGACGCGCTGGCCATCGGCAAGGGCGGCCACGACGTCTTCAAGCGGCTGTCGCAGCTGGCCGTGCCGACCTTCGCGTACTACAACGGCGCGGCCATGGGCGGCGGCGTCGAGATCGGCCTGCACTGCGCGTACCGCACGGTGTCGGCCGCGCTCCCGGCGTTCTCGCTCCCCGAGGTCTTCCTCGGCCTGGTCCCCGGCTGGGGCGGCTGCACGCTGCTGCCGAACCTGATCGGCGCCGAGAAGGCCGTCTCGGTCATCATCGAGAACAGCCTGAACCAGAACAAGCAGCTCAAGGGCGCGCAGGTCCACGCACTCGGCATCGCGGACGCGATCTTCGAGGGCGCCGACTTCCTGGAGCAGTCGCTGATCTGGACGGCGTCCGTCCTCAAGGGCGAGATCGTCGTCGAGCGTCCGGCGATCGACCGCGGCGAGGCCTGGGACCAGGCCGTCGCCAAGGGTCGCTTCGTCGCCGACTCCAAGGTGCACGGCGCCGCCCCGGCCGCCTACCGCGCCCTGGACATCATCGCCGCCGCCAAGAACGGCGACCTCCAGCAGGGCTACGACGCCGAGGACCAGGCCCTCGCCGACCTGATCATGGGCGGCGAGCTGCGCTCCGGCATCTACGCCTTCAACCTGGTGCAGAAGCGCGGCAAGCGCCCCGCGGGCGCCCCGGACAAGTCGCTGGCACGCCCGGTCACCAAGGTGGGCGTCGTCGGCGCCGGCCTGATGGCCAGCCAGCTCGCGCTGCTCTTCCTGCGCCGCCTGGAGGTCCCGGTCGTCCTGACCGACATCGACCAGGAGCGCGTCGACAAGGGTGTGGGCTACGTCCACGCCGAGATCGACAAGCTGCTCGGCAAGGGCCGGATCAACCAGGACAAGGCCAACCGCCTCAAGGCCCTGGTCACCGGCGTCCTGGACAAGGCCGAGGGCTTCGCGGACGCGGACTTCGTCATCGAGGCCGTGTTCGAGGAGATGGGCGTCAAGCAGAAGGTGTTCGCGGAGGTCGAGGCGGTCGCCCCGGCGCACGCGATCCTCGCCACCAACACCTCCTCGCTGTCCGTGTCGGAGATGGCGTCGAAGCTGAAGCACCCCGAGCGGGTCGTCGGCTTCCACTTCTTCAACCCGGTCGCGATCCTCCCGCTGCTGGAGATCGTCCGCGGCGAGCAGACCGACGACGCCTCGCTGGCCACGGCGTTCGGCGTCGCCAAGAAGCTGAAGAAGACCGCGGTCCTCGTGAAGGACGCCCCGGCGTTCGTCGTGAACCGCATCCTGACCCGCTTCATGGGCGAGATCCAGAACGTCATCGACGAGGGCACTCCCGTCGAGGTCGCCGAGAAGGCCGTCGAGCCGCTCGGCCTGCCGATGTCGCCGCTGGTGCTGCTGGAGCTGGTCGGCCCGGCGATCGGCCTGCATGTCTCCGAGACGCTCAACCGGGCCTTCCCGGAGCGTTTCACCGTCTCCCCAAACCTCAAGGCGGTCGTCGAGGCGGGCAAGCGCGGCTTCTACGTCTACGACAGCGGCAAGCCCGAGCTGGACCCCGAGGTCGCCGCGCTGCTCAAGCAGGGCGACACCGTCCTCACCGAGGAGCAGGTCCGCGAGCGCGTGCTGGACGCGGTGGCCCAGGAGATCGGCCTCATGCTGGACGAGGGCGTCGTCGCCGAGGCGCAGGACATCGACCTGTGCCTGATCACCGGCGCCGGCTGGCCCTTCCACCTGGGCGGCATCACGCCGTACCTGGACCGTGAGGGCGTCTCCGAGCGGGTGAACGGGAAGCGGTTCCTGGAGCCGGGCGTGGCGAGCGTGCCCGCGTAGTTCCGTGCGCGTACTCCGGTACGACGACGAGAGGGCCCCCGCCCTGCGGCGGGGGCCCTCTCGCGTGCCGTCGGGGGCGCGGTCAGTAGCCGTACGGCGTCGCGCCCGCCGGGGTGTGGGCGACGGCGAAGGGGACCAGGGTGGCCGGGGACTCGTTGCCCGCCGCGTCCACGGCGAACACCTCGACCGTGTGCCGGCCCTCCTGCCACGGCCAGCCGGAGTCCCAGGCCCAGCGTCCGTCGACCGCGACCGGGCTGCCCCCGAGGAGGGTGCCGCCCGCCCTGAACCCCACCTGCGCGGCCCCCCGGGCGAGGCCGGTGAACCGCACGGCCGACGTCGTCACCTGCTCGTACGCCACCGGGGACTGGACCGCCGGGGCCGCCGGCTGCCCGCTCGCCGGGGCCGCCTCGAACCGCGCGGCGGGCTGGGCCGGGATCGCGCCCGCGGGGGCGGTGGCACCGGCCACCGTGGTGAACGGGACGACGACGCCCTTGGTGTGGCCTCCGGCCGCGTCCCAGGCGACGGCCTTGACCTGGTGCTTGCCCCTGCTCCAGGCCTTGCTCAGCTGCCAGGACCAGGTGCCGTCCGCGGCGACGGACGGCGAGCCCAGGAACTTGCCGTGCTCCCACAGGCTCACGCGTACGGCGCCGTGTGCCGTCCCGGTGAAGTACACACCGTCCGTGGGTAGTTCGCTGTGCGGCACCGGGTGGGTGACCACCGGCAGCGGGAGGTCGGCGCGCTTGTCCTTGGAGGTGCCGGACAGGTAGGCGGCGATGGCCGAGGTGTCGCGGTCGGGTTCCTCGTACCCGTTGCGCACCATGCCGAGCCGCGGGGGGAGTCCGTCCGCGAGCATGTTGACGAGGCCCATCAGGAAGGGCACGTTGCGGCGCGTGACCTCCGAGTGCTTGGTGATGTAGGGCGACTCGCTGTAGACGAAGTTGAAGTTGTCGTATCCCTGGAAGAGCGGGAGGAACGGCTCGACCTGTTCCCTGTACTGCTCGTCCTGCGGCGAGGAGAGCAGGTAGATGTTGGCCTGCCGGGCCACCCCCGAACGCACGAGGTCGGGCAGGATCGCGTCGAGCACCCGCACGTTCTGCTCGGGCACCCCCTCGCCCAGCATGAAGCGGGCGGTCTTCGGGTGGACGGTGCTGATGTAGGTGCCGATGAGGAACTGCGGCACGATGGAGACGATGTTGCCGAACCCGTAGCGCATGCCGAAGTAGAGGGCCGCGCTGCCGCCCTTGGAACCGCCCCAGAGCGTGACCCGGTCCGGGGTCAGGTCCAGGGCGTTCATCACCTTGGAGATGACCCCGATCACGGACTGCTCGAGGGAGAAGTCCATCCCCTCGCACAGGTAGTAGCTGCGCATGCCGCGGAACCGGTCGCGGATCCACAGGATGTTGGCCCGGACCGGGTTGAGGACCCCGTTCGACCAGCCGTAGTCGTCGGTGACGCCGAAGTTGGCGAAGACGACGACGAGATGGCGGTTGCCGCCCTTGGCATGCGCGAAGCGGTACTCGACGGGGTGGGCCCCGGAGGTGTCGATCCCGTTGATCAGTTCGCGTGCTTGCGACGGTGCTGTGGGCATGTGTGGCTTCCACTCATGAGTTGTTCGACGGCGGTCGCGGCGGTGGTCAGTACCGCGGCGTGATGGAGCCGGCCGGTGCGGCCGTGGGGGCGACGGCGAAGGGGACCTGGGTGGGCACGGACTCCACTCCGTCCGCGTCGACGGCGACGGCCTCGACCAGATGCGGGCCCTCGGGCCAGGGCAGCCCCGGCTCCCAGGACCAGGTCCCGTCCGGCCGTACGGCGTTCGCCCCCAGCAGTGCGCCGTTCCCGCGGAACCTGACCTGTACGGCGCCGGGGGCGGTGCCGCGGAACACGACCGCCGTCGCCGGCACCCGCTGGTGTGCCGCGGGCCGGGAGACGAGCGGCGGCCGCGCGACCGGCGCCGCGTGCGGTGCCGCCTGTGCGGCGGGGCCCGGTGCGTGCGGCGGCAGGCCCGGGGCGGCGTCCGCGGTGGCCGTGAAGCGGACCTCCGTCGTCGCCGAGTGGAAGCCCGCCCCGTCCACCGCGAAGATCTTGACGCGGTGCTCCCCCGCGGCCCACGGCTTGGACGGCGCCCACGACCAGGTGCCGTCGGCGGCGACCGGCGGGGAGGCCAGGAACCTGCCCTTCTCCCAGAGGCTCACCCGCACCGCGCCCGGGGCCGTGCCGCTGAAGGGCGTGCCCGTCGCGGGCAGTCGACCCCCGGCGGACGGGACGGCCACCACCGGCGGCTGGAAGGTCGTGCCCTCCTTGACCTTGGCGGTCGCGCCGAGGAAGTCGTCGATGGCGGAGGTGTCCCGGTCCGGCTGCTCGTAGCCGTGCCGGGTGACACCGAGCCGCGGGGTGATGCCCTCGACCAGCAGGTAGGCGATGCCGAGGAGGGGCGGCACGTTGCGCAGCGTGACCTGGTTGTGCTCCCGCACGAACGGCGACTCGCTGTGGATGTAGTTGAAGTTCGGGTAGCGCCGGAGCAGGTCCAGGAAGGGCTCGACCTGGTCCCGGTACTGCTCGTCCTGCGGCGACGACACCAGGTAGATGTTGGCCTCGGGGCTCGCACCCGCTCGCAGCAGGTCGGGGAGGAGCGCGTCCAGCACCCGCGCGTTCTCCTCGGGAAGCCCCTCACCGAGCATGGAGCGCCCCACCTTGGGATACACCTCGCGGACGAAGGTGCCGATGCGGAACTGCGGGACGCAGGCGACGATGTTCCGGAAGCCGTACCGCAGCCCGAACCAGAGGGCCGCGCTGGCCCCCTTCGAACTGCCCCAGAGCGTGACGTCGTTCGGGGTCAGACCGAGCGCCGACACGACCTTGGCGATCAGGTCGATGACGGACCGCTCGACGGAGAAGTCCATCTCCCGGCACAGGTAGTAGGTCAGACCCCCGTCGAAACGGTCGCGGATCCAGAGGATGTTGGAACGCAGGTCGTCGAGGGTGCCCGTGGACCAGCCGTAGTCGTCCGGTGCCGCGAGGTTGGCGAAGACGACCGTCAGGTGACGGTTCCCCTTCTTCGCGTGGGTGAAGCGGTACTCGACCGGGTGCGCACCGGACGTGTCGATCCCGGTGATGATCTGGCGCGCCTTCGACGCTGCTTTCGGCATGGGCGGCTTTCCACTCGTGGAGTCGTTGTGATCGGCGGCCGTCGGCACTCAGTACCGCGGCGGAAGGTGACCGGCGGGCACGGAGACGTCCAGCGCCGTGAAGTCGGCCGGGGCCGGAGCGGACTCCGCGCCGTGGGCGTCCACCGCGACGACCTCGACCAGGTGCCGGCCCACCGGCCACGTCCAGCCCGGTTCCCAGCCCCAGACGCCGTCCGGCGCGACGGCCGCCGCACCCAGGAGGACGCCGTTCTGCCGGAATCCCACCTGGACCGCGCCCGGCGCGGTTCCGTGGAAGGTGACCGACGTCCCCATCTCCTGCCCGGGGCCGGGCACAGAGACGACCGGCGGTGCGGGGACGGCCGGACCCGCCGCGGGCCCGTCGACCACCGTGAAGGGCACCTCCACCCGGCTCGAGTGGAAGCCGGCCGGGTCCACCGCGAAGATCTTGACCAGGTGGTTCCCGGTGGCCCACGGCTTGGCCGGCTGCCAGAACCAGGTTCCGTCGGCCGCGACCTCCGGCGACGCCACGAACTTGCCGTTGCGCCACATGCTCACCCGCACCGCCCCCGGGGCGAGCCCGGCGAAGTGGACGCCGGACACGGGGACCTCGCCGTGGTAGCCGGGTGAGGTGACCACCGGCGGCGCGAAGGCGTCGGTGCCCTGGACCTTGGAGGTGGCGGAGAGATAGGCGTCGATGCCCGACTGGTCCCGGTCGAACTCCTCGGCGGCATGGCGGACGAACCCGAGGCGGGGGGCGTAACCGTCGGCCAGCAGGTTCAGCAGGCCGACCAGCGCCGGGACGTTCCGCCTCGTCACCGTGGCGTGGCCCGTGATGGTGGGCGACTCGCTGTACAGGAAGTTGAAGTTCTCGTAGCCCTGGAAGATGCCCAGGAAGGGCTCCACCTGCACGGCGTAGTGCTCGTCCTGCGGCGAGGACAGGACGTAGATGTTGGCGCCGGGGTTGGCGCGGCTGCGCACCAGGTCGGGCAGGAGGGCGTCCAGGACCCGGGCGTTGTGCGCCGGCGCGCCCTCGCCGAGCATGTAGGCGGAGACCTTCGGGTGCCGCTTCTCCAGGGCGTCGCCGACGAGGAACTGCGGGACGATGGCCACGATGTTCCGGTAGCCGTGGCGCAGGCCGAAGTACAGTGCCGCGCTGCCGCCCTTGGAGCCGCCCCACAGGGTGACCTGGTCGGGGGTGAGCCCGAGGGACCGCATGACGTTCGAGATGAGGGTCTGCACCGACTCCGCCAGGCCGAAGTCCATGTTCCGGCACAGGTAGTAGGCGTTCATCCCGTCGAAGCGGTCACGGATCCAGAGGATGTTGGCGCGTACGTTGTCGAAGACGCCGTTGGACCAGCCGTAGTCCTCGGGGGCCGAGAAGTTGGCGAACACCACGACGAGGTGACGGTTGCCGCTCTTGGCGTGGGAGAACCGGTACTCGACCGGGAACGTCCCCGACGCCTCGATCCCGTTGAACAGCTTTCGCCCGCTCGAGGATGCTTTGGACATGTACGGCACTCCAGTTTCGGGGACAGATCGTCGGATTGGCTCCGAATCGCCTGATCGGACATGATGTCGGGATGCCTCTCACGGCCCCCTCGCTTCCGCCCGGCCTGCGCCGGCGGGGCACACTGATCGCCCTTGTCCCGGTACTCGCCGTGTCGGCGGTCCTCGCGGCGGTGCTGGTGCGCACCGCCCCGGGTGACGGCACGGACGGCGACCGGGGTGCGACACGGCCGCCGGACGCCGAGCGCCTCCTGACGGTGGCGACCTGGAACATGTGCGGCGTGCGGCAGTGGGGTTGCGCGGACACCGGCAGCGGCCCGGAGAAGCGGCGGGCGGTGGAGCGGCTCGTCGACGCCGGGGCCGACGTCGTGCTCCTCCAGGAGGCCTGCGCCACGCACGCGGAGTCGGTGCGCGAGGCACTCGGCGAGAGCTGGCAGTTGGCCTTCCGGCCCTACACCTGGCGGGACGGCGGCGGACGCACCGGAACCATCGACTGCGAGGGGCGCGGCCGTCGACGTCCGGGTGTGCAACGCCCACCTGAGCCTTCCCGGCAGCGACCGGGCGCACCCCGGCTGGGAGTACCGTGACGACCAGTTGAAGGCGCTGGTCGCGGCGGTTCCCGGCCGGCGCACCGTCTTCGGCGGCGACTTCAACCTGCGGCCGCCGGGTGCCCGCAACCGGTCCGGCTGGGTGTGGCCCCCGGCCGCCTACGACGCGTTCCGGGAGTGCGACCAGACGTCCGGCGCCGACCGGTCGGGCCGTGCGACCCATGTCTCCGGTCACAAACTGGACTACCTCTTCGCCGGGTTGCCTCGCTCCTCCTGCGTGGTGCGCGACACCGGGGTCTCCGACCACCGGGCGCTGCTGATGCGGGTGGACACCGGCTGAGGCCGTGCCGGAGGGGCTCCCGGCTCCTCCCCCGTGGTCGGGGGACGGTCCGGGCGCCGACGGGGCGGACCAGGGCGCGGTCATGGGGCGCCGGTGCCTTCGGCGGCGGCGTCGCGCGGCCGGGGGCCGCCGTCGGGACGGGTCGTCGGCGTCATACGATCGCGCCCTCGTAGGTCCGGCCCTCGGCGGCCGGCGCCTGACCGAACGGACCGGCCGGCTGGTCGGACCCGGCCGGCGTGAGCCGGGGCAGGTGGGGGTGCTGCTGCGGCAGGTGCACCTGCCGGGGCGCGGTGGCGGGCGCGGGCCCGGATTGCGCGGGGACCGCCCCGACCGGCTCCGTCTCGGCGGTCCGGGCCCGCACCGCCCGGCGCGGCGCGGTGAACCAGCTGCCGGCCCCGCCCCGCACCGGTGTCATGGCCCGCCCTGCCTGCCGGGTGTCGGCGGTCCCGACGGCGGGTGCCTGCGCCTGGCCGGGCGCGAGGTCGCCGCCCGCGACCAGCATCCGGTCGGCGAGGCGCGCGGAGGCGTACCCGTCGTCGAGGTCGCAGAACTCGCGCTGGAACCAGCGGTACCGCTCGGCGTAGGCGTCCTGGATCCGGTCGATCTGCTCGACCGCCGACACCAGGTCCTCGGAGGTGTCCAGGAGGGGGCCCGGGGCGCTGCTCGCGAAGTCGAAGTAGAAGCCGCGCAGGGTGTCGCGGTAGTGCTCGAGGTCGTAGGTGAAGAAGAGGATCGGCCGTCCGGTGTTGACGTAGTCGAACATCAGGGACGAGTAGTCCGTGATCATGATGTCGGTGATCAGGGAGAGGTCGGCCATGTCGGGGTAGTCGGACACGTCGAAGACGAACCCGTCGCCGGCGCCCGGGACCGGGTCCACGACGTTGGGGTGGCGGCGGACCAGGAGCACGTGCTCGGCGCCGAGCCGGGCGCGGGCGTCCGCCAGGTCGATGCGGAAGTCCAGCTTGTACTTGCCGGGCGCGTAGTACTGGTCGTCGCGCCAGGTGGGCGCGTACATCACGACCCGCTTGCCGTCGGGCAGGCCGATCCGGCGCCGGATCTCCTGCTCCCGCCGCTCGGTGCCGGGCAGGCGCAGGATGTCGTTGCGCGGGTAGCCGGACTCCACCATCTCGCCGGGGAAGCCGAAGGCGCGCTGGAGGATCGGGGTGGAGAAGCTGTTGGGCGAGACCAGCATGTCCCAGTTCCGCACCTCCTTCTCGACCCGTTCCAGGTAGCGCTGGTCGGCGAAGTGGATGGACTCGATGTCGTGGCCGATCTTCTTCAGCGGGGTGCCGTGCCAGGTCTGGACGACGATCTGGCCGTCCCGCTTCTGGAACCAGTCCGGGAGGTGGTTGTTGGCGACGAC
This sequence comes from Streptomyces sp. NPDC041968, assembly GCF_055589025.1. NCBI lineage: Bacteria > Bacillati > Actinomycetota > Actinomycetes > Kitasatosporales > Streptomycetaceae > Streptomyces > Streptomyces sp. NPDC041968. The sequence goes on along the minus strand of NZ_JBVJCB010000004.1, from coordinate 90,722 downwards.
GTACCGGCTGGTGGCGAGGGCCTCGTACCACTCGGGCGACCACATGCGGATCGGGATCGCGGTGTGCGGCACCTCGACCTGGTCGTCGCGGACCACCCAGAGGTGTTCGAGGTCGGTACCGCGCCGCAGCAGTTCCTCGTGCAGGGCCCGGGGGCTGTCCGAGTACTGGGTGCCCTTGAAGGCGTCGAAGAGGATCGCGGGGCGCACCCTCTGCCGGCGGGCCGCCGGGTACGCCCTGGTGCGCAGCAGCTTCTGGCGGTACGGGCCGCGGGCGTCGTCGGGCATGGCCGAGTGCACCAGCAGGGACAGCCGGTCGTAGGCCTCGGCCTGGAGGTCGTAGCGCCGCTCGTCCTCCTCGTACTCCTCGGGGAGGGTGGTGATGAGGTCCTGTTCGGTCTTCAGCATCAGGTCTTCGAGGCGGTCCTCGCGGGCCACCGACGACAGGTCCTGGCGCCGCAGGAAGAAGTCCCAGCGGCCGGCCGCGAGCGGGATGTCGCCGGCCAGGGTGCGCATGGCGGCCGGATGGACGACGGCCCGGAACGTGTTGCCGTTCCACTCCACGGGGACCGCGCGCTCCGCGCCGTGCGCCCGTGAGCGGACCACCAGGTGCGCGTCCTGGTACTCCCGCGGCGACAGCCGGTCCGCGGCCAGGTACCGGCCGTGGAGCTCCAGTGAGCCGTCCTCGTGCCAGGTGAACGCCGTCGTCGTGGGGAGGGTGGCCCGCTCGAAGAGCACCAGGTAGCCCGAGCCGTTGCGGTGGACCACGACCTCCCGGTCGCCCTCGCGGGTCTGCAGTTGGGCGGGCATGCGGTAGTGCCCGTCCGGGGTCTCCTCCGCCATGACGGGGTAGAGGGCCGCCTTGCGGCCCTCCACGTGGAGGGTCGTCTTCCAGCCGTTGCTGCCCATGCTCCACGACTGCGGGATGTCCGCGTCGGCCTGGGCGTCGGCCCGGAAGGCCGGCACCAGCGAGCGCAGCGGCAGCCTGGCCGCGAAGGTGCACCATCCCTCGCCGCCCGGGGTGAACCAGACCCGCCCGTCGTGCTGGCCCGCGCCGCTCAGGCTGGTCACGCGGAGCTTGCCCCACTCGGGCACCTTCGGGCCGAGGTACACGCCGCGCAGCTCCAACTGGTCGCCGACCACCCGGTGGGACGTGATCCGGCAGCGCACGACCTCCACCCGCAGCTTCAGCTTGCCCTGGAGGAAGACCGGAAGGATGCGGGTGTTCTTGTCGACGTACCGGTACGGCGGGTTCGCGGCGCTGCCCGCGCCGCCCCGGTCGATGCCGCGGTAGCGGAACAGGCCGCGGCTGAGGACGCCGGTGGCCACGTCCCAGGTCCCCTCGGCCCACTGGCCCTTGCGCTTGAGGCGGGTCGTGTCGATGCGGGCCTCGAAGCCGGCCCAGTCGTAGCAGTAACGATTCTGGTTGGAGGACTCGGTGGCCTGCGGCGCGTAGGTGGTCTTCGCCGCGGTGATCACCATGCGGCCCTGCTTCTTGTTCCGCAGGGCGATCGCCTTCACCGACATGTGCCGCTTGTGCACGTTGATGTAGCGCACGTACGCGGTGCCGGTGAGGGTCAGCAGGTGGCCGTTGGTGCTCCAGCGGGCGCCGCTGAGCGACCCGTGCAGGGAGAGTTCCTTGTCGAGGCGGAACGCCTTCTTGTCGAGGCCTACCCCGCGGTCCCCGAGGTAGGGGTACTTCAGGTAGCGGTGGAAGCGGCGCTGGACCGGCATCGGCCCGCCCCGTCGCTCGAACTCGATGACCTCCAGCAGCTCGGTCAGCCGCAACTCGCGCACCAGGAGCCACTTGACCCGGGCGTCCGCGGGCAGTTCGTCGATGATGGTGAGGTCGGTCTCGTCGAGGAACTCGTTGGCCCACCGCATGAACGACTGGCGGTACTCCTCGTCCGCGTCCGGCAGCACCTTGAGGTGCAGCATCAGGTCGGACTTCAGGCAGGCGAGGTCGTACTTGCGCTTGCTCTCCTCGTACTGCCGCGAGCGCCGGTCCGCCAGGAAGCGGCTGACCGACTGCACCGCCGCGACCCGGTCGCGGAGGTTGGACAGTTCGGTGTGACGCTGGGTGATCGAGGGCGCGGCCCCGCCCTCGCGCCGGCGCCAGAAGTACACGATGTCGGTGATGACGTCGACCTTGGCGGCCCGGAAGTGGGCGTACATGTTGACCCAGGAGTCCTCGTACATGACGCCTTCGGGGAACGCGATGTAGTGGTAGTCCCAGAAGGACCGCCGGAACATCTTGTTCCAGACCGTGCGGTCGTAGATCAGCGCCTCGAACCTGGTGATGTGCGTGCCGCGCCGGTTCTTCTGCATCGGCCCCTTGTGCAGCGGTGACTGCCACTTCTTGGTGGAGTTCATCATCTGCACGTTGCCGGAGACGAAGTCCGAGTCGGACCCCTCCAGGGTCCGCACCAGCAGCCCGTAGGCGTACTCGGGGATGACGTCGTCACCGTCGACGAAGGCCAGGAACTCGCCCTGGGGGTGCATGGCGCGCAGCCCGGTGTTGCGCGCGTGCCCCGGGCCGTTCGGCTCCTGGCGGATCATGCGGAAGCGCGGGTCGGCGGCGCAGAAGTCGGCGGCGATGCGCGAGGAACCGTCGGTGGAGCCGTCGTCGACGAGGATCACCTCGAAGTCACGGAACGACTGGCGCGCGATGGACTCCAGGCATTCGGCGAGATAGGTCTCGACGTCCTGAAAGGGCACGACGATGCTCAGACGCGGATGATCCACCAACTCGTACTCCTACCAAGACATTTCGCCCAGCGGGCCACCAAACAGTCCGTACCGACAACCGTCCGTACGGACTTCCCACCCCTACCTGGTGCACCCGCGGTCCCCTCAACCGCCTCGGCTTCACCTGTCCCCCTGACCGCAGGCGAAGCCCCCCTCGCTACAGTCACAGGTTCGCCACATCTTATGTCACCCTTAAGGATGGTCAAGGGCAGTTAATGTGGCGTACATCGCTGTGACGCGATAAGGTTTCCGGCTCGTAAAATCACTGTGCGTAAGCGCATATAGTTCTCGCAACGACATGACCGCATAGTGGACCGGCCTCCCCCCACCCGGGCCCCTGCGACTCCGCCCCGCGGAGCCCGTGAGGAGAGGAACCGAACACCATGAGCCATACCGCCACCACGGAGCCCCGGCGCACCCGCCGGGCCGCGCCGAACGGCGGTCGCCGTGCGCCACGCCGCCGCAGGCGCTGGGGACGGATCGTCCTGCTGTCGTTCCTTGTCCTCCTGCTCGCCGCCGGGGGCACCGGCTACTGGCTCTACAGCGGCCTGAACGGGAACATCGACGGGGTCGACCTGAACAAGGCCCTGGGCGAGGACCGGCCCGAGAAGCTGCCGACCTCGGGGCAGAACCTGCTGGTCCTCGGCTCCGACTCGCGGGCCGGCGCCAACGCCTCGCTGGACACCGGCAAGGCCTCCGGGGCGCGTTCGGACACCGCCCTGGTGGTGCACATACCCGAGGGCCGCAAGCAGGCCGTCGCCGTGAGCATCCCCCGCGACACCCTCGTCACCCGCCCGCAGTGCGCCAAGTCGGACGGCTCCGACCTGCCCGAGGCGAAGCGTGTGATGTTCAACTCCGTGTACTCCCTCGCGGGGCCGGCCTGCGTGGTCAAGACCGTGGAGAAGATGTCCGGTGTCCGCATGGACCACTACGTGGAGATCGACTTCGCCGGCTTCAAGGGACTGGTCGACGCCATCGGCGGCGTGCCCGTCACTGTCGACGAACCCATCAAGGACAGCGCCAGCGGCCTGGACCTGAGCGCCGGCACCCACACGCTGGACGGCACCGAGTCCCTGGCCTTCGTACGGACCCGGCACGGCGTCGGCGACGGCAGCGACCTCGGCCGCATCGGGCTCCAGCAGCAGTTCCTGATCGCGCTGCTGAGCGAGGTGAAGAAGCAGGACCTGCTGGGCAGCCCCGCCAAGACCTACAAGATCGCCGACACGCTGACCTCGGCGCTCACCACCGACTCCGAACTCGCCTCGCTGACCAGCCTGGCCGACTTCGGGCGCAGCATGAACGGGGTCGACCCCGCGACGATGGAGACGGTCATGCTGCCGGTGGCGTACGACAAGACCGACCCCAACCGGGTGGTCGCCGCCGAGCCCCAGGCGACCGAGCTGTGGAAGGCCGTCCGCTCGGACTCCGAGATCCCCGAGTCGGCCAAGAAGTCGCCCGCGACGGGCGGCTGACCCGGGGCCCCACGGCGCGCAGGTGCCGGCCGCTCAGCGCCCGAGGGTGTGCCACCGGGTGAAGGAGAGGCCGGCGCCGTCGTCCTGGCGCGCCACCTTCGGCGCGCCGTCGGGTCCGATCAGCGCCAGCACCACGCGCCCGTGCCCGTCCCGGGCGAGCGCGGGGACGCCCTGGCAGGACTCACCCAGCGGGTACCACCAGAAGCCGCCGGCCTCGTTCTCGGTGCCGCCCATGCCGAGCGTCACGGAGCCGTCCCGCTCCCGGTGGGCGAGGACGACCCAGTCGTAACCGTCCACCGCCGTACGCAGGGACGCGTATCCCCGCCCGGCCGGCGACCCGCCCAGCGCGGCCGGCCAGTCGCCCTCCCGCCACGCGGCCGCGCCCCCGCTGTCGGCGTCGGTCCAGAAGAACGTGGCGCGGTCCGGCCCGGTCTCCAGGGCGGTGACCGTCCCCGGCAGCGGGCGCAGGGCGAAGCCGCGGGGGCCGGTGAAGTCGCCGCCGGGCGCGGTCTGGCGCCAGACGAGGACACCCGACGCGGACGCGGCGCAGACCTCCAGCCGCCCCCCGGCGAGGGCGACCGGCGCGGGCAGGGCGTCGGTCTCGCCGCCCTGGAGGTCCTCCCACGCCCGCCACTTGCCGTTCGGCGACTCGCGGCGCAGCGCCAGCCCGCCGTGCGCGTTCCGCACGAAGACGTGCACCGTGCCGTCCGCCGCCACGGCCCCGACCGGCGGCCCGAGCAGGCGGCCCTGCTCACGGTCGCGGTGCGGGTTGCCGAGCGAGCGCCATTCGGTGAAGGCCAGTCCCGTCTGGTACTGGATCGCGTGGACGACGTCCACACCGAGCGCGCCGTCGGCCCGCTCGCGCTCCCTGCGGCCGAGGAAGTGGACGTAGGTGTCCGCGCCCTGCACCACCGTCAGGTGGGTCAGACCGGGCGCGGACACGGCGTGCGGTCCGCTCCAGTCGGGGCCGCCCACGGCGGTCTCCGTCCAGCGCACCAGGGCGCCGTCGGCGGGCACGTAGAGGCTGAGGCGGCCGTCCTTGCCGAGGGTGAGCCAGTCGCCGTGGGCCGGTACGGGCGCGCCGGCCGGCTCCGGGGCGCCGGGCCCGTCCTGGCGAGCGGTGCCGACGGGGGCTGCCGACCTTCTCCGCATGGGCTGCTGCCCCTTCCTGAAGCCCGCCGGGTCACGGACAGGGACCCTGGAACGCGCAACATCATATGCGGTTCGTTCACCAGTTCCCCATGGTGTGGTCGACAGGCCCCACCGGGTGGTCTCCAAGCCGTGGAGGGACGGTCACCAGGCCGTCGGGGGACGGTCGCGTGCCCGGTCAGACGGTCTGCCAGGGGCCGAGCGCGAGTCCTGGTTCGTCCTTGCGCCGGGTGAGGCGCAGCTCGCCGGTGGAGGGGCAGAGCGTGGCCGCCACCAGCCGGCCGTCCGCGTCCAGGGCCAGGGACACCACCGCGTCGGTGGGCAGCGTGGGACCCGACTCCGTCCACTGCGCCCCCATCTCCTCCTGCTCCGAGGGATAGGCCGCGAAGACGACCCGGCCGGTGTCCGTCGAACGCTGGGCGACGAGCGTGCAGTCGTGGCCGTCGATGACGCAGCGGACGGCCGCGACCGGGCCCGGGCCGGCGGCGGTCACCAGGGGCACCGGCTTGTCGCCGGGGCGCCAGGCGCAGAGTTCACCGGTGCCGGCGTCGGTGAAGAAGACGGTGGTGCGCTCCTCGGAGGTCGCGAGCGCGCGCAGCGAGCCCGGGCGGACCGACGCGTCGACGGCCTCACCGAGCACCGGCCGCGCGCCCGGCTTCTCCTGGTACCAGTGCCGGATGCCGTCCGTGACGGCCGCGTAGACCTCGACCCTGCCGGACTCCCCCGTCACGGCCGCGGGCTCCTCCTGGACGCCCCGTCCCTTCAGGTCCCGCCAGGGGTCCCAGCCGCCCTTCTCCTTCTGGGCCACCATGCTCAGGCCGCCGCCCCCGTTGCGGACGAAGACGTGGGCGCGTCCCTGGGCGTCGACCGCCACCGCCGGGGTGCCGGTGCGGTCGCCCTGCTTGTTGGGGTGACCGGCGGGCTGCCAGTCCAGCGGCGCGAGCAGCGGACGGAAGTGGGTGGTGTGCACGAGGCCGGACCGGTCGGCCCCGGTGGGCCGCCAGGCGACCAGGTGGGCGTAGCCGTCGGAGCCCCGTCCGACCGAGAGCCCGGGGCGCAGTTCCTGATCGCCGCCGATCCTGCGCGGGGCCTCCCAGGGCCCGGCGGGCGTGCGCTCGGCACGCCACAGGGCGGCGTCGTCCGACGGGAGGTAGACACTGAGGCGGCCGTCGCGGCCGAGGAGAAGCCAGTCGCCGTTCACCCGTCCACTCTATGCGGGACGGTCGGTTCCGCGTCGGGCGGGTGCGGACCGGCACGGGGGCCCCGTGCGACCCTGACGGCATGGACGCCAGCGCACCCCTGCTCGTGATCGTCGACGCCGCGAACGTGGTCGGGTCGGTGCCCGACGGCTGGTGGCGGGACCGGCGCGGGGCCGCGGAGCGGTTGCGGGACCTGCTGGCGGCGGACGGGGTGCCGGGGCGGCCCGGCCCGGTGGAGGTCGTCCTGGTCGTCGAGGGCGCCGCCCGCGGGGTGGGCTCCGTGCCCGGGGTGCGGGTGGAGTCGGCGCCGGGCAGCGGGGACGACCACATGGTCGAGCTCGTCGCCCGGGTCGCGGGGGAGCGTGCGGTGCTGGTCGTGACGGCCGACCGGGAGCTGCGCCGCCGGGTGACGGAGCTGGGCGCCGAGGTGGCGGGGCCGCGGACGGTGCGGCCCACCTGACGACACCCCGCACCCGCCCACCCGCTCCGGCCGACCCGACCGCACTCCGCCCCCAAGCGATCCGGCGACCCGACTGCACCCCCAAGCGATCCGGCCCACGCGTCCGCGCCCCGCACCCGCGGACGCGTCCGGCCCGGCAGTCCCCGTGGAGGGGGACGCACCGGGCCGGAGCGGCAGGTGACCGGGCTGATCACACCGCGGCGTCACCCCCGGGCGGCTTCGACGGCCCGCCGACCGGTGTCTCCTCGCCGAGGGCCATGCGGCTGTGGGTACGGCTGTACAGGAAGTACACGACGACACCGATCGCCATCCAGACGCCGAACCGCACCCACGTCTCGGCGGGCAGGTTCAGCATCAGCCACAGCGAGGCGGCGACCGACACGATCGGCAGCACCGGCACCAGCGGGGTGCGGAAGGCGCGCGGCAGGTCGGGGCGGGTCCGGCGCAGGATGATCACGCTGATCGCGACGATGACGAACGCGAACAGCGTGCCGATGTTCACCAGCTCGGCCAGCTCACTGAGGCTGGTGAAGCCCGCGACGATCGCGATGATCACTCCGAGCAGGATGGTCGGCCGGTAGGGGGTGCGGAACTTGGGGTGGACCCGCGAGAAGAAGCGGGGCAGCAGTCCGTCCCGGCTCATCGCGAAGAACACGCGGGTCTGGCCGAGCAGCAGGATCATGCACACCGTGGTCAGGCCGACGGCGGCGCCGAAACTGATCACACCCGCGAAGAAGGGGTGCCCGGTGGACTTGAACGCGTCGGCGAGCGGGGCGTCGACGGACAGCTCGCTGTAGTGCTGCATGCCGGTGACCACGATGGACACGGCGACGTACAGCGCGGTGCAGATGAACAGGGAGCCGAGGATGCCGCGGGGCATGTCGCGCTGCGGGTTCTTGGTCTCCTCGGCGGCGGTGGCGACGATGTCGAAGCCGATGAAGGCGAAGAAGACGACCGAGGCCGCGGTGAAGATGCCCATCACGCCGAAGTTGGCCGGCGCCCACCCGAACATCAGCTGGATCAGGGGTGAGTCGAGGCCCGCCCCCGCCTCCACGGGCTTCGACTCCGGGATGAACGGGTCGTAGTTGGAACCCTTGACGAAGAAGGCACCCGCGATGATCACGATGAGGACGACGGTCACCTTGATGGCGACCACGAGCGAGGTGATCCGCGCCGAGAGCTTCATGCCGAGGACCAGGATGCCGGTGAGCACCAGCACCAGGGCGGCGGCCAGGATGTCGAAGCCGAAGCCCTCGGCCCCGTCCCGGCCGCTCAGGGCCTCGGGGAAGGTCACGCCGGCGTTGTCGAAGAACGAGCGGATGTAGCCCGACCAGCCGACGGCCACCACCGCCGTGCCGAGCGCGAACTCCAGGACCAGGTCCCAGCCGATGATCCAGGCGGGCAGTTCGCCCAGCGAGGCGTAGGAGAAGGTGTACGCGGAGCCCGCCACCGGAACCGTGGAGGCGAACTCGGCGTAGCAGAGCGCGGCGAGCGCGCAGACGACACCGGCGACGACGAACGCCAGGGCCGTGGAGGGTCCGGCGTTGTCCTTGGCGACGGTGCCGGTCAGTACGAAGATGCCGGTGCCGACGATGACACCGACGCCGAAGACGGTCAGGTCCAGCGCGGACAGGGATTTCTTGAGCGCGTGCTCCGGCTCCTCCGTGTCACGGATGGACTGCTCGATCTTCTTGGTCCTGAAGAGACTGCTGCTCACGGGGGTTACCTCCGACGCTTGTCGTCCCCGACATGATCGAGAGGGGGGCGTACTGCGTATGCCCCGGCGTGAGCGGATTCACGCGGATGGGCAGGTTTCACCACCCCGACGAGTGGAGAACCTGCCCATCCGGTCGTACGTCAGTCGCGCGCGGCCTCCACCGGGTCCGCCTCGGCGCCCGCACGCTCGTAGCGGCCGTCGAGCTTCGCGACCAGACCGGTGACCTGGCGGGCGATGTCCGGCGCGGTGAGCCCGATCTCGGCCAGCACCTCGGCGCGGGAGGCGTGGTCGAGGAAGCGCGGCGGGATGCCGAAGTCGCGCAGCGGCACGTCGACACCCGCGTCGCGCAGGGCCTGGGCGACGGCGGAGCCCACGCCGCCGACGCGCGAGTTGTCCTCGACGGTGACGACCACGCGGTGGCGCTCGGCGAGCGGGGCCATGGCCTCGTCGACGGGCTTGACCCAGCGCGGGTCGACGACGGTGGTGGAGATGCCCTGCTTGTCCAGCAGGTCCGCCACCTCCAGGCACATCGGCGCGAGGGCGCCGACGGAGACCAGGAGGACGTCGGGCGTGTCGGTGCCGGGGGCGCGCAGCACGTCCATGCCGCCGACGCGGCCGACGGCCGGTACGGCGGGGCCGACGGCGCCCTTGGAGAAGCGCACCACGGTCGGCGCGTCGTCCACCTCGACGGCCTCGCGCAGCTGGGCGCGGACCTGGTCGGCGTCGCGCGGGGCGGCGAGCCGCAGGCCGGGGACGACCTGGAGGATCGACATGTCCCACATGCCGTTGTGGGAGGCGCCGTCGGTGCCGGTGACGCCGGCGCGGTCCAGCACGAAGGTGACGCCGCACTTGTGCAGGGCCACGTCCATCAGCACCTGGTCGAACGCGCGGTTGAGGAAGGTGGCGTACACCGCGAAGACCGGGTGCACTCCCCCGTGGGCGAGGCCGGCCGCGGAGACCGCGCCGTGCTGCTCGGCGATGCCGACGTCGTAGACGCGGTCGGGGAAGGCCTTGGCGAACTTGTCGAGGCCGACCGGCTGGAGCATGGCGGCGGTGATGGCGACGACGTCCTCGCGCTCCTCGCCGATCTTCACCATCTCCTCGCCGAAGACGCTGGTCCAGTCGGCACCGGAGGTGGAGATGGGCAGGCCCGTGTCGGGGTGGATCTTGCCGACGGCGTGGAAGCGGTCGGCCTCGTCCTGGAGCGCGGGCTGGTAGCCGCGGCCCTTCTCGGTGAGGCAGTGCACGATGACCGGGCCGCCGAAGCGCTTGGCGCGGGTCAGCGCGGACTCCAGGGCCTCCAGGTCGTGGCCGTCGATCGGGCCGACGTACTTCAGGCCGAGGTCCTCGAACATGCCCTGCGGGGCGATGAAGTCCTTCAGGCCCTTCTTGGCGCCGTGCAGGGTGTCGTAGAGCGGGCGGCCGACGACCGGGGTGCGCTCCAGGACCTCCTTGGTGCGGGCCAGGAAGCGCTCGTAGCCGTCGGTGGTGCGCAGGGTCGCCAGGTGGTTGGCGAGGCCGCCGATGGTGGGGGCGTAGGAGCGCTCGTTGTCGTTGACGACGATGACGAGGGGGCGGTCCTTGGCGGCGGCGATGTTGTTCAGCGCCTCCCAGGCCATGCCGCCGGTGAGGGCGCCGTCGCCGATGACCGCGACGACGTGGCGGTCGCGGCCGAGGACCTCGTTGGCCTTGGCGAGGCCGTCGGCCCAGCCGAGGACGGTCGAGGCGTGGCTGTTCTCGATGACGTCGTGCTCGGACTCGGCCTGCGAGGGGTAGCCGGACAGACCGCCCTTCATCTTCAGCTTCGAGAAGTCCTGGCGACCGGTGAGCAGCTTGTGCACGTAGGACTGGTGTCCGGTGTCCCAGAGCACCTTGTCGCTCGGCGAGTCGAAGACGCGGTGCAGGGCGAGGGTGAGTTCCACCACGCCGAGGTTGGGGCCCAGGTGGCCGCCGGTCTTGGAGACGGCGTCGACGAGGAAGGTGCGGATCTCCTCTGCCAGCCGGTCCAGCTCTTCCAGGCTGAGCCGGTCCAGATCGCGCGGTCCCGTGATGCGGGTCAGCAGCGGCACCCGTGCCTCCTTGCAGTAGAGCTGTTGCCGGGCTTGTCGAGTCTAATGTTCCGCCGTGGCGGAACGTGTCCGGGCGGTGCGTCGTACGTCACGCGTTCGGCCTTACCCATCGGCGGTCCGTTCTACGACTTCCCCGGCGGCCGCACCACGGATGCCCCCGGGACCGGTGCGACGGGCGGGGCGCGGGCGGACGGCGAACCGCCCGCCCGGGTGCTGGACCCGGACGGGCGGTGGTGGAGCGGCGACGGGCGGGGCGGCGCCTAGGCGCGGCCGGCCGTCTTCTGCGTCCTGCGGGTGACCGCGTCGATGACGACGGTCGCCAGCAGCACGCCACCGGTGATCATGTACTGGACCGGCGAGGCGATGCCCTCCAGGGCGAGGCCGTACTGGATCGAGATGATCACCATGACGCCGAGCAGCGCGTCCCAGGTGCGGCCGCGGCCGCCGAAGAGGGACGTGCCGCCGATGACGGCCGCGGCGATGACGTTCATCAGGAACTCGCCGGTGCCCGCGCCCTGGTTGGCGGAGGCGATCTTCGAGGCGACGAAGAGGCCGCCGATCGCGGCGAACGTGCCGGCGATCGCGAAGACCGAGATGCGGACCAGGTCCACGTTGATGCCGGCGCGGCGGGACGCCTCGACGCTGCCGCCGAGCGCGTAGACCTTGCGGCCGTAGGCGGTGCGGCGCAGGACGAAGTCCGTGAGCAGCAGGAACGCGAGGAAGATCACCACGGCCAGCGGCAGGCCCTTGTACTGGTTGAAGACGATCGCCACGGCGAAGGCCAGCACGGCGAGCAGCACCGTGCGCACGATGATCTCGTTCAGCGGCCGGGACGGCACCCCGGCGGCCTCGCGCCGGCGGTTGTCGAAGTACGCGGCGAGGAAGTACCCCGCGGTCACGACGGCCGCCAGACCGTACGCGGCGGCCACGTCGCTGAAGTAGTAGCTGGTCAGCTTGGCGACGACGCCCTCGGAGTCCAGGTTGATCGTGCCGTTGCTGCCGAGGACCTGGAGCATGAAGCCCTGCCAGAACAGCAGGCCGGCCAGGGTCACGGCGAAGGCCGGGACGCCGATCTTCGCGAAGAAGAAGCCGTGGATGGCGCCGGCCACGGTGCCCGTGAGGATGGCCAGCACCATGGCCAGTATCTCGTTCATCCCGTGCGTGACGCTGAGCACCGCGAAGGTGGCGCCCGCGACACCGCTGACCGAGCCGACCGACAGGTCGATCTCGCCGAGCAGCAGCACGAAGACGATGCCGACGGCGATCATGCCGGTGCCGACCATGGCCACCGACATGTCGGTGAAGTTGCCGGCGGTGAGGAAGTTGGAGTTCAGGCTGGTGAAGATGGCCCAGATGACCAGCAGGCCCACGACGACCGGGAGGGAGCCGAGGTCACCGGCCTTCATCTTCCGCTTGAACTCGCCCAGGTAGCCCGCGAAACCCTGCTCGCGCACCAGCAGCCGCGGGTCGACCGCGGCGACGGCGGCGGGAGCGGCTTCCGGGTTCGCCGCCGCGCTGTCCGCGGCGGGTGTGGAGGTCTTGTCGATGCTCACTTCTTGATCTCCCCATTGGTGCGCGCCGCACGACGGGTCACGGCGTTCTCCGTGGCGCCCGTGATGGCGGAGATGATCTCCTCCTGCGAGGTCGACTTGACCTCGAAGACGCCGTTGTTGCGCCCGAGGCGCAGGACGGCGACCTTGTCGGCGACCGCCTTGACATCGGCCATGTTGTGGCTGATGAGGATGACGGCGTGCCCGCGTTCGCGCAGCCGCTCGACGAGGTCGAGGACCTGGGCGGTCTGCTCGACGCCGAGGGCGGCGGTGGGCTCGTCGAGGATGACCAGCTTGGGCTCGCCGAGCATGGAGCGGGCGATCGCCACGACCTGGCGCTGACCGCCGGAGAGCGAGGCGATCGGGATGCGGACGCTGGGGATGCGGATGGACAGCGTGTCCAGCAGCTCGCGGGACCGGCGCTCCATCTCCACCTCGTCCAGGACGCCGCGCTTGCGGATCTCCCGGCCGAGGTAGAGGTTGCCGACGACGTCGATGTTGTCGCACAGCGCGAGGTCCTGGTAGACGGTCGCGATGCCCAGGTTCTGGGCGTCGTGCGGCTTGTTGATGCTGACGGCCTTGCCGTCCCACTCGATGGCGCCTTCATCGATGGGGTGCACGCCGGCGATCGTCTTGACCAGCGTGGACTTTCCGGCTCCGTTGTCGCCCACCAGGGCGACCACCTCACCGGCGTGGACCTCAAGCTCTACGTCGGTGAGCGCCTGGACGGCACCGAATCGCTTGGAGACCCCGCGCAACGCCAGCACGGGCGTAGCGGACACGTGAACCATCTCCTTCGCCGCCTGACCCGGCGGGAGGTTGTACAGAAAACTGGGTGGGGGTGCGGGGAGTGCCCGCGGAGGTGTTCCGTCCGGCGCCCCGCGTAGCTTGCGGGGCTGTGAGTGCGGGGCGCCGGAGGAAGCCGCGTGCAGCCGGTCCCGTACGCGCTCAGGCGGTACGGGGGGCGGGGCTGCTTACTTGAGGCCGATCTTGTCGCAGGCCGCCTTGTACTTGCCGCCACAGATCTCGTCGATCGTGTAGAAGCCCTCCTTGATGACGGTCTCCTTGATGTTGTCCTTGGTCAGCGAGACGACCGGGACGAGGACCGTCGGGATGCCCTTGGTGGTGGCGCTGTCGGCCTTGTCCTTGGCGATGGAGTCGAGCGACTCGCCCTTGGCGAGGGCGACGGCCATCTCGCCGGCGACCTCGGCCTCCTGCGGGTAGGACTTGTAGACGCTCATGTACTGCTCGCCGGTGACGATGCGCTGCACGCCCGCGAGTTCGGCGTCCTGGCCGGTGACCGGGATGTTGGAGATGCCGGCGGCCTTCAGGGCGGTGATGATGCCGCCCGCCATGCCGTCGTTGGCGGAGTAGACGCCGACGATCTTGTCCTTGCCGAGGGCGGAGATGGCGCCCTCCATGTTGGCGTTGGCGTTCTCCGGCTTCCACTCCTTGGTGTCGTACTCGCGGCCGATCTTCACCTTGCCGTCGAGGACGGAGTGGGCGCCGTCCTTGAACTGGGCGGCGTTCGGGTCGGTGGAGGAGCCGTTCATCATGACGATCTGGCCGCCCTTGGCCTTGTCGCCGAGCGCCTCCAGGAGGGCCTCGCCCTGGGTCTTGCCGACCGTGACGTTGTCGAACGAGGTGTAGGCGTCGATCGGCCCCTCGGCGAGGCGGTCGTAGGCGACGACCGGGATGCCCGCGTCCTTGGCCTTCTTGATCGAGCCGGCGATGGCCTTGGAGTCCACCGCGTCCACGACCAGCACGTCGACCTTGTTGGTCACCATCGTGTCGACCTGCTGCGACTGGAGCGTGGCGTCCTGCTTGGCGTTGGCGTAGACGACCTCGCCCTTGTTGTTCGTGAGCTCCTTGACCTTCTTCTCGATCAAGGGCTTGTCGAACTTCTCGTAGCGCGCGGTCTGGTTCTCCGGAAGCAGGAGCCCGACCTTGATGTCGTCGCCCTTCTTGGCGGCCGAGTCGGACGAGTCGCTCTTGTCGCCGGACTCCTTGGCGCTGCCACAGGCGGCGAGCGAGACGGCCATGGTGGTGGCGGCGACGACGACGGCGGCACGACGCATACGCGTGTTCACTTCAGAAACCTCCCTGACGAGGCCGCGTCGTTGCGGCCGAGGTGGCTGGAAGTCAACTCGGCCACACGTGCGACGTCAAGAAGTAAATCCTTAACGAGATGACAACGGTGCCATCCGTGCTCTAAGTGAAGGCAGGGGTGGCGGCGGACAGAGCGCCGGTCGCACTTCCGTCCAAAAGGGTCGAATCGCCCATCTCGCTGAGGGCGAGGGCGAGCGCCCCGAGCACCTCCGCGCGGCCCCCCAGTGCCCCTGGGAGCACCGAGAGTTGACGCGCCGCGCTGGGGATCGCGTAGCGGCCCACGGACTCCCTGATGGGCCCCAGAACCAGCTCACCGGCCTCCGCGAGGTCGCCGCCGAGGACGACCCGGCTCGGGTTGAGCAGGTTGCAGAGGTTGGCGACTCCGCTGCCGATGTGGCGGCCCACGTCGGCGATGACCCGCCGGCAGCCCGGGTCGCCGTCCCGGGCCAGCCGCACGACGCCCTCCATGGTCAGATCGGTGCCGTGGCTCGGCTGGAGGAGCGGCAGCACGTAGCGCGCGGCCGCGAAGGTCTCCAGGCAGCCCCGGTTGCCGCAGCGGCAGACGGGGCCGGACTCGTCCAGGGTGATGTGCCCGATCTCGCCCGCGGTGCCGCCGGGACCGCGGTAGATCTTGCCGTCGATCACCAGGCCCGCGCCGACCCCGCTGGCGACCTTGATGTACGCCAGGTCCCGCACGCCCCTGCCGCTGCCCCAGACCAGCTCGCCCAGCGCCCCGAGGTTGGCGTCGTTGTCCACGTGCACCGGCACGCCGAGCCGCCCCCGCAGCTCCTCGGCGGGCTTGGTGCCGCCCCAGCCCGGCAGGATGGCGGTCGAGCCCAGCGTCCCCGACTCCACGTCGATCGGACCGGGCACGCCGAGCCCCACGCCGGCGACCTTGGCGGGGTCGATGCCGGTGGCCGCGATCAGCCGGTTGACCAGCTGTTCCGCCCGGTCGAAGCCCTGGGCGGCGGACGCGTCGACGTCCAGCGGCTCGGACTCCTCGGCGAGCACCTGGTGGGCCAGGTTCCCCACCGCGACGCGCAGGTGGGTGTGCCCGAAGTCCACGCCGATGACGATGCCGGCGTCCCCGCTCAGCGAGACGCTGCGGGCCCGGCGGCCGCCCGCCGAGGTGGGTGTGACCTCGACCGTCCCGCCGTCCTTCAGTTCCCGGACGATGTTCGAGACGGTCGCCGCGGACAGGCCCGTCGTCCTCGCGATCTCCGCCTGCGTGAGCGACCCGGCGAGCCGTACTGCTCGTACGACCCGTTCCAGGTTGGCTCGGTGCAGCGACGACTGCGACCCGGGAGTCTCCACGACGACCTCCTGCGCGCGGGGCCGCTTCTATGAGGCCCCGTCCATGTCCAACTAGTGAACTCTAAGCTGAGCCGTTCGGGTCGCCTCCCGTCAAGAGGTTGAACCGCATCCGGGTGTCCGGTACACGGGGGCACACACGCGTGCGTGCCGCCCCGGGACTCCGGGAGCGGCACGCGCGCGAGGGCGGGGGCGCTACTTCAGGGCGCCCGCCGTCAGGCCCTGCACCACCTGGCGCTGGAAGATGATGTACGCCGCCAGCACCGGCAGCATCGCCATCACCAGGCCGGCGAACAGGCCCGACCAGTCGCCCTTGTAGCCCTGGCTCACCGCCAGCTGCACCAGGCCCTGGGTCAGGACGTGCTTGTCCGGGTCCGTGTTCAGCACGGTCGGCAGCATGTACTGGTTCCACTGCCCCAGGAAGTTGAAGATGCCCACGCTGATCAGGCCCGGCTTGGCCATCGGCAGCATGACCTGGAAGAACGTCCGGGTGTGCGAGGCCCCGTCCACGAACGCGGCCTCCGCCACCGAACTCGGCAGGGTCCGGAAGAAAGCGGTCAGGAAGAACACCGTGAAGGGCAGCGAATAGGCGATGTAGACGAGGATCAGCCCGTGAATGGTGTTCAGCAGCCCCATGTTGTCCACCACGTAGAACAACGGGACCAGCGCCAGCATGATCGGGAAACTCATGCCGCCGACGAACAGGTAATAGATGAAGCGGTTGCCCGGGAATTCGAACCGGGCGAGCACATAGGCGGCCATCGAGCCGAGCACCAGCGTGCCGATGAGCGAACCGCCCACCACCAGGACCGTGTTGAGGAAGTAGTCGCTCATGTGCGCCTGGGACCAGGCCCGCGACCAGTTGTCGAAGTTCAGCTTGTCCGGGAGCGACCAGGGTGAGCCGAAGATGGAGGCGTCGTCCTTGAAGGACGTCATCACCGCCCACACCAGCGGCATGCCGACCATGATCGCCCAGATCACGAGGACGCCGTGGGAGAAGACGTTGAGGGTGGTGCCCTCCTTCTTCCCCTTCTTGAGCCCGCCGGGTGCGGCCTCGGCCTTCAGGACGGGCGTGCCGGACTCGGCCGGCACGGGGGCGGGGGTCTCGGTCGTCTTCATCTGATCAGTACTCCAGCCGCTCGCGCCGGCCCAGCTTCATCACGACGGCCGCGAAGGCCAGCGTGACGAGGAGCAGGGCGACGCCGATCGTGGTGGCGTAGGCGGCCTGACCGTCCCGGAACGCCTTCTGGTACACGTACAGGACCATCACGGTGGTCGAGTAGTCGGGTCCGCCGGGTCCGACCGTCATGATCTGCACGACGGCGAACGACTCGGCCCCCAGCGCGAGGATGCCCATGTAGACCCAGCCGGACTGCACGGTGTCCCACAGCAGCGGCAGGGTGACCTTGAAGAAGGTCGTGACGCGGGTCGCCCCGTCCAGCAGCGCGGCCTCGTACAGCTCCGCCGGGATGGAGGCCATGCCCGCGGAGAAGAGAACCACGAAGAAGCCGACCGTCGACCAGACGAGCACCGCCATCACGCACCACAGCGCGAGGTTCGGGTCGCCGAGCCACAGCGGCTGCACGGAGCCCAGGCCGAGCCCGCGCAGCAGGGAGTTGACCGCGCCGCTGTCCGGGTTGTACGCGAACTGGAACAGCAGGGCGACGATCGCGATGGAGAGCACCTGCGGGAAGAAGTAGACGATCTTGTAGAAGCCGGAACCCCGGACCCCGGTGATCACCGGGCCGCCCTTGCGCTTCCGACCGCCCACGTTGATCATGAAGGAGAAGAAGAGCGCCAGGCCGAGCGTCACCAGCGGCACCAGCAGGGCGAACAGGACGCTGTGCCAGAGCGACTTCCAGAAGATGTCGTCGTCGAGCATCCGCGAGTAGTTGTCGAAGCCGACCATCTTGAACTCGGGACTCAGTCCCGTCCAGTCCGTGAACGAGTAGTAGATGGACTGGATGAACGGCCAGACGACGAAGAGCGCGTACAGTCCCAGGGGAACCGCCAGGAACCCCACGATGAACCGGTACTTGCCGTGCTGCATTGCTGATGACCCCGATCTGCGCGCGGGTGGCGCCGCCAGGGCCCGTCCGGCGCGGGAGCGCGGGACAGGCCCTGGCGGCACGTCCTCACTGGTGCTTGTAGTGCTTGATCGACGAGTCCTTGGCGGCCTCGTCGGCGAAGCCCTGGATCTTCTTGATCGTTTCGGCCGGGGTGAGCCGGCCGGCCATCATCTCGCCCAGACAGGAGACGCCGATCTTCTCCTTCTGCAACTGCACGTACCAGTCCTGCATGCGCGGGTTCACCACGTTGTCGCCGGCCAGCTCCAGCGCCGCGACGCCGGCCTTGAGGCCCGGGGTCAGCTCGATGCCGTCGGTGCCGCCGTTGTAGGCGCTCAGCGACTTCACCTTGCTGGTGAAGTTCTTCGAGGACGCCTCACTCAGCATGATGCGCAACTGCTCCATGCCGCCGGCGCCGTTGGCCGCCTTGGCCGGGACGATGAAGGGCTCACCGCCGGAGGCCCAGATGGTGCCGAAGGGCATCTTGTCGCTGCCGTCGATGCCGGGCGGGGCCGAGACGGCGAGGTCGAAGTCGGCGGGGATGACGTTGGCCGACTCGTTCTCCACCCAGGAGCCGTTGGGCAGGAACAGGGCGTCGCCCTTGGCCCAGGCGGTCTGGGACTGGATGTGGTCCAGGCCGGGGGTGCCCTTGAGGACGTAGCCCTTCTTGTACAGCTCGTACCAGGCCTCGAAGACCGTCTTGACCGCCGGGTGCTTCCAGGCGTTCGGCTCCAGGTTGTCGATGGCGTCGAGCACCTCGACGCCTCCGACCTTGGCGATCATCGGGGACATCGAGAAGGGGATGTAGTACGGGTACTTGCCCGCGTACGTCCAGCCGGCCATGCCCTTCTTCTTGGCCTTCGCGCAGACCGCGAGCATCTCGTCCCAGGTCTGGGGGTACTCCGCGTCCAGCGAGTCCAGCGCCTTCTTGGAGTACCAGTTCCCGTAGACCGTGTAGGCGTAGTACAGGATCCAGACCGGGTCCCCGTCGAACTGGCCCATCTCGACGATGCCCGGCCGCAGGGTGTCGCGGACCTTCTTGTTCGGGTCGTCGTAGGACGGGGCGTCCAGCAGCGGGGTGAGGTCGGTGAGCTGCTTCTTGCCGACCAGGACGCCCATGTCCATCTGCTCGGCGCCGGAGTTGTCGACGAGGTCGGGCGGGTTGCCGCCGTTGAAGCGCGGCTGGAGGGTGGACTGGATCTTCTGGGTGGCGGAGAACTTCACCGTGGCCTCGGGGAAGGCCTTCTCGTACAGCTTCACGGCGTCCTCGGCGTACTCCTTGCCGAAGCCCCCGTCGAAGAGGACGAACTCCATCTTGGCGCTCTCGTTGACCGCCAGCGGGTTCTCTGCGGACTTCTTGCCCGCCTCCGCCTTCTCCTGGTCGTCCCCGCCGCCGCTCGCGCAGGCGGAGAGGAAGCTCATGGTCGGTACGGAGATCAGGCCGAGCGCCGCGGAACGCTTGATCAGATCGCGGCGGCCGACGCCCTTGCCGTCGTTCTCGGCGGAAGTGGATCCCATGCTCAAGTCCTCGCCTTCTCCAGGACTCAGGCGGTGAACCGGATCCTCCCCGGCACCGCGATCGGGTCACGCTGGGTCGTGCAGGAAATGCGGGTACTGCTGTACGGACACTGCGGTTCGGGCGCTCTGGCGGTTCCCTCTTCGCGATTCCCCCGGATCCCCCCGATGGGCGACAGGTATAGTCCACTTTCCGTCGGCTGAGCAAGATCGAATGCAAGGTTCGCGGTACGTCTTTTCCGAGTTGAGACCTCCCGGAAATATGAACGGCCTGTGTCTCACTTGCCGGAAGAATCCCCTCCATAAGCCTCGAACGCCACAAGCAACACCCTTGACATCACATGTCACTTGACCGCTACTGGTCCTTGCGCAGTTGAGTTGACAACGTTGTCCCCAGCGCAGGGAGGGTGGCCAGGGCATGCAGTACAGAGTTCGGCACAGATGGGGTCCGGCGGTCGTGATGACGACCGCCTTCGCCGTGGCGGTGGGTTCGCAGGGGGTGGCGGTCGCGCTGCCCGGGGCGCCCGCCAAGGCCGACCGGGAGTTCAGCTCCTCGTTCGAGGCGGACGATCCGGCTCCTGACTGGCTCAACACCGTGGACACGGGCCGGGACGGCACGAAGCGGGCGTCGGGCGTCGACGGCGGATTCAGCACCGGCATACCGGGCAGCGTCACCGACCACGTCACCGAGGTGCGGGCCGGCGCGGAGAACGCGGGCGGCGGCGAGGTGAAGGAGAACCTCGTCGACGGTGAACCGACCACCAAATGGCTGACCTTCGAGAAGACCGGCTGGATCGAGTTCGACCTGGACGAGCCGGCGAAGATCGCGAAGTACGCGCTCACCTCCGCCAACGACCACGACGAGCGCGACCCGGTCGACTGGACCCTCAAGGGCTCGGCGGACGGCGCCGACTGGCGGACGCTGGACACCCGTTCCGGGGAGTCCTTCGACGAGCGGTTCCAGACGAAGACGTACGACCTGGCCGAGGCGGCCGAGTACCGGCACTTCCGGCTGGAGATCACGAAGAACAACGGGGCGGGCGACGCGCTCCAGCTCGCCGACGTACACCTGGCCACCGCCGCCACCGAGACGCCGATCCCCGAGGACATGCTCTCGCTCGTCGACCGCGGCCCCAGCGGCTCGCCGACGGCGAAGGCGGGCGCCGGCTTCACCGGCAGGCACGCGCTGCGGTACGCGGGCCGGCACACCGCGGACGGCCGGGCCTACTCGTACAACAAGGTCTTCGACGTCGACGTGAAGGTCGACCGCCGTACGGAGCTGTCGTACAAGATCTTCCCGTCGATGGCCGACGGCGACCTCGACTACGACGCCACGAACGTCTCCGTCGACCTCGCCTTCACCGACGGCACCTACCTGAGCGATCTCAGGGCCACCGACCAGCACGGGTTCCCGCTGACGCCGCGCGGTCAGGGCGACGCCAAGATCCTCTACGTCAACCAGTGGAACAGCGTGAAGTCGGGGATCGGGTCGGTCGCGGCCGGCAAGACCGTCGACCGCGTCCTGGTGGCGTACGACTCCCCCAAGGGCCCGGCGAAGTTCCGGGGCTGGCTGGACGACGTGGCCATCGAGCGGGCCGAGCCCGAGCGGCCGAAGGCCCACC
This sequence comes from Streptomyces sp. NPDC041968, assembly GCF_055589025.1. Classification (NCBI taxonomy): domain Bacteria; kingdom Bacillati; phylum Actinomycetota; class Actinomycetes; order Kitasatosporales; family Streptomycetaceae; genus Streptomyces; species Streptomyces sp. NPDC041968. Next base: position 69,738 of record NZ_JBVJCB010000004.1, on the reverse strand, counting down.
TGTCGGACTACGCGCTGACCACCCGCGGCACCAACTCCACCGGCGGCTTCTCGCGCGGCAACAACATCCCGGCGACCGCCGTACCGCACGGCTTCAACTTCTGGACGCCGGTGACCAACGCCGGGTCGCTGAGCTGGCTGTACGACTACGCGCGCGGCAACAACGCGGACAACCTGCCGACCCTGCAGGCGTTCAGCGCGAGCCACGAGCCGAGCCCCTGGATGGGCGACCGGCAGACCTTCCAGGTGATGCCGTCCGCGGCCTCCGGCACCCCGGACACCGGCCGTGACGCCCGCGAACTGGCCTTCCGGCACGAGAACGAGACCGCCCGGCCGTACTACTACGGGGTGCGGTTCGAGAACGGCCTGAAGGCCGAGATGGCGCCGACCGACCACGCCGCGATGATGCGCTTCACCTACCCCGGTGACGACGCGAGCGTGATCTTCGACAACGTCAACGACCAGGCCGGCCTGACCCTGGACAAGGAGAACGGCACCTTCAGCGGCTACTCCGACGTCAAGTCGGGGCTCTCCACGGGCGCCACCCGCCTCTTCGTCCACGGCGAGTTCGACAGCAAGGTCACCGGCGGCGACTCCAGCGGCGTCAAGGGCCACCTGCGCTTCGACGCGGGCCGGGACCGCACCGTGACGCTGCGCATCGCCACCTCGCTGATCAGCGTCGAGCAGGCGAAGGACAACCTGCGCCAGGAGCTCCCGGCACGCGCCTCCTTCGACAGGGTCAAGCGCGACGCCCAGAAGCAGTGGGACAAGGTCCTCGGCAAGGTCGAGGTCGAGGGCGCCACGCAGGACCAGCTGACCACTCTGTACTCCAGCCTCTACCGGCTGTACCTGTACCCGAACGCGGGCCACGAGAAGGTCGACGGGACGTACAAGTACGCCTCCCCGTTCTCCAAGGCGGTCAAGGAGGACACCCCGACGGAGACCGGCGCCAAGATCGTCGACGGCAAGGTCTACGTCAACAACGGCTTCTGGGACACCTACCGGACCACCTGGCCCGCGTACTCCTTCCTGACCCCGTCCAAGGCCGGTGAACTGGTCGACGGCTTCGTGCAGCACTACAAGGACGGCGGATGGACCTCCCGCTGGTCCTCCCCCGGCTACGCGGACCTGATGACCGGCACCTCCTCGGACGTGGCCTTCGCCGACGCCTACGTCAAGGGCGTCGACTTCGACGCGAAGGCGGCGTACGACGCGGCCGTCAAGAACGCCACCACCGTGCCCCCGTCCTCGGGCGTGGGCCGCAAGGGCATGGCGACCTCGCCGTTCCTCGGCTACACCAGCACCGGGACGCACGAGGGCCTGTCGTGGGCGCTGGAGGGCTACCTCAACGACTACGGCATCGCGAAGATGGGCGAGAAGCTCTACAAGGAGACGGGTCGGAAGCGGTACCAGGAGGAGTCGGCGTACTTCCTCGACCGCGCCCAGGACTACGTCAACATGTTCGACGCGAAGGCCGGCTTCTTCCAGGGCAAGGACGCGGCGGGCAAGTGGCGCGTGGACTCCGAGAAGTACGACCCGCGTGTGTGGGGCCACGACTACACGGAGACCAACGGCTGGGGCTACGCCTTCACCGCCCCGCAGGACAGCCGGGGCCTGGCCAACCTCTACGGCGGCCGCGAGGGACTCGGTGACAAGCTCGACGAGTACCTGTCCACACCCGAGACGGCCTCCCCCGAGTTCGTCGGCTCCTACGGCGGGGTCATCCACGAGATGACCGAGGCGCGGGACGTCCGGATGGGCATGTACGGGCACTCCAACCAGGTCGCCCACCACGCCCTGTACATGTACGACGCGGCCGGGCAGCCGTACAAGACGCAGAAGAACGTCCGCGAGGTGCTCTCCCGCCTCTACACCGGCAGCGACATCGGCCAGGGCTACCACGGCGACGAGGACAACGGCGAGCAGTCGGCCTGGTTCCTCTTCTCCGCGCTCGGTTTCTACCCGCTGGTGATGGGCAGCGGCGAGTACGCCATCGGCTCCCCGCTGTTCACCAAGGCGACCGTCCACCTGGAGAACGGCCGCGAGCTGGTCGTCAAGGCGCCGAAGAACAGCATGAAGAACGTCTACGTGCAGGGTCTGAAGGTCAACGGCAAGCGGTGGAACTCCACTTCGCTCCCCCACTCGCTGATCGCGAAGGGCGGTGTCCTGGAGTTCGACATGGGCGCGAAGCCCTCCGCGTGGGGCACCGGCGCGAACGCCGCGCCGCCGTCGATCACCCAGGACGACGAGGTGCCGACCCCGCGCGCGGACGCCGTCGAGGGCGAGGGCGCCCTGTTCGACGACACGTCGGCGACGGAGGCGGCCGTGACCTCGCTCGACCTGCCGGTGTCCGGGAAGGGCGCCGAGGCGGTCCAGTACACCCTGACGTCGCCGGCGGACCGGACGAAGGCCCCGACGGGCTGGAAGCTCGAGGGCTCGGCCGACGGCACGACCTGGCGGACGCTGGACCAGCGCACGGGCGAGTCCTTCGCCTGGGACCGGCAGACGCGGGCGTTCTCGGTGAAGTCACCGGGCACGTACACGAAGTACCGGCTCGTCCTGGACGGCGAGCACACGCTGGCGGAGGTGGAACTGCTGGCGTGAGGGTGAGCGCGCGACGAAGGTGAGCGCGGGATGACGACGCGGGGTACGCCGGGCGACTGGCGTACCCCGCAAAAGGTTGTACGGCCCACGTTGCGCTTGCATACCTGTTCTGTACCGCTCTCGTCCCCTGCCGTAAATCTGATTGACGCGTGAACGTCATGTGTAAGGATCACGAAGTACCCCGGGAACCTGCGGACTTACCCGTCCGCGATCCCTTCAGCATGACCAGATGGAGGACCCACGTGGCCAAAAGCTCCGGCCTGAACACGCGTCGCGCCCTGGCGCGTGCCACGGCTGCGGCGCTCACCGCCGCTCTGGTGGCGACCGGTGCGAGCACCGCCGTCGCCGCCGACGCGCCGGGACCGATCGCGTCCCGACCGCACGTCGACGCGAAGACGTCGGACACGTCGAAGTTCGGCGCGTCCGCGCTGCCCGGCGACGCGCAGATCAACCCGCTGTTCGGTGTGGACGGCAACGGCGACCTGTGGAGCTACTACCCCACCGGCGAGGGCGGTCTGGACTCCCGCTGGGACTCCGGCTACGGGTGGCAGTCGGCCCGCGCCATGACGCAGGTCGACCACGACGACGACGGCTACTCGGACGGCCTCTGGCACGTCACGTCCGGCGGGCAGCTCTACTACGCCCCCTGGGACACCGAGGACCACACCTTCGTCGGCAACGGCTGGAAGATCTACAACCAGGTGTTCTCGCCGGCGAACGTCGGTGGCGCCGCCGCCGACGACCTGCTCGCCCGGGACGGCTCCGGCGTGCTGTGGCTGTACCTCGGCTACGGCAACGGCAAGCTGACCCAGCGTTACAAGGTCGGCAGCGGGTGGAACGCGTACACCCACATCACCGGCAAGGGCGACCTGACGGGTGACGGCAAGGACGACATCGTCGCCAAGGACAAGTCCGGCGTGCTGTGGCTCTACAAGGGCACCGGCAACTACAAGGCGCCCTTCTCCAGCCGTGCCCGTGTCGGTGGCGGCTGGAACACGTACAACAACATCGTGTCCGTCGGCGACATCGACATCGACGGCATCACGGACCTGGTCGCCCGCAACAAGAGCGGGGCCCTGTACCTGTACAAGGGCACCGGCAACGGCTCCGCGCCGTTCAGCTCGCCGGTGAAGATCGGCAGCGGCGGCTGGAACTCGTACCGCCTGATGTTCTGAGGCACGCACAAGCGAGGGCCGCACCCCCGGTGATCCGGGGGTGCGGCCCTCAGTCGTCGTGCGGTGGAGCCTACTTGCGGATCAGGCTGCGCAGCACGTACTGCAGGATGCCGCCGTTGCGGTAGTAGTCCGCCTCACCGGGGGTGTCGATGCGGACGACCGCGTCGAACTCGACACCGGTGTCGGTGGTGACCTTCACCGTGCGCGGGGTGGTGCCCTCGTTCAGCTCGGTCACGCCGGAGACGGAGAAGGACTCCTCGCCGGTCAGGCCGAGGGAGGCCGCGGTCTGGCCCTCCGGGAACTGGAGCGGCAGGACGCCCATGCCGATGAGGTTCGAGCGGTGGATGCGCTCGTAGGACTCGGCGATGACGGCCTTGACGCCGAGGAGCGCGGTGCCCTTGGCCGCCCAGTCGCGGGACGAGCCGGAGCCGTACTCCTTGCCGGCCAGGACGACGAGCGGGATGTTCTGCTCGATGTAGTTGCGGGAGGCGTCGTAGATGAACGACACCGGCCCGTCGGCCTGCGTGAAGTCGCGGGTGTAGCCGCCCTCGGTGCCCGGCGCGATCTGGTTGCGCAGGCGGATGTTGGCGAAGGTGCCGCGGATCATGATCTCGTGGTTGCCGCGGCGCGAGCCGTAGCTGTTGAAGTCGCGGCGCTCGACGCCGTGCTCCGTCAGGTACTTGCCGGCCGGGGTGTCGGCCTTGATCGCGCCGGCCGGGGAGATGTGGTCGGTGGTGACCGAGTCGCCCAGCTTGGCGAGCACCCGGGCGCCGGAGATGTCCTCGACCGGGGCCGGCTCCATGCCCATGCCCTCGAAGTACGGGGGCTTGCGCACGTAGGTGGACTCGCCGTCCCACTCGAAGGTGTCGCCGGTGGGGATCGACAGCGCCTGCCACTGGGCGTCGCCCGCGAAGACGTCGCTGTAGGACTTGGAGAACATGTCCTCGCCGATGGCGTTGGCGACGACGTCGTTGACCTCGGCCTCGGAGGGCCAGATGTCCTTCAGGTAGACCGGGTGGCCGTCCTGGTCGGCGCCCAGGGCGTCCTTGGTGATGTCCACCTTCATGGAGCCCGCGAGGGCGTAGGCGACCACCAGCGGCGGGGACGCCAGGTAGTTCATCTTGACGTCGGGGTTGATCCGGCCCTCGAAGTTGCGGTTGCCGGAGAGCACCGAGGTGACGGCGAGGTCGTGGTCGTTGACGGCCTTGGAGACCTCGTCCGGCAGCGGGCCGGAGTTGCCGATGCAGGTGGTGCAGCCGTAGCCGACGAGGTTGAAGCCGACCTTGTCGAGGTAGGGGGTCAGGCCCGCCTTCTCGAAGTAGTCGGTGACGACCTTGGAGCCCGGGGCGAGGGTGGTCTTGACCCACGGCTTGCGGGTCAGGCCCTTCTCGACCGCCTTCTTCGCCACCAGGGCGGCGGCGACCATGACGTACGGGTTGGAGGTGTTGGTGCAGGAGGTGATGGCCGCGACCGTCACCGCACCGTGGTCCAGCTCGTAGGTCGTGCCGTCGGGGGCGGTGACCGGGACCGGGTTGGACGGCACGCCGTTGGTGACGGCGGGGGCGTCGGAGGCCGGGAAGGACTCCTGACCCGCCTCGTCGACGCTGTCGACGTAGTTGCGCACGTCCTGCTTGAACTGCTCGGCGGCGTTCGCGAGGACGATGCGGTCCTGCGGGCGCTTCGGACCGGCGATGGAGGGGACGACCGTGGAGAGGTCCAGCTCCAGCTTCTCGGAGAAGTCCGGCTCGGCCTTCGGGTCCAGCCAGAGGCCCTGCTGCTTGGCGTACGCCTCGACGAGCGCGACCTGCTGGTCGGAGCGGCCGGTCAGACGCATGTAGTTCAGCGTCTCGCCGTCGATCGGGAAGATCGCGGCGGTGGAGCCGAACTCCGGCGACATGTTGCCGATGGTGGCGCGGTTGGCGAGGCTCGTGGCCGCCACACCCTCGCCGTAGAACTCGACGAACTTGCCGACGACGCCGTGCTTGCGCAGCATCTCGGTGATCGTGAGGACCAGGTCGGTGGCGGTGGTCCCGGGGGGCAGCTCACCGGTGAGCTTGAAGCCGACGACGCGCGGGATCAGCATGGAGACCGGCTGGCCGAGCATCGCGGCCTCGGCCTCGATGCCGCCGACGCCCCAGCCGAGGACGCCGAGGCCGTTGACCATGGTGGTGTGCGAGTCGGTGCCGACCAGGGTGTCGGGGTAGGCCTTCCCGTCACGGGTCATGACGACGCGGGCCAGGTGCTCGATGTTCACCTGGTGGACGATGCCGGTGCCCGGAGGGACGACCTTGAAGTCGTCGAAGGCGGTCTGGCCCCAGCGCAGGAACTGGTAGCGCTCCTTGTTGCGGCCGTACTCCAGGTCGACGTTCTGCTGGAAGGCGTCGTTGGTGCCGAACTTGTCGGCGATGACGGAGTGGTCGATGACCATCTCGGCCGGGGAGAGCGGGTTGATCTTGTTCGGGTCGCCACCCAGCTCCTTGACGGCCTCGCGCATGGTGGCGAGGTCGACCACGCAGGGCACGCCGGTGAAGTCCTGCATGATCACGCGGGCGGGCGTGAACTGGATCTCCTGGGACGGCTGGGCCTGCGAGTCCCATCCGCCGACGGCGCGGATGTGGTCGGCGGTGATGTTCGCGCCGTCCTCGGTGCGGAGCAGGTTCTCCAGCAGGACCTTCAGGCTGTAGGGAAGGCGCGCGGAGCCCTCGACCTTGTCCAGCCGGAAGATCTCGTACGACTCGTCGCCCACCTGCAGCGTGCTGCGGGCGTCGAAGCTGTTCGCCGACACGACAGTCTCCTTCATTTATGTGCGCGTACCACCGCATCCTGCCGCCACGCCACCCTGGCCAATCCGCTAAGGTAAGGCTAAGTTAGGTAACCCTTACCAGGGTGGCGACCGCGGTACGCCTCGGCAGATATCTCGATGTCGAGATAACTCTAGTACATGGGGGCGGCCGGGTCATGCCCGGGCGCGGTGTGGCGTGCGCCCCACCCGGGTGACCCCGGCGGCCATCTCTACGCCGAACCGGGGTATCCGACTTGCGCCGGAACCCCCGGCACTACTCGGAAGGGGGCATGATGCCGCTCACGTTCCGCAAGAGCTTCCGGATCCTCCCCGGAGTGCGGCTGAACATCAACAAGCGTTCGTGGTCCATCACGACCGGTGGCAAGAACGGTCCGCGCCACACCCGCAGCAGCACCGGACGTCGTACGACATCGATGGATTTGCCCGGCCCTTTCGGATGGCGTCGCACGACGACCAGCAAGCGGCGCTGAGCCTGGCGTTGACACCCCGTCACCCGGACAGACCCCCCGAGAGGCGCGATCTCATATCTGAGATAGCCTCAACCTCATGGCAGACGACTACCTCGTACGCATCGGCAAGCTCATCCGTGACGCCCGGCAGCACCGCGGCTGGACCCAGTCACAGCTTGCGGAGGCGCTCAACACCAGTCAGAGCGCCGTCAATCGCATCGAGCGCGGCAACCAGAACATCAGCCTTGAGATGATCGCCCGAATCGGTGAAGCGCTGGACAGCGAGATCGTCTCTCTGGGCTACTCGGGCCCGATGCACCTGCGTGTGGTCGGCGGCCGGCGCCTCTCGGGTGCCATCGACGTCAAGACCAGCAAGAACGCCTGCGTGGCCCTGCTGTGCGCCTCGCTGCTCAACAAGGGGCGCACGGTGCTGCGCCGGGTCGCCCGGATCGAGGAGGTCTACCGCCTCCTGGAGGTCCTGAACTCCATCGGCGTGCGCACCCGCTGGATCAACGACGGCACCGACCTGGAGATCGTGCCACCGAGCGAGCTGAACATGGAGGCCATCGACGCCGAGGCGGCCGTCCGCACCCGCTCGATCATCATGTTCCTCGGCCCGCTGCTGCACCGCATGGACCGCTTCCGGCTGCCCTACGCCGGCGGTTGCGACCTCGGCACCCGGACCATCGAGCCGCACATGATCGCGCTGCGCCGCTTCGGCCTGGACGTCGCCGCGACGGAGGGCCACTACCACGCGGTCGTGGACCGCCAGGTGCGCCCGGACCGCCCGATCGTGCTGACCGAGCGCGGCGACACGGTCACCGAGAACGCGCTCCTCGCCGCCGCCCGCCACGACGGCGTCACCGTCATCCGCAACGCCTCCTCCAACTACATGGTCCAGGACCTCTGCTTCTTCCTGGAGGCCCTCGGCGTCCGCGTCGAAGGCATCGGCACCACCACCCTCACCGTGCACGGCATGCCGGTCATCGACGCCGACGTCGACTACTCCCCCTCCGAGGACCCGGTCGAGGCGATGAGCCTGCTCGCCGCCGCCGTGGTCACGGAGTCGGAGCTGACGGTCCGCCGGGTCCCGATCGAGTTCCTGGAGATCGAGCTGGCGGTCCTGGAGGAGATGGGCCTGGACAACGACCGCACGCCGGAGTACTTCGCCGACAACGGCCGTACCCGCCTGGTGGACCTGACCGTGCGCCCCTCCAAACTCGAAGCGCCGATCGACAAGATCCACCCCATGCCCTTCCCGGGCCTGAACATCGACAACGTCCCCTTCTTCGCGGCCATCGCGGCCTCGGCGCAGGGCCAGACCCTCATCCACGACTGGGTCTACGACAACCGCGCCATCTACCTGACCGACCTCAACCGCCTCGGCGGCCGCCTCCAGCTCCTCGACCCCCACCGCGTCCTGGTCGAGGGCCCCACCCGCTGGCGCGCCGCCGAGATGATGTGCCCACCGGCCCTGCGCCCCGCCGTGGTCGTCCTGCTGGCCATGATGGCCGCCGAGGGCACGTCGGTGCTGCGCAACGTGTACGTCATCAACCGGGGCTACGAGGACCTGGCGGAGCGGCTGAACTCGATCGGGGCGCAGATCGAGATCTTCCGGGACATCTGACAGTCCGGGAAAGGCGCGGGGTACGACGCAGACGGGGCCGGAGGGACGTGTCGTCCCTCCGGCCCCGCCGTGCTGCCTGAGCCCCGCCGGCCTCCGCGTGGGACCGGTCGTCCCTGGGGCTCAGGCGGTCGGTGGGTCCGCCGGTCAGTAGGCGGAGTCGACGTTGTCCATGGAGCCGTACTTGTCGGCCGCGTAGTTGCAGGCGGCGACGATGTTGGCGACCGGGTCGGTGATGGAGTCCTTCGTGCCCTTGACGTGGAAGGCGTCGAAGGTGGGCTGGATCGTCTGGAGCAGGCCCTTCGAGGGGATGCCGTTCTGGGCGTTGACGTCCCAGTTGTTCTGCGCGTTCGGGTTGCCGGACGACTCGCGCATGATGTTGCGGTGCACGCCCTCGTAGGTCCCCGGGATGTTCTTGGCGTGCATGACGTCCAGGGCGGTGCGGATCCAGCCGTCGAGGTCGTCGCCGTGCTTCTTCTCGCCGGCCTTGACGATGGCCTCGATCTTGTCGGTCTGGGCCTGGGTCTGCGCGGTGGAGGCCTTGGCCGGCTCGGCGGCGTGCGCCGGGCTCGGGACGAGGGTGAGGGAGACGGCGGCGGCGCCCGCGGCGGCGAGGGAGGCCACAGCGGACTTGCGGATGCTGGGGCGGCGCATGATGGCGTGCATGGGTGTACCTCTCCATTCGGGAACGTGATGGGGAGGCCGACGGGGGGTCGGCGACGCGGTGTCCGCGTTGGACGCGGCTTCGCGTCATCAGGGCCGGTGTCTGGATCCCGGACGGGCTTTCCCCGTCCCGGTCCGGCGCTCGGCTCCCCGGTACGCCGAACACACTGCGGAACGCTCCGGCGCCGCGACAAGTGTGTGACCTACTACGCCGCTTCGCAGACCGGCCGCGTGACCGCCCGGACGGCTGGCGACCACGCGGGCGAGCGGCCGCCGGGCGTCTACTAACCCCGGCCCCGTGTGACGTGAGCCCTGTGCGCGCCCTCACAGAGCCGGTCACCCGACGGTCGCTCCTCGTCACCCTGCGGAGACGGGCGCCTCACTCGACGGCACAGCACGGTCACCGTACGGGGTCGCGAGGAAGGCCGGCATCCCGGTACCGGGCGAGGTGGTGCACGAGGACGCGCATGACGAGGTCCAGGTCGTGCAGCACCGTCTCCTCCTCGACCCGGACACCGCACTCGGCGAGAGCGACGGCCAGGGCCGGGTCCCAGGGGGTGGCGGCGGGGTCTTTGGGCCGGGGCCTCGGTCAGGGTGGTCACCGCTGCCCGGTGTTCCGGCACCGTGAACGGGTGCGCCATCGACGTACGGGTCGGCCGGCATCGGCGACAGTCCCCCGCGACCGCGGTCGCGGGCCGTCTCGGTCCCCGGTCCCGGCCGGACAGTGCCCGTTCACCGTCGGCGCGGCTCCGGATTGGGCGGCGGAACAGATCTGCGCTCGGGACGTACGGGAGTACGCGGCCGTCTGATTGACTCCGCGCCCACCCCCACACACCCGTACGCGCCCCTTCGTGGGGCGCCGGAGCAACGTGAGCGGAGCCGCACACATGTCCTTGGGACCGCAGCCCTGGCACGGGCCGCCTCACCCTGACGAGCCCTCAGCCGGCGCACAGGGCCCGGCGGAACACGAGCGACGGGAAGCCGAGGAGGCGGCACGACTGGCCGTCGGGCTGCGGCTCGGCCTCCGGATCGCCGTCGTCTGGCTGCTCTACGTGGTGCCCGCCGCCCTCGCACCCGCCGCGTACGGCACGCGGGTCGCGGGACCGCTGAGCCTCGGCGTGCTCCTCGCCCTGGTGCCGTTCGCCGTCGGTGTGCACGCACTGATGGTGTACGGGCGGCGGATCGACCGGCTCCAGCCGCAGCACGACGCGCGGAGGTGGTCATGACCACGCTCCTCGACCCCTCGTCCCGGTCCCTGGTCTTCGCCGTGTTCTGCGTGTTCGTCGTGATCTGCCTGATGCTGTGCGTCGTCACCGGCGCCGACGAGGACAACCGGGCCCTCGTACGGTCCGACAGCCGTCGGCTGCGCTCCTGGCAGCAGGGCATCGCGATGGGCGGCGACACCACCACGGTCGCGACGGTCACCGTACTGGTGGGCATGGTCGCCACCTTCGGCTTCGACGGCCTCGGCGTCATGCTGGGCAGCCTGATCGGGGTGCTGCTGCTCCTGGTGCTGATCATCGAGCCGCTGCGCAGACACGCCTCGTTGACCCCCGCGGACATGCTGGACGCGCGCGGCAACGGCGGGCCCGCCGTCCGCGTCTCGTGGGGTGCGGTGACCCTGCTCGTCTGCTTCCCGCTGCTGGTCGTGCAGTTGGTGGTGGTCGGCAACGTGGCCGCCGCGCTGATCGGGCAGCCGGGTGTGCGGACCGGCTGTGTCGTGGTGATCGGCTGCGTGATGACGGCGCTGGCCGTCAGCGGCGGGATCCGGGGCACCGGCGTGGTCATGATCGCGAAGTCGGTGATCACGCTGCCCGTGCTGGTGATCGCCGCCGTGCTCGTGCTCCACCGCTTCGGCGGGGACCCCGGGCGGCTGCTCGACGCCGCCGCGCACGGCTCGGGGACGGGTGAGGCCTTTCTGCGGCCGGGCGGCTACACCGGCGACGGGTGGGTGGGCGCCGTGAACCGGATCGGTCAGACCTTCGGCATGTCGATGGCCACGCTGGCGATGCCCGCCGTGCTGATGCGGGCCATCGCCACGAAGAGCCCCCGGGGCGCCCGGACCGTCGGCCGCTGGATGCTCGGCGAACTCACCCTGCTGTACGGCGCGCTCGCCGTCGTCGGCATCGGGGCGGCGGCCCTGGTCGGCGAGGCGCTGCGCGAGGCCGGGCCGGCGGCTCAGACGTTCACGCCGCTGCTGCTCGGGCGGGCGCTCGACAGCGGCGGCATCCTGGTCGCGGCCCTGGCCTGCGTTCTCTTCCTCACCGCGCTGGCGGCCGTGGTGGATGTGACGCTCGCCGCCGGCATCGCCCTGGGCCGGGACGTGCTGGGCGCGTCCGGCAGACGGACGGCGGGACTGGCGGACGGTGCCGCGTCGCGGGGCTCCGCGGCCCTGACGGGGGCGATGGCCACGCTGATGGCGGTCGTCGCCGCCGACTGGAACCTGGTGGTCGTCTCGACGCTCTGGCTCGCCGTCTGTGGCGCCGCCCTCGCGCCCGTACTGCTGTACGCCCTGTACTGGCCCGGCTTCACGGCCCGTGGCGCGCTGTGGTGCCTGTGGGGGGCGACAGCACTGAGCGTCGCGGCGCTCGCGCTGTCGCCGTACACGTCCGGCACGCCCGAGTCGATCTTCCCGGGTCTCGACTTCCGGGTGTGGGACGTGACGATCCCGGGCCTGCTGACGGTGCCCGCCGGATTCCTGCTCGGCTGGCTGGGCAGCGTCACCGATCCCGGCCGCTCGGCGGACGGCGTACCGGGCTCCCGGCGCCGCGCCACACTGGACACCGCCTGAACCGCCGGCCTGAACCGCCCGCGTGCCGCCCGCCGTCGGCTTCCGGTGGGCGGCACGGTGCCGGTCGGTGGGGGCCGCGCCGACCGGTCGCCGCGGTGTCACCAGTTCTTGTACCGGACATCGCCGAGGCCGCAGAAGGCGCAGTCGGGGCGCAGGAAGTCCTGGGTGCGGCGGAACTCCTCGTCGGCCAGGTGCCACCGGAGCCAGGCGGTGACGATGTGCTGACCGTTGCGGGTGGCGAGGATGTGGTCGGTGCCGTCGAGGACGTTGAGCCAGACCGGCACGTCGGTGCCCGTGTAGTCGCGTTCCACGTTGGCGGTGGCGAAGTCCTCGTCACCGCCGATGTAGAGGGCCGGATTGCGCAGGCTGTCGGGGCCGTTGCCGTCGAACGAGCCGCCGGCCACGTGGACGGTGGTCTCCAGCCGTGGATCGTCCGCCACGTCGAACGTCCCGATGGACCCGCGGGAGTGGCCGCCGAACGCCACCTCGGAGGTGTCCAGGTCCCCGTACAGCGGGCTGCTCCGGTCGGTGTTCTGGTCCTCCAGCCAGTCGAGGGCCTCGACCATGTAGGCGCCGCTGCTCGACGAGACCTCGCTGTAGACGACGAACCCGTGCGAGGCCCACTGGCGCAGCATGTCCTCGTAGTCGGCGGGGTCGGAGCCGGCGCCCGGGCCCCAGACGAAGACCGGGTGGTCCACGCCGTCGCGGCCGGCGTCGGCCGGGTTCACCAGCCAGCCGTCGCCACCGGGGCCGGCGGACTCGTCGACGGTCACCGCGTACGGGCCGGGCTCGGTCACGTCGTCCACCGGGGGCAGGGACCCGGGCGGCGGTTCGGTCGGTCCCCCGCCGTCGGCGGCCTCGACGAGCACGTCGTCGACGGTGAGCGTCTCCAGGATGCCGCCTGCGTCCAGGGAGAACCGCAGCCGCAGATCACCGCCCGCGGCGGAGTCCGGCAGGGGGAACGACACCCTGCCCGTGGCGGTGCGTGCCGATTCCAGCGTCGTGAAGGAGCCGCCGTCGACCGAGTAGGCCACGGTGAAGGTCTCCCCCGGGTCCAGCCCCGACGCCGCCCGGGTGTAGGAGAGCGTCAGGTCGTCGTACCCGGCCAGGTCGACGGGCGCGGAGACCATGGACGGGTCCGAGGTCAGCGAACCGCTGAGCCGGGCGCCGTTCGTCCCGGTTCTGACGGTGCCTGAGGCGGTGAACGTGCCGAGCCCGTCGGAGAAGTCCTCGCTGTAGACCGGGGTGACGGCGGAAGCGACGGGTACCGCCACGGCCGCCGCCCCGACGGTCATGATGCCGACGGCCGCGGCGCCGAGTAAGCGCAGGCGCCCACTGGTTCGAGACATGTCTGAGACCCCTTCCGGCCACGCCGTCCGACTGGTCGGCGTGCCCTTGCCGGTTGCGCGGATCGTGTCTGCTGCCGGGCCCCGTGGATCGTTCCGGGGCCGGTCCGCACCGAGTCAAGCAGTCGCCCGCCGAGGGGGAATCGGTGAAATCACCGGCCGGGCCGGTCCGGGCGGGCATGCCGCCACGTCCCCGGGGCACGCGATGGACACGCCACACTTCGGGAGGCTTGTCATGATGGTCGTCGGGATCGTCGCTGTCTGCGCCGTGCTGCTCGTACTCGCCTTTCTGGTACCGCGCCTGTCCCACCACCCCCAGCGCGGCACCCAGCGGACGCTCGGCGCCGGTTCACGTGCCGGGGGGAAGGCCCCCGGTGTCCTCGGCCGCGCCCTGAGCAAGCCGTTCCGTAGCAGTTCCAAGGCCGTCGGCCGCAGTGGCTCGGCCGGTCGGCGCGCCCGCGGCCGTATGCCGTTCTGACGCGCCGGGACCACCGGCCGGTGCGACCGGCCGAGACCGTACGTCGTCAACCGGCCGGGCCCGTACGCCCTCGGCCCTTCCGAGGGCCTGGGTACGGGCCCTGCGCCGTGGTCGGGCCCGGGCGGCGCCGGCGGTCGCGGCGTACCGGCCCGTTCAGTGGCCGCCGGTGAGCCGGCCCGCCAGGCGCCGACGCATGTCGGCGCTGGGTTCGTCGAGGCCGGTGAAGGAGACCTTCTTGCCGCGCTGGGCGTACTTGGCCTCCACGGCGTCCAGTGCGGCGATGGAGGAGGCGTCCCAGACGCGGCTGCCGGACAGGTCGATGACGACGTCGTCGGGATCGCCCTTGTAGTCGAAGCGGTGGACGAGGTCGTTGGACGAGGCGAAGAACAGCTCGCCGGTGACCGCGTAGACGACCTGCTTGCCCTCGGGGTCGACCACGCCGGAGACGTCGGCCCTGTGGGCGACCCGCCTCGCGAAGATGATCATCGCGGTGACGGTGCCGACGACGACGCCCACGGCGAGGTTGTGGGTGGCCACCACGACGACCACCGTCGCCACCATGACGACGGTCTCGCCGAGCGGCATGCGCTGGAGGGTCGCCGGCCGGACGGAGTGCCAGTCGAAGGTGCCGACCGACACCATGACCATGACGGCCACGAGCGCGGCCATGGGGATGTCGGAGACGACCGGGCCGAAGACGATGCACAGCACCATCAGGAAGGCGCCGGCCAGGAAAGTGGACAGGCGGGTCCGGGCGCCGGACACCTTCACGTTGATCATCGTCTGGCCGATCATGGCGCAGCCGCCCATGCCGCCGAAGAAGCCGGTGACGATGTTGGCGACGCCCTGGCCGATGGACTCACGGGTCTTGTTCGAGGGGGTGTCGGTGATGTCGTCGACCAGTTTGGCCGTCATCAGCGACTCCATCAGGCCCACCAGTGCCATGGCGAGGGCGTAGGGCGCGATGGTCGTCAGGGTGTCCACGGTGAAGGGGACGTCGGGCAGACCGGGAACGGGCAGGGAGGAGGGCAGTTCGCCCTTGTCCCCGACCGTCGGGACCGCGATGCCGGCCGCGACGGTGATCACGGTCAGTACGACGATGGAGACCAGCGGCGCCGGGAGCACCTTGGTGACCTTGGGGAAGAACACCATCAGGGCCAGGCCTCCCGCGAGGAGCGGGTACACGGCCCACGGAACGTCGTGCATCTCCGGCACCTGCGCCGTGAAGATCAGGATGGCCAGCGCGTTGACGAAGCCGACCATCACCGAGCGGGGCACGAACCGCATCAGCTTGGCCACGCCCAGCGCTCCGAGGATCACCTGGAACACGCCGGCCAGGATGACGGCGGCGACCAGGTATCCCAGTCCGTGCTCACGGTTGAGCGGGGCGATGACGAGGGCGACCGCGCCGGTGGCGGCGGAGATCATCGCCTTGCGGCCACCCACCACGGAGATGACGACCGCCATGGTGAACGAGGCGAACAGACCGATGCCGGGGTCGACACCGGCGATGATCGAGAAGGAGATCGCCTCCGGGATGAGCGCCAGGGCCACGACCAGGCCGGCCAGCACCTCGGTGCGCAGGACCTTCGGGGAGACGAGCCAGTCGGGCCTGGACATGCGCGACCGTGGAGCTGCGGACAGCGGTGAGGACATGCAACCGTTTCCGTTCGGGCGCGGGCGTCCCTTGCCACTGGACACACACGCGAGATGTTCGTGAGCACGCGAGAGCGCGGCTCCCCCGGCAGCCCGGCCGCCACGGCGTGGAGCCTTGCCGGACAGGGCGGCAACCCTGTGGTCGCCGGTCAGGCATCATTGCCCCACGGTCGCGAAAGTCTACCCTGACGTGAGGGAAGAGTGCGAGTCGCCGCTGCTGGGGCGCGGGCGCACGGCGCGGCCGTACCGACAGAGGGAGAGGGCTCGGTGATGACGGAACACCGGCAGATGCAGATCGGCGAGGTGGCCGAGCGGACCGGCCTGTCGCTGCGCACCATCCGGCACTACGAGGAGGTCGGCCTGGTGATCCCCTCGGCCCGCAGCAAGGGCGGCTTCCGGCTGTACACGGCGGCGGACGTCGATCGGCTGATGGTGATCCGTCGCATGAAGCCGCTCGACTTCACCCTGGAGGAGATGCGCGACCTGCTGGCGATCACCGACCGGCTCGCCGCTCGGGAGGACGCGCCCGCCGGTGCGGAGAGGGAGCTGCTGCGGGAGCGGCTGGCCTCCTACCGGAAGGTGGCCGACGCGCGCTGCGAGACGCTGCGCACCCGGTTGTCGATGGCCGAGGACTTCGCCGCCACGCTCCAGCGGCGCCTGGACGACGAGTCCGGGCAGCCGATCCGGCGGTAGCACGCGGATTCGTCGGCGCCCACACGCCCGGACACCCGCACGCCCGGACGGCGTTGCGGTCTTCGTACTGCCTGACATTCGAGCCGGTGTGAATTCGAGATTGCGTAAGTATCGCAGAAATCGTTCACTCGACTGCCGCGCATCCGACGGAGTAGGCAGACGTTACTTCGGATATGACAGAGGAATACGGGGAATTGGTGACGCTTGGGCCATACGTTTACCGGCCCGGCAGAGATCACTGCCCGTCACCGAGTGAGGGAACTCTGACCAGAGGCGGGCTCCCCGTGCCACTCCGGGTGACCGAGCCCGTGCTCCAGCGCTTCCTGGACGTCATGACCGAGCTGGAGGCCGGCCTCGCGGAGCGGTGGCGCCGGTCCCAGGGAATCCGCACCTACACCGCGTCGGAGTGACCGGGGGCGTCATGCACGAGGAACAGATGCACCATCACATGACGTACGGGGAGGGCTCGTTCCGCTCCTCGGGCACCGGCCGGCACCGGGCGCCGGAGGGACCGCCGCAGGAGGCGCTGGTCCCGCCGGAACCCGGCTGGGACCCGGCCGAGGAGCTCGCGTTCCTGCTCCAGGACGCGATGCACCAGCAGGCCACCGTCATTCAGGGGACGGCGGACACGTCGGCGATCACCCCCGTGCCGGGTACGCCGCTGGGCAATCTGCAGGAAATCACGGCCGAACTTCCGCCGCTGCGGGAATTCCCCACGAGCCACCGCCGTATTCGCAGAAAAGTGAGCCGCCTGCGTGCCGCGAGTCTTTTCGTTGCGGCGCTCGCCGCGGTCATCGCGGCCTCCGTGAGTCTGTTCGGCGGCATGGTGGCCTACGAACCGCTGCGCCTGGCCGCCGTGACCCGCACCCGTGCCGGTGTCGTTTCGTGGTGGCCCCTGCTGGTCTACGGGCCCTGGCTGGTGGCGTCGCTGGCCGTGCTGCGGTCGGCGCTGCACCAGCGCCGCGCGGTCCACTCCTGGGCCGTGGTGCTGCTGTTCTCGGCGATCGCGATGCTGCTGTGCATCGCGCAGGCGCCCAGAACGCTCAGCGACGGCGCTGCGGCCGCCCTCCCGGGACTGGCGTCGCTGGTGTGCTTCCAGCAGATCGTCCGCCAGATCACGCTCACCCGTCCGCCCCGGCGTGCGTTGCCGCGTCACCGCCAGCGCCCCGCGCCCTCACCGGAGGCCGGGGACGGGTCGGCGGAGGCGGCGGACCCGGAGGCGGTGTCCCTGCCGCACCAGCGGATGCGGCCCTCGCGCACGCCGAGGCCCGGCGCGGGGCCGGGACGGCGGACCTGACCGTCAGCCCGGCCCTCCATCGCCCCCGTCGCCCCCGACCGCCCCTGTCTCCCCACCGCCCCCGCCGGCCCCACCGCCTCGGACGTCGCCCTACACGAGGAGCGGGCCCCGCGCCCCGGTGGTGCGGGGCCGGTGGCGGTGAGGCTCAGCCCTCGACCAGCGTCACGTCCTGGCCCTGCCGCGCGTGGAAGCTCGGCAGCGGCAGGATCCCCGTGGTGCGCAGTTCCATCAAGGTGGCCTCGACCCGGGCCGCGCCGGGCTCCAGCGCCTTCTGGGAGGGCGTGCCCGTGTTGATCCAGCGGTGTTCGAGGCCGTCGCACACCGCTCGGGTACCGCCGATGCCGTACCGGACGGACGGGTCGCCCTGGCTCACGGAGGAGCTGACGAAGACGGGGCCGGTGCCGGCGGCGCAGCGGTAGGTCCCGGACAGGGTGACGCTGCCGTCCGCGGCGATACGGCCGGTCGGGTCGACGGTCACCGACTCCGTGACCTGGCGGGCGTCGTGGGTGGCCGCCGTGGCGGTGGGGACGGCCAGCAGCAGGGCGGCGGCGGTGGCGAGGGCCGCGGATCGTACGGGCATGGAGAACCTCCCGGTCGGACGGAATGGGGAGTTCCACTGGTACCCGGCGCACGGGCCGCCCGGAGTGACCGTCACCCACTCGGTGGCGAGTCCGCGTCGGCCGTCGTGGAACCGTCGCCGGCTCGTCCGGGTCTTGTCACGCTCGGCGCCCGGGGGTTGGCGGGGCGGTGCGACCGGGCGCACGGTCGGTACGAGGGACGGTCCCGACGACGGGACGGTCCTCCGATGTGGAGGTGCGCCATGTGTACCCACCGGTCTTCCCGCTCCGCGGCCGACTCCCCCGCCGCGCGGGCCGGCACCGCGCACGTCGTCGCCGCCCACCCCGAGCAGGGCTGGAACCTGCTGTGCGACGGCACGATCGTCTTCGACGACACCGGCGAACTGCTGCCCGACGGGCGCGTGGTCGCACCGTGCCGGATGCCCGCCGGGAGCCTGGCCATGGCCGCCTGATCCCGGCCCGGCCCCCGGCACCGGTACCTGCGCGCACCGCGGGGGCCCTACGGCAGTACGGCGAACCCGTCGAGTTCCACCAGCGCCCGCTCGTCCCACAGGCGTACGACCTGCACGACCGCCATCGCCGGGTAGTCGCGGCCCGCCAGCTCGCGCCAGACGCGGCCGAGATCGGCGGCGTGCGCGCGGTACGCGGCGACGTCGGTGGCGTAGACGGTGACCCGGGCGAGGTCGGCGGGGGTGCCGCCGGCCGCGCGCAGGGCGGTCAGGAGGTTGGCGAGGGCCTTCTCGAACTGGGCGGGGAGGGTGTCACCGGTGACCTTGCCGCCGGCGTCGAGGGCGGTCTGCCCGGCCAGGAAGACGACGCGGGTGCCCGTGGCCGTGACGGCGTGGGAGAAGCCGGTCGGTGGGGAGAGTTCGGACGGGTTCACCCGTTCCACGGTCATGTCCCGGTCTCCTTCGTGGCGTTGACGGCGCGGTACAGCTCCTTGGCGATGATGCCGCGCTGCACCTCGCTCGCGCCCTCGTAGACGCGGGGGGCGCGCACCTCGCGGTAGAGGTGTTCGAGCAGGTGCCCGCGGCGCAGGGCACGGGCGCCGTGCAGCTGGACGGCCTGGTCCACGACGTACTGGGCGGTCTCGGTGGCGAGGAGTTTCGCCATCGCGGCGCGCCGGGGGACGTCGGTGGCGCCCTCGTCGTACGCCGTCGCCGCGGCGTACACCATCAGCCGGGCCGCCTCGGTGCGCAGGGCCATCTCGGCGACCTGGTGGGAGACGGCCTGGAGGTCGCGCAGCTTGCCGCCGAAGGCGTCGCGGGTGCTGGTGTGCGCGAGAGTGGCGTCCAGGGCCGCCTGCGCCATGCCGACGGCGAAGGCGCCGACGCTGGGGCGGAACAGGTTGAGGGTGCCCATGGCGACCCGGAAGCCCCGGTCGGGTTCACCGAGGACGTCGTCGGCGGTCACGGGAACGGCGTCGAAGGCGAGGGCACCGACGGGGTGCGGGGACAGCATGTCGAGCGGGGTGCCGGTCAGGCCGGGGCGGTCGGCCGGCACCAGGAAGGCGGTGACACCGCGGGCGCCGGCGCCGGGCGTGGTGCGGGCGAAGACGGTGTAGAAGTCGGCCTCGGGGGCGTTGGAGATCCAGCACTTCTCCCCGGTGAGCCGCCAGCCCGGGCGGCCGTCGCGGTCCGCGTGGAGGCTGAGTGCCGCCGCGTCCGAGCCGGCGTCGGGCTCGCTGAGGGCGAAGGCGGCCACCGCGCTGCCGTCGGCGACGCGGGGCAGCCAGCGGGCGCGCTGGACGTCGGTGCCGTGGGCGTGCACCGGGTGGGCGCCCAGGCCCTGGAGGGCGAGGGCGGTCTCCGCCTCCGTACAGGTCTGGGCGAGGGACTCCCGCATCAGGCACAGGTCGAGCGCGCCCGAGGTGAAGAGGCGGGGCAGCAGGCCGAGGGCGCCGAGTTCGGTGACGAGGGCGCGGTTGACGCGGCCCGGTTCGCCCTTGTCGGCCAGCGGGCGCAGCCGCTCGGCGGCCAGGGCGCGCAGTTCGGCGCACCAGGCGAGTTGTGCCGGTTCGAGCGAGAATGCGGTCATCGCCGGTCCCTTCCCCTGCCCCCTGCCCCACCGGGCCCTACTCGAGGTTATCGCGCACCGTTGACTGTCGTCACCAACACGATACGCTCGTTGCGCGAGCCCACCACGACAAAGGGGGCGAACCGTCATGGCAGACCCGCACCGCGCGGATCCGCACCGCTCGGCCCACGTCGACACCTTCGCGCGCGAGCACCTGCCGCCCCCCGACCAGTGGCCCGAACTCCGCTTCGACCTGCCGGAACTGCGCTACCCCGCCCGGCTGAACTGCGCCGCCGAGCTGCTCACCGGCCCGCCCGCGGACCGCCCGGTCTTCCGCACGGCCTCCGGGGAGAGCTGGAGCTACGGGCTGCTGCGGGCCCGCGTCGACCGGCTCGCCCACCTCCTCACCGGCGAACTGGGCATCGTCCCCGGCAACCGGGTACTGCTGCGCGGCCCCACCACCCCGTGGCTGGCCGCCTGTTGGCTGGCGGTGCTCAAAGCGGGCGCGGTGGCGGTCACCGTGCTGGCCCAGCAGCGCCCGCACGAACTGCGCGCGATCGGCGAGATCGCCCGGGTACGGCACGCGCTGTGCGACGTCCGGGCCGTCGACGACCTCGCCAAGGCGGAGATCCCCGGGCTGCGGATCACGACGTACGGCGGGGACGCGCCCGACGACCTGCTGGCCCGCGCGGAGGGCGGGACGGCACCGGACACGCCGTACCCGGCCGTGGACACGGCGGCCGACGACGTGGCGCTGATCGCCTTCACCTCGGGCACGACCGGCCGCCCCAAGGGCTGCATGCACTTCCACCGTGACGTGCTGGCGGTCGCCGACACCTTCTCGCAGCACGTCCTGCGCCCCCGCGCGGAGGACGTCTTCGCGGGCAGTCCGCCGCTCGGCTTCACCTTCGGGCTCGGCGGGCTCGTGATCTTCCCGATGCGGGCCGGGGCCAGCGCCCTGCTGCTCGAACAGGCGGGTCCCCGGCAGCTGTTGCCCGCCGTCGCCGAGCACCGGGTGTCGGTGCTGTTCACCGCGCCGACGGCGTACCGCGCGATGCTCGACGAGCTGGACGGGTACGACGTGACCTGCCTGCGGCGGTGCGTCTCCGCGGGCGAGAACCTGCCCGCGGCCACCTGGCGGGCCTGGCACGAGCGCACCGGCCTGCGCCTCATCAACGGCATCGGGGCCACCGAGCTGCTGCACATCTTCGTCTCCGCGGCCGACGGGGACATCAGACCCGGTACGACGGGCGTGCCGGTGCCCGGGTGGCAGGCGCGCGTGCAGGACGAGGACGGCGTGCCGGTGCCCGACGGAGAGCCCGGACTGCTGGCGGTGCGGGGGCCGGTGGGCTGCCGTTACCTCGCCGATCCGCGCCAGCGGGAGTACGTGCGCGGCGGCTGGAACATCACCGGGGACACCTACGTCCGCCGGCCCGACGGGTACTTCCGGTACGTGGCACGCGCCGACGACATGATCATCTCCGCCGGGTACAACATCGCCGGGCCGGAGGTCGAGGACGCGCTGCTGCGGCACCCGGACGTCGTGGAGGCCGCGGTGGTGGGCCGGCCCGACGCGCACCGCGGGCAGGTCGTGGTGGCGCACGCGGTGCTGCGGGAGGGCGCCGAGCGGGACGCCGACGCGCTGCGCGCGTTCCTCAGGTCCGAGCTGGCGCCGTACAAGTGCCCGCGCGAGATCCTCTTCCCGGACGCGCTGCCGCGCACGGCGACCGGCAAGCTCCAGCGCTACCGGCTCCTCCCACCGCCCGGTCGTGCCCAGGGTGACCAGGCGTGATGCCGACGACATAAGATGATCAACGTGTCCGAGCAGCACGCGCAGCACGCCCCCAGATCCCTGATCGTCACGCTCTACGGCGCCTACGGCCGTTCCCTGCCGGGGCCGGTGCCCGTCGCCGAGCTGATCCGGCTGCTGGCCGCGGTCGGGGTGGACGCTCCGTCCGTACGCTCGTCGGTGTCGCGGCTGAAGCGGCGCGGGCTGCTGCTGCCCGCCCGTACCGCACGGGGCGCGGCCGGGTACGAGCTGTCCGCCGAGGCCCGGCAACTGCTCGACGACGGCGACCGGCGCGTCTACGCCACGGCGCCCTACGAGGACGAGGGCTGGGTGCTGGCCGTGTTCTCCGTGCCGGAGTCGGAGCGGCAGAAGCGGCACGTGCTCCGCTCCCGCCTGGCCGGCCTGGGCTTCGGCACCGCGGCCCCCGGCGTGTGGATCGCCCCGGCCCGGCTGTACGAGGAGACCCGGCACGCGCTGGGCCGCCTGGGCCTCGACGCCTACGTGGACTTCTTCCGCGGCGCGCACCTCGGGTTCACGCCGACCGCCGAGGCGGTGGCCCGCTGGTGGGACCTGGGGACGATCGCCAAGGAGCACGAGGCGTTCCTGGAGCGCCACGCGCGCGTGCTGCACGACTGGGAGCGCCGGACGGACACCCCGCCCGAGGAGGCGTACCGCGACTATCTCCTCGCCCTGGACTCCTGGCGCCACCTGCCGTACGCCGACCCGGGGCTGCCCGCCGGGCTGCTCCCCGCGGACTGGCCCGGCGCGCGTTCGGCGGCCGTCTTCCGGGCCCTGCACGAGCGGCTGCGCGACGCGGGCGCGCTCTACGTGACGCCGGAGCCCTCACACCGCCCCGATCAGTGACTCGTGTCACACCCCGCCGCGATCAGGGAACCCTCAGCCTCCTCAGACCCTCTTCTCAGGTTTCCCGCCTACCGTGCGGACGCATGAGTCTCGCGCGTCACTTGAACCGGGCCCTCACCGCCACCACCGGCCTCCAGGTACGGAGAGCTCCCGCGGCGGCGCGGAGGGCGGCCCCCGCGCCGCGCTCCGCCGAGCGGCCCGCGGCCCCCTACCGATGTCCGCCGGCCGGGGAACTCGCCACCGACAGGCTGCTGCGGCGGCCCGTCTTCATCATCTCGTCCATCCGCTCCGGCTCCACCCTGCTGCGGATGATGATGGACGCCCACCCGCGGCTGCACGCCCCGCACGAGCTGCACCTCGGCCGCATGGAGGTCGTGTGCACCAACTGGTTCTCCGAGCGTGCGATGAGCGCCCTCGGGCTGGCCCGCGGCGACCTGGAGCACCTGCTGTGGGACCGCGTCCTGCACCGGGAGCTGACCCGGTCCGGCAAGGACTTCGTCGTCGAGAAGACCCCGGCCAACGCCTACATGTACCGGCGCCTGAAGGACTGCTGGCCCGACGCGCGCTTCGTCTTCCTGCTGCGCCATCCCGAGTCGACAGCCCGCTCCTGGCACGAGAGCGACCCCGTCAAGCGGCCGTACGACAAGGCGGTCGAGGACGTGCTGCCCTATCTGACAGCGGTCGAGGAGGCCCGGACGGCCGACGCCGACGGCTTCACCGTGCGCTACGAGGACGTCACCGAGGACCCCGAGCGCGAGATGCGCCGCCTGTGCGCGTTCCTCGGCCTCGACTACGCACCGGCGATGCTGCACTACGGCGCGAGGAAGGGCGGCGAACTCGTCCGCGGCCTCGGCGACTGGCGGGAGAACATCCGCACCGGCACCGTCCAGCCCGGCCGTGCGCTGCCCGCCGACGACGCGATACCCGAGCCGCTGCGGGCGGCGTCCGCGGCCTGGGGCTACACGTCCTGAGCGGCGCCGCGCAGCGTGAGCCGGGGTTTGGGCGCGTCGGTGCGTCCGGTCACGGGACGGCGGCTGCCCGCCCGGTACGGCGCGGGCCACACGACGCCCGGCCCCTCGTAGCCCTGCTCGGCCGCCGCATGCAGCGTCCAGTGCGGGTCGTAGAGGTGGGGGCGGGCCAGGGCGCACAGGTCGGCGCGTCCGGCCAGGATCAGCGAGTTGACGTCGTCCCAGGAGGAGATCGCGCCGACGGCGATCACCGGGACACCCGCCTCGTTGCGGACGCGGTCCGCGTACGGCGTCTGGTACGACCGCCCGTACTCCGGCCGCTCGTCGGCCACCACCTGCCCCGTGGACACGTCGAGGGCGTCGGCGCCGTGGGCCGCGAAGGCCCGGGCGATCGCCACGGCCTCCTCGCCGCCGATGCCGCCCTCGGCCCAGTCGGTCGCGGAGATCCGGACGGTCATCGGCCGCTCCTGCGGCCACACCCCGCGTACCGCGTCGAAGACCTCCAGCGGGAAGCGCAGCCGCTTCTCCGGTGATCCGCCGTAGGCGTCGGTGCGGTGGTTGGTGAGCGGGGAGAGGAAGCCGGAGAGCAGGTAGCCGTGGGCGCAGTGCAGTTCGAGCAGGTCGAAGCCGGCTCGGGCGGCCCGTGCGGCGGCGGCCGCGAACTGCTCCCTGATGTCGGTCAGCTGCGCCCGGGACAGGGCGCGCGGGATCT
The DNA here is from genome assembly GCF_055589025.1 of Streptomyces sp. NPDC041968. Taxonomy (NCBI): domain Bacteria; kingdom Bacillati; phylum Actinomycetota; class Actinomycetes; order Kitasatosporales; family Streptomycetaceae; genus Streptomyces; species Streptomyces sp. NPDC041968. The sequence goes on along the minus strand of NZ_JBVJCB010000004.1, from coordinate 45,233 downwards.
GACTGCCCGGCTTGTACGGCAGCGCGGACGGGGCCACCAGCGGCCAGTTGCCGTCCGGCAGCGGCTCGTCGATGCCCTCCCACATCAGCCGGGTGGAGCCCTTGCGCCCGCTGTGCCCGAGCTGCACACCGATGGCGGTGCCGGGCGCCTGGGCGTGCACGAAGTCCGTGATCCGCCGCCACGCCTCGCCCTGCCGGCCGGTGTACAGGCCCGCGCAGCCCGGCGTGATGCGGCCCTCGGCGCTGACGCACACCATCTCGGTCATCACCAGTCCGGCGCCGCCCAGGGCCCTGGCCCCCAGGTGGACCAGGTGGAAGTCGCCGGGCACGCCGTCGGTGGCGGAGTACATGTCCATCGGGGAGACGACGACCCGGTTGCGCAGGGTCAGGCCGCGCAGCCGCAGCGGGGTGAACATCGGGGGTGTGCCGGGCGGGCAGCCGAACTCGCGCTCGACGGACTCGGTGAAGCGGGCGTCGCGCAGCCGCAGGTTCTCGTGGGTGACGCGGCGGCTGCGGGTGAGCAGGTTGAAGGCGAACCGGCGGGGCGGCAGGCCGAGGTACCGGGGCAGGTCCTCGAACCATTCCAGGCTGGCCCGGGCCGCCCGCTGCGTGGAGGCGACGACGGGGCGCCGCTCCGCCTCGTAGGCGGCGAACGCGTCGGGGAGGGCCGGCCGCTCCTGAAGGCAGGCGGCGAGCGCCAGGGCGTCCTCCACGGCCAGCTTGGTGCCCGAGCCGATGGAGAAGTGGGCGGTGTGGGCGGCGTCGCCGAGGAGGACGATGTTGCCGTGCGACCAGCGGTCGTTGACGACGGTACGGAAGGTCGTCCACGCCGACTTGTTGGACCTCAGCGGCCGGCCGCCCAGGGTGTCGGCGAAGATCTTGGCACAGCGGGCGACCGACTCCCCTTCGCCCGATCCGTCGAAGCCGGCCGCCCGCCAGACCTCCTCGCGCATCTCCACGATGACCGTGGAGGCGTCCGGCGCGTACGGGTAGCCGTGCAGCTGCATCACGCCGTGCTCGGTCTCGGCGATCTCGAAGCGGAAGGCGTCGAGGGCGAAGTCGGCGGCCAGCCAGATGTAGCGGCAGCGGTGACTGGTGAGGTGGGGTCCGAAAGCACAGGCGTAGGCCTCGCGGGTGGCGCTGTGCACGCCGTCGGCGGCGACGACCAGGTCGTGCGTCCGCGCCAGCCGGTCCGGGGACGGGGCCTCGGCGCCGAAGCGCAGCTCGACGCCGAGGGCCCGGCAGCGGTCGTGCAGGATCTCCAGGAGACGGCGGCGGCCGAGGGCGGCGAAGCGGTGCCCGCCGGAGGTGTGGCGGGTGCCCCGGTGGACGACGTCGATGTCGTCCCAGCGGACGAAGTGGCGCGCGAGGGCCTCGAAGACGACCGGGTCGGCGTGTTCGATGCCGCCCAGGGTCTCGTCGGAGAGGACGACGCCGAAGCCGAAGGTGACGTCGGGAGGATTGCGTTCCCAGACGGTGATCCGGCGGCCGGGGTCGAGGCGCTTGAGGAGGGCGGCGGTGTAGAGGCCGCCGGGGCCGCCGCCGATGACCGCGACGCGCAGGGGGTGGTCGCCCTCCTCGTGCGGGAGCGGCTGTGGGCGCGGGTGCGTCGTGGCCGGTCGCGCGGTTTCTCGCGCCCCTGAGGTGCGCATCCCTACCGTCCGTTCCACTTCGGAGGCCGCTTCTCCGTGAACGCCGCGTGGAACTCGGCGTAGTCCGCGCCGTTCATCAGCAGGGCCTGCGTCGAGGCGTCCAGCTCCACCGCCGCCGCCAGTGGCATGTCCAGCTCGGCGGTGAGGAGGGCCTTGGTCTGGGCGTACGCCAGCGCCGGGCCGTCGGCCAGGCGCCGGGCGAGCGCCCGGGCGGCCTCGTCGACGCGGCCCTCGTCCGTCAGCTCGCTGATCAGGCCGATCCGCTCGGCCTCGGGCGCCCGCACCGGTTCGCCGAGCATCAGCAGCCGGGTGGCGTGGCCCAGGCCCACCACGCGGGGCAGCAGGTAGGCGGCGCCCATGTCGCCGCCGGAGAGGCCGACCCGGGTGAAGAGGAAGGCGAAGCGGGCGGAGGGGTCGGCGACGCGGAAGTCGGCGGCCAGGGCGAGGACCGCGCCCGCTCCGGCGGCGACCCCGTGGACCGCGGCGACCACCGGGAACGGGCACTCCCGTACGGCCCGTACCACCTGGCCGGTCATCCGGTTGAAGTCCAGCAGCTGGGCGGTGTCCATGGACAGGGTCGCGCCGATGATCTCGTCGACGTCGCCGCCGGAGCAGAAGCCGCGGCCCTCGCCGGCCAGCACCAGGGCCCGCACGGACCGCTCCCGGGACAGCTCGGCGAGCAGGTCGCGCAGGTCCGCGTAGGCGCCGAAGGTGAGGGCGTTGAGCTTGTCGGGGCGGGCGAGGGTGACGGTGGCGACGCCGTCGGTCAGATCGACGCGCAGGTGCCGCCACGCGGGGGTGGGAGCGGTGGATCCGGTGAAGGGACTCATGACGGGCGGCCTCCTGGGGCGGGCGCGGCATCACCGAGCACTGCCTCTCGAAGTTATCACCCATCTGTGACCGTCGTCACGAGCACGCGATAGCCGATGTGTCACAGGCCGTCGATGAGGTGGCAACGGCGGGATCATCCGCGTGAAGGGCGGAGTTCGACGGGGTACGCCGCCCCTCGGCGGGGTCGAAGGTCCCGCACGGTGCCCGTCGAAGGGCTCTGCCGACCGGACCCGTACCATTCATAAAGTTGAAAGCAGGACAGGACCGCCTGCTCCAGAACGGACTCGCCGTGCACGATCGCATCCCAGCCCCCGCTTCCTGGCGCATCGCGCTGCCGCACTCCGCCGCGGCCGTGCCGGTCGCCCGCGCCCTGGTGCGGACGGCGCTGGCCGAGCTGGAGCACACGGCCGACGGCGACACCGCGGAGCTGCTCACGGCGGAACTGGTCGCGAACGCCGTGGAGCACACCGCCGGCGGGTCGCCGATAGAGCTGGTCGTGGAGCTGCTGCCGACCGGCTGCCAGGTCGAGGTGCACGACCCTGACCCGTCGCCGCCCGGCGACCTCACCCGCCCGGACAAGGAGCCGCCCGACCCGTGGCAGGAGCACGGGCGCGGCCTGCTGCTGATCCGCGCCCTCAGCTCGTCCTGCGGGCACCGCCCCACCGGGTCCGGCAAGGCGGTCTGGTTCAGGCTTCCTGCCGTACCCGCTCCGCGTCGCCCCCCGGAGTGACCTCCGCGCCGGCCTCCGCGAGCCGGGAGTGCCGGCGCCCGTAGGCCGTGTACACCAGCAGGCCCACCGCGAGGAACACCGCGAACTGGAGCCAGGTCGCCCCGCCCGTCTCGTACATCAGGTACAGGCAGAAGCCGACCCCGAGCAGCGGCGTCACCGGATACAGCGGCACGCGGAAGGTACGGGCGAGGCCCGGCTCCCGACGGCGCAGCGCGATCACCGCGACGTTGACGGCGGCCATGGTGGCCAGGGTGCCGATGGTGCACAGGTTCACCACCGCGTCCAGCGGGGCGAAGGCCGCCGGAAGGGCGAAGACCGCACCGACGATCAGGGTGCCGGCGACGGGCGTCGCGGTGCGCGGGGAGACCTTCTGGAAGACGCGCGGGATCAGGCCGTCGCGGGACATGGACATCAGGATGCGGGTCTGGCCGTACATCACGGCCAGCACCACCGAGGCGATGGCGACCACCGCGCCGAAGGCGACGACCCCGCCGCCGATCGTGGAGCCGGTGACCTCGTTGACGACGTAGGACAGCGCGGCGGGCCGGTCACCGACCGCGTCGCCGCCGACGGCGCCGATCGCGGCCACGGCGACCGCGCAGTAGAGCACGGTGACCAGGCCGATGCAGACCAGGATCGCGACGGGGATGTCCCGGCGCGGGTTCTTGGCCTCCTCACCGGCCGTGGTGATCGCGTCGAAGCCGATGTACGAGAAGAAGGCGGCCGTGGTGCCGGCTCCGATGCCGCCGAGACCGGCCGGCGAGAACGGGCTGAGGTTGCCGTCCTCGAAGGCGAGGAAGCCGACAGCGCAGAAGGCGAGGAGGACGGCCAGCTTCAGCACGGCCATCGCGGCCGTGGCGCGGGCGCTCTCGCGCACCCCGCGGACCAGCAGGACGCAGGCCAGGGCGATGACGATCACCGCGGGGAGGTTGACCACGCCACCGTCGCCGGGCCCCGCGGAGAGCGCCTCCGGCAGGCGCAGGCCGAGGACGCCGTCCAGCAGCTCGTTGACGTACTGGCTCCAGCCGACCGCGACCGCGGAGACGGACACGCCGTACTCCAGGAGCAGGCACCAGCCGACGAGGAAGGCGGTCCGCTCGCCGAGTCCGGCGTAGGCGAAGGAGTACGAGGAGCCGGAGACCGGGATCGCGCCGCCCAGCTCGGCGAAGGCGAACGCGGTGAACACACACGTGATCGCGGCGAGCACGAAGGAGACGACGACGGCCGGTCCGGCCTCGGCCACCGAGTCGGAGAGGCCGACGAAGATGCCGGTGCCGACGATGGCGCCGACGCCGAAGCAGACGAGCTGGAAGAGCCCCATCGTGCGCTTCAGGCCGTGGCCTTCGCGGTCGGCGCCGGATTCGGCGACGAGCTGGTGGGGGGACTTGATACGGGAAGCGGGCATTGCGGGTGGTGCTCGTTTCTGGTGGTGCGGGGGCGCGACGGTGGTCGCGGCCGACGGCTCCGGAAGGGGTGGCTCCGGGGCCGCCGGTCAATATAACGGTGCCGGTCGGCCGTACGACAGGGCCGACCGGGCGCCGGGTGGGGCCGGCGAGGCGATCCGGTCGGACCGGCGAGGCGATCCGGTCAGGCCAGCGTGGCGACCAGGACCGCCTTGATGGTGTGCAGCCGGTTCTCCGCCTCGTCGAAGACGACCGAGTGCGCGGACTCGAAGACCTCGTCCGTGACCTCCAGGGACTCCAGGCCGTGAGCCTCGAAGATCTCCTGGCCGACCTTGGTCCCCAGGTCGTGGAAGGCGGGGAGGCAGTGCAGGAACTTCACGTCCGGGTTCCCGGTGGCGCGCAGGACGTCCATGGTCACCGCGTACGGGCCGAGGGCCTTGATGCGCTCGGCCCAGACCTCCTTGGGCTCGCCCATGGAGACCCAGACGTCGGTGACCACGAAGTCGGCGCCGCGCACGCCCTCCTCCACGCTCTCGGTGAGCGTGATCCGCGCCCCGCTCGACTCGGCGAGCTTCCTGGCCCGGTCGACGACCTCCTGGGCCGGCCAGTAGGACTCGGGGGCGACGATCCGCACGTCCATGCCGAGCAGGGCGCCGGTGACCAGGTAGGAGTTGCCCATGTTGAAGCGGGCGTCGCCGAGGTAGGCGAAGGAGGTCCCGGTGAGGGGCCGGTCACTGTGCTCGGTCATGGTGAGCACGTCGGCGAGCATCTGGGTCGGGTGCCAGTCGTCGGTCAGGCCGTTGTAGACGGGCACCCCGGCGAAGGCCGCGAGCTCCTCGACCTTCTGCTGGCTGTCACCCCGGTACTCGATCCCGTCGAACATGCGACCGAGCACCCGCGCGGTGTCCCTCACGGACTCCTTGTGGCCGATCTGCGACCCCGCCGGGTCGAGGTACGTCGTCGAGGCGCCCTGGTCGGCGGCCGCGACCTCGAACGCGCAGCGCGTGCGCGTCGAGGTCTTCTCGAAGATCAGCGCGATGTTTTTCCCCCGCAGGTACGGCGTCTCGGCCCCGGCCTTCTTGGCGGCCTTCAGCTCCGCGGCCAGCTCGACCAGCGCGCGGAACTCGTCCGCGGTGAAGTCGAGCTCCTTGAGGAAGTGGCGGCCGGCGAGGGCGGTCGGGACTGTCGCCATGGGGGCGCTCCAGGGGTACGGGGACGGTGACTCTGGAACAGTATACGAGTAATAGAATTCTTATACGGCCTGCCGTTCCACCGGGCAGCTCATGCAGCGCGGTCCGCCCCTGCCCCGGCCCAGCTCGCTGCCCGGGATCTCGATCACCTCGATGCCCTGTTTGCGCAGGTGGGTGTTGGTGGTGGCGTTCCGTTCGTAAGCGACGACGACGCCGGGCTCGACGGCCAGGACGTTGCAGCCGTCGTCCCACTGCTCGCGTTCGGCGGCGTGCACGTCCTGGGTCGCGGTGAGCACCCGGATCTCGTTCAGGCCGAGGGCGGCGGCGATCGCGCGGTGCATGTGCTCCGGCGGGTGGTCGGTGACCTTCAGCTCCTTGTCGCCCGCGCCCGGCTCGATGGTGTACGAGCGGAGCATGCCGAGCCCGGCGTACTGGGTGAAGGTGTCGCCGTCGACCATCGTCATCACCGTGTCGAGGTGCATGAAGGCCCGCCGCTTGGGCATGTCCAGGGCCACGATGGTGCGGGCGGAGCCGGCGGCGAACAGCTTGTGGGCGAGCATCTCCACGGCCTGGGGAGTGGTCCGCTCGCTCATGCCGATGAGCACGGCGCCGTTGCCGATGACCAGGACGTCGCCGCCCTCGATGGTGGACGGGTAGTCGGCCTGGCCCTCCGACCACAGGCGGAAGTCCTCGTCGCGGAAGAGCGGATGGTGCCGGTAGATCGCCTCGAAGTGGACCGTCTCGCGCTGCCGGGCGGGCCAGCGCATGGCGTTGATGGACACGCCGTCGTAGATCCAGGCCGAGGTGTCCCGGGTGAAGAGGTGGTTGGGCAGCGGCCCGAGCAGGAAGTCGTCCAGCTCCATGGCGTGGAAGCGCACGGAGGTCGGTTCCGGGTGCGCCTGGAGGAACTCGCGCTTGGTCATGCCGCCGACCAGCGCCTCGGCCAGCTCGCCCGCGGGCAGGGTCTCGAAGGCGGCCCGGAGATGGTCCGTGGCCAGCACTCCGTACTCCTTCTCGTCGAAGACCCGGTCCAGGACCAGCCGCCGCGCGGCCGGGAGGTCCAGGGTCTCGGTGAGCAGGTCCCCGAAGAGGTGCACGGCGACCCCGCGGTCGCGGAGCACGTCGGCGAACCCGTCGTGCTCGGCGCGCGCCCGGCGCACCCAGAGCACGTCGTCGAAGAGGAGAGCGTCCTTGTTGCTGGGGGTGAGCCTTTTGAGCTCGAGATCCGGCCGGTGCAGGATGACGCGGGTGAGCCGCCCGGCTTCGGAGTCGACGTGGAATCCCATGCCTCCATCCTGACCATTCGGGCGCCTGTTCACCCCCGGCTCGGCCACACCCGTGCGTCCCGGTTCAGCGACCGGGCTGCGGCTGGAGCAGTTCCGGGCGGGCGAGGGTGCGGCGGGCGGCGGGGCCCGGGTCCAGGACGGCGCGGGCGACGATCCAGCCGGACCGGGCGTGGACGTCGGCCGGGTCGCGGGCGAGGTCCTCGGTGTAGCCGTCCAGCGCGGCGGCCGCGTCACCGGCGGCGAGGTGTTCGTCGGGGGCGAGGGGGGCCGCCGGGCGGGTGGCGAAGGCGTGGGTGCGGGTGTCCGGCCAGAAGTCCCGGTCCGGGCGGAACCGGAGGGCGCCGTCCGGCCCCTCCACCGCCGCGATGTTGCGCAGCCGCCACTGCGTGCGGTGCAGGGCTGCGGCCGTACGGGCCCGGGCGAGCGCGGCCGGGGCGACGGGTTCGCGCAGCCAGTCGTCCAGGGTCCGGGCGAGGCCGCTGACCAGCCGTCGGCCGGGAGCGGTGAGCCGGCCACTGGTCAGCAGCGTCCGCACCACCAGCCGGCTCTGCAGACGGCGCAGCGCGAAGTGGTAGGCGGCGGCCTCGGCGTGCTCCGGCTCGGCCAGCCGGTCCCGCCAGAAGCCGGCCACACCGGTGAAGGCGTACGCGCCGTGCAGCAGCCCGGTGAGGTGGCGCGGGTCGGCGCGCCAGGGGGCGTAGTAGCGCTCCTCGCGGTCGTCGTCCAGGAGGGGGAAGAGGTGGAGGAGCGCGGCGAGTTTGCTGTGCTGGAACTCGTGGACGAGCGTCTCGGCGAGGGCGAGCGCGGATCCGGGCCGGGAGATCAGCATGGCGCCGAAGGAGTCGCCGCTGGAGGCGGAGACGCGGACGGTCGGCGGGGCGGGCGGGCTGAGCGCGGTACGGCCGTACGGCACGACGGCGCGTATCAGGGCCGGGTCGAGCCGTCCCGGGCCCGGTGCGGTGCCGGTGGCGGCGAGCAGCGCGACGGCACCGTCGAAGATCCGCTGCCACTCGGCCGCCTCGTCGGCGTCGAGCCGGGCAGGCGGGACCGGGTCGTCGAGGTCGCGGTAGGGGTCGAGGTCGTCCAGCGGTATGGCGACCGGCCCCGTGGGAGTGGTGTGGGTGAGGGTGCGCAGGGGGAGCCAGGGGCCCGCGGCCACGGCGGCGGTCGCCGGCGGGCCGGGGCGCTGCGAGAGCACGGCCGGCTCGGGTGCGCGCCGCCCGCCCACGGGCCCCGGGTCGGATGTACGCCGCTCGGTCGAGGCGTCCGGCTCGGGCGGGCTCCGTCGGGGACCGTCCGGCCGGGGGCCTTCCGGCTCGGGTCCTTCCGGGCGGGGCCCGTCATGGCGGAGGTACTGCGCCGGTGCCGTCGTCGGGCGGCACGTCACCAAGGTCCGGGTCCCGTCGTGGTGCGGTGGGCCGGAGAAGGTGAGTTCGCCCGCTTTCGTCGCCGCACGGGCGACGGAGGGGCCCGGCGCCTGGTCCGGGACGCGGAGCGTGCCCAGGCCCGGCAGGTGCAGTCCGCCGTCGGTGACGGGAACCGTGAGGGTCCGCTCCGTACCGGCGTGCAGGGAGGCGGTGATCGCCAGGACGTTCAACCGGCCGGCCTCCGCCCACAACGGCGGCCCGGTCGCGGTGCCGTGCACGCGGCGCAGCATGTGGGCGATCCAGCCGCCGGTCGTCGGCGCGAGCAGCAGCCGGTCGACCGCCTCGGGCGCCCGCTCGGCGGCCTCCTTGAACGTCGCCCAGGCCTGGGCCACCGGCGTCAGGGGCGTGGGCAGCGCCGCCAGCCGGTCCAGCAGCGTGCGCAGCAGGAGCAGCCGCCGTGCCCGCTCCCCGCGTTCCAGGAAGGCGACGGCCTCCGGGGAACCGCCCCCCGCGGCCAGTTGCGCGAAGAGCCGGTCCGGCATCCGGAACGGAGCGGGACGCGGGGCGCTGGTCATGAGCGGGGACCTCCGGTTACGGGTGCGGACACACGGACGGCCCGGCGGGCGCACGGCCGCGTCGGGCTCTGCCGTAGGGGCGGGTGTCGGCTATTCGGCTCGGGCACCACCGTTGCCACCGCCGCTGCCCTCGCCACCGCCCCGGATGCTGCCGCGTGCGCGCAGGACCTCTTCGAGAAGGCGGACGGAGGGGCGGAGCGGCGTGAGACCGTCCACAGCGGACAAGGGCAGCGCCGCGACGTCCGCCAGGTCCGACTCCCAGACGGCGCGCGTACGAGCGGCCGGGTCCCGGGCGGCGGTCACGGCATGATGCAGAGCGGGCGGCTGATCCAAGATGCTCCCCCTTCTCGCACGGTGGCACGCGATGACACCGTGTCTTACTCCATCATGGCCGTTCCTGCCCTTGCCGAAAACCGTACGATCACGCCACCGATCACCGGCGCGTCCGCTTCGTCCGGGTCGAGGCCTCCAACTGCCGTAGTGCCCCGGCGAGTTCCGCGCTCAGTTCCGGGTCGTCGTCCACGGACAGCACCGCGTCGAACAGGTCCCACAGCGCCTGCGGCCGGTGCCGGGCGAGGCCGGCGAGAATTCCGGCCGCGTCCGTGCGGGCCTTGCTGTGACGGGGCAATGTGCCGGTGACGCCGGGGCCCAGCGCGGCGACCACCGTCTGCCGCTCGGCCGGGTCGCTCATCAGCGGGTAGGCGAGGAGGGCGTCCACGGCCCGCAGCAGCGGGGAGATCCGCCGCTCCCCGCCGTCCAGGTCCGCCGAGGTGACGATCTCGGTGCGTTCGGGGCCCTGCAGCCGGATCTCGGGATACTGCAGAGTACGACCCGCGTCCCTGAGGGCGGCGATACGCGTTCGCACGGCCGGAAACAGTTCCTCCGCATCGGGCGGGGAGGGCAGTACGGCGGTCCGGTCGGCCAGCAGGGCCAGCAGGACGTCGGAGAACAGGCCCGTGGCCCGCGCGGGATCGTTGGCGGCGGTCCGGCCCCGTCCGGCGGCCCGCAGCACGGTCTGCCGGTGCGCGGTGCTGCGCCGCCCGACGGGCAGTCCGTCGGGTGGCAGCGGCTCCCGGAAGGCGAGCGCCTCCTCGAAGGTCTCGCACGCGTCCACGACCCACAGTTGGTCGGCGAGGCCGGGCACGGCGTCTCCGGCGTAGCGTTCGAGCGCGGAGTCCAGGTCGATGCCCAGCTTGTCCTCGGTGGTGGCGTCCGCGCAGAACAACCGCAGGTGCCCGGACCGGTCGAGGACGCCGTGCCCGCCCCACCACACCCAGAGCACGTCGCCCCACACCGCGGGCAGTTCACGGACCAGCACCCGGCGCAGCGTGGCGTGGTCGGCCGGCGCGTACGGCGTCTCGGGGACGTACGGCGGCAACGGCGCGAGGTGCAGCCGGAGGTTGGCCTCCGGTACGCCGGCGGCGCGCAGCAGGCGGTGGAAGCGGACCGCGTCCCGGGCGGGCCCGGGCAGGTCCCAGCCGGCGCCCGCGTCGTACGCCTCGACGCCGACGACGAGGGCGTGCACGCGCGCCGGGTCCACCGCCCCTACTGCGACCGGGCCGGTCACGGCAGCCGCTCCACCAGGTGCCGGTACACGTCCGGGTTGGTCCAGTAGGCGCTGTGCGCGGCCGGGAACGGCTGGCGGCTGTCGACGGCGATGTCGGTGACCCGGCCCGGGAACAGGCCGGCGCCCAGGTAGGAGAGCAGGTCGCGGGGGTCGTACAGGTTCAGCCACTCGGGGACGTGGTCGGGCAGGGGCGCCGGGTGCTCCAGGGAGGGCAGCGACCCCGACTCGTACAGGAACGGCGCCTGGGAGCCGGCGGTGACCAGCAGCCGGACCTGCGGCAGCGGGGTGAGGACCAGGGTGTCCAGGGCGATGATGCCGCCGAGGCTGTGGGCGACGATCGCGACGGGCGGTTCCAGACCGGCGAGCAGGTGGCGCAGTCCGGCGCGGACCGCCTCGCCGCGGCTGAGGTAGCGCAGGACGTCCCCGGCGGCCGGATGGGCGGCCTCGGTGAGGGCGCGGCGGCGGCGGACGACGGCCCGGGAGGCGGCCGAGCCCGCGACCCGCAGGGCCAGCGAGCGCACCCCGCGTTCCGTGCCGGGGGCCGGCGCGCCGAGGGTCAGGGCGAGCCGGTCGGCGACGGCGTCCCGGGTGGCGCCGACCGGCACGAGGGGCGCGTCGGCGTCGAGGGCACCCGCGACGACCTGGGCGGTCAGGCAACGGGCCGCCAGGTCGGGGAGGTCGTCCGGGGCGAGGGCCGCGGCGGCGGCGCCGAGCAGCGGGTGGGCGGCGAGGTCGGCGGCGGCGCGTCCCAGGCCCGGGCCCAGCTCGGCCGCCGGCGCGTCGCCCTCGGCGGCGAGGGCGGCCAGCCGCTCCCGGACCGGCTGGTCCAGGGACAGCGAACCGGGCGGCAGTTCGGCCGCGGGCACGGAACCGGCGGCCAGGGCCAGTTCGGCGTACGGGTCGGCGTAGAGGGCGGCCCAGGCGGCCGTGTCGTCCTCGGCCGCGTCCGGCGCGCCGGGGCCCCGGCCGACGCCGGAGACCGGCGGCAGGCTCGCGCCCCCGGCGGCGAGGGCGGCCCCGTGCTCACCGCCCCAGTAGTACGGCACCACGCGCAGCCCGCCGCGCAGGGCCGTCACTCCGGCGGAGAAGCGCCCCGCGAGCGCAGAGAAGCCCGGTTCGCGCACCCCTGTGCCGTGGATGAAGACAACCGCCGTCATGTGCCCCCCGTGACCCCGGTGAAAGTCCGTGTACGACTTCCGTTGCTTCGTCAATTGCGCCTTATTCTAGGAAAGTTGGGGCTCCGGCGCGGGGAAGGCTCCGAACACGGGATCGTCGCACGGGCGACCGTCGAACACGTCTGCAACCGGATGACCACCGGACCAACGGGGAGACCTCATGAGCCCTGACGCGTTGATCACGCATTTCGTGGGTGCCTCGGCTCTCGTCCTGGTCGCCGCCCACGCGGCCGGCTGGCTGGCCCGGCGGCTGAAGCAGCCCTACATCGTCGGCCAGCTGACGGCGGGCATCGCGCTCGGCCCGTCCCTGCTCGGCGCGCTGGCGCCGGACGCCCATGCCTCGCTCTTCCCGCCGGAGATCGGCCCGGCCCTGACCGGCTTCGCGCAGTTCGCCCTGGTGGTCTTCCTCTTCGCGGTGGGTTACGAGCTGGACCTGAAGATCCTCGGCGCCCGGGCCCGCACCTCGCTGACCGTGGCGCTGGCGTCGTTCGTGGTGCCGATGGCCGCCGGCTGCGGGGGCGCGCTGCTGTTCCGGGACCAGCTGCACGACCTGGGCATGCCCCGTGACCCCTCCCCCGCCATGGTGGTCTTCGCCGGGGTGGCCCTGTCGATAACGGCGGTGCCCGTGCTCACGGCCATCGTGCGCGAGAACGGACTCTCCCGTTCGGTGCCGGGTGTGGTGGCGGTCTCGGCGGCCGGCGTGCTGGACGCGGTCTGCTGGACGGTCCTGGCGGCGGCGCTGATGGAAGGGGGCGGCGGCGGAGCCGCGCTGGACTGGCCCTGGCGGGCGGCGCTCGCGGTCGGTTTCGTCACCGTGATGGCGCTCGCGGCCCGGCCGGTCCTGCGCCGGCTGCTGTGGGGCACCCGGATGGAGCCCTCGCTGCGGCTCGCGCTGCTCATCGGCTTCGCCCTCGGGTCGGCGTGGGTGACGCACTCCCTCGGGCTGCACGTGATCTTCGGTGCGCTGCTGGCCGGGGTGGTGGTCCCGCGCGCGGAGGACGGCACGCTCGATCCGGACCTGCTGCGACCGCTGCACGACGTCAGCTCGCTGCTGCTGCCGTTCTTCTTCGTGATCTCGGGGCAGTCGGTGGCGCTGAACACCATGGACGGCACGGGCTGGACGGTCCTGTTGGTGGTGACCGTCCTGGCGGTCGCGACGAAGATCGGCAGCGGGACGGCCGCGGCCCGGCTCGGTGGACTGGACCGGGACGACGCGCGGACCGTCGGGGTACTGCTCAGCGCCCGGGGGCTCACCGAGCTGATCGCCCTCAACGCGGGCCTGCAGGCCGGGCTGTTGAGTCCCCCGCTCTACACCGTGCTGGTCTTCATGGCCCTGGCCACGACCCTGTTCACCCAGCCGCTCCTGCTCCTGGTCCGCCGCCTGGCCGAACGGGACCGCCCCGCGCCGCCGGCCTTCGGCACCGTGGCCGCCCCGCCCGCTTCCTCCACTTCGTCCGCTTCACCCGCTTCGTCCACCCAGGACGGCGCGGCGACGGCGGCTCCGGCGGCGGACGTCGGCTGAGACGCCCCCGCCGGGCACCGGGCGCCGTTACAGCGGCATCGGCGCCATGTCGCACTCGATGCGACGCCGACCGCGGGCCGCGAGGAGCCAGGGGTGGTCGGCGCGGACGACGCGGGTGAAGCCCTCGACCGCCCTGCGCAGCAACTCGTCGGCCTCCGCGCCCCTGCTGAGGCCGCGCAGGTCGAGGGCGAGGTTGGCGGTGCACGACAGGGTCAGCGGGTGGTCCTCGCCGGCCACCTCGGCGAGCCGCGGCAGGTTGGCCCGGTCGATCTCGTGCGCCCGCTCGAAGTCCAGGCGGGCGTAGGCCGTACTGGCCTGGCCGAGAGCCGTGGTCAGGGTGGTGATGTGCCCCTCCCCCACGGTCGCGGCCAACCGGCCCGCCACCTCGTCCTCGTGCTCCTGCGCCTTGTCCAGGTTGCCGAGCGCGCGCAGGGTCGCGGCCAGGTTGGCCCGGGTCAGCAGGGTGTACAGATGCTCCTCGCCGAGCCGTTGCTCGTAGCGCCGGACCGTCTCCTCGGCCAGCTCCCTGGAGCCGTCGAGGTCCCCGGTCAGCCGCAGGTCGACCGAGACGTTGGTGGCGGTGGAGAGCGAGTCGAAGTGGTCCGGCCCGTAGCGGCTGTTGAAGCGCCGCAGCGTCTCCATGGACAGCTCCGCGCCTTCGGTGAGCGCCCCGTCGCGGCGGCGGCAGACGGCCAGGTTGCGTGCGATGCGCAGGGTGAGCGGGTGCTCCGCACCGAAGGCGGCGCCGGCCCGCCGGTACACGTCCTCCTGGAAGTCGCGCGCCCCGGGGTAGTCACCGCTCTCCCGCATGTTGATGGCCAGGCCGTTGAGGGTGTTGAGGGTGAAGAAGCTGGTGGGCCCGAACAACAGGTCGCGGAGCCGGGCGTTCTCCCGGTCCAGCGGCAGCGCCTCGCGGAACTCTCCGCACAGTCTGAGGTCGACGCCCCACGAGTGGATGGCGCGCAGCGTGGTGGGATCGTCCGGGCCGAACAGGGACCGCGACAGCTCGGTCGCCTCCTGGCTCACGGTCCGCCCCTCGTGGATGCGGCCCTGGTAGCGGCGGGCGTCGGCCATCTCGCACAGGGAGTCGATCAGTTCCTCGGGCTCGACCTCCAGCCGACGGGAGGTCTCCAGCGCCTGCTCGATCAGCGGGATGGACTCGGTCACCTGGCCGGTCTGGCGCAGCAGGAACGAGAAGCTCTTGGTCATGCGCAGGACGTGGATGTCCTCCTCGCCGGAGGCCGCGAGCCAGGCGCTCCAGGCCTCCCGGGCGTAGTCCGCCGCGCCCTCGTGGTCGCCCCAGTAGTACAGGAACCAGACGGTGTCGGTGACGAGGTCGCGCACCCAGGTGTCGGAGCTGGTCACCGCCTGGGAGGCGAGCACGTGCGGCAGCAGCGCCTGGTAGGCGGGCCACTCCAGGGAGGCGCCGGGGGCGCCCGGCTTGGCCGCCGACAGCAGCTGGTGCGCGGCGCCGCGCATCCGTTCCCGTTCCTCGGCGCCCAGTTTCGCCAGGAGCACGGTCTGCAGGAGGCGGTGCATCTGGAGGGTGTTGGACCGCGGGTCCACCCTGATCAGGGAGAACTGGTTGAGGTCGCGGATGGCGCGGTTCAGGGTGATCGACTCGCGCAGCAGCGGGTCGATCTCCGGCGTGATGCTGACACCCCGGCTGCCGCGCAGGATCGACCGCGGGATGGGCTCGGGGGCCATGCTGGCGCAGATGTCGAGCAGCTGCCGGGCACCGGGGTTGTTCTGCCGGATGCGCTCCAGCGAGAGGTCCCAGGCGGCGGCGACCGACACCGGGTAGTCGGGGTTCGGGTCGAGTTCCAGGATCTCGGGGCTGCGCTGGGCGAGCAGGTCGAGGTACTCGTCGACGAGCATGCCGGTGACCGCGCGCCAGGCGCCCGCCTGCTCGACGGCGAGCGGCAGGTCGCCGAGGGCGTCGGCGAGCCGGTCGGCGTCGTCGGAAGACAGGTCGGGCGAGCGCTTCTGGAGCAGCTCGATGGACTCGGAACGCTCGAAGACGTTCACCGGCAGGGGCGTGGCCACCCGCTCCCAGGCCCGGTTGCGGGAGGTGACGATGACCTTGCCGGGCCCGTTGGTGGGGAAGTACTGCCGCACCGTGTCGACGTCCTCGGCGTTGTCGAAGACGAGCAGCCAGTTGCCGTGCGGTTTCCCCTCGCTCAGCGCCTTCAGCACGGCGGGCACCGCCGTGTTCGCGGCGGGCGCACCGGGGCGGTCCTGGCCGGAGGGGACGACGCCCAGCTGGGCGGCGAGCGTGCCCAGTGCGGCCAGCACGAGGCTCTCGCGCTCGGCGGGGATCCAGCAGATCACCCGGTAGTCGTGCTGGTGGGTCCAGATGTACTCCAGCGCCAGCTGCGACTTGCCGACCCCGCCGAGCCCGTGCAGTGCGTGCGGAAGCACGGCGGCCGTGTCCTGCGCGCCGAGTTGCTCCTCCACGGCGCTCAGCAGCCCCTGGCGGCCGACGAACGAGGTGTTCCGCAGGGGAACGTTCACCAGGAGGGCGGACGTGGCGGTCGTGGTGCTCTGCATGAGCGGCTCAGCCTCCGGGGCTTCGAGTGGGGTCGCGTCGGGTACCAGCGGCACGGGTGCTCCAGGTTCGTCGGAATCGCTCGACGCTGGATGACTGCCTTCTCGGCCACCGGATGACCCGTCGTCGCCCGCCGGGTTCACCTCAGCGGGTGTACCCGTGGGCAAACGGACGTCCACCCGATCGGCCGCATCGGGCGGCACGGGCCCGGCGACTGCGGGTTCGATGCGCCTGGCCCGCTCCGAGTAGGGCCCCGAGAGGGCGCGCATCACGGCGAGTTCGCTGCGCACCCAGCCCCGCTCCGCCGGGTCGGGCAGGGCGGCGCCCGCCGGGTCGTGGAGGGCGGCGCGCAGGGCGACGCCCCGCTGCCCCGCGGCGGGCAGCTCGCCCACCACCGCGACGGTGCGGGCGAGTTGGCTGCGGGTCGTGGTGGCGAGCAGTGCCTCGCGGACCCCTTCGGCGAACTCGGGGCGGCCTTCGCCGGCTCGGTCCCAGTCGATGAGACCGCCCATCAGGATCTCGGCGAGGTGGTCGGGCCCGGTCTCCGGCATCGTGCGCCGCCGCAGCTGCTCCACGAGGTCCAGGTCGAACGGGATGGCGGCCAGCTGGGTGGCGAGCCGGCGGGCGGCCGGAGTGGCGAGGGTGAAGAAGCGGCGTACGGCGGTGGTGGCGGCGCGCGGGAAGCGCGGGGCGCGCAGTCCGGGGGCGGGGGCGCCCTTGGCCAGGGCACCGGCCAGCACGATGGGCAGGGCGCGGCGCACGCCGCGTTCCCCGGTCACGAGGTGTGACCAGGCGGCGAGGGAGCCGGGCTTGAGCGAGAGCACGGGCACCGGCACCGAGTCGTCGCCGGCCTCGGGCAGGGGGCGCAACGGGTCGGGGCCGCCGGGCGGCGCCCAGTGGCCGAGCCCGTCG
Organism: Streptomyces sp. NPDC041968; assembly: GCF_055589025.1. Classification (NCBI taxonomy): domain Bacteria; kingdom Bacillati; phylum Actinomycetota; class Actinomycetes; order Kitasatosporales; family Streptomycetaceae; genus Streptomyces; species Streptomyces sp. NPDC041968. The sequence continues at coordinate 28,476 of NZ_JBVJCB010000004.1, read as the reverse complement.
TTCGGGGCGCCGAAGCCGCCGGCCTCCAGGACCGCCTCGTACGGGTAGAGGGAGCTGCGGTGACGCAGGTGCGGGGGCAGCAGGTGGACCAGTGCGGTGGGGCCGGCGTGGGCGAGGCGCTTGAGCAGGTCGTCGGCGGCGGGGGCCGCCCAGCCGGGGGCGAGGCCGTCGGTGACGACGAGGAAGACGCGTCCGCCGCGCCCGTCGAGCAGTTCGGCCGGGTCGGCGTCGGCCCGGCCGGTGCTCCAGCGCAGGGTGGCGGTGCCGGTGCGCGGCACGTGCACCCGTACCGGGCGGACGCCTCGGAAGGCGCCGCTGTGCTCGGCGGCCTCGGCCAGCCGCGCGCAGGTCTCCTGCCAGATGCGCATGGTCGGGGCGTCGTCGGTGAGCAGCACCAGGTCGAATGCGGGGGTGCGGGCGGGCCGCAGGAAGGGCAGCCACATGCCGTCCGCCAGACCCTGCTCGGCGGTGGCTTCCTCGTCGAGCTCCAGGGTGTGGCGGGAGGGGATGCGCCGGGCCAGCTGGTGGAGGGCGCGGGCGAGCAGGGCGGTGGCCCGGCCGGGCCCGGACTGCGGGTCGTCCTCGGCGGGCAGCAGGGGGCGGCCGGCGTGCAGCGTGAAGGGGCCCTCGGGGTCGGGTAACAGCCGGTTGCGGGCCGCCGGCCGGAGCGGGACGTGAGCGGGTGCGGGTGGTGCGGACGCGTCCGGGGGGCCCGGCGCCGGATCGGGGCTGCCGGGGGCGGGTGGCCGGACGGGAGCCGGGAGCTCTTCGGCGGCGGGGTCCGGGCCCGGGGGCCCGGATTCCGTCTCCTGCGGAGCCGGGTCCCGTGGCCCTTCGGCAACGGGCGCATCCGTGGGGAGCGGGCGGTCCGGCCGCGGGGCGGGGTCCGGCGTCCGGCCCGGTCCACCGTGGCAGTCCCAGTAGGCGGCGAGCCAGACGGCGTCGGCGACCTCCTGCCAGTGCGGCGCCGACGACTGCGGATCACCCGGGTACGGCTGGGCACGCCCCGGAACGGACCGGTCCGTGGCGGCGGACCCCTCGACGTCACGGTCGGAGGCGACGGGCACGCCGGCCTGGTGCCCGCCGGGGACGACGACGCCCTCGTCGAGGGTTTCGGGCAACACCGAAGGAGGCGACGTCCCCGATACGGGGTCTTCGTCGCCCGGTCCGGATGCGTGCTCCCTGGGGAAGCCGGTCATTCAGCGGCCCTTCGCGAGGTCGCGGAGGAGCATTTCCACGAGCTTACGCCCGTCACCGTCCGCCTGGAAACCACCCGCGGTAGTCATCTGCACCGCGTTGAGTAGCTGATCCAGGGAGTGCGTACCGCCGGCCTGCACCCGCTGCACGAAGAGGTCGACCAGGTCCTCGGTGCCCTGCGGCCTGGACCCCAGGTGCCCCTCCACCAGGGCCAGCAACTGCCGGCGGCTCGGCGTGCGCATCTCCAGCGGCAGGCAGCGCCGGCGGAAGGCGGCGGGGAACTCCCGTTCGCCGTTGCTGGTGATCACCACGACCGGGAACTCCCGGCACTCCACCCGTCCGCTGCGCAGCAGTGCCTGGCCGCCGGGGTCGCTGGTGTGGACGCGCGCGCTGTCGGCGGCGTCACGGACCAGTTCCGGGACGTCATAGCTTCCGTTCTCCAGGACGTGCAGCAGGTCGTTGGGCAGGTCGATGTCGCTCTTGTCGAGTTCGTCGACGAGGAGCACCCGCGGACGATCGTAAGGGAGGAGAGCCGTACCGAGGGGCCCGAGGGTGATGAAGTCGCCGAGCACAGGCGGGAGTTGCTCGGGTGACGAGGGTCTCGGGGCGTTGACGTCGGCCGTGTCGGCCAAGGTCTCCCCGGCGGCGGATTCGGTCCCGTCGGGTGCGTGGGGGGCCGTGGTGCCGCGCAGCCCGGCCTGCCAGGCCGCGATGGCCTGGGCACGCCCCATGGCGTCGTGGACGTAGAGGCCGTCCCGGAGCGTGGTGCGGCTGACGATGCTCCACTCCAGGACCCGGCCCAGGCCCAGTTCACGGGAGATCAGGTAGGCGAGGGTGGACTTGCCGACGCCCGGCGGGCCGGTGATGAGCAGCGGCCTGCGCAGCAGCAGGGCGGCGTTGACGGTGTCGATCTCGTCGGTGCCGAGCTGCGCGGTGGCCTGTCCGTCGCCCAGGCGGCGCAGCGCGGCCTGCGGGTCGTCCGGCGGCGCGGGCTGGGGCGGCTCGCCGCGGAAGAGCCGCCAGGGCGGCGCCGCGGGCAGCGCGGGCGGAACGACCGGTGGCCGGCCGGTGCCGTGGAACACCCGCCAGCCGTTCGGGGACGCCTGCTCCTGCGCGTTCATGCCGTTGCCTCCTCGCCGGCGAGATCGCCGTAGTCGGACTGGATGTCGACAAGACGGGTGGGATCGTCCCAGAGGAACCCGATGTGCCGGCCGAGGAGCCGGCCGGGGCCCTGGGAGTGCCGTTCGGCGTTCTCCCGCAGGCGGTGGACGGCCAAGGGGATCTGCCCGGGCGTCGGCACGGCGGCGAACAGGGCGGTCACCACCTCCCGGCGTTCCTCCGGGAAGACTCCCCTGCGGTCCCAGACCGCAAGCCCCACGCCTTCCGCTATGGCGGCCTTGAGCGCCTCCAGGGCGGGCGCGTCGGCCGGGGCGTCCAGCACCACGGCCGTCCGGCCGGTGTCCCCGGCGAGCGCCGTCTGCCAGGCACCGAGCCGGCCACCGTCCGGCTCGCTCCAGCCGTGCACGGCCACTCCCTGCTCCCGCAGGGCGTCCCAGCGTTCCTCCCACTGCTCCAGGACCCGGCGGTCCCTGGACCGCATGCGCTCGAGACTGCGTAGGTGGACCCCGTACCGGGTGCCCAGGCGTAAGGGCTGGCCGTCGCCGACACGGTGCGTCAACCCCGCCACATCGTGGTTGAGGAGGTCGTACGGAAGGACGAACTCGACATACGCCGAAGGCTGCCCGTGTCCACTCGGACGCCGGTCGCGGGGGCCGGGACGGAGGCGGGCGCCCTGGCTCAGCGCTTCGTCGACGGCCGAGCCGAGCGCGTCCAGGGTGGTGACGGCCGGCGTGCCGGGCTGGGGGTTCCAGTGGCCGGCCACGGTGTTGAGCCAGTGGCGCACCACGACGTCGCCGGAGGCGTCCCGGGCCGGTTCCACGGCGACGATCAGGCAGCGGGGGATGTCGGGACCGCGCACCACGGCGGCCCGTGCGTCCCGCCGCTGCTCCAGGGCCCGGGTCAGCTCCGCGCGCCGGGCCCAGTCGTCGACCCAGCCGGACAGTGCGGGGCGGTGGCCGGGCGCGTCGGCGAGGAGGGCCGCCCGGTCGAGCAGGAGCACGGCGGGCGGCAGGCCGTCCGGCTGGACGTTTCGTTCGAGGACGTGCTGGAAGAGCTGGTCGGGCAGGAGCCCGACGGGCAGGTCGAGACCGCCCAGCTCCACCGCGAGGTCGTCCCGCAGCCGGTCCGCGGGGAGTTCGCCCTTGGCCAGGACGGCACGCGCGCTGGTCTCGTCGTCGCGGCCGAGCGGACCCGGCGGCGCCTGGGGAGGCGGGGCGCCGGAGCGGGCGGGGGCGATCAGCTGGTCCAGTTCCTCGCCGGCCGGCGCGCCTTCGAGGATGCGCACCACCCCGACGAGTACGTGCTCCCCGCCCGCCTCGTTCAGGGCGGTGCGCACGAGGGTCACCACGTCCTCGCGCTGTCTGACGCCCCGCAGGTCGACGGGGCGGCCGAGGTGCTCGCCGAGCATCTGGGCGAACTGTCCGCGCGCCTGCGGGTCCTCCGTGCAGCTCATGCCGCACAGCGCCTCGGTCAGGTCGAAGAGCAGCGCCATGCCTCGCGCGTGCCTGGAAGCGTCCGCCGTCCCGCCGAATCCCGCGCCTGTCTCCACCGACTGTCCCCCGTGAGTCGGTACGTCTGCCTGACCGACCTGCGAAGCTAGCACGGCAACTGACGGTTAACCAGGGACGTGTGGGGTCCCGGGGCACGGCGTCCGGCCGGGACACCCCCTCAGGGGCATCTCGGCCGGAAACGTGCGCTCACAGCCGCGGGTCCACCGGCTCCGACTCCAGGGCCAGCACGCCGAACACCGCCTCGTGGACGCGCCACAGCGGCTCGCCGTCCGCCAGGCGGTCCAGGGCCTCCAGGCCGAGGGCGTACTCGCGGAGCGCCAGGGACCGCTTGTGGCCGAGGAACCGCTGCCGCAGCCGGGCGAGGTTGTCCGGGCGGGTGTACTCGGGGCCGTAGACGATCCGCAGGTACTCGCGGCCCCGGCACTTGATGCCGGGCTGGACCAGGCGGCCCCTGGCGTCGCGGACCAGTGCGCCGAGCGGCTTGACGACCATGCCCTCGCCGCCGCGGCCGGTCATCTCCAGCCACCAGTCGGTGCCCGCCGCCACCGACTCCGGATCGCCCGTGTCGACGTACAGGCGCCGGGTGGTGCGCAGCAGGCCGCTGCCGTCGTGCTCGACGAGGCGGTCGATGAGGGCGAGCTGCTCGTCGTGGGGCAGGGCGGCCAGGCTGCGGCCCTGGACGGCCAGGATCTGGAACGGGGCCAGGTGGACGCCGTCGAGGCCTTCGGTGGGCCAGCAGTAGCGGCGGTAGGCGTCGGTGAAGGCGGCGGCGTCGGCGGACCGTTCCCGCTGGCGGGCCAGCAGGCCGGTGACGTCGACGCCCCGGGCCGCGGCGGCCTCCAGCGCGGCCAGTGCGCCCGGGAACACCGCGCCGGAGGCGGCGCCCACGGCGGCGTACTGGGAACGCAGCAGTCCGGAGGCCTTCAGCGACCACGGCATCAGCTCGGTGTCGAGCAGCAGCCAGTCGGTGGCCAGTTCGTCCCACAGGCCGGCCTCGCCGATCGCGGTGCGCAGCCGGTCGAGGATCGCCTCGGAGACGGTCGCGTCGTCGAGGAAGGGGCGGCCGGTGCGGGTGCAGAGGGACCCGGTGGGGCCTCCCCCACTCTCGGCTGCGCTCGAGCGGGAGGTGCCCCCATCCCCGAAGCGGGCGCGCGCCGTCTGGGCGTCGCGGCAGACCAGCACCACCGCCCGCGAGCCCATGTGCTTCTCCTCGCACACGACCCGCGCCACGCCGTCGGCCGCGTACTGGGCGAAGGCCTCCTTGGGGTGCTCCAGGTAGCCGTCCACCTGCGAGGTGGCGGTGGGGGCCATGGTCGGCGGCAGGTACGGCAGCAGTCCGGGGTCGGTGGCGAAGCGGCTCATGACCTCCAGGGCCGCCGCCGCGTTCTCCTCGCGCACGGTGATCCGGCCGGCGTGCCGGGTCTCCACCGTCCGGCGGCCGTGCACGTCGGCCAGGTCGAGCGGCCGGCCGTCCTTGCCGCCGGGCGCCTCGGTGCGCAGCGGCTTGGCCGGCTCGTACCAGACCCGCTCGGCCGGTACGTCGACCAGTTCGCGCTCGGGCCAGCGCAGCGCGGTCAGTCTGCCGCCGAAGACTGCCCCGGTGTCGAGGCAGATGGTGTTGTTGAGCCAGGTGGCCTCCGGGACCGGGGTGTGGCCGTAGACGACGGCCGCGCGGCCCCGGTAGTCCTCGGCCCACGGGTAGCGCACCGGCAGCCCGAACTCGTCGGTCTCGCCGGTGGTGTCGCCGTACAGGGCGTGGCTGCGGACCCGTCCGGAGGTGCGGCCGTGGTACTTCTCCGGCAGGCCGGCGTGGCAGACCACGAGCCGGCCGCCGTCGAGGACGTAGTGGCTGACCAGGCCGTCGATGAACTCCCGTACCTCGGCGCGGAACTCGTCGCTCTCGCCGTCCATCTGCGCGACGGTCTCGGCGAGTCCGTGGGTGTGCTGGACCTTGCGGCCCTTGAGGTGGCGTCCGTACTTGTTCTCGTGGTTGCCGGGGACGCACAGGGCGTTGCCCGACTTCACCATCGACATCACACGGCGCAGTACGCCGGGGCTGTCCGGGCCGCGGTCGACGAGGTCGCCGACGAAGACGGCGGTGCGGCCCTCGGGGTGCACACCGTCGGTGTAGCCGAGCCGTGCGAGCAGGGCCTCCAGTTCGGCGGCGCAGCCGTGGACGTCGCCGATGATGTCGAAGGGGCCGGTGAGGTGGGTGAGGTCGTTGAAGCGCTTCTCGGTGACGACGGTGGCCTGTTCGGCCTCCTCCGCGCCGCGCAGGAGGTGCACCTTGCGGAAGCCCTCGCGCTCCAGGTGGCGCAGGGAGCGGCGGAGTTCGCGGATGTGGCGCTGGATGACCCGACGGGGCATGTCGGCCCGGTCGGTGCGGACCGCGTTGCGCTCGGCGCACACCTCCTCGGGCAGGTCGAGGACGATGGCGATGGGCAGGACGTCGTGCTTCCTGGCCAGCTCGACCAGCCGGCGCCTGCCGTCCTGCTGCACGTTGGTGGCGTCGACGACGGTGCGGCGACCGGCGGCGAGCCGCTTGCCCGCGATGTAGTGCAGGACGTCGAAGGCGTCGCGGCTCGCTCCCTGGTCGTTCTCGTCGTCGGCGACCAGGCCCCGGCAGAAGTCCGAGGAGACGACCTCGGTGGGCTTGAAGTGGCGCCGGGCGAAGGTGGACTTGCCGGAGCCGGAGGCGCCGATCAGCACGACGAGGGAGAGGTCGGTGACGGGCAGGGTGCGGGCCCGTGCGGTGGCGTCGGTGGTGCTCATGCGGCCTTCGCCTCCTTCTCGGTCTCGGTCCTGGTGGTGAAGACGGCCATCTGGGTGGGTGGGCCGACCTCGGGGTCGTCGGGTCCGACGGGACGGAACTCCACCGCGTAGCCGTGCCGTTCGGCCACCTCGTCCGCCCAGGCCCGGAACTCCGCGCGGGTCCACTCGAAGCGGTGGTCGCGGTGGCGGACGCGGCCGGCGGGGAGGCTCTCCCAGCGCACGTTGTACTCGACGTTCGGCGTGGTGACGACGACGGTGCGAGGGCGGGCGGACCCGAACACCGCGTAGGCGAGGGCGGGCAGGCGGGGCGGGTCGACGTGCTCGATCACCTCGCTGAGCACGGCGGCGTCGTAGCCGCGCAGCCGCTTGTCCGTGTAGGCCAGGGAGCCCTGGAACAGCGCGACCCTCGCGGCCTGGCGCTCGCCCATGCGGTCCAGCCGGAGCCGGCGGGAGGCGATGGTGAGCGCGCGCACCGACACGTCCACGCCGACGATCTCGGTGAACCGCGGCTCCTTGAGCAGCTCCCGCACCAGGTGCCCCTCGCCGCAGCCGAGGTCGAGGACGCGGGCGGCGGCGTTCTCCCGCAGGGCGGCCAGGATCGCCTCGCGGCGCCGCACGGCGAGCGGGGTCGGCCGGTCCTCCTGCTCGGTCTCGGCCCCGATGGCGTTGTCGATCTCCTCGACCTCGCTGTCGTCGCTCTCGGCCAGCCGGATCAGTTCCAGTCGCTCCATCGCCTCACGGGTCAGCGACCAGCGGCGGGACAGGTAGCGGCTGGTGATCAGCTTCTGCTCCGGGTGGGCGGGCAGCCAGCCCTCACCGGCGCGCATCAGCTTGTCGACCTCGTCCGGGGAGACCCAGTAGTGCTTGGCGTCGTCGAGCACCGGGAGGAGCACGTACAGGTGGCGCAGGGCCTCGGCGAGGGTGCGCGTCGCGGACTCCAGTTCGAGGCGGACGTAGCGCGAGTCCCCCCACTCGGGGAACGCGGTGTCCAGCGGGACGCTCTCGACGGTGACGGTCCAGCCGAGCGGCTCGAAGAGGCGGCGTACGAGGTCCGGGCCGCCGCGGGCGGGCAGCGCCGGGACCTCGACGCGCAGCGGCAGCGGCTCGGCCGCCCGCTCGGGGCGTGTCCTGCACACGCCGCGCATCGCGCTGGAGAAGACGTTGCCCAGCGCGACGGCGAGGAGCGAGGAGGCCGCGTAGGGACGGTCGTTGACGTACTGCGCGAGCGCCGCGTCGGGGGCGCCGCCCCGTCCCTTGCCCTTGCCGCGCCGCACCAGCGCCACCGCGTCGATCTCCAGCAGCAGCGCCGCCGTGCAGCGCTGCTCCTCCGCCTCCGGGTAGAGCACGTGGGCCGTGCCGAAGGAGGTGGGGAACGCCTGCGCCTTGTCGGGATGCTTGTGCAGCAGGAAGCCGAGGTCGGTCGCGGGGCGTTCGGGAGTGCCGGTGGTGGTGATGGTCAGGAACATGCGGAGGGCCTCTCCGGCCGGTGGTCGGTGTCGGGATGCCGTACGCGCGGGAGCCCCCGGGGTGGTAGATCCCGAGGGCTCCGGCAGGACGACGGTCACACCATCGCACAGGGCGGGCGACCGGCGCCTTCGCTTATTCGCGGGCCGGTGTCCGAGCGTCCTCCGGCGGTGCGAGGGGTGGCGTCCGCGCGTCCTCCGGTGGGGCGGGGGGCGGAGTCACCGGGTCAGGACAGCTGTGACTGGACCTGGGAGGAGATCAGTTCCAGGTGGTCCAGGTCGTCGAGGTCGAGGACCTGGAGGTAGACGCGCTGCGCGCCGGCCTCGGCGTAGCGGCCGATCTTCTCGACGACCTCGGCCGGGGAGCCGGCCAGCCCGTTGGCCTTCAGCTCCTCGACCTCGCGGCCGATCACCGAGGCCCGGCGGGCGACTTCGGCGTCGTCCTTGCCGACGCAGACGACGAGGGCGTTGGAGTAGGTGAGGGCGTCGGCCGCGCGGCCGGCCTCCTCGGCGGCGGCCCGCACCCGGGCGAACTGGCGCTCGGTGTCCTCCAGCGAGGCGAACGGGATGTTGAACTCGTCGGCGTACCGGGCGGCCAGGCGCGGCGTGCGGGTGGCGCCGTGACCGCCGATGAGGACGGGCACCTTCCGCTGCGCGGGCTTGGGCAGCGCGGGCGACTCCGTGAGGTCGTAGAACTTCCCGTGGAAGTCGAAGGTCTTGCCGGTCTCGGTGGCCCACAGACCGGTGACGATCGCCAGCTGCTCCTCCAGGCGGGCGAACTTCTCCTTGGGGAAGGGGATGCCGTACGCCTTGTGCTCCTCTTCGAACCAGCCGGCGCCCAGGCCCAGCTCGACGCGGCCGCCGGACATCTGGTCGACCTGGGCGACCTGGATGGCGAGGACGCCGGGGAGTCGGAAGGTGCCGGCGGTCATGAGGGTGCCGAGCCGGATGCGCTTGGTCTCGCGGGCGAGGCCGGCCAGGGTGATCCAGGCGTCGGTGGGGCCGGGGAGGCCGTCCGCGGAGCCCATGCGGAGATAGTGGTCGCTGCGGAAGAAGGCGTCGAAGCCGAGGTCCTCGGTGGCCTTGGCCACGGTGAGCAGAGTGTCGTAGGTGGCCCCCTGCTGGGGCTCGGTGAAGATACGCAGATCCATGTCTCCATCCTGCCTGCTCGGCGCGGGTGGGCCGCACAGGCTCCGCCCGGCCCGGCGCGCGTTCCCCAGGGCTCCCCCGGCCCCCGGCGGCCGCGCGACAACCCGGGGCCCGGTGGGCGGCCGGTCCAGTGACCGGGCCGGGCGTTGATCGTTTGCCGGGGCGGAGGCGGATCGCCCGGCCCCCGTGGGGCCTGGGGCCCAGGAGGCCGTCATGTCCGAAGAGAACCTGCCGCGTCAGGACGGGGCGGAGGCCCGGCCGAAGGGGCTGCTCGAGCAGATGGAGGAACTCATGGCGGCGCTGAACGCGGACCTGTCGGCCCTGGACGCCGATCTCCAGTCGACGGGAGACCCCGAGCGGCCCGGCCCCCGGGGGCTGCCGGAGGCGACGGAGTCCGCCGCGTCCACGGGGCGTCCCGGGCGTCCGGCGGGCGGGGCAGGACACACCGACTGAGCTGTGCGGGGCGCGGTCGGCGGCTCGTCGGGGGGCGGCTAGCCCGCCTCCCGCTCGGGCAGGTCCGCGTCCCGGTCCGCCAGTTTGCGGAGCATCTCCAGGACCCGGTCACGTGACTCGTCCGCCGCGTCGATGGCCTCCATGCACTGCCAGTACGTGGCCTCGTCGTCGGCGGCGCAGGCGACGCCGACCAGGGCTATGCCGGTCTCCCCGAGCAGGGTGCCCAGGCGCATCAGGGCCTGCCGCGCGTCGCCCAGTTCGGTGAGGTGGGCGGCTCGCAGCTCTCCCGGGGCCAGCTCCGGGGTGTGCAGCACTCCGCAGCCGCGGCCCGCCAGCTCGGTCAGCCCGATCGCCTCGCCGCGCAGCTCCGGTGGCCCGTGGACCGCCAGCCGGCTGCCGATCGCCTGCGCCAGGGCCTGCACCTGCCACACCTCCGTCAGGATGTCCGGCACCTCGGCGCCGGCCGCCAGGGCACGCCCGCTCGTCGCGATGAGCCGCACAGCGTCCATGCGCTGCCCCCGTCTGTCTCCGACGCGCTCGCGGCGCGTCCGCCCGAACTCCGTTGTCCACTACCCAGAGTGAAGGCGTGTGGGACGAAAAGCCAGAGGAAGGGGGAAATCTTCGGACAACAAAATGGTTTCCGACCCGATTTCGACTGCGGAGAGTAATAACGGAGTTCGCGGCTCCTCCGCTCAGGCGCCCGGGTCCGGCCGCACCGGGAACCGGAGTTCGTTGCGCTCGATCTTCGCCGCCAGCGCGGCCAGGGGGTCGACGTCGAGCACCTCGCAGAACTGGAGCAGATACGCCAGTACGTCGGCGACCTCGTCCCGGACCCGGTGCGCGGTGTCCGGGTCGGCCATGACGCGGGCGGACTGCTCGGGCGTCAGCCACTGGAAGATCTCGACGAGTTCGGAGGCCTCCACGCTGAGCGCCGCTGCGAGGTTCTTGGGCGTGTGGTACGGCTGCCAGTCCCGTGCGGCGGCGAACTCGGCGAGCCTGCGCTGGAGGGCGGGCAGGTCCGGGGGCGGGTGCGGAAGATCGGTCACGGGTCCAGGTGTACCACCGTGACGCCGTCCGTCCCGGTCGCCCAGGAGGGGTCGGCCACCGCCGCGACCAGTCGAATGTGGCCGCGGTCGCACATCCGCGCCGCCAGGCGGAGCAGTTCCCCGCGCTGCCGGGCGTCCAGGCCCCGGTCGAAGCCGTCGGCGAGCACAGTCAGCGTCTGGAGCGCGGCGGGGACCTCACCGACCGGGTCGACCTCCAGCACCCCGGGGCCGGTGAACAGCAGCAGGGCGAGGGCGAGGTAGCGAAGCTCGCCGTAGCCGAGCCGCGCCAGGCCGGTGCGGACGCCGTCGCCCCGGTCCAGCGACGCGCGGACCACGCCGCCGGTCACCGGCTCCGCCAGCACGTCCGCGACCGGGCCCGCGCATCCGGCGCGTACCGCCGCGACGAACTGCGCGTGCCGGCGGCCGCACTCGGTACGGGTGCGCCACAGCACGTCGGCGAGGTTGTCGCAGCCGCCGAGCAGCCGGCCGGTGCCGCTGGGCACGGGCTCCCGCATCCGGCCGGGCCGGGGGTCGCAGGAGAAGACGGAGCGCAGGGCGACCACCATCTGCTCGGCGGCGGCGAGCACCCTGCGCTGCCCGTCCGTCTTACCGGCCACCCGCAGCGGCAGCAGCGGGGTGCCGAGCCGGTCGTCCGGCAGCGGGGCGCGGGTCACGAGCGCGGACCCGCCGGTGTGCCAGGCCGCCTGGACGGCACGGCGGCCGGGGTCGCGCAGGGCCGTCTGCAGCAGCACCACCCCGTCCGCCGTCAGCCGCTCCCCCACGATGCGCAGCTCGGGTTCGGCCTGCACGGCGACGTCGAGGTGCACGGGCCCCTCCGCCCCGTCGGCCGTACAGCCGATGCGGAAACCGCGGCGGTGCTGGGCGTCGGGCCGGGCCCGCTCGGGCACGCAGGCCACCGGGTCGGGGAAGGCCGCGCCGAGCCGGGCACCGCTCCCGAGCCGGGCCAGGGCGTCGTACGCCCTGAGCGCGCTGGTCTTGCCGCTCCCGCTGGGGCCGGCGAGCACGGTGAGCGGCCCGAACCGCAGCACGGCGCGGCGGTGCCCGGCGAAGGCGGACAGCCGCAGCTCCGTGACACGGGGGCGGTCCGGCAGGGGTGCGGCCGGGGCCGTCGACGCGGGGGGTACTGCCATGTCCGGACCGTAGGGTCCGGGCGGAACGACGAACCGTTCCGCCCGGACGGCGTTCCTACGAACGGGGGACGGGACCGTCAGGACCGGTGCGGCCCGTCACACTCCCGGAACCTGCGCCGCGCTCTCCATCAGCCCGTTCACCTCGGTGCCGGCGGGGGTGAGCAGGAAGACGTTGCGGTCGACGCGGTGCATCCCGCTGGCCAGGCCGAAGACGACGCCCGTACTGAAGTCCAGGACGCGTTTGGCGACCTCGCCCTCGGCGCTGGTCAGGTCCAGGAGGACCGGGATGCCCGCCATGAGGATCTCGGCGACCTCGCGGGCGTCCGCGAACACGTTGACCCTCAGGACGACGAAGCGGCGGCGGGTCTCCGTCTCCGCCTCCGGCAGCGCCCGATGGCCCACCGCGGACGGCCAGGCGTCCCGCCCGCGCAGAGGAACGACCTGGGCGAGCCCCTCCCACTGTTCATCGGTGACGTCGTGGCTGTTCACCGGCTCCCCCCGATCTCACTCGCCTTCAATGCGTGCACCAGCCAATTCTTACGCCAAGTCACCCGTTCGGCCCAACAGCGACACGTTTCGCGACGCTCCGTGCCCGGTGGTCGCCGGACGAATCCGGGGCGCCGGCACGGCGGCGGCGGACCCCGGCCGGGGTCCGCGCCGCCGCCGTGCCGCGGTCGGCCCGCTTCGGGGCCCCGCGCGGTCGGGAGCCGAAGGGGCCTCAGGACCGCTGGTCCGCCCGGTCCTGACGACTGGCCAGCGCCCAGATCACGAAGACGTCGATCGCCATCACGATGACCGACCAGACGGGCGAGTACGGCAGGAACAGGAACTGGGCGATCAGGCTGACCGAGGCGAGGAGGATGCCCGCGAAGCGCGCCCAGGCCATGTCCTTGAGCAGTCCGTAGCCCGTGGCGAGGACGAGGGCGCCCAGGATCACGTGGATGATGCCCCAGCCGGTGAGGTTGAGCTCGTAGACGTAGCTGCCGACGCGGGCGTACACGTCGTCCTCGGCGATGGCCGCGATGCCCTGCAGGACGGCGAGGGCACCGTTCAGCAGCATCAGGACGCCCGCGAAGACGACCCCGCCGGTCACCCATCCGCTGGAGCGGTCCACCGACCGCGGGGCGCCTGTGCCGTGCGTCGGCCTGCCGGGAGAAGGTGCGGCGTGCTGGCTCATGAGCGAGTCCTTTCTGCGTTTCCCCGTACGGGCCTCGGCCCGTCGGTGCACCGGGCGCCGACAGGTCCCTCCGAGCCTGCGGCCACCGGTGCCGACCGGCCACGCGGGTACGCCGAACGGGTGAACCGGCGCCGCCCGGGCCGCCCGCCGCCCGCTCCCCGGGGGCGCCCCGTGCGCATGCGTCTCCGCCCCGTCTCGCGTTAACTGAGGCGCACGTGCGAACGCGTGCTCCGGACCCGTCGGACCAGGTGCCGGGGCGAGGTGGACGGAGGAGGACCGTGGCGACTGGGCCCCCGCCGGCGAACGCGGTGCCGGGCCGGGCGGAACAGTCCCTGCGGCACACGTTGTTGAGCCCCGGCTATCTGCGGCTGTTGCTGCTGTGCGTCCTGCTGGGCGTGCCCATCGCGCTGGCCTGCTTCTTCTTCGTCGGATTCCAGCACCAGCTGCAGCACTGGGTGTGGACGTCGCTGCCCGAGGCAGCTGGTTACGACGCCCCGCCCTGGTGGTGGCCGCTGCCCGCGCTGCTGCTGGCCGGGCTGGTCCTCGCGCCGATCGTCACCAGGATGCCGGGCGGCGGCGGGCATCTGCCGGTGAACGGGCTGGGCGGCGCGCCCGTCGGCCCCCGTGCGCTGCCCGGCGCGGTGCTGGCCGCGCTGGCCACGCTGCCGCTCGGTGTGGTGCTGGGGCCGGAGGCGCCGCTGATGGCCGTCGGCAGCGGGCTCGCGCTGCTGGCGGTCCGGCGGGCGGGCGCGGCCGGCGACCCGAAGGCGAGCGCGATCATCGCGACGGCCGGGTCCACCGCCGCGATCTCCACCATCCTCGGCGGTCCGGTGGCGGCGGCCGTCCTGCTGATCGAGGGGGCGGGGCTGGCGGGCACCCAGCTCGTCGCCCTGCTGCTGCCGTGTCTGCTGGCCAGCGCGGCCGGCGCGCTGGTCTTCACCGGGTTCGGTCAGTGGACGGGCCTGGAGATCGGCGCCCTGAGCCTCCAGGACCTCCCGCCGGCCGCCGGCCCGGACGCGGGCGACTTCCTGTGGGGCATCCCCACCGCGGCCCTGATCGCGGTGCTGGTCACGCTGGGCCGCGAGCTGGGTCACCGCACCGTCTCCTGGACGCGGCGGCACACGGCCGCGCGCACCGTCCTGTGCGCCGTGGCCGTGGGCGGCTGCCTCTGCGTGTACGCCCTGGTCACCGGCCGGTCACCGGCGGAGGCGGCCCTGTCCGGTCAGGCGACGCTCGGCGTACTGGCCGCGGACCCGCACGCGTGGCCGGTGGGCGCGCTGGTGGCCCTGGTGGCGTGCAAGGGGCTGGCCTGGGGCATCGCGCTGGGCAGCCTGCGCGGGGGGCCGATCTTCCCGGCGGTGCTGCTGGGCGCGGCCACGGCCGTCGCGTGTTCCGGGCTGCCGGGCTTCGGGGCGACCCCGGCCCTCGCCCTGGGCATCTCCGCCGCCGCGGCGGCGGTGACGGGACTGCCGCTGGCCAGCGCGGTGCTGGCGGTGCTGCTGATGGGCAGGGACGCCCACGACCAGACGCCGTTGATCGTCATCGCCTCGGTCGTCGCCTTCGTCGTCGCCCAGTTGGTACGCCGGACCGAACCGGCGGCCGCCGAGGGGCCGACGCGGAGAGAGGGCCCGGCGAGGGCAGAGGGTCCGGCGAGGGAAGAGCAGCGGCCGTGACGCGGCGCCGGGCGGGCGGCCCGTGGACTGCCTTGCGCACGGCATACCCCTGGCTGGTCCGGCTCGGTGCCGCGGTGGCCGTCGTCGCGGCCTACTTCCTCCTCCCCCTCGACCACCTGGGCCCGCAGCGCCCGGTCCTGAGCTGGGTGCTGTTCGCCCTCACGCTGACCGTGGTGGCCGCGCTGCTGCTCCGGCAGATCCGCCACGTGTTCACCAACCGCCCGGACTCCCGTCCCGGCGCGGTCCTCTCCCTGCTGATCATCCTGACGGTGCACATCTTCTCGGCCACCTACTACACCCTCGCCAAGGAGCCGGGCCAGTTCACCGGCCTCGGCACCCGCGTCGACGCCCTGTACTTCACCGTCGTCACGCTGGCGACCGTCGGGTACGGCGACATCACCCCGCGGGGCCAGACCGCCCGCATCGTGACGGTCCTGCAGATCGCCTACACCTTCGTGTTCCTGACCGCCGCCGCGACCGCGCTCACCCAGCGGCTGCGCGACATGGTGGTCCGGCGCACGGAGCGGGACCGGCGGGGCTGACGGCACCGGGAGGCACGTGTGCGGACGCCACCTGCGCGCACCGTGCGCGTCACGGGCGGTGTCACCCATGCACATAGTGGCGCGAGTACTGCGGGCGCGGGGCCTGCTGACGGACTCGGCGGCCGGCCCGCGCACGCCGGAGGAGCCGGCCGTTCTGGCCGACTGACGCGGAACCGGCCGGAGCGGCTCACCGTGCCGAGTCGCTGAACTCCGCGTCCCGGTCCCGCGCCGGGCCGTCCTCCGGCAGGTGGCGGGCGGTGCGGCGGCGGCCGGGCAGGACGGCGAGGACGATGAGGGTGCCAGCGGCCATGATGATCCCGCCGACGAGGCTGGTCGTGGCGACCCCGTGGGCGAAGGACTGGTTCACGGCGTCGGCCAGGGCCTCCGCCTGCCGCGGTCCGGCCGAGGGGTTCGCCGCGAGCCGCTCGGCGACGGCCAGTCCGCCGCCCACGGAGTCCTGGGCGGTGTCCAGCGCGGCGGCCGGGAGCCGGCCTCCGGCCAGGTCGGCGAGTTCGTCCCGGTAGGCGGTGCCGAGCAGGGAGCCCAGCACGGCGATGCCCAGGGAGCCGCCGAGTTCCAGCGCGGTGTCGTTGGCCCCGCCGCCGACGCCCAGCTCGCTCTCCGGGAAGGAACCCATGATGGTGTCGGTGGCCGGGGACACGCTCAGCCCGATCGCGAGGCCCAGCAGCAGCATCGGGGCCAGGAAGTCGGCATACGTCGAGTCCTTCTCGACGAGGGCCAGCAGGAGGACGCCGACGGTGCCGAGCACCATGCCGGAGCCGACCATGGCCTTCACCCCCAGCCTCGGTGTCAGCCGGCCGGTGACGGCGGCGCCGACGAACACGGCGCCGGCCAGCGGCAGCAGTCGTACGCCGGTCTCCAGGGCGCCGAAGCCCAGCACGAACTGCAGGAACTGCGTGGCGTAGTAGATGGCGCCGTAGGTGCCGAAGAAGAAGAACAGCACCGCCAGCATCGAGCCGCTGAACGGTCGCAGCAGGAACCTGCGGACGTCCAGCATGGGGTGCGGGTGGCGCAGCTCCCAGGCCACGAAGGCCACGAGGCCGACGACGGCGGCGACGGCGGCGGCGACGGGGCCGGCGCCCCAGCCGAAGTGCGGGCCCTCGATGGTCGCGTAGACCAGGCTGCCGACGGAGACGATGGACAGCAGACCGCCGACGTAGTCGATACGGCCCATGCCGGCCGCCTTGGACGGCGGTACGAGGATCAGCGCGCCGACCACGGCGGCGACCGCGACAGGGACGTTGACCAGGAAGGTCGAGCCCCAGGCGTGGTCCTCCAGGAGTCGGCCGGCGACCAGCGGGCCGACCGCGATGGCGAGGCCCGAGGTGGCGGTCCAGGCGGTGATGGCCCGGGCCCGCTCCCCCTTCGGGAAGACCGCGACCAGGAGGGACAGCGTGGCCGGCATGACGACGGCGGCCCCGACGCCCATGATCGCCCGGGCCGCGATGACCAGCCCGGTCTCCTCCACCAGGCTGCCCATCACGGAACCGCCCGCGAAGATCACCAGGCCGGTGATCAGGGCGCCGCGGCGGCTGTACTTGTCGCCGACCGAGCCGAGGACCAGCATCAGCGCGGCGTACGGGACGGTGTAGCCGTCGATGACCCATTGCAGGTCGCTGCTGCTGAGGCCGAGGTCGGCCGTCATGTCCGGTGCGGCCACGATCAGCGACGTGTTGGCCATGACGACGATCAGCAGGCTCAGGCAGAGGACGACGAGGGCCCACCAGCGCCGCGCGTACGGCCCGGTCATCTTCTCGACGGGGGCGGTGGCTAGGAGGGGCATCGGGGCTCCCGGGAGGCTGGGGCGAGTTAATTGCCCATCGATGTGCAGATCAATGGCAGCGTAGTTTGTTGCACATGGAGGTGCAAATAAGGGGGGCGGAGGTCCTGAAGGCGCGGCCGGAACGGCCCGTGCGGCCCGTGCGGCCGGAACGGCCGGAGCTGCCGGAGCTGCCGAACGCAGGGTGAGTGAGGCCGGCGCGGCGAGCGGGCAGAGGGCAGCGGGGGGTGCGGAAGTCGACGGACTGAGTGCGGGGGCGGGCCGTCGGGGCGCAGGTGCCCGCGGCTGGACGCGGGGGCGCGGAAGGGGTGAGTGGGGTGGTGGGGTGGTGCCGGCCGGGGGGTTACTCGCCCGGGATCGGCTCCGCGGGGGTGACCGCCGCGACGACGGCGCGGGCCCGCCGCTCCGGTACGCCGGCCGCGATGAGCTGGGCCAGGGCGACCCGGGTGCCGTCGTCCTCCAGCGCCCCCGTGTTCACCTGCTCCAGCAGTGCGACCGTCATCGCCTCCAGGCCGGCGCTCAGCACGGCGGGCGGCAGATGCGCGGGGAAGGCCCCGTCCCGCTGGCCGCGCTCCAGGATGGCGGTGACCTCGGCGCGGGCCGGTGCCAGGATCTCCGAGACCCGCTCCACGCCCAGGTCGTGCCGGGCCAGCGCCAGGAGCATCCGGTAGCGGTCGCCGACCGGCCACATCAGCAGCACGAAGTACGCGAGGGCGCGCTCGGCCGGTTCCGCGGGCCCGATGCGCTCCGCACCGGCGGCCATCGCGCTCCGCAGCACCTCGGAGGCCTCCTCGGCGAGGGCCTCCAGGAGGGCCGCGCGTCCCGGGAAGTGACCGAAGAGGGTCCGCCGTACGACACCGGCGGCGCGGGCCAGTTCCTCCAGCGTGGTGTCCGGGTTCCGTCCGAGTTCGCGGCGGGCCGTGGCCAGGATGCGCGCCCGGTTGGACCGCGCGTTGCGTCGCTGCGGCTCGCGGGCGACTGACTTGGTCACGGGGAACCTCTGGGGCGCGTGGTGGGGCGGCGGGGCGTCCATTCTGGCACGGGGGCCGTGCCCGGGGCCGAGCGGCGACTCGCCCGCCCGCGGCCTCCCCGGCCGGCTCGGGCCCCCGAGCCCGGACAGGGCCGGACCTCGTCCGCCCGGCCCGCCCCGGTGCCCCGCGTCGCCTCACCCTGCCGGTCGGTCGTCTCCCCGTGGCCCGCCGTGCCCGCGGGACCCGGCCCCGTCCGCCCGGTCCTCGTGATCCACCCCGTCCGGCTCGCGCGTCCGGTCCGGGGCACCCGCGCCCTCCGTCTGCCGCGCCTGGGCCGAGGCACCCGTCCCGGGTGTCCGCCGCCCCTCGCCCGGGTGGTCCGCGGGCTCGGTCGCGTCCCCCCGGCCGCCGCGCCGTACGGCGGCGACCGCGGCGAGCACCGTCCCCACGGCCACGACCAGCAGTCCGCGCAGCCACACCTCCGCCTCGATCTGGGTGGCGAGCGCGACGCAGGACGCCGCGCCCAGCACGGGGAGGACGGTCGGGGTGCGGAAGTGGTCGGCCTCGCCCGGGTCGCGGCGCAGCACCAGCACGGCCGTGTTGACCATGAGGAAGACCACGAGCAGCAGCAGGACCAGGGTGGACGCGAGGGTGGCGACGCTGCCGGTGAGCGCGAGGAGCATCGACAGCACGGTCGTGACCGCGATCGCCGCCCACGGGGTACGGCGCCCGGGCAGCACCTTGGTCAGCGCGGCGGGCAGCAGCCCGTCCCGGGCCATGCCGTAGGCCAGGCGGGAGGACATGATGCCGGTGAGCAGCGCGCCGTTCGCGACCGCGACCAGGGCGATGGCGCTGAACAGGCGGGTCGGCACCCCGCCGGCCGCTTCGACGACCTCCAGCAGCGGCCCGCTCGACCCGGCCAGCCGGGCTGTCGGGACGGCCACGGAGGCGGCGAGCCCCACCAGCACGTACACGGCGCCGGCGGTGGCGAGGGCGCCGAAGAGGGCGCGCGGGTAGGAGCGGCGGGGGTCGCGGGTCTCCTCGGCGACGTTCACGGAGGTCTCGAAGCCGACGAAGGAGTAGTAGGCCAGTACGGAGCCGCTCAGTACGGCCGCCGCGGCCCCCTTCTCCGGCGTCCCGAGCTGCCCGAGCCGTGCCACGTCGCCGTCGCCGCGCAGCAGCAGCCACGCGCCGAGGGCGACGATGACGAGCAGGCCGCCCACCTCGATGACGGTGGCGACGACGTTGGCCCGGGTGGACTCCTTGATGCCGCGTGCGTTGACCAGCGCGAGCAGGGCGAGGAACACCACGGCGACGACGCCCACCGGCAGCGTCACGAAGGCCGACAGGTAGTCGCCCCCGAAGCCGCGGGCCAGCGCGGCCACGGAGACGATGCCGGCGGCGAGCATGCAGAAGCCCGCGACGAACCCGGCGAACGGCCCGAAGGCCAGGGTGGTGTAGTGGGAGGCGCCGCCCGCCCGGGGGTACTTCGTGGCCAGCTCGGCGTAGGAGGCCGCGGTCAGCAGCGCCAGCAGCAGCGCGACGACCAGCGGCACCCACACCGCTCCCCCGGTGTCGGCGGCCACCTGCCCCACCAGGACGTACACCCCCGCGCCGAGCACGTCACCCAGGATGAAGAAGTACAGCAGCGGGGTGGTCAGCGCCCGCTTC
Organism: Streptomyces sp. NPDC041968; assembly: GCF_055589025.1. Taxonomy (NCBI): domain Bacteria; kingdom Bacillati; phylum Actinomycetota; class Actinomycetes; order Kitasatosporales; family Streptomycetaceae; genus Streptomyces; species Streptomyces sp. NPDC041968. The sequence continues at coordinate 8,780 of NZ_JBVJCB010000004.1, read as the reverse complement.
AGCGCCGGACCGTCCTGGGTCTTCGCCGGCCTGCTTGTTCCGAATCTCGCCATGCCGCCTCAGGTTTCCCGCAGGACCGAGAACACGCCCCCGAGTCCGGCGGGGCATCCTCGGCGGGCCGGTCACCGCTCGTCGGACAGCACGTCCTTGGCCGCCAGTCGCCCGTCGACGAAGCACAGGCGGTAGACACCCGCCTCCATCGAGAACAGGCCACCGCCCTCGGCCCGGTAGTACCGGCACACCGCGCGCTCGGGCGCCGGCGGGGAGCCGACGTGCCACTCCGCGGGCACCTGTTCCGCGGGCAGCACCCCCCGCAGGTCCTGCCACCGTTCGCCCCGGGTCAGCCCGCGGTAGGTGGAGGCGTCGAGCGTCGCGCTGCTGTCGAACGCGTTCGAGAAGTAGACGACCATCATCACGCACACGACGGCGACCGCCACCACGGGCACCGCCAGCATGGTCATGAGGCTGCGGCGGACCCGTTGCTCGGCGTCCCGCTGGGCCGTGACGGTGAGCGGGACCCCGAGCGGGCCCTGGGGACCGGCGGCCCCGGCCCCGTACAGCTCCCCGGAGTGCGGCAGGCGGGCCGAGACCTCGAACACGCCGTCCTCGCGGGGCCGGGCGGAGAGCGTCCCGCCGAGCACCTGGACCCGCTCGGAGAGGCCGACGAGTCCGGTGCCGTTGCCGACGGCCGGCTCGGAGGGGCCGTCGGAGATGCCGTTGGTGACGGTGACGGCCGTGTGGTCCGTGAGGCGGTCGATCCGGATCCGGACCTCCTCGCCGGGCGCGTGCTTGGCGGCGTTGGTGAGCGACTCCTGGACCACCCGCCGCACCGCTTCCTCGACCGCGGGCGGGGCCGTGACGTCGAGGCCGATCCGCCGCAGGTCGATCAGCATCCCCGCGGTACGCGCCCGGTCCACCGTCGTCATGAGGTCCTCGCGCGGTGCCGTCGGTTCCTGCGCCGTGTCCACGCGCAGCACTCCGATGATGTCGCTGAGCCGGCTGACGGCCTGCCCCGCGTTGCCGCGCAGTTGCCTCGCCGTGGCCCGCACGGACGCGTCCAGGTCGGGGGCGACCTCCAGGGCGGCGGCCTGCATGGCGATGAGGGTGAGGTCGTGCCCGAGCTGGTCGTGCATGTCCTGGGCGATGCGGGCGCGTTCCCGGGTCCGGGCCCGGTCGGCGGCCAGCTCGTATTCCCGTTCGAGGTGCTGGGCCCGCTGCCAGCCGGCGAGTTCCAGCTCGCGGCGCTGGTGGCGGTGCCGGCCGGCCAGCCACGCGGTCACGGCGCCCACCAGCAGCGGGACGCTGTTCAGCCAGGTGGTGAGGTGGCCCGCCCGGAGCCCGAGGACGCCCAGCGTCGTCAGCACGGCCGTGACCGCCACCGCCGTGTCGACGGGACGTCCCCGCGTGTCGCCGCGCCGGCCGGCCAGGTAGCCCATGACGAACAGGCTGGGCGCGAACCAGGGGCTGACGAGGCTGAGGACCGCGGTGGTCCCCCAGGCCAGCGACAGCCGCGTGGCCCGCAGTGCGACGACGGGTACGAGCAGCAGGACGCCGGCCAGTCGCCACCACAGGGAACGGGGATCGGCGTCGCCGGGCGAGTCGAGCAGGGCGGGGACGGCGAGCGCCGCCCAGAGCAGGGCGCCTCGGACGACCTTGCGTTGCCGGGTCCGCTCGACAAGGATTCGGGATCGACTGGTCCGTGCAGGATCCCAGGACTTCCAGAGGCCCTTCACCGGGAGGCCTTTCACCGGGAGTCCTGACAGAGCGCCGGTGCGGCGACAGCCCCGGCGGGGGACGAAATGGGGAACGTGTGATTCGGGTTCTGATCGCCGACGACGAGACGATGATGCGCGCGGGGGCGCGGGCGATCCTGTCGGCCGATCCGGAGATCGAGGTGGTGGCGGAGGCGGCCACCGGCCGGGAGGCCGTGGAGCTGGTGCGCCGGCACCGGCCGGACGTGGCACTCCTGGACGTGCAGATGCCGCAGCTCGACGGACTCGACGCCGCTTCCGAGATCCTGAAGTCCGACGCGGGCACGGCCGTGATCATCTTCACCACGTTCAGCAACGACGACTACATCGCGCGCGCCCTGGGCGAGGGCGCCAGTGGCTTCCTGCTGAAGTCGGGAGACCCGCGCGACCTCATCGCGGGGGTGCACGCCGTCGCCGACGGGGCCGCGTATCTCTCCCCCGAGGCGGCGCACCGGGTGATCCGCGGTCTGCCCACGGCCCGGATGGCGCGGGGCTCCGCGGCACGCGAGCGGGTCGACCGCCTCAGCGCCCGGGAGCGGGAGGTGCTGACACTGCTCGGGGAAGGGCTGTCGAACGCCCAGATCGCCCGGCGGCTGCGCCTCGTCGAAGGCACAGTCAAGACTCATGTCAGTTCCATCCTCACCAGGCTGGCCGTCGGCAACCGTGTCCAGGCGGCCATCATCGCCTACGAGGCGGGACTGATCGAAAGCGTCAACTGAATCCGGACACCGCGCCCAAGGTCTTCCGGACACCGGACGGGGCTGTTCCGCAGAGCCCGCACAAGGGGTTCCGGCGACCGCGCACAAGCGGTTCCGGAACTGTTCCGGACACCGCTCACCGCGGCTCGGCGAAAGGAATCGGCCGTTCACCCCTTTTCCGGGCCGGCGCGCACGGGGGGGCGTCCGATCGGGCACCTGGCCACTCGGACACGCGGCCACCCGGCCACCCGGCTCAGGAGCCCTCCGCGGAGAACGGGCACCGCCAGTCCGCCGGTACGGCCCGCCCCGCGTACTGGCGGGCCTCGGAGGACTGGCCATGGTCGGACAGCATGGGGTTGACGCTCCCCTGGAGCCGCACCTCACGTTCGCGGATCCTGCGCTGCAGGCCGTAGTACGTCCCCTGCGCCTTCAGCCGGGCGAACTGCTCGTGCGAATTGAACACGAGGGCCGGATGTGAGAAGCGCCGGGAAATCCGAGAGGATTCCGGGCTGAGCCCGGCCACGAAGAACGGATGGCCGGCGACACTGAAGGCGAATGCAGGCGACTCGGTGTCACTGGAGTAGCCGGGGCTCCATTCGTGGGTTTTGGCATCCAGTCGGTGCAGATGCCCCAACTGCTCCCAGAGCAGCTTTTCGAATTCCTCTTCGCCGTGCATCCGGGGGCTCAGGAATATCGCCACGAACGAAGCGAATTCGTTTTCCCCGGTGAGTTGCTCCTCAGTGAACGCGACCAGGTCCCGATGGAGCAGAGCAGTGGCTTCCGCCCCGCCCAACTCATCGTAGAACCGCACGACAAGGGTGTCCTGTCGCAGAGCGGAACGCGCTCCCAGGCAGGTGAAGGAATCCCCGCCCAGCCAGGTGATGAATTCCTCCCTCAACTCATGATGTGCCATTACGCCTCCAGCTCCATCGCAAGTGCCGTGACCCTAGCACCGGCCAGCAGTCACACCGCCGCAAGTCCTGCTGTTTAAGGGTGGAGTTGAACACCACCCATTGGAAACCGTGACGCGACAGCCGTGTTTAAGGCATGGGTTAAGGGCGTCGCATTTACCTTGACAGACCACCCACCGAGGCGAATAGGTTGCTGGCTGATATTGCTGCCAGCCCTATTTTCGACGCTGGCCACGGTGACAAAGTGCGGTCCGAGTGGGAGAGATGGCAGTGACGCGACGGCCCCGTAAGATCGAGGACATCTATCCGCTGTCCCCCCTTCAGGAGGGACTGCTCTTCCACAACGTCCTCGAAGGGACCGCCACCGACGTCTACGTGGCCCAGGTGACGACGGACTTCGAAGGTCCGCTGGACACCGGGGCGTTGCGGGACGCGTCCGCGGCGCTGCTCGCCCGCTACCCGAACCTGCGGGTGGCTTTCCGCCAGCGCAAGTCCGGCGAGTGGGCCCAGTTGGTGCTCCGCGAGGTGGAGCTGCCCTGGCGCACCGTCGACCTCGGCGGTCTGCCGGAGGCGAGCCGGGAGGGCCGGGCGGAGGCCGAGGCGCTGGAGGACCGCAGCCGGCGCTTCGACCTGGGGCAGGCGCCCCTGGTGCGCTTCACCCTCATCCACCTCGGCGGACAGCGTCACCGCTTTGTCCTGACGAACCATCACATCCTGCTCGACGGCTGGTCGATGCAGATCCTGATGAGGGAACTGCTCGCGCTCTACCTGGCCAAGGGCGACGACTCCGGGCTTCCCCGCCCGCGTCCCTACCGCGATCACCTGACCTGGCTCGCCGAGCAGGACAAGGGCGCGGCGGTACGGGCCTGGTCGGAGGCACTGGCGGGTCTGGAGGAGCCCACGCGGGTCGCGGCGCTCGCTCCCGGACAGCCACCGGTGGTCCCGGAACAGGTCCGGTTCGGCCTGGACGGCCAGGAGACGCGGGCGTTGACCGCACTCGCCCGCGAACACGGTCTGACCCTCAACACCGTCGTCCAGGGTGCCTGGTCACTGCTCCTGTCGAGGATCACCGGGATCGACGACGTGGTGTTCGGCGTCACGGTCTCCGGCCGGCCGCCGGAGCTCGACGGGGTCGAGGACATGGTCGGTCTCTTCATCAACACCCTGCCGCTGCGGCTGCGACTGCGCCCGGCGGAGCCCCTGGCCGACATGCTGGCCAGGCTCCAGGAGGAACAGAGCCGGCTCCTCGCCCACCAGCATCTCGGACTCGCCGAGATCCAGAGGCTGACCGACGTGGGTGAACTCTTCGACACCTCGATGGTGTTCGAGAACTACCCGCTGGACGCCTCCGGCCTCGACCGCGCGACCGACGGTCTGAGGGTCCTGCGCACCGAGGGCTACGACGCCACGCACTATCCGCTGGGCCTCGTCTGCATGCCCGACTCCACGCTGCGCTTCCAGCTGGACTACCGCCCCGACGTCTTCCGCGCCGAGGAGGCCGAGGAGCTGGCCGAGCACCTGCTGGGCATCCTGCGCCTGCTGCTCGACGCCCCGCACGCTCCGGTCGGCCGCGTCGACGCGCTCGCCGCGGGGCAGCGGGAGCGGCTGCTCGTGGACTGGAACCGTACCGAGCGTCCCGTACCGGCCGACATCCTTCCCCGCCTCTTCGAGGCCCAGGTGGCCCGCACCCCCGACGAGACGGCCGTCGTCTTCCAGGACACCCGCGTCACCTACCGGGAACTCAACGCCCGGGTGAACCGGCTGGCCCGGCTGATCACCGAGCAGGGCGTCGGCCCCGAGGACGTCGTGGCCGTGGTGCTGCCCCGTTCCGTGGACTCCATGGTGGCGCTGCTGGCGGCGATGAAGGCGGGAGCGGTCTACCTCCCCGTCGATCCGGAGTACCCCGCCGACCGCACCTCGTTCATGCTGACGGACTCGGCGCCCTCGCTCGTGGTCACCGTCGCCGCCGCGGCGGACCGGACCGCGGTCCTCGACGGCTCGGGCGTCCCCGTGATCCGGCTGGACGGCGCGGAGACCCGCCGTGCCCTCGACGGTCGACCGGACACGAACCCGGTCGCCGCCCCCGTGACCCCCGCGGGCGGCGCGTACATCCTGTACACCTCCGGGTCGACGGGCCGCCCGAAGGCGGCCCTGATCACCCATGCGAGCCTCAGCAACCTGCTCCACCACCACCAGTACGAAGTCCTGACCCGAGTGGTGGACTCCGTCGGCGGCCGCAGGCTGCGTATGGCCCACACGGCCTCCTTCTCCTTCGACGCGTCGTGGGGCCTGTTCCTGTGGATGGCCGCACACGGCCACGAGCTGCACCTGCTCGACGACGACACCCGGCACGACCCGGAGGCCTTCGCGCGGCAGGTCGACGAGCAGCGCATCGACGTGGTCGACATGACCCCGTCGGAGTGCCAGCACCTGCTCCTCGCGGGTCTGCTGGACGCGGACCGGCACCGTCCCTCGCTCGTGGTCCTCGGCGGCGAGGCCATCGGCGAGAGCCTGCGCCGTGAACTGACGTCGGTGGAAGGCCTCCTGGCGTTCAATTTCTACGGCCCTACCGAGTGCACCGCCGACAGCGTCACCGGCGTCGTACGCGACGCCCGCCCCGCCGAACTCGGCACCCCCGTCTCCAACGCGCAGGTGTACGTCCTGGACGCCGCCCTGCGCCCCGCCCCGGTCGGGGTGGCCGGTGAGCTCTACGTCGCCGGCGCCGGCGTGGCCCGCGGCTACCTGGGGCGTCCCGGTCTCACCTCGGAACGCTTCGTCGCGAACCCGTTCGGTCCGGCGGGCTCCCGCATGTACCGGACCGGTGACGTGGTCCGCTGGACCGACGAGGGTCTGGTGGAGTTCATCGGCCGGGCCGACGACCAGGTGAAGGTACGCGGCTTCCGGATCGAGCTGGGCGAGATCGAGTCCCTGCTGGGCTCCCACGCATCCGTGGCCCAGGCGGCGGTCGTCGTACGGGAGGACCGGCCGGGCGACAAGCGGCTCGTCGCGTACGTCTCCCTCACCGAGGACGCCGAGGCCGACCCCGCCGCGCTGCGCCGGTACGTCGCGGAGCGGCTGCCCCAGCACATGGTGCCGGCGGCGGTCGTCCCCCTGCCCGAACTGCCCCTCACCCCCACCGGCAAGCTCGACCGCCGCGCCCTGCCCGCGCCCGACTGGGACGGCACGATCGAGTCGGCACGGCGACCGCGGACCGGCCAGGAGGAGATCCTGGCCCACCTCTTCGCGGACGTCCTCGGCCTGGAGCGGGTCGGTATCGACGACAGCTTCTTCGACCTGGGTGGTCACTCGTTGCTGGCGACGCGGCTGGTGTCGCGTATCCGTACGGCTCTCGGAGTGGAGCTGTCGGTGCGGGCCCTGTTCGAGACGCCGTCGGTGGCGGGCCTGGCGGCGCTGCTCGGGCAGGCCGTGTCCGCTCGTACGCCGGTGGTGGCGCGGGCGGTGCGTCCGGAGCGGGTGCCGTTGTCGTACGCGCAGCAGCGGCTGTGGTTCCTGCACCAGTACGAGCCCGGCAGCGCCCTCTACAACATCCCCGTAGCCCTGCGCCTGTCCGGCACCCTCGACCAGGACGCCCTGCGGGAGGCTCTGGCCGACGTCACCGCACGCCACGAGGCCCTGCGCACCCTCTACGCCCAGGACGACCACGGCGCCCACCAGGTCATCCTCACCCCCGACCGGGCCACCCCGGTCTTCGAGGTGCGGGACACCACCGAGGACCGGCTCGCCGACGAGCTGTCCGACACCGTGGGCCAGGGCTTCGACCTCACCCAGGACCTCCCGCTGCGCACCACCCTGCTCCGCCTCGCCGAGACGGAGCACGTCCTGCTGCTGGTCGTGCACCACATCGCCGCCGACGGCTGGTCCCTCACCCCCCTCGCCCGGGACCTGACCACCGCCTACACGGCCCGGGTGGCTGGACGTGAACCGTCCTGGACACCGCTGCCGGTCCAGTACGCCGACCACACCCTGTGGCAGCGCGACGTCCTGGGCACCGAGGACGACCCCGACTCCGTCCTGAGCACACAACTCGCCTACTGGACGCAGACCCTGGCCGGCCTCCCCGCCGAGCTGGACCTGCCCACCGACCGGCCCCGACCCGCCACCCCGTCCCACCAGGGCGGCACCGTCACCTTCACCATCCCCACCGAACTCCACACCCGGATCACGCAGCTGGCCCGGCAGGAACAGGCCAGCACCTTCATGGTCCTCCAGGCCGCCCTCGCCGTCCTCCTCTCCCGCCTCGGCGCCGGCACCGACATCCCGATCGGCTCACCCATCGCGGGGCGCACCGACGACGCCGTCGAAGACCTGGTCGGGTTCTTCGTCAACACCCTCGTCCTGCGCACCGACCTCACCGGCAACCCCACCTTCACGGAGCTTCTGGCCCGCGTGCGGGAGACCGACCTCGCCGCCTACGCCCACCAGGACATCCCCTTCGAACGCCTCGTCGAAGCCGTCAACCCCGAACGCTCCACCAGCCGCCACCCCCTCTTCCAGACCATGCTCTCCCTGCACAACCTGGACTCACGGACGGCCACGGCCTCCCTCGCGTCCTGGCCTGGTGCGGAGATGTCCGAGCAGTCGATCGGATCGAGCGCGGCACGCTTCGACCTCGCCTTCAACCTGGGGGAACTCCACGACGACGACAGCTCCGCGGCAGGTATCGACGCGGAACTGGAGTTCAGCGCGGACCTCTTCGACCGGGAGAGCGCCGAGCTGCTGGGCCGCCGGTTCGTGCGGGTGCTGGAGGCGGTGGTGTCGGCGCCGGGGGCCCGGGTGGGCCGGGTGGGTGTGCTGGCGGAGGATGAGCGGCTGCGGGTGCTGGAGGAGTGGAACGACACCCGGTCGGTGGACGCGGGCGCGGGCGTGGACGCCGGGGATGTGGTGGCGTGTGTCCGGGCGCGGGTGGCCCGGGTGCCGGAGGCGGCGGCGGTCGTGTTCGGTGGGGTGACGGTTTCGTATGCGGAGCTGGACGCGCGCAGTGAGCGGCTGGCGCGGTTGCTGGTCGAGGCGGGGGTGGGTCCGGAGCGGTATGCGGCGGTGATGCTGCCGCGTTCGGCGGATCTGGTGATCGTGCTGCTGGCGGTGCTGAAGGCGGGCGGCGCGTATCTGCCGCTGGACGCCGACTTCCCTGCGGAGCGGCTGGCGTTCATGCGGGAGGAGACCCGGCCGGTCGTCGTCATTGACGAGGAGTGGCTGGAGGGGGCGTGGGAGCGGGAGCCGGCTCCCACCACGCACCTTCCGGACGCTGTCCGCCCCGACCAGGCCGCGTATGTGCTGTACACGTCGGGGTCGACGGGCCGTCCGAAGGGTGTCGTCGTCTCGCGCGGTGCGCTGGCGAACCTGCTCACCGACATGCGGGGGCGTATTCCGCTGGCCGGTGGGGACCGGTTGCTGGCAGT